>NZ_FUIC01000030.1 GCF_900163695.1 Gulosibacter sp. 10
GCCCCGACGCGCCCCGCCCCGCAGCCCGCCGCATCGGGCGGGTACGGCGGGCCCTCCGCGCCCGCCTACGGGGGCGCCGGATTCGCCGGCATCGTCGGCGCAGGCGGCGCGGCGCTCCCGGACTCGGGCCGCGGCGCGGCGGGACCGCTCGCCTCCCGGGCCGGCGCCCGGCTCGGGTCGGTGCTCATCAACCTCTTCGCGGCTGCCGGGCTCGTGTTCGCCGCCTGGGACATCAGCCGCGTCGTCCGCTTCGAGTCCTTCGGGGTGAACCTCGCGACCCAGCTCGGCGGGGGCATCGGGATGATCTACCTCGTGACCGTGGCGATCTTCGCGATCCCGGCGATCGTCTCGGCGCTCACGCTCGGCATGTCCGGCCTCGGCACCGGCCTCTTCGGCGGGATCCTGCTGCTGGTGAGCATCGTGCTGCTGCTGTTCGGCGAGCGCATCCCGGGCGGGTTCCTCTCCGGCGAGTTCCTCTACACGGGCGTGCCCTACCTCGTCCCGGTCGCCGCATTCATGCTCTTCGCCGGCATCGGCGCGCATTTCGCGCGGCGCAGCGGACGTCGGCAGGTCCGCAGGGCGAGCGGCGGCGGTGTATAGTAGACAGCTGTACTTCGGCGAGGGATGCACCCGCATCCGTTATCGACGCGGTCGAGTGGAGCCTTTCGGGGCGCAGCCACGCGTTCGCGTGCGTTGCGCCGCAACTCACACGGGAACTCTCCCATCGAAAGGACATCCAATGGCCCAGTCCGTTGAAAACACGCTCAGTGCCGTCGTGCGCACCTCGTTCGGCAAGGGCGCGGCCCGCAAGATCCGCGCGAAGGACCAGATCCCCGCGGTCCTCTACGGCCACGGCACCGCCCCGCAGCACCTCACGCTGCCGGGCCACGAGACCATGCTGCTGCTGCGCAAGGCCAACGCGCTGATCGAGCTCGACATCGAGGGCGCCAAGGAGCTCGCGCTCGTGAAGGACGTGCAGCGCGACCCGGTCCGCCAGGTCATCGAGCACGTCGACCTCCTCCTCGTCCGCAAGGGCGAGCAGGTCGAGGTCGAGGTGCCGATCCACGTCGTCGGCGAGCCCTTCCCCGGCGGCATCGTCGTGCAGGACACGAGCTCGGTCGCCGTGCTCGCGGACGCCACCGACATCCCCGAGTTCGTCGAGGTCGACGTCGAGGGTCTCGAGGTGGGCACCTCGATCCTCACCACCGAGCTCAAGCTCCCCGCGGGCCTCTCGCTCGCGGACGAGGAGACCGAGATCGTCGTGCTCTCGATCATCGAGCCCCGCGCCGAGGTCGCCGAGGGCGATGACGAGGCCGAGGAGACCGAAGAGGACGCGGAGTAGTCCGCACGGTCATGGCATCGGATGCGTGGCTCGTGGTCGGTCTCGGGAACCCCGGGGACCGCTACCGGGCGACGCGTCACAACGTCGGCCACATGGTGGTCGACGAGCTCGCGGGGCGGCTGGCGGAGTCCTTCCGCCGCCACCCGCGGGCGAACGCGGTCGTGGCCGAGGGCCGCCCGGCGCCGGGCGGCCCGAAGCTCGTCCTCGCGAAGTCGAACGGCTTCATGAACGTCTCGGGCGGGCCGGTCTCCCAGCTCGCCAAGTACTACTCCGTCCCCCCGGAGCGGGTGATCGTCGTCCACGACGAGCTCGACCTGCCCTTCGACGGGCTCAAGCTCAAGCGCGGCGGCGGCCACGGCGGCCACAACGGGCTGCGCGACATCTCCTCCGCGATCGGTCCCGACTACCTGCGCGTGCGGGTCGGCATCGGCCGCCCGCCCGGGCGGCAGGACCCCGCGGACTACGTGCTCCGCCCGTTCTCGAACGGCGAGCGCGAGACCCTCGGCGTGCTCGTGCAGGAGGCGGCCGACGCCGTCGAGCTCATCGCCGAGCGCGGCCTCGTGGACGCGCAGCAGACCGTCCACTCTCGGGGCGCGTAGTGCGCCTCGTCGCCACCCGCTGCAGCAGCGCCTCCGTCGAGGTCGACGGCGAGATCGTCGGCTCGCTGCCGCGCCCCGGCCTGCTCGTGCTCGCCGGCGTCACCCACGGGGACGGCGAGGCGGATGCGGCCAAGCTCGCCCGCAAGCTCGCGGGGCTGCGCATCTTCGACGGCGAGGTGAGCGCGCTCGACCTCGACGCGCCGATCCTCCTCGTGAGCCAGTTCACGCTCTACGGCGACGCGCGCAAGGGGCGGCGCCCGTCCTGGTCGGACGCCGCGGGCGGGGCGGAGGCCGAGCCCCTCGTCGACCGCCTGGGCGCGCTGCTGCGGGAGCAGGGCCTGCACGTCGAGTCCGGACGCTTCGGCGCCATGATGCGGGTCGCCTCGGTGAACGAGGGCCCCTTCACGATCCTGCTGGACTCCGCCGACCTCGCGTGACGCGGGATTCGCCTGACGACGGCCTTGCGCGGGCTCAGCCTTGCGCGGCCTCCGGGCTCGGCGCCTTGCGTAGACTTCTCTGGTGAGCCTCCACGGATTCTTAGCTGCAGCCCAGGCCTCCGATTCCTTCGCGAACGCCGCGAACCGGGCCGGTCGGGACGCCGACTTCACCCTCGTCGACGGATTGCGGGCGCCGCTGCTCGCCGAGCTCGTCGAGGAGCGCGCGCGACTGCTCGGCCACCCGCCGCTGCTGCTCGTGGTCACCGCCACGAGCCGCGAGGCGGAGCAGTACTCGACCGACCTGCGGGCCTTCCTGCCGCGGGCGGAGGTCGTCGAGTTCCCCGCGTGGGAAACCCTTCCGCACGAGCGGCTGAGCCCCTCGGCCGACACCACGGGCCGGCGGATGGCCGCGATGCGCGCCCTCGGCGACTGGCGGCGCCGGGAGCGCCCGGAGGCCCCGTTCGTGCTCTTCGCCTCGGTCCGGGCGGCGCTGCAGCCGCTCATGCCGGGCCTCGACGAGCCGCTCACCATCGTGCTCGAGCAGGGCTCGCGCGGCAACGACCTCGAGCGCGTCGCGGTGCGGCTGGTCGAGCTCGCGTACCAGCGGGTGGACATGGTGACCCGGCGCGGCGAGTTCGCCGTGCGCGGCGGCATCCTCGACGTCTTCCCGCCCGACTCGGAGCACGCGCTGCGCATCGACTTCTTCGGGGACGAGGTGGATGAGATCCGCCCCTTCGGCGTCTCGGATCAGCGCTCCTACGACGAGACCGTGGACGCGGCGCTGCTCACCCCGAGCCGCGAGCTGCTGCTCACGGACGCCGTGCGAGCCCGGGCCCGGGAGATGGAGCACGAGTTCCCGAACATCGAGGGCATGCTCTCGAAGATCGCCGAGGGCATCCCCGTCGAGGGCATGGAGTCCCTCGCGCCCGCGCTCGTCGAGCGGCTCGTGCCCATCGTGGATTACCTGCCGGCGGACGCGGCGATCGCGGTGCTCGCACCCGAGCGCGTCGCCTCCCGCGCCACCGACCTGCGCGAGACCAACCGCGAGTTCCTCGACGCGGCGTGGAGCGCCGTCACGGCGGGCGCCGACGCCCCGATCGACCTCTCCGGCGGCGACTACGTCTCGGTGAGCCACTTGCGCGGCATCAAGGGGGAGCGGCCCTGGTGGACCATCTCGCCCTTCGGTGGCGACGAGGACGGCACCTTCCACGTGGAGGCCGAGCCGGTGCCCTCCTTCGCGGGCAACTCCGAGGGCGCGATCGACCACGTCGTCGAGCTGCTGGGCGCGGGCTGGCGGGTGGTCATGGCCGCGAACGGGCAGGGGCTCGTGGAGCGCGCCCAGCAGGTGCTCGCGGAGCGCGGCGCGGCGGGGCGCCCCGTGGACTCGCTGCCCGAGGAGGGGCTCGAAGCAGGGGTCGCGTACCTGGTGCAGGCGCCCCTCACCGCGGGCGCGCAGCTGCCGGAGCAGCGGCTCGCGCTGCTCACCGAATCCGACTTCTACGGCCGCGCCGCCGGCTACAACGCGGCCGCGCCCCGCAAGCTCGCGCGCCGCCGCGCCAACGCCGTCGTCGATCCGCTGCAGCTCAAGGCGGGGGATTTCGTCGTGCACGACCAGCACGGCGTCGCCCGGTTCCTGCGGCTCGAGCAGCGCGAGGTGCCCATCCCCGGCGCGGGCGGCAAGCGCTCGCAGCGCGAGTACCTCGTGCTCGAATACGCGCCCTCGAAGCGCGGCCATCCCGGCGACAAGCTGCTGGTCCCCACCGATCAGCTCTCGCAGCTCACGCGGTACGTGGGCGGGGACAGCCCCGCGCTCTCGAAGATGGGCGGCAGCGACTGGGCCGCCACGAAGTCGAAGGCGCGCAAGGCCACCCGCGACATCGCGGTCGGGCTCGTCAAGCTCTACTCGGCCCGCACCGCGTCGAAGGGCTTCGCGTTCTCGCCCGACACCCCGTGGCAGCACGAGTTCGAGGAGGCCTTCCCCTTCATCGAGACTCCCGATCAGCTGCAGACCATCGAGGACGTCAAGCGCGACATGGAGCGGCCCGTGCCGATGGATCGGCTGCTCGCGGGCGACGTGGGCTTCGGCAAGACCGAGGTGGCCGTGCGCGCGGCGTTCAAGGCGGTGCAGGACGGCAAGCAGGTCGTCGTGCTCGTGCCCACCACGCTGCTGGTCAGGCAGCACCTCGAGACCTTCACCGAGCGCATGGCCGGCTTCCCGGTGCAGGTGCGCGGCGTCAGCCGCTTCCAGACCGACAAGGAGGCCGAGGAGGCGCGCCAGGGGCTCGCGGACGGCTCGGTCGACATCGTCATCGGCACCCACCGCATCCTCTCCGACTCCTTCACCTACAAGGACCTCGGGCTCATCATCGTCGACGAGGAGCAGCGCTTCGGCGTCGAGCACAAGGAGAAGCTCAAGTCGCTCAAGACCAATGTCGACGTGCTCGCGATGAGCGCGACGCCCATCCCGCGCACGCTCGAGATGGCCGTGACGGGCATCCGCGAGATGTCCACGCTCGCGACCCCGCCCGAGGACCGGCATCCCATCCTCACCTTCGTGGGGCCGCGCTCGGACAAGCAGATCACCGCGGCGCTGCGCCGCGAGCTGCTGCGCGAGGGGCAGGTGTTCTACGTGCACAACCGCACCGCCACGATCAACAAGGTGGCCGCGCATCTCGCGGAGCTCGTGCCCGAGGCCCGCATCGCGGTCGCCCACGGCCGGCTCTCGGAGAAGCGGCTCGAGCAGGTGATCGTCGACTTCTGGGAGCGCAAGTTCGACGTGCTCGTGACCACGACCATCGTGGAGACCGGGCTCGACATCCCCAACGCGAACACGCTGATCATCGACGACGCCGAGCGCTACGGGCTCAGCCAGCTGCACCAGCTGCGCGGCCGCGTGGGCCGGGGCCGCGAACGCGCCTACGCGTACTTCCTGTACGACGGCAACCGGCCGCTCACCGAGACGGCGCACGACCGGCTCGAGACCATCGCCGCCAACAACGAGCTCGGCTCGGGCATGCAGGTGGCCATGAAGGACCTCGAGCTGCGCGGCGCGGGCAACCTGCTCGGCGGCGAGCAGTCGGGCCACATCGCGGGCGTGGGCTTCGACCTCTACCTGCGGATGATCGGCGAGGCCGTGGACGCGTTCCGCGGCGAGGCCCCCGAGGTGCAGACCGAGCTGCGGCTCGAGCTGCCGGTGGACGCGCGCATCCCCGACGAGTACATCGACTCCGAGCGGCTGCGGCTCGAGGCCTACCAGAAGCTCTCCTCGGCCGCCTCGCCCGGCGCGAAGCCCGGCCAGCTCGACCTCGTGGTCGACGAGCTGCGCGACCGCTACGGCGAGCTGCCGGAGCCCGTGCAGACGCTGCTCGCGGTCTCGCGCATCCGCCGCATGGCGGTGCGGCTCGGGCTCGGGGAGATCGTGGCGATGGGCCGGCTGCTGCGGATCACGCCGGCGGTGCTCACCGACTCGAAGCAGATGCGGCTGCGGCGGATGTACCCGGGCGGCAAGTACCTCGAGGCGGGGCACGTGCTCAACCTGCCGCTGCCCGCGGGGCGGATGGGCGAGCCGGTCGGCGATGCCGAGTTCATCGAATGGGTGCGCGGGGTGTTCCGCGCGCTGTTCGACGCGACCGAGGAGTCGGTTGAGCAGGACGGCGAGGAGGGCGCCGGGTAGCGCCCCGGGATCAGCCCTCCGCGTCCCGCACGCCCGCCGCGGCGAGCGCCGCGGGCCCCGGCCCCTCCTCGCGCGCATCCGCCCGGAGCTGCCGGACCAGGGCGACGGCGAGCGCGCCGATGATCACGAGGAACGGCAGCGCGAGCACGATCACGAACATCTGCAGCATGCCGAGGCCGCCGATGACCAGCAGCGCGAGCGCGATCGCTCCCGTGGCCGCGCCCCAGACGATGAGGCCGCCGGGGCGCGGACGCTCGGGCGAGCCGCCCGCGAGCATCGCGAGCACGTGCGTGTTCGCATCCGCGCCCGAGATGAAGAACAGCGCGACGAGGAACATCGTGACGGGGATCGTCACGGCGCCGAGCGGGAACTGCTCGAGCAGCGCGAAGGTGGCCGACTGCGCGTCGCCCGCTGCGGCCGCCGCGAACTCCGGCGAGGCGCCGTGCATGAGCACGCCGTTGGCGCCGAGCACGCCGAACCAGAGGCAGAACACGAGCCCCGGGACGACGACCACGCCCGCGACCACCTGGCGGATGCTGCGGCCCCGGGAGATGCGGGCGAGGAAGACGCCGACGAAGGCGCCCCAGCCGATCCACCAGGCCATCATGAAGTACGGCCAGGCCGCGAGCCACTCCTGGTCGTAGCCGCCCGCGTAGCTCGCGAAGGACATCGGCACGAGCGTGACGAGGAAGTCGCCGAAGGCGCGGGCGACCAGGCCCATCGTCTCGGCGAAGGGCCCGACGGCCGCGACGAACACGAGCAGCGCGCCCGCGATGACCATGGCGACGTTGCTGAGCCAGCGCACGCCGCGGGCCACGCCGGTGACCGCCGAGAGGGTGAACAGCGCCGTGAACGCCACGATGATCGCGCCCTGGATCCACGGGCCGCTCGCGACGCCCCAGAGCGACTGCATGCCCGAGTTGAACTGGATCGCGCCGAGGCCGAGGGAGGTGGCGGAGCCGAACAGCGTCGCGACGATCGCGATCGCATCCACCGCCTGGCCCGCCCAGCCCCGGTGATGACGGCCGAGGAGCGGCCGGAGCGCCGTCGAGATCCGGGCGTCGCGGCCGAGCCGATGGGTCGCGTAGCCGATCGCGAGCCCGACGGCGCCGAAGATGCCCCAGCCCATGACGCCCCACTCGAAGAACGTCGCGCGCAGCCCGAGGACGGCCGCCTCGCGGGTCTCGGCGCCGACGGTCTCGAGCGGGGGCGCGAGGAAGTGCGTGAGCGGCTCCGAGACGCCGTAGCTGACGACGCCGACCCCGACGGAGGCCGAGAGCAGCATCGCCACCCACGCGGCGGTCGAGAACTCGGGGCGCTCGTCGTCGCGGCCCAGCCGCACGCGCCCGAACCGCGTGCAGGCGAGCACGACGATGAACACGAGCAGCAGCAGCGGCCCGATGAGCAGCGCGCCCCCGAGCCATCGCGTCGACCAGCCGAACACCGAGTCGACGGCGGCGCCGAACAGGTCGGGGACGACGAGTGCGGCGAGCAGGAGCAGGACGACGACGGCGAGCGACGCGATGCTGGCCGGGCTCGGCCGCCGGCGCCCGGGGACTGGCCCGCGCGGGGCATCGGAGTGCATCTGCCAACCATAACCCGATGGGGCGCGATCCGCGGCCTCGGGCGGATTGGCAGCCGAAGCCGCGGGCGGCGCATACTTGAGGCGACGGCCCTCGAACGACCGGATGCGCTCCGGGGAAGGCGAACGACGATGATCCAGGCGACCGGCCCCGACGCTCCCGCGCGGCGACTGCTCCTCGGCGCGATGCTCACCGCGTCGGGCGCGCCCGACGACGAGCGGGCGTGGCTCGATCCCGCCGAGCCGGTCGACGCCTCGGTGAACCCCGACTGGTACGGCGCCGTGGCGCGCATGGCGGACGAGGCGGGCGTCGACTTCCTCTTCGTCGCCGACGCCGTGTTCGTCGACCCGCTGGGCCCGCCGCACTACCTCTCCCGATTCGAGCCGCTCTCGGTGCTGTCGTACCTGGCGGCCGCCACCGAGCGTGTCGGCCTCGTGGGCACGTTCTCGGCCTCGTACCAGCACCCCTACAACCTCGCCCGCATGCTCATGTCGCTCGACCACCTCAGCCGGGGGCGCGCGGGCTGGAACGTGGTCACCTCGCTCGGCGACCGCGCCGCGCGCAACTTCGGGCTCGACGCGCAGGCCGATCACGAGACCCGCTACGCCCGCGCCGCGGAGGCGATCGAGGTCGTCAAGGGGCTCTGGCGCAGCTACGACGCCGACGCGTTCCCCCGCGACCGCGGGACGGGGGAGTACCTCGACCTCGCCAAGCAGCACGGGCTCGACCACGAGGGCCGGTTCTTCTCGGTCGCCGGACCGCTGAACATCGAGCGCTCGCGGCAGGGCGAGCCGGTGATCTTCCAGGCCGGCCAATCCCCTCCCGGGCAGCGGCTCGCCGCGGCGAGCGCCGACTGCGTGTTCGGCATGCAGACCGCGATGGCGGATGCGCGGGCCTACCGCGACTCGATCCGCGGAATCCAGCGGGAGCAGGGCCTCGAACGGCCCGCGCCGAAGCTGCTGCTCAAGCTCATGCTGCACCTCGTCGACGACGGGGTTCCGCCCGAGGCGGCGCGCGCCGAGCACGTGCGCCGCCACGATGCGTTCGGCCGGGTGCGCGAGCGCGTCGCGAGGGCGATCGAGCGCGAGCCCGAGGGCGCGATCGGGCTCCGCGATGTGGAGCGCGCGCTCGTCAACGAGGGCACGTGGCTCGCCGACCACCTCGAGGAGTGCCGCACGCGCGGCCTGCCCCTCGACGCCGTCGTGGTCGAGCTCGGCGCGCAGGGCACGCTCATCATGGCGGGGCCCGCGGGCCACGTCGCCGACGAGATGGCCCGATGGCTCGAGGCCGACGCGTGCGACGGCTTCATCGTGCAGGTCTCGAACCTCGAGGCGATGCGCCGCTGGGCCGAGGACCTCATGCCGGAGCTGCGCCGACGCGGCCTCGTGCCCGCGGAAGGCGCCGCGCCGAGGACGCTCCGCGAGACGCTCGGGCTCGGGGAGGCCCAAGGCTGAATCCGCAACGTCGACGACGTCGATACCCTCACCCGCAACCTCGGCGACCAGGCCGAAGCCACCAAGGAGACGTTCGAGGCACTCGGTGGGGAGAGAGTATTGAACAGGCCCGCAGCCTCGGCCCCCGATCCGGCTCCGACTCCAGGGTGCCCGAGACCGGCATCAATACTCGGCAGGGACTTCGACGACTTCGCTCAGCATCAGTGACCCTCACCGTTCACCAGCAAGACTCGCTTCGGCTCTACCGGCTTCCCGCAGTGCAGTTCCAGCACCTTCGACGCCACCCCGAGCACGGTGTCCTCCAACGCCTTCACGGTGATGTCTGAAGCGGGAATCGGGATCACGGCACGTACCGTACCCCCGTTATCGGAGCGCGGCGTTCATCGCGATCCCGCCCGCACTGCACCGGGTAGTCGCCGGCCGTAGCGTCCCATCGAGCGGGATTGTCGATTTTAATACTGCAATAATAACCATGAGTGTTAGAATTGCAGCATGACTATGCTCTCTGCACTCGCCCGCCTCGGCGATCTGACCTCCTGGCAGTGGGGGATGTTCACCACGGCGCAAGCCGGGCAGGCCGGTGTCACCCACATGGAGCTCTCGCGCCTCGACACCGCCGGGCTGATCACCCGCATCAAGCCGCGCGTCTACCGCCTCACCGGCAGCCCGGAGCCCGAGTTCGAGGACCTCCGAGCGGCCTGGCTCGCCGCAGACCCGCGGACACCCGCCTACGACCGTTTCACTCACCTCGCCGACGGCATCACCGTCGCCGGCTACGCCGCACTTCGGCTCCACGGCGACTACTACCTGCCCCTCCCGCACTTCGACTTCGTGAGCCCCCGTCGGCTCCAGACCCGCAACACCGCCGTCCGATTCCGCCGCCGCCAGCTGAGCGATCACGAGATCACCGTGGTCGAGGAACTGCCCGTGATGACCCTCGAACGTGCCATCGCCGACGTCCTCACCCTCGTCGGCGACCGATCCATCATGCGCGAGGTCATCGACCAGGCCCGCGAACGCGGCCCCCTCGACGACACCGCGCTCCGCACCCACCTCGACGCGCTCACCGGCTATGAGCTCGGCCGCGACATCGACCGCGAACTCCTGGCCGCCGACCTCGGGATCGATCACTACTCTCGAGCAGCATGAGCAGCTTCCCGTCGCCGATCAGCTCGCCGACAAGATCTGCACCACGATGCAGCCGATCTATGCCGGCGGCCGCAGCTCGTTCCGCGAGAAGGACCTCGTCGATATCGTCGTGCTGCTCAAGACCGAACCCGTCGACGGCTGGACCGACCAGAAGCACCACCAGCACGGAGCCCCCTCGATAGCACCACCCGAAGCGCCGCCGGGATGATCTTCGTCCGGGAGCACACGCGCAACGGCAAGCAGATCGGCCTCTACTGCCGGTCTGCGCCCAGCCGCTCCTGATCGCCGCTGGCACCGGCGCTCCCGGTACTTCATGAACCCTTCGACCGCCTGTAGGGCCATCCTGAACTCACCGGCGAGCTGCTCCGTCGTGCTCGGGGCGGCCCGGGCTGATTCCGCGTCGCTCGTCGAAATATTCCCGAGGCATTACGGAGAGAGCCGCCCTTGACGGTCAATAGTCGACATGCGGCTCGCGGGTACGGGCCCACCAGTACCACGCCGCGAAGGCGGGGACAGCCATGTTGGCGATCCAGAGCAGGGTGCTCTGCCACCAGTACGGCGCCCCGACATCGGCGATATGCAGAGCGTTGAACGCGATCCCGGTGACCGCGCTGAAGACCAGCGGCGCCAGCCAGAGCCTCCCTGTGGAAGCCGTTGCTCGTACCGTCCAGATGGTTGCGGCGAATGCCGCTGCCGCAACGATATCGATGCAGAGCAGCACTGGGAACAAGAAATAGGCCATCGGATGGCCGAACTGCACACCCGAGGCGATGAACCCGGTGAGAGCGGAGAGCAGGAGGAACCTTCCCGCGATGTCGAGCGCGGTCATCCGACAGAACCGGGCTCGGCGCTGATGGTGCGGCGCATCATTCGTCATCCGGCCCGGGCGCGCTCGCGGTGAGCAGGATCGCCGGCAGCGCGCCGGTCATGCCGAGGCCGAAGACGAGGCCGAACACGGCGGGCACGTTGCGCGTCATCGAGCCGACCTCGGCGTACTCGCCGTAGGCGCGGTACAGGATCGCGTCCACGGCGAGCCAGCAGAGCCACACGATCATGCTCGCGAGCAGCAGCACGGCGAGCATGTGCCCGAGCGAGGTCGTCGCGCGGATGCCCCAGCCCTGCTCGAGCGCGCCCGCATCCTGCCGACCGCGGACGCGCTTGGCGACGAGGATGCCCGAGGCGATGCCGGCGCCGATCCACGTGAACGCGGGCACGATGCCCGCGAAGAAGGCGTAGGCCAGCCCCGCCTGCATGTTCGCGCCGCCGCCGAGGGCCACCCGCTCGGTCTCGGCGGCATCGTTCCACATCGCCATGCCGATGCCCCCGGCCGAGAGCAGCGCCGCCGCGAGGCCGATGAGGTAGACGGAGGCGGGGATGCGCGCGAGGAAGGACATGCAGCCAGGCTAGCCTGGGGCGATGCAGCAGGAAGAACCCGCCGCCCGGCCCCCGAAGCACCCCGAGCTCGAGCGGCTGCTCGAGACCGTCGCCCGGTTCCGCGGCGAGGGCGGCTGCGCCTGGTACGAGTCGCAGACGCACGAGTCGCTCGTGCCCTACCTCACCGAGGAGTCGGCGGAGGTGATCGACGCGATCGAGGAGGGCGCGCCCGGGGACCTGCGCGAGGAGCTCGGCGACCTGCTGTTCCAGGTGCTCTTCCACGCCGACATCGCCGCGGCGGCGGGGGAGTTCACGTTCGAGGACGTCGCCCGCGACCAGGCCGAGAAGCTCCTCGCCCGCAACCCCCACGTCTTCGGCCCCGCCCCGACGCGCGACATGGACGAGATCATCCGGCTCTGGGAAGAGGCCAAGGCCCGCGAGAAGCGCGACCGCACCTCGGTGCTCGACGGCGTCTCGCACGCCATGCCGGCGCTCGCGCTCGCCGCCAAGGTGCTGCGCCGCGCCGAACGGCTCGGCCTCGAGACCGCTCCCGAGGCGCTCACCGGGGGAGTGCACGGGCTCGAGAAGGAGGACTCCTTCGGCGAGGCCCTCCTCGCCGCCGTCGCGGCGGCGAACCAGGCCGGCTTCGACGCCGAGGGCTCCCTGCGGCGCGCGGTGCGGCGGCTCGAATCGCGCATCCGCGAGCACGAGGCCGCGGCCGCCGCGGAGGACTCGGCGGAAGGGCGATAATGGAGCAATGGCCACACAGATCAACCCCCCGCGCGGAATGCGCGATTTCGTGCCCGCAGACAAGCGCCGCCGCGAGCGCGTCCTCGCGAAGATCCGCACCGCCTACGCGGCCCACGGCTTCGACGAGATCGAGACGCCCGTGGTGGAGGACTCGGCGCGGCTCCACTCCGGCATGGGCGGGGACAACGAGAAGCTCTCCTTCGCGATCCTGCGGCGCGGCATCGACCGCGAGGCGCTCGCCGCCGCGGCCGAGGGCGGCGACCCCCTCGCGCTGAGCGACCTCGGGCTGCGCTTCGACCTCACGGTGCCCCTCGCGCGCTTCGTGGCCACGCATCGCGGCACGCTGCCCGCGGTGTTCCGCAGCCTGCAGATCGGCCCGGTCTGGCGGGCCGAGCGCCCGCAGAAGGGGCGCTACCGCCAGTTCGTGCAGTGCGACATCGACATCCTCGGCGAGGCCGGCGCGCTCGCCGAGGCCGAGCTGCTCGTCGCCGGCTCGGCCGCCCTCGCCTCGCTCGGCCTCGACACGTGCACCATCCGCGTCAACGACCGGCGGCTCCTCAACGCCCTGCTCGACTGGTGCGGATTCGCGGAGGCCGAGCAGCCCGGCGCGCTCATCTCCATCGACAAGCTCGACAAGATCGGCGCCGAGGGCGTCGTGGCCGAGCTCGCCGAGACCAGCCCCGCGGCCGCCGAGCGCATCCGCGCGGCGCTCGCGGGCTGGGCCGAGACGATCGAGGCGGGCATCCCGCTGGAGACGGCGCGCATCCTCGACGCGCTGCCCGAGGGGCTGCGCGAGCAGGAGGCCGCCGTCGCCGCGGCGGAGTCCCTCGGCGGGATCGCCGAGGCGGTCGCGGCCGGCGGCGGCGCGCTGCCCCTCGTCTTCGACCCCACGCTCGTGCGCGGCATGGGCTACTACACGGGCACGATCTTCGAGGTCGCGCACCCCGAGTCGGGCTCCTCGGTCGGCGGCGGCGGCCGCTACGACGGCATGATCGGCCGCTTCCTCGGCCAGGACGTGCCGGCCTGCGGATTCTCGATCGGCTTCGAGCGCATCGTCGACCTCGTGCGCGAGCTCGAGGGCGGCGGCGAGGAGGCGGTCCTGGCGCTCGTCGACAAGAAGCTGCCGATCGCCGACACGATGCGGGTCAAGCGCGCGCTGCTGAAGCCGGGCCGCCGCGTCCGGATCGAGCGGCGGCCGAAGAACGTGCGCAACCTGCTCGACCGCGCGGCGGGCGAGGGATTCACCCACGTCGCCCACATCCGCGCGGAGCACGTCGAGGACCCGGCGGGCATCGCGCTCGAGCCGCTGGAGCAGTAGCCGCTCGACCGGCAGCCCCGGCCGGCAGCCGCGAGCGCGGTCCGCGCGGCCCGATGCCCCTCGAGCGCGGCCTCCTCGAGCGAGCGGGGGCCGTCGAGATCGCCCACGCGCACGCCGCGCGCCGCCTCGGGGTCGACCGCGGGCACCCGGCCGTGCGCGAGCACCACGGTCGTGACGCCCTCCGGCAGCTCGTGCACGCGGTCCGAGAACGAGCCGCGCAGCACCACGCGGCCGTCGACCGCGTCGGCCTGCGTGAAGGGCCGCACGGTGCACTCCGGCACGTCGATGCGCTTGAGGTAGCCGAAGCGCTGGTACTGGTGGATGTTCACCGCGGGCTCGGAGCCCGCGTAGGCGTAGTGCACGCGGCCGCCGCGGGCGAGGATCGCCTCCACGCAGTCGAGGCCCGTGGGCTCCCCGCCCCAGTCGCTCACCAGCACGTCGCCGTCGAGGTGCGCATCGGGATCCCGCAGGAAGGCCCACGCGTCGACGACCCGCGCGCCCAGTCCTCCCTCGAACTGCGATTCCACGAAGGGCCGCGCGCCGCGCGCGTCGATCACCTCGTCGAATTCCGCGAGCTCCTCCGCCGAGGGCTCGGCGCCGAGGCGGACGTCGATGCCGAGGTGCTCGACGAGCTCCTCCTGCCAGGCCCGCCAGGCTCCCCACGTGTACTCGTGGTCCGGCGCGCCTCCCGCCAGCCGCAGCTGCCCGCCGATCGCCGGCTCGCGCTCGAACACGGTCGCCGAGGCGCCCGCGCCGGCGAGCTCCGCCGCGGCGGACATGCCCGCGACGCCGCCGCCGATCACCGCGACCCGCGCCGCCGCGGGCGCTTCGGCCTCGCGCCGCACCGCGGGCTGCGGCAGCAGCGTCTCCCGCCCCGTGGCCTGATTGACGATGCACGCGATCGGCAGGCCGGCGTGGTAGTGGCCGATGCAGCCCACGTTGCAGCCGATGCACGGGATGATCGGCTCGCCCTCGCGCGCCTTGCGCACGAGGTGCGGGTCCGCGATCTGCGCCCGGGTCATGCCGACCATGTCGACGAGGCCCGTGCGCACCGCCTCCTCGGCCTCCTCGATGTCCACCACGCGGGTGGTGGCCATCACGACGGGTCCGCCGCGCTCCTCGCGGCGCGGCAGTCGGGCGAGGATGCTCTCGGGCATGGTCCGCGGCCGCGGCGCGATGAACGCCCCGCCGGAGAACGTCGCCGAGTCGCCCATCGTGTACGACACGTAGTCGATCGGCAGCCGCTCGGCCACCTCCGCCGCGACGTCGATGCAGGCCGACTCGTCGAGGCCGGACGCCGACATCTCGTCGAGCGCGAGGCGCAGCCCCACGGCGAGGCGGTCGCCCACACGCTCGCGCACGGCCGCCACGACCTCGGCGAGGAAGCGCAGCGGATGCTCCGGGCCGTAGCGGTCGGCGCGGTGGTTGCTCCGGCGCGTGAAGAACTGCGAGGGCAGGTAGGCGTGGGAGGAGGAGATCTCGAGGCCGTCGAGGCCCGCGGCCAGCATGTGCTCGGCCGTGAGCGCGTAGCCGCGGATGATCTCCTCGATCTCGCGGAGCTCGAGGGCCCGGGGCTCGACGTGGAACCGCGTCGAGGGCACCGCGCTCGGGCCGACCGCGGGCGGGCGCGGTGCGGCCGCGATCTGCTCCCGGCCGCCGTGGAAGAGCTGCGTGAGCAGCGCCGTCCCGTGCCCGTGGACGGTGTCGGCGACCTCGGCCAGCCCTTCGACGATCGGCGGGAGGTAGCCCGCGATGGTCTTGGGCGTGAGCAGCCCGGAGGGATGGACGGCGGTGGCCTCCATGACGATCGCGCCGGTGCCTCCCCGGGCCCGCTCGCGGTGGTAGGCGAGGAACTCGGGGGTCGGCATGTGGTCGCGGATGAGGGTGGTCTGGTGCGCGGACGAGAAGATGCGGTTCTCGACCCGCATCGGACCGATGTCGAGGGGCTGGAAGATCGCTGTGGGGGTGTTCGGCTGCACGACGTCTCTCCTTTGCATCGCAGCTGATCGGGGGCGCCGGGCTAGCCGACGATGTTGCCGTAGGGGATCGCGTAGAGCAGGATCATCGCGATGATCGCGGCGGCGCAGATGCCGACGACGCTCCAGGCCATGATCCCGGTGCCCCGGACGAGCCTGGGGTTGCGCTCCTCCTTCGGCACCGCCTGGATCCGGTCGAAGTAGGCGAGGGACTTCTCGGACGGCTTCCGGCCGCGATCGCCGAGATAGATGGCGATGATGCCGAGCACCATGCCGAGCAGCACGGGGTCGAGGATGGTCGGGAGCGTGAGCGGCGTGAACTCGGTGAGGCCCTGCAGGCCGACCGAGACGGTGAATCCGGTGATCATGCCCGCGAGGGCGCCGCGCGCCGTGATCTTCCGCGACTGCGTCGACCAGATGGCCACCGGCCCCCAGGCCGCGGCGAACAGGGTGGCCGCGAAGTAGCCGATCGCGAGCACCACGGGCGGGGTCACGAAGGTCAGGCCGAGCACCACGACGCTGATGAGGAGCATCACGATCCGGGAGGCCTGCAGCTTCGCCTTGTCCGCCGTGGCGGCGTTCTCGGGCTCGGTGGTCACGGCCTGCGTGTTGATGCTGCCCGTCATCGTGGTGACGTGGGTGCGGGCCCGGAAGCGCTTCGAGATGACCGGCAGGATGTCGTTGGCCGCCGAGAACCCGATGATCGAGAGGAAGGAGGCCGCGGAGGAGAGCGCCGCCGCGACGATGCCGGTGATGATGATGATCCCGATGGCCGGGGGCAGGAAGTTCTGGCCGATCCAGATGAACGCGACCTCGCTCGGGTCGATGTTCGGGTTGATGAGGTTGATCGCGAAGCCGCCGAAGGCGATGAACAGGTACATCACGAGCAGCGAGGCGGTGGCGAACAGTCCGGAGCGCAGCGCCACGTGCTCGTTCTTGGCCATGAGGTAGCGGCTCGACTGCCAGGGGCTGACGGCGACCACCACGGCCCAGCTGATGCCGAAGGTGAGCGAGTAGATCAGCGCGTCGGAGGGCGCGGCGAAGCTCGACTCCGAACCGGTGAGGCCGTGCCATGCGAGGCCGTCGGGCTTCGAGACGAAGTTGGTGAGCTTCTCCACGGCCTCGACCGGGCCGCCCGCGTAGCCGATCACGACGCCCATGCCGACCACGGCGGCGATGGTGAACAGCACGTACATGATCGTGTCGTTGATGAGCACGCCGCGCGCGCCGCTGATCATCGTGAAGACCGTGTAGCAGGCCCACACGATGATGAGGATGGCCCACATCGGCAGATCGATGAGCTCGGCGAGGATGAGCGCGAGGCCGTGCGAGACGGAGACGAGGTAGAGGCCGATGCCGATCACGACCATGGCGCCGGCCACGGCCTGCACGGCCTTCGAGTCGAAGCGCTTGCCGAAGTACTCGGGCACGGTGAGCGCCTCCGAGCGGCGCAGGTAGCGGCCGAAGAACAGCACGCCGACCGCGTAGCCGGAGATGTTGAAGGAGACCAGCAGCAGGAGCGGGAACGGGAAGCCGTCGTAGGAGAAGCCGAGCTCGCCCATGAACGTGACCGTGGAGATGAACGAGGCGACGAGGGTGCCCGCCACGAGGAATGTCGGAGCGTTTCGGCCCGACACGTAGTAGTCGTCCGTGGTCTTGATCGTGCGCCCGACGACGGCGCCCACGATGAGGTAGAGGACGAAGCTGCCGATGACTGCGATGGTGAACATCTACTGCTCCTCCGAATAGTCCTTGCGGGCGATCACCCAGCTGATGAGGGTGAACACCAGTGGCACGCCGCCGATGGCGATGCTGATGATGATTGCTGGCAACATTGCGAGCCTTTCGGGATGGATGAAACGAGGGGACGTCGGTGTCCGCTCAATTTTCGGTATGAACATACCAAATATTCGCGGCGGGTGGAGCGAGGGCGGTCCGCCCGCCGGGGATCAGTCGAGGCGCAGCGAGACCCGCGGGTCGAATCCCGCCGCGGTGGGCTCGGCCGCGGTCATGCCGCCGTCGACCGGGATCACCGCGCCCGTCACGGAGGAGGCGGCGGGCGAGAGTAGCCAGGCGATGGTCGCGGCGATCTCCTCCGGGGCGGAGACGCGCCGGATCGGGAGGAAGGCCGAGGCGATGCGGTAGGCGTCCTCGACGTCCAGCCCCAGGCGCTCGCCGACCTGCGCCATCGCCGCGTCGCCCATCTCGGTGCGCGTCCACCCCGGGCAGACCGCGTTGGCCCGCACCCCCGAGGGGCCGTAGTCGACTGCGATGGTCTGCATGAGCATGGCGAGCCCCGCCTTCGCGGCGTTGTAGGCGGGCAGGCGCGGGGTCACCCGCAGGCTCGAGGAGGAGGCCACGCCCACGATGCTCCCCTTCGCCTCGATGAGGCCGGGCAGCGCGGCGCGCGCGACCTTGAACGCCGCGGTGAGGTTCGTGCGGATCTGGTCGTCCCACAGCTCGTCCGACATCTCCGCGACCTCGGCGCGCCCTGTGACCCCCGCGTTGAGCACGAGCCCGTCGAGGCGCCCGAAGCGCTCGAGGGTCTGCTCGAGGAGCGCGTTCGCGGCGGCGGTGTCGGTGGCGTCGGCGACGACGGGCGTCGCGCCGGTCCGCGCGGCGGTGCGCTCGAGGCGGTCGAGCCGGCGGCCGCTGACGACGACGCGCCAGCCGGATGCGGCGAGGGCGGCCGCGGTGGCGGCGCCGATGCCGGTTCCGCCGCCGGTGATGAGGGCGACGGGGGATTCGCCGCGCTCGGCGGCGGATTCGGCGGTCATGATGGGGCTCCGTTCTGTTCGCGGCATGGTTCGGCTAGAGGCGCTCGAGCGCTTCCCGCGCGGCGCGCTCGCCGCTGCGGATCGCGCCGCAGATGAGGCTCCGGTGGATGTCGGCGGTGTGCTCGCCGGCGAAGAGGATCCGGCCGTTCGGGGCGGCGATGAACTCGTCGTTCTCGGCGCTCCAGCCGAGTGGGCGGTAGCTGTAGGCGCCGCGGGTCCACGGATCGGCGCCCCAGTAGGTGAACAGCGAGCCGCCCGTGAAGTCGAGCTCGGGCCAGTCGGCGTGGAGCCGGCGGCGGAAGAGCTCCGGCCCCTCCGCGATGCCGAGCTTGCGCTGGGTCTCGTGCGTGGCCGAGAAGCCGGTGACGTACGCGGCGTCGGACCGCCCCACGGCAGCCGGCGCCCACGTCGAGTACGGGCGGCTCACGTCCTGCCGGATCCCGGGAGGGCATTCGCCCCGCACCGCGAGGTGCAGCTTCGCGGCGTCGCCGAAGCCGATCTTGCGGATCGCCGCGCGGGTGCGCGGATCGAGCCCCTCGATCTCGAACTGCTTCAGCACGCCGACGGGCACCGCGACGATCACCGCGTCGGCGCGGATCGTCTCGCCGGTCATGCCCGTCACGAGGTAGCCGGCGCCGTCGGGCTCGACGCGCCCCACGGGCCGGCGCAGGAGGATGCGCTCGCGCCCCACCCGATCGGCCATGCGCTCGGCGAGCTGCTGATTGCCGCCGCGGATGCGCACGTGGTGCTCCTCCTCGACGGCCGCGGACTCCGGCCCCTCGCTCCAGTAGGCGGAGATGTTCGAGATGAGGGCGGAGCGGTGGCAGGACATCCGGCCGCGCAGCACGGCGGCGAGCTCGGGGTCGAGCCCGGCTCCGTCGAGGACATCCTGGATGCTCGTGTCGGGCCCGATCCGGTCGAGGCCCGCCCAGTGCTCGACGACGGTACGGCTGGCCGCGGCGAGCGCCTCGAGGCCCGGGCCGTCGGGGTCGGTCGTCGGCCGTGCGGTCGGGTTGAACCCCTGGGTCGTCATCGTCAGCCCGAGCTCCTCGGCGAGCTCGAACACGTCGGTCATCGAGGATTCGAAGTATTCGCCGCCGCGCTCGGCGATCTCGCCGTTCTCGAGCGGCTCCGACCAGGTGCGGCCGCCCACGCGTGCCCGCGCCTCGAGGACGGTGACGTTCGCGCCGGCCTGCGTCAGGCGGTGGGCGGCCGTCATCCCGGCCGAGCCGGCCCCGATGATCACTACGTCTGTCATGCTCTCTCGCCCTTCTCCGCCCCCGTGGCGAACGGCCCGCGGCCTCGCCGACGAGGGGTGCTGATCGTGTCGGTGCGGCGGCGTGACGCCCGCCGTTCGCGGCTGCGGTGCCGTCGGCTGCGGTGGAGGCCGCGCCGCCTCCAATTTGCAATATCATCATACTGGTTATTTGGGACGAGGAAAGCCCCGTCGCGCCGAGGCGAGTCCGGGGCGAGCCGCGGCGGGCTAGTCGAGCGCGACGCCGAGCGCGGACTCGACCGTGGCGACGAGCATCCCCCGCAGGCGCGGCGCCTCCTCGGTGACGCGTTCGCGGCCCTGCACGAAGATCTGCACCATGATGCCGTCCACCGTGAGCACGATCCTCGCGACGGCGTCCTCGACGTCGACGTCCGCGTCGAACTCGCCGCTGTCGACGCCGTCGCGGATGATCTGGCGGAAGGCGCGGCGCCAGGAGACGTCCACGAGATCGCGGAGCGAGCGGTAGGCCGTCGAGTCGAGCGAGCGGCCCAGCAGGTCGATCCAGATCGTCGACCGCTGCCAGGTGTTGCGCAGCGTGGCCTCCTCCACCGCGGCGGAGAGCCGGTGCGCCGCGCTGCCGGGCTGCTCGCGGATGCGCTGGATGCGCTTCGTCACGCGCAGCAGCCGATGCTCGAACGCCTCCCGGATGAGGTCGTCGCGGGTGCCGAAATGATGCTGCAGCTTGCCCACCGAGACCCCGGCCGCCTGCGCGACGTCCTTGTACGAGATCTGGCGCGAGCCCTTCGAGGAGACGAGATCCATGACCGCCTGGAGGATGGGCGCGAGCTCGGCGCGATCGAGGGGCGGACGTCCGGGAGAGGCCATGCGGGAATGGTACGCGGCACCGGCCCTGCCGCGCCAGGACGCCCGAGGCGGCGCCGCGGGCGGTCAGCCGACCGCGGGAGTGCGCGACCACGCCTCCGCGAGGAGTTCGAAGCTCCGGACGCGATCGGCGACCGCGTGCGCGGTCGTGGTGACGAGCAGCTCGTCCGCGCCGGTGACGCGCCTGAGCGTCGAGAGCCCCTCGACCACCTGCTCCGGCGCTCCGGTGAAGCGCGTGTCGAGCCGGTCCCGCACCCGTTCGAGCTCCGCGGGCGAGAGCGGCTGCGCCGCCGCGCGCTCGGGGTCGGGATAGGGGATCGCACCGCGGCCCTCGGGCGCGCGGATCGAGGCGACCCAGTGGCCGTAGCCCTCGGCGAGCCGTCTCGCCTCCGACTCGGTGTCGGCGGCGAGCGCGTCGGCGGCGACGATGACGTAGGGCTCCCGCAGTCCCTCGGAGGGGCGGAAATGCCTCCGGTACTCGGCGACGGCCTCGAGCGTAGTGGCGGGCGAGACGTGATAGTTGGAGCCGAAGGGCAGCCCCAGGCGGCCCGCGACCCGCGCGCTGATCCCCGCGCTCGAGCCGTGCACCCAGAGCTCCGGCCGTGCGCCGTTCGCGGGCGGAGCCACGTAGGGGCCCGCGTCCTCGTCCACGGAGGTGCCGGCGAAGAGCGCTCGGAGCTCGGCGACGGCCTCCTCGAGCCCCGCGGTGTCGCCCGCGATGCGGCGGAACAGCCGCTGCGAGAGGGCGAAGCGCTTGCGGAGCCCCTGGAAGAGGTCCCGCTTGGGCGGGACGACCAGGCCGTCGACGATGCGGTTCCCCTGCGGCGCGTCGAGATTCGCGCGGTCGTCCGGCGCGGGTACGAGCGGTGCCGCCGCCGACTCCGGGGAGACCGCCGGGATGCTGCCGGACCGGCCTAGGCCGAGGTCGATGCGCCCCGGGTAGAGCGCCGAGAGCGCGCCGAAGGCCTCGGCGACCTGGACGAGGTGGTAGTTCCCGAGCAGCGTGGCCGCGGTGCCGATGCGGATGCGCTGGGTGCGTTCGGCGAATACCGGCAGGAGGGTGGTGATCGCGGACCCGGCGATGCCCTCGTTGAGGTGGTGCTCGGTGAGCCAGTAGCGGCCGTACCCGGCCTGCTCGGCGTGCCGGGCGACGGCGAGGGAGTCCGCGATGGCCTCTCCCGGCGTCTGCCCCTCCGAGATGGCGATGACGTCGAGCACGCCGAGGGGCGTGGTCGAAGGGTCGTGCTGCGCGGTCATGAACGGCCTCCTCGGGCGGTCTCGTGCCGGTCGGCGCCCGGCACCGCCTCGATGAGGCGGCGGGTGTACTCGGCGCGGGGAGAATAGAGGATCTGCTCGGCGGGCCCGGACTCCTGGACGCGCCCCTTGCTCAGCACCACGACGCGGTGGGCGATCTCGCGGACCACCGCGAGGTCGTGGGTGATGAACAGGTAGCTCACGCCGGTGCGCTCCTGCGTCTCGACGAGCAGGTCGAGGATCTGGGACTGCACCGTCACGTCCAGGGCGGAGACGGGCTCGTCGAGCACGATGAGCTCCGGGTTCAGGGAGAGCGCCCGGGCGATGGCGACCCGCTGTCGCTGTCCGCCGGACAGCTCCGCGGGCAGCCGGTCGAGGAACGTCCGCGGCAGCCGCACCCGGTCGAGCAGCTCGGCGGCGATGGCGTCGAGGCGCGAGCGGGGCTCGAGCCCGTAGTTCACGAGCGGCTCGGTGACGATGCGCGAGACGCTGAGCCCGGGGGAGAGGGATGCGAACGGGCTCTGGTAGACGAGTGTGAGCGACTGGCGCACCTCGCGGTGCTCGCCGCCCGAGAGGGCGAACAGCTCTCGGCCCGCGAACCGCACCGAGCCCTCGTCGGCGTCCGCGATGCCGAGCACCACGCGCGAGAGCGTGCTCTTGCCCGAGCCCGATTCGCCGACGAGGGCGACCGTCTCGCCGGGCCGGACGTCGAGGGAGACCCCGCGGAGCGCCTCGACCTCGCGGGCGCGGCGGCCGCGGCCCCGCCGATAGGTCTTGCTCACGCGGTCGATGCGCAGCAGCGGCTCGGCGTCGGCGTTCGCCGGTTCGAGCTCGCGCAGCGGCCGTTCCTCGAGCGAGGCGCGGAAGTCGGGCGCCGCCCTCACGAGCCGCTGCGTGTACGGATGCCGCGCGTGCCCGAGGATCTGCTCCGGCGTGCCCGATTCGACGATCTCGCCCTGCGAGAAGACGAGGATGCGGTCGGCGCGCTCGGCCGCCACCGAGAGGTCGTGGGTGACCAGCAGCAGCGAGGCGCCGGACTGCGCCACCTCCGCGTCGAGCCGGTCGAGGATGATCTTCTGGACGGTCACGTCGAGCGCGCTCGTCGGCTCATCCGCGATGAGGAGCTCGGGGCCCGGCGCGAGGGCCGCGCCGATGAGCACGCGCTGCAGCTGGCCGCCGGAGAGCTCGTGGGGATACTGCCCGGCGCGCTGCTCGGGGTCGGGGATCCCGGTGCGCTCGAGCAGCTCCACCGCCCGCTCCTGCGCCTCCTTCCGCCCCACCGGGCCGTGGATCCGCAGGCCCTCGGCGATCTGCTCGCCGATCCGGCGCACCGGGTTGAGCGACACGTTCGGGTCCTGGGGCACGAGGCCGATCCGGGCGCCGCGGATCGACCGCCATTCGCGCTTGGAGCGGGTGCGGAGGTCGACGCCGTCGAACTCGATGCGCCCGCCGACCACCTCGGCCGCCTCGTGGAGCAGGTTGATGACGGCGTGGGCCGTCGTGGTCTTGCCCGAGCCGGATTCGCCGACGAGCGCGACGCGCTCGCCGCGGTCGATGCGGAAGGAGACGCCGCGGAGGGCGTGGTTGCGCCGCCCCGCGACGTGGTAGTCGACGGCGAGGTGCTCCACCTCGAGCAGGGGCGCTGCGATATCGGTCATCAGTTCGTACCCTTCTGGAATGCGCGGGAGATGTGGTTGGCGGCCACGACGACCACGGCGAGGATGAGCCCGGGGATCACGGTGAGCCACCAGGCCGTCGCGAGGTAGTTGCGGCCCTCGGAGATGAGCGCGCCCCACTCGGGCGTGGGCGGGGTGGCGCCGAAGCCGAGGAAGCTCAGGGCCGCGACGGCGAGGATCGCGGTGCCGAACTCGAGCGCGGCGAGCGAGAGCACCGGCGCGATCGAGTTGGGCAGGATGTGGCGGAACAGCGCGTGCCTCGGCCGGCCGCCGTACAGCCGGCTGGCCTGCACGTACGTGGAGCTCGCGACCTTGATGACCTCGGCCCGCATGATTCGCGCGAAGCTGGCGCTGCTGGCCAGCCCGACCGCGATCGCGACGTTGACCGTGCCGAAGCCGATCGCCGTGACGATGATCAGCGACAGCAGCAGCGAGGGCAGCGAGATGATCACGTCGACGATGCGCATGGTCACCAGATCGAACCAGCCGCGGAGATAGCCGGCCAGCAGGCCGACGAGCGAGCCGATGGTCAGTCCCACCAGCACCGCGACCAGGGTTGCGGCCATCGAGAGGGCGGTGCCGTGCACGACGCGGCTGAACTGGTCCCGCCCGACCTGGTCGGTGCCGAACAGGTGCTCGGCCGAGGGCGGCAGCAGCATCGAGTCGGAGTCGATCTTCGTCGGGTGGTGGGCCGTGAAGAGCGAGGGCCAGAACGACCACAGCAGCACCACGGCGAAGACCGCGATGGCGAGGACGAGCAGGGGGTCGGTGCGCAGCCGCCGCGCGAAGGCGGCGAATCGGGCGCGGGGGCGGCCCGGGGGCCGTTGCGGGGTTCCGGCGGCGAGCGGCGCGTCGAGGAGGGGCGCCGCCGCGGCGGACGGTCCGGCATCCGACACTGCGGGGCGGGTCTCGGTGGTGGTCATGCCTTCGCTCCGTTCTTGAGGGCGTGCTGGTGCCTGGTGCGCGGATCGACCAGGGGGTAGACGAGGTCGGTGAGCAGGCTCGAGATGACGAAGAGCCCGGAGACCACGACGACGATCGCGAGGAGCACGGGGCCGTCGAAGCGGCTCACGGCGTCAACGGTCAGCTTGCCCATGCCGTCCCTGCTGAACACGGTCTCGGTGATGGCGGCGCCGGCGAAGAGCTGGCCGAAGAGCAGCCCGATCATCGTGAGCACCGGCAGCAGGGCGTTCCGCGCCGCGTGGCCGAGGACGCGCGCTCCGCCCGCGCCACGGGCGAGGACGACGTCGATGTACGGCTCCCGGAGCGTGGCCTCGAGGCTGCGGGAGAACAGCTGCGCCAGGGTCGCCGCGAGGGGGATCGCCATCGTGATGGCCGGCAGCACGAGGCTCTCGACGCCCTTGCTGCCCATCGGCGGGAACAGTCCGAGCCGGAAGGAGAACAGCTGGATCAGCAGCAGACCGATCCAGAAGCCGGGCAGCGAGATGCCCAGCGGCGGCACGGCCGCGAGGACGCGGCGCAGCCAGGGCCAGGGGGCGAAGTTGATCGCGATCGCGAGCGCCGCTGCGGCGAGGATCGCGATGACGAGGGCGGTGCCGGCGAGCGCCGCGGTCTGCGGGAGCAGCGCGAGGACGCGCTCGCCGGCAGCCTCGTTGGTCTCGTAGGAACGGCCGAAGTCGAGCTGCAGCGCGTGCTGCAGCGACGAGAGGTACTGCTCGTGCAGCGGCCGATCGAGCCCCCATTCGGCGCGCAGCGCCGCGATCTCCGACTCGTTCAGCGTCTGATCCTCCTGCGTCACGGACATCACGAGGATGGTCGCCGGGTCTCCGGGCAGGAGGTAGAGGATGAAGAAGGTGAGGGTGTAGGCGGCCCAGACGACGAAGACCGCCTGCCCCACGTGCTTGAGGATGGTGAACGCCATGATCGACTGCTTTCGACTTCGGCCGCGCCCGGTCAGGACTCGACCCAGGTGTTGAGGAAGGTGAGCCGCGAGGTGCCGTCGAGCTGGAGGTCGTGCACCTCATCGCTCACGGCGATGCGCGAGATCAGCGTGTAGAGGGGGAAGCGGTAGCCGTCCTCGATGATCGTGGTCTGCACGTCGGCGAGGGTCTGCTGGCGCTCCTCCGGGTCTTGCTGGCCGACCTGCGCGTCGAGCGCCTCGGCGATCTCGGGGAGGTCGGGGTTCTGCTCGGGGTCGAGACCCGCCTCCGCCCACACGGGCAGGAAGGCGGCCAAGTCCTGGCGCAGGCGGTCGGGCTCGTTGCGGGAGACGTTGCCGTACTGCAGATCGGACTGGTCCTCGCGCGCCGTCGCCTCCGAGACGCTCACCTGCACGACCTGCAACTCGATGCCCACCTCGGCGAGCTGCTCCTGCACCGCGATGAGCGGGTCGGAGGCCTGCCAGAAGATCACCTCGAAGCTCAGGCGCTCGCCGTCGCGCTCGCGGATGCCGTCGGCGCCGACCTCCCAGCCGGCCTCCTCGAGGATCTCCTTCGCCCCCTCCGGGTCGTGCTCGAGGGCGCCGCTCAGGTCGGTGTAGAGCGGCGTGGTCTCCGCGAGCAGGCTCGTCGCGGGGATGGCCTCGTCGCCGTAGGTGATCTTCGAGACCTCCTCGCGGTCGATGGCCTTCTGGAAGGCCTCGCGCACGGCGAGCTCCTGCAGCGGCGTGTCCTTGTCGAGCTTCGGCGTGAGCGAGAACACCGTGCCGGGGTTCGTGCGCTCGATGACGTGGAAGCCGGGGGTCTGCTCGAAGGAGTCGAGCTCGGGGGTCGTGAGGAAGGTCGCGGCCTGGACCTCGCCGGAGGTGAGGCTGCCCGAGCGGACGCTGATCTCCTCGATCTGGGTGAAGGTGATCCGGTCGAGATATGCGGGGCCCTGGTTCGAGTCGACCTCGGTGTTGAGGTTGTACTCGGGCACCTTCACGAGCACCGCCTCCTGCTCGGGGGTGTAGCTCTCGAGCTCGAAGGGGCCGGAGCCGACGTACTCGCCGTTGCGCCGGTCCTCGATCGGCAGCTTCGTGGATTCCTCGGAGATGAGGCCGAGGGTTGTCGTGCTCGTCGCCTCGAGGAACTGGAGGTTGGGTCCGGGGAAGGCGACGGTCACGACGTGCTCGGAGTCGACGGTGGTGGTGGCGCCCTCGAGCAGCTGGGAGGCGGCGGCCGCCTGGGCGCCGAGCTCGAGCAGGGCGTCGAAGTTCGCCTTCACCGCCTGGGCGTCGATGGGCGTGCCGTCATGGAATTCGGCGTCCTCGCGGAGGGTGAACGTGAACTCCGAGGAGTCCTCGCTGATCTCCCACGACTCCGCGACCCACGGCAGGACGGTGCCGGGGTTCTCGGGGTCGGAGACGGTGAGGGAGGCGACGAGCTGGCGCTGGATGGCGACGTCGTCGTTGTTGCCGCCCTGCTGGGGGTCGAGGTGGTTGAAGCCCTGCAGGCCGATGACGAGTTCGCCGCCCTCCTGCGGCTCGGTGGCCTGGGCGGAGTCCTCGGCGGCGCTGCAGCCGCTGAGGAGCAGGGCGCCGAGGGCGAGTGCAGCGGCGATCGAGGTTCGTGCGCGTCGCGCGCGCGGGATGAGGTTCACGGGATGTCTGCTTTCGGGGTCGCGGATGGGATGGGACGGATGCCGGGTGGGTGCGTGTCAGGCGGCGACGCGGCGACCCAGCGGGGCGCGCAGGCCGAGGTGCTCGCGGAGGGTGTTGCCCTCGTACTCGGCGGGGTAGGCGCCGCGCTCCTGGAGCTCGGGGACGAGCCGGTCGACGATGTCGTCGAGTCCGCCGGGCACATGGCGGAGGCCGAGGTTGAGGCCGTCGAACGCGCCGCTGCGCACGGCGTGCACGAGCCGGTCGGCGATGCCGCTCGGGGTGCCGACGAAGGAGCGGTGAT
This sequence comes from Gulosibacter sp. 10, assembly GCF_900163695.1. GTDB lineage: Bacteria > Actinomycetota > Actinomycetes > Actinomycetales > Microbacteriaceae > Gulosibacter. The sequence goes on from NZ_FUIC01000030.1 coordinate 27,303, forward strand.
CGTTGAGGTGGCGGACGAGCTCGCGCACGGAGGAGAAGCCGCGCTCGCGGCTGAGCGAGCGCCAGCCGTCCACCACCTCCTTGGGGCTCCGGTAGTGCCCGACGGTGCCCCGCTCCACCGAGATCTCCTCGGCCTCGGGGTCGAACCCGGGCAGCGGCCCATCGGGGTCGAGGCCGGGCAGCGCCTGCCCGTAGGTGTGCTCGACGAACTGGACGACGTGGCCGTCGGTCCAGGCCGTCTCCTGGCCGTGCCGGAAGCGCTCCTCCGCCTCCTCGGGGGTGTCGCCCAGCACGATCGATCCGCCCGGGAGGATCTTCACGTCGTCCTCGGGCCGGCCGTGCGCGACGAGCCGCCTGCGGATGTCCGCGGCGAACTCGAGCGCGGCGCCGAGCTCCGAATGCCTGGAGAAGATGACATCGGCCTGGCGGACGGCGAGGTCCCGGCCGCCGGCGGAGTCGCCGGCCTGGAACAGCACGGGGTGCCCCTGCGGGCTCGACGGCACGGTGTGCCGGGCGCGCACGCCCTCGAACTCGCCCGCCGGGGTCACGGGCGAGACCTGCGGGGCCCACTGCGCCGCGCGCCGATCGCCGCTCGGCTCGATGTCGGCCCAGGAGTTCCACAGCGCCCGGACGAGCTCGACGTTCGCCTCGGCGTGCGCGTAGCGGTGCGGCACGTCCACGTAGCCGCCGCGGCGGAAGTTTTCGCCGGTCCAGGAGTTCACGGTGGTGACGATGTTCCACGCGGCGCGCCCGCGCGAGAGCACGTCGAGCGAGGCGAGGCGGCGGGCGAGCGCGTACGGCTCGTGGTAGGTGGCGTTCTGCGTCGCGACGAGGCCGATCCGCGAGGTGATGGCCGCGAGCGCCGCGAGGTGGGTCTGGGAGTCGGGGCGCCCGGCGACGTTGAGCTCGATCACCTCGCCGAGGTGCTCGCGCAGGCGGAGCCCCTCGCCGAAGAAGAACGCGTCGAACAGGCCGCGCTCCGCGGTGCGGATGGTGCGGCGGAACGCCTCGAACTCGATCTGGTCGAGCGCGTCGGGGGACTGCCAGTCCACGCCCTCGCCCACGCCGGCGTAGAAGACGCCGAAGTGGACCCGGGCATCGGGACGGGGGAGGTCGGTGGTGGTCGCGGTCATCGTGCACCTGCCTTGCTGGTCGTGTGAGCGGTTGCGAATCGGGATTCGGGGCGGGGGAGGCGGAGGGTCTCGCGGAGCGTCGAGCCGAAGACCGGCGCGTCCGCGATGCCGCGGGACCGCAGCGCGGGGAGCACGGCTCGGCCGAGCTCCTCGGCGTCCGTGTCGACGACGGCCGGGAAGAGGCGCACGCCGTCGACGACGCCGCGGAGGGAGTCGAGCAGGTTCGCGAGTTCCTCCGGATGGCCGAGGAAGCGCAGGGGAGCGCGGTCCGATCGCGGGGCCGCGCCTTCCGCCTCCCAGGCGGGCAGGCCGTCGGCGCGGGCCAGCTCGTCGAGCTCGCGCACGCGGTCCCGAGCGCTGCGCCCCCTCGCGTCGAGGGCGACCTCGATCTCGGCGATGACGCGGGGGATGCCGCCGGTGCGGAGCTCGGCCGCGCTGCGCTCGAGGGCGGCCCGGTCGGGGGCGCCGATCACCGCGACGTCGATGAGGTCGTGCGGCGCCTCGTCCGGCCGGGCGAAGATCGGGGGTCGGCCCTGCGGCGGCCGCGGGGTGATGGCCGGGCCGCGCACGGTGAAGGACCGGCCCTCGAAGCGGATCGGGTGCACCTTGGCGCCGTCGAGGTAGCGGCCGCTGTCGGCGTCGCGGATCGCGGCGCCGTCCTCCCACGAGTCCCAGAGCAGGGAGGCGGCACGGACGACGTCCTCGGTCTCCTCGTGCCGGGCGAATGCGTCCGGGACGGCATCGCGGCCGTAGACGGCGCTCGACTCGGCGTCGGCTTCGGCGGCGACGAGCCAGCCGCCGCGGCCGAGGGAGGCGTGGTCGAGGCTCGAGATCTGGGCGGAGAGGTGGAAGGGCTCGTTCCAGGGGGCGTTCACGACGGGGACGAGGCCGATGGTCGAGGTGATGGGCGCGGCGAAGGCGGCGCGCAGGACCGCGTCGAGGCGGGCGGTGATCCCGGGGCTCGCGGCGGGAGGCAGCACGGAATCGGCGATCGTGACGGCGTGGAAGCCGTCGCGCTCCGCCCGATGGACGAGCTCGGCGGTCCTGTCGGGCGAGAGGAGGTCGGCGGGCGGATGGTCGGCGGCGCGCCAGGCGGCGGGGTGCGCGCCATCGCCGTCGATCTCGAGTGCGAGGAAGAGCGGGGTGCGGGGCATGTCGGAACTCCTGCGGGATGGATGGGATAGGGGAGCGGTATCGGATCGGGTCACCGGGCCGAGGGGACAGTGGCGAGCCTCGCGATCTCGGGCAGCACCTCGGTGCGGAAGAGCTCGAGGCTGCGCAGCCACTGGGCCTCGGTGAGCGCGCCGCGGTGCCCGGGGATGCTGATGGCGTCGAGCCCGTAGACCTCCGCGTACCGGGCGAGCTTCTCCACCGCCTGCTGCGGGCTGCCGATCAGGGCGGAGCTGCGGGCGAGGTAGTCGTCGTAGTCGTGGAAGAGCGTGTCGGGGGCGAAGTCGTTGTAGGTGTCCACCTTCGGCGCGTAGTGCCGCTCGTAGACGGGGCGGAACGCCTCGACCGCCTCCTGGGAGCGATCGGTGAGGAAGAGGCTGAAGCCCGCGCCGACGCGGGCCTCGCGCGGGTCGCGGCCCAGCTCGGCCCAGGCCTCGCGGTAGCGGCGGACGAGCGGCTCATAGCCCTCGATCGACTTCTGCACGTTCGCGACCCAGATCGGATCGCCGTATTCGGCGGCGAGCTCCACGGTCGCGGCCGAGGTCGAGGAGCCGTGCCAGGTGCGGATCCTCGGCTGCAGCGGCTGCGGCGAGATCCGGGCGCCGCGCAGCGGCACCGGCCGGGTGGTCGGGGCTCCGGGCTCGGGCTCCCAGTTCGCGGGCTCGTCCGACCAGAGCTGCCGCAGGATGCGGTAGTTCTCGTGCTCGGTGCGCCAGGCGTCGTCGCGGGAGATGCCGAAGAGCTCGGTCTGCTGCGGGCCGTTGCCCTTGCCGACGATGAGCTCGAGCCTGCCGTCGGAGAGGTGGTCGAGCGTCGCGTAGTCCTCGGCCACCCGCACCGGGTCGAGCACCGACAGGAGCGTGACGCCGGTGAAGAGCCTGATGCGCGAGGTCCTGGCGGCGATGTTCGAGAGCAGGACGGGCGGGGAGCTCGAGATGAAGGGATGATGGTGGCGCTCGCCGACCGCGAAGCCGTCGAAGCCGAGCGCCTCGAAGCGCTCCGCGTTGGCGAGGACCGTGTCGAAGCGCTCCTTGGCGGAGAGCTGGACGCCGTCCGCGGGGGATGGCGAGTTGTCGATGATGTCGAGGCCGATGACCTTGACCATGGGAGCTCCGTTCTGTCGGATGGTTCTGCGTCCGGGGACGCCCTCGGGGATGCCGTGTGCTCGAGGACGTTACGGAGCGGCAGCGCCGCCGCAAACCCCGCGCGGTCACGGTCCGACTCCGTCCGTCACACGGCTTCAACCCGCGGAAGATCCCGACATGCGCGGTAACCGGGCGTCGCGGGACGATGCGCGGATGACGGGGCGTGACGCGCACGGGAATGCGGCGGACGGGGCGGGGACTCGGAGCTTCGCTGAACCCCGGCGCATCCGGCGCTCGCTAGACTCGACAGGCACCGTCACCCATCCCATCGGAGGTACACCCGTGTCGTTCATCGTCGACGTCTATGCAAGAGAGATCCTCGACTCCCGAGGCAACCCCACCGTGGAGGTCGAGGTCACGCTCGACAACGGCGCGATGGGCCGCGCCGCGGTGCCCTCGGGCGCATCCACCGGCGCGTTCGAGGCCTACGAGCTCCGCGACGGCGAGCCCGACCGCTATCTCGGCAAGGGCGTCGAGAAGGCCGTGCAGGGCGTCGCCGACGAGATCAACCCGGCCGTCGAGTTCTTCGACGCCACCGACCAGCGCGCGCTCGACTCGGAGCTCATCGAGCTCGACGGCACGCCGAACAAGGAGCGCCTCGGCGCGAACGCGATCCTCGGCGTGAGCCTCGCCGCGGCGAAGGCCGCGGCCGAGTCGACCGAGCTCTCGCTCTTCCGCTACGTGGGCGGGGCGAACGCGCACGTGCTGCCCGTGCCGATGATGAACATCATCAACGGCGGCGCGCACGCCGACACCGGCGTGGACGTGCAGGAGTTCATGATCCTGCCGATCGGCGCGTCGAGCTTCCGCGAGGCGCTGCAGTGGGGCGCCGAGGTGTACCACCAGCTCAAGAAGACCATCAAGGAGAAGGGGCTCGCGACGGGCCTCGGCGACGAGGGCGGCTTCGCCCCCGACGTGCCCTCGACCCGCGCCGCGCTCGACCTCATCACCGAGGCCGTTGGCCAGACCCGCTTCACCCTCGGCAGCGAGATCGTGCTCGGCCTCGACGTCGCCTCCACCGAGTTCTTCCACGACGGCGTCTACAAGTTCGAGGGCAAGGACCTCAGCGCGAGCGAGATGGTGTCGTTCTACGAGGAGCTCATCGCGGACTACCCGATCGTGACGATCGAGGACCCGCTCGCCGAGGAGGACTGGGAGTCCTACACCGAGCTCACCGAGCGCATCGGCGGCAAGGTGCAGCTCGTGGGCGACGACCTCTTCGTCACGAACCCCGAGCGCCTCCAGCGCGGCATCGAGACCGGCGCCGCCAACTCGATCCTCGTCAAGGTGAACCAGATCGGCACGCTCAGCGAGACGCTCGACGCGGTGAACCTCGCGCACCGCAACGGCTACTCCGCGATCCTGTCGCACCGCTCGGGCGAGACCGAGGACACCACGATCTCGCACCTCGCCGTGGCCACCAACTGCGGCCAGATCAAGACCGGCGCACCGGCGCGCACCGACCGCGTGGCCAAGTACAACGAGCTCCTCCGCATCGAGGAGGAGCTCGGCGAGCAGGCCGTGTACGCGGGCGCCGACGCGTTCCCGCGCTACCGCGCCCAGCAGGCGTAGCGCCGGGACGCGACGCGCGATGGCGAGAAGGCGGCGAGGATTCGAGCACCGGCCCACGGGAGGGTCGCTGCTCATCCTCGCCGCGCTCGTCGCCGCGGTGGCGATGCTGAGCCCGACCGTGCAGCAGCTCATCGAGCAGCGGCAGCACATCGCGACGCTCGAGGAGGACATCGCCACCACCACCGAGGAGCTCGAAGCGCTCCAGCAGGAGCAGGACCGCTGGCAGGATCCGGCGTACATCAAGGCCCAGGCCCGCGGGCGGCTCCTGTTCGTCGAACCGGGCGACACGACCTACGTCGTCCACGGCGACGCCCCCGCGGCGCCGCCGGAACCCGTCGACGTGTCCGTCGACGTCCACGAGACCAGGACGGATCCGGGCGAGCTCTACCTGGACTCGCTCATCCGCGCAGCCACCGCCGACGCCCCCGAGGAGACCCCGTGACCGAATTCCCGCCCGCAAGCGAACGCGATATCGCGGTGGTCACGGCGCAGCTCGGCCGGCCCGCACGCGGCGTGATCGGCGTCGGCGCCCGCTGCGCATGCGGCAACCCCGTCGTGGTCGTGACCGCGCCCAGGCTCGAGGACGGCACGCCCTTCCCGACGCTCTTCTACCTGACGCATCCCGAGGCCACGGCGGAGATGTCGCGGCTCGAGGGCGCGCACCTCATGGTGGACATGCAGGAGGCGCTGCGGGAGGACGAGCGGCTGCGGGCGGGATACCTGCGGGCCCACGAGCAGTATCTCGCGGCGCGCGAATCGGTCGAGCATGTCGAGGAGATCGCGCATGTCACGGCCGGGGGAATGCCGACGAGGGTAAAGTGCTTGCATGCCCTCGCCGGCCACGCCCTCGCGGCGGGCGAAGGCGTCAACCCCATCGGCGATTGGGCGCTCCGGGAATCCGCATGGAGCCCCGACGTGTGCCAGTGCACCGAGCCCGGCGAGAAATTGTCCGTACAAAACGGCGCCGGGGCTTAACTGCGCGCCGATGACGACTAAGCTTGATTCGATCTCGTACTGAGAAATACCACAGTGAGGAGTGGACGCGTGACCAAGATTTTGATTGTCGGCGGTGGCTATGCAGGCTTCGCCGCCGCTCGGCATCTCGAGAAGCAGCTCAACCCAGGAGAGGCGCAGGTCACGCTCGTTGACCCGCTGCCGTACATGACCTACCAGCCCTTCCTGCCGGAGGTCATCGGGGGCTCGATCGAGGCGCGCCACGCCGTGGTCTCGCACCGTCGTCACCTCAAGCGCACGCGCGTCATCACCGCGGAGGTCGCGAAGATCGACCACGCGTCGAAGACCGCCACGATCAAGCCCGAGGACGCCGACGAGTACACCCTCGGCTACGACATCGTGGTCGTGACGGCCGGCGCCGTGAGCCGCACCTTCCCGATCCCGGGCGTCGCGGACAACGCGATCGGCGTGAAGCGCATCGAAGAGGCCGTCTGGGTCCGCAACAAGATCATCGACAACTTCAACCGCGCGTCGACTATGGCCCCCGGCCCCGAGCGCAGCCGGCTCCTCACCTTCGTGGTCGTCGGCGGCGGCTTCGCGGGCATCGAGGCGTTCGCCGAGATGCGCTCGCTCGCCACCGCGCTGCTCGCGGACTACCCCTCGCTGCAGTTCGACGACGTGCAGTTCCACCTCATCGAGGCCATGGGCCGGATCATGCCCGAGGTCTCCGAGGAGACCGCCCTCTGGGTGATCAAGAACCTCGCCGAGCGCGGTGCCACGGTGCACCTCAACACCCAGTGCAGCTCGGCCGTGGACGGCGTCATCGAGACCTCGAACGGCGACAAGTTCCCCACCGACGTGCTCGTGTGGACCGCCGGCCAGATGGCGAACCCGCTCGCGAAGGGCTTCACCGACCTGCCCGTCAACGAGCGCGGCAACATCCGCGTGCGCGCCGACCTCCGCGTGGAGGGCGACGACGGCGTGGTCAAGGACGCCTGGTCGGCCGGCGACGTGGCGGCGGTGCCCGACCTCTCGGGCGGCGGCGTCGCGGGCTTCTGCGTGCCGAACGCCCAGCACGCGGTGCGCCAGGCGGCGGTGCTCGCCGACAACATCGTCGCGACGCTCCGCGGCGACGCGCCCACCGACTACTACCACGAGAACATCGGCGCGGTCGCGGGCCTCGGCGTCGGCGTCGGCGCGTTCCAGTCGGGCAAGACGGGCATCACCGGCTTCCCTGCCTGGGCGATGCACCGCGGCTACCACGGCGTCGCGATCCCCACCTACGAGCGCAAGATCCGCGTGTTCGGCGACTGGCTCGGCCAGATCGTGCTCGGCCGCGACTTCGTGTCGCTGCAGGACGGCGACAAGCCGAAGGCCTTCTTCGAGCGCTACGCCGCTCGCCCGAAGTCCGCGGCGGGCGACAAGAAGCCCGCAGCCGCCAAGAAGTAGCAGCGAGCAGCAGCGCGCCGCTGCCGTATCCTGTTCGGATGCGGCAGCGGCGCGTTTTCGCTGCGAGCGGCGCACTCCCGCGCGAGGCGAGGAGCGCGCACCCCTCCATGGCCCAATTGGCAGAGGCGAACGACTTAAAATCGTTGAGTTCTCGGTTCGAGTCCGAGTGGGGGGACCGGAAGGCGGGCCGGCAGGGTCAGCGGTCGACGATGAGTCGGAATCGGTTCCGCTGGTATTCGAGCAGGCCCTCGCGCTGCATCCGCGTCAGCTCTCGCGAGACGGCGGTGCGATCGGCATGCAGGTATTCGGCCAGCTCGGCGCGCGAGAGCGGGATGGCGAACGCCGACCGGCCGGCCCGTTCCGCCTGCGAGCGGAGATAGGCGAGGAGCCGGTCCCGCAGCGATCGCCGGGTCATGAGATCGAAGTGGTCGCGCAGGCGCAGCTGCTTCCGCAGCACCGTGACCAGGAAGTTGTCCACCAGCCGAGGCCGCACCGCGCAGGCGGAGTGCCCCTCGACGAGCCGAGTGGCGTCCAGCAGCACGGCCGTGCAGGCGGACGCGGCCGAGACCTCGCGCGCCTGCGCGCCGGAGAGCTCTCCCCAGCCGTCGCCGAACAGATCGCCCGGCTCGACGACGTCGACGAGCACGCCCGTCCCGTCCTCGCGGCCCTGCCGGTCCAGGCCCACGCCGCTCAGCATCACCCCGATCATCTGCCTCCCCGGCACATGCGAGAGCACGAGATCGTGCCGCTCGAACTCGACCACCGAGGCCCGCAGGCAGTGCCGTACGCAGGCGAAATCCTCCTCGGTGATGCCCGCGAACAGCTCGCCCTCGCGCCAGCCCGGAGCCCGCGGCTCGGGCGCTTCGGTGCGGGCGTGCGGCAGTGTGACGGTCATCGGGGTCCCTTCGTTGCCGTGGCAACCGCGCGGGTGCGATGCGCGTGCCAGACTCGCTCGAGAACAGCTTAGGCTACCCTAACCACTTCGCGTGCGGAGCGCAGTGCGGACGGGGCGAGGAAAGGACCGCCGTACGTGGCGATATCGGAGCAGCAGGACACGGCCTTCGCGGCGCGGACCGAGGGAGCGAAGACCCCGCCCCCGATCCCGGCGCTCGACGACATGCTGCGAGGCCTCGAGGCCCGGGCGGACCTGCTCCGGGAGGACGCGCGCCGCTCGGACTCGACCGGCGGCATCGGTGCGGAGGCCGTCGCCACGCTCGACGCCCTGGGCTGCCATCGCATCACCGCGCCCCGGAGGGTCGGCGGCATGGCCGCCGGCGCGGCCGCAGTGGTGCGCGCCTCGCTCGCCCTGTCGCGGCTCCACCCCGCGGCGGCCTGGAACATGGTGGCCTCCTCCTCGCACATCGCGACGGCGCAGTGCCTGGATGTCGACCCCTGGGCCGGCCTCGCCGAGGGCGAGGACCTGCGCATGTGCGGCTCCTACGGCAGCGGCGACGCCAGAGTGCGCCGGGCGGGGGACGAGTACGTGCTGACCGGCACCTGGACGATGGCCTCCGGCTCGCAGCACGCGCAGTGGGCCACCGTGGACGCGCAGGACGACGAGCGCGGACGCGTGGTGATGATCCTCCCCGTCGAGCGGCTCGAGGTGCTGGACACCTGGCGATCGCTCGGTCTGCGCGGTACCGCGAGCAATACGCTGCGGGCGGAGGGGATCCGCGTTCCCGAGGGGGCGGTGATCGAATTCGAGCGGTGCATGGCGCGGCTCGACGCCGAGACGCGCTACCTGCGCCTGCCCAAGGTGCTGCCGACCAGCATGGGATTCGCCGCCGTGGCGATCGGGGCCGGCACGGCGCTCGCGGAGGAGGTCGCGCGCCGGGGAGGGTTCTCGCCCCGCTCCTATCCGGCTGCCGCCGCCGGCCCGGACCCCGAGACCGTCTACGCCCAGCAGCTCGGGGAGGCGGGGACGGGGCTCGCGGCGGCGGAGGAACTGCTCGTCCGGCTCGCGGAGGGCCTCGACGCCGCGGCCGAGACGGAGCCCGGCATCGCGCCGGCGCTCCAGCTGCGCACGCGCTCCCTGCTCGGGCGGGTCGTGCGCGACACCGGCGAAGCCGTGGAGCGCCTCGCGGGGCTCGCGGGCACCGCGCTCACCCTCGAGGACACCGAGCTCGGCCGGCTCTGGCGGGATTGCCGCTCCGTGCTGAGCCACGGCGCGCTCACCCCCGCGACCGGATTCGGCATGGCGGGGCACCGGGCCCTGCACGCCGCAGCGGCGCAGGGCTGATCGCCTGCGCCGCCCCTCCCATCCAGCTCGAAGGCCGTCCCGGCCGGAAGGGCGCCGGCCGTCGCGCCGGCGCGATCGCACCGTTCCCGCGCCGGCGCGGAAACCGACGAAAGGACCGAACCCATGACCCAGCAACATCCCGCCGAGACCGAGACCGAGTGCACGGACGGCGGCTGGTCCCGGCTCCTCGCCTCCCGCGTCGAGGACTTCGCCCGGCTGAACCCGATCGCCGCGGGCCGGGTCTCGCCGCATCGCACCTTCGACGGCGAGCACTACCGGATCCGCAACCTCGCGCTGGGGGAGGGCGCCGTGCTCGCCCGGCACGTGGCGCCCGCACCGCTGATCGTGACCGTGCTCGAGGGGCGCGTCGAATTCGCCCTGCCCGAGATCGCGCACGAGCTCGCGGCCGGAGCCGTGCTCTGCGTCGACGCGGATGTCCCCCACGAGGTGACCGCGCTCGAACCCTCCCGCCTGCTGCTCACGCTCGTCGTATCGACCGCCTGACCGCGATCGCGCGACCCGACTGCTTCAACCGCGAACAACCGAGAACCCAAGGAGAACCATGAGCATCCCGCTCGCACAGCACCGCACGAAGCGCATCGGCAGAGCCGTGGCGGTCGCGTCCATCGCACTGCTCGCCCTCTCGGGCTGCACCGCGAACACCACCTCGAACCCGGCAGGCGGCGACGCCCAGGGCGACGCGTCGTCGACTCGGACGATCATCGACCACACCGGCGAGGAGATCGAGATCCCCGCGGAGATCGACCGCGTCGCGGTCGATCAGATCCCGATCGCCTCCACCTACACCGCCTTCTTCGAAGGAGAGGCGCCCTACCTGGTGGGCATGTCGCAGGCCGTCGTGGACAGCCTCGAGGGCACCGTCGCCGCCGACATCGCCCCGGAGCTGCTCGAGGTCGAGACCGGCTACTACGACAACGGCGAGCTCAACGTCGAATCGCTCCTCGAACTCGACCCGGACGTGGTCCTCTACAACGCGAGCAATGCCGAGCACGGGGAGCTGTTCGAGAAGGCCGGCATCCCCGCCGTGGGCTTCAAGACCCAGGGCGACCCGGCGGTGACGTACACCGAGTGGCTGCGCCTGCTCGAGGACGTCTTCGACGAGGACGGCAAGATGGACGAGGTCATCGAGTACGGGGCGGGGATCATCGCGGACGCGCGCGAGAAGAACGCGCAGATCCCCGAGGCCGACCGCAAGGACGTCCTCGAGATCACCGGGTACAAGCCGGGCACCCTCACCGTGCAGGGCGAGCCCGAGTTCTTCGGCACCTTCTGGCTCGACACCGCGAACGCGGACAACGCGGCCATCGGCGCGCAGCAGCCCCTCTCGGAGGTCTCGAGCGAGCAGCTGCTGCAGTGGGATCCGGATGTCATCCTCCTGAGCGGCTACGGCCATTCGGGACTGCTGCCCGAGGACGTGCTCGGCGGGCTCGAGGGCGTCGACCTCTCGACGATGACCGCCGTGCAGGAGGGCGAGGTGCTCTCGACCCGGCTCGGGTGGTGGAACTGGTTCACCCCGAATCCGGATGCGCCGCTCGTGGCGCACTGGATCGGCGCCGCCGTCTACCCCGAGCTCGCGGACCCTGAGGCGCTCGACCAGCTCACGCGCGAGTACTACCTCGAGGTGTACGGCTACGAGCTCAGCGACGAGCAGCTCGAGCACATGTACGCCGGCTCCTACTCGGCCGAAGTGGACCGCTGATCGTGCAGGGGGCGGTGAGGGAGACGTCCCCGGTCGCGGCCGGGTCGGGTGGGAAGGCGCCGCGCACCGCGGGGTCCCCGCCCGCCCCGGCCGGCGGCCGTGCCCGGGGCGGGCTCTCGCTCGTCGAGGAGGGGCGGCTGCGCGGCTGGGTCGTGCCCGTGCTCCTCGCGGTGCTTCTGGCGGTGTGCTGCCTGGGCGTGCTGCTCGGCCGCTATTCGCTCAGCCCGGAGGATCTGTTCGCGGCGCTCGCGTCGCGGATGGGCGGCGCGCCGGTGAGCGATCGGATCGACTCGGTCGTCTTCGGGCTGCGGATCCCGCGCATCGTGCTCGCCGTGATCGTCGGCGGCGGACTCGCGGTGGCCGGCGCGGCGTTCCAGAGCCTCTTCTCGAATCCCCTCGCCACCCCGGACACCCTCGGCGTCACGGCCGGCGCCTCCGTCGGCGCCGTCATCGGCCTGCTGTTGAGCGTGCCCCTGATCGGCGTGCAGCTCATCTCGCTCGTGTTCGGCATCGCCGCAGTCGGGCTCACGGTGTCGATCGCCCGGCACCGGGGCCGGAGCAGCATCGTGATGCTCGTCCTGGCGGGCGTCGTCGTCTCGGCGATCGCGAACGCCGTGCTCTCGCTGCTCAAGCTCACCGCCGATCCGGATGACAAGCTGCCCCAGATCACGTACTGGCTGATGGGCAGCCTCGCGAGCGCCGAGATGCGGCAGATCCTGCTCGGCGCCCCGCTCATCGTCCTCGGCTCGGCCGTGATCATCGCGCTCCGCTGGCGGCTCAACGTGCTCGCGCTCGGTGAGGACGAGGCCCGCGCATCCGGCACCAGCGTCGGCGCGATCCGCGCCGCGCTCATCGTGTCCGCCACGCTCATCACCGCGGCGTGCATCGCCATGTGCGGGCAGGTCGGCTGGATCGGGCTGCTCATCCCGCATATCGCCCGCATGCTGTGCGGCAACAACAACAGCGCCGTCGTGCCGGTGAGCACGGTGCTGGGCTCGATCTTCCTCGTGGCGATCGACACGCTCGCGCGCACGCTGCTCGCCTCCGAGATCCCCATCTCGGTCCTCACCGCGATCATCGGCGCACCAGTGTTCATCGTGCTGCTGCGCAGGACCGGCGGGAGGTGGTCCTGATGACGCTTGCGGTGGAGCACGGCACCTTCGGATACCGGCGCGCCGCCCCGGTGCTGCGCGACATCTCGTTCGCGGTCGATGCCGGGCGGCTGCTCGCGGTGCTCGGGCCGAACGGCGTCGGGAAGACGACGCTGCTGCGCACGACGCTCGGGCTGCAGCCGTGGAGCCGCGGCCGCACGCTGCTGGACGGCGCGGACATCATGACGATGCCGAGTCACGAGCGATGGCGGCGCTTCGCCTTCGTCCCGCAGGCGCGCAACGCCGCCTCGCTCTCGCTCACCGGTCTCGACATGGTCACCATCGGCCGGGCCGCGCATATCGGCACCTTCGGGCAACCCGGACGCGCCGACCGGCGCATCGCGCGCGAGACGATGGCCGAGGTCGGCATCGAGCACCTCGCGGAGACGCCGTGCGGGCAGCTCAGCGGCGGGCAGTTCCAGATGGTGCTCATCGCCCGGGCGCTCGCGGGCGGACCCGAGGTGCTGGTGCTCGACGAGCCCGAGACGGGACTGGACTTCCGGAACCAGCTGATCGTGCTCGATCTGCTCGACGACCTCGTGCACCGGCGCGGCCTCACGGTGGTGATGAATACGCACTACCCCACGCACGCGCTGCGGGTGGCCGACGAGGTGCTCCTGCTGCGGCGGGACGGCGCACCGCTGCACGGGCCGACGGCGGAGGTGCTCACCAAGGAGTCGCTCGGCGAGGCCTTCGGCGTCCTGCTCGAGGTGCTCGAGGCCGAGATCGACGGCACGCTCCATCGCAGCGTGCTGCCGCTCAGCGCGATCGAGCGCCCCGGGGTGGCGTAGACTCCTCCGGTGCCGTGAACCGTATGCCGGTCCCCGCGGCCGGGTCCGATGACGGATGCCGGGGCGGCGCCGCCTCGGACGGCGAAGGAGGTGGCGATGCAGTCGAAGACGCTGTTCGACCGGCGCGCGGTGTTCGCGTGCATGGTCGTGATGACCTCGATCGGCCTGCTGGTGGCCACTTACGGCATCGCGATCCCGGGGTTCAAGGAGCAGTTCGGGGTCTCGGACGCGGCGGCCGGCGCCGGGCTCGCGCTGCAGTCGGCCGGCGCGGTCGTGGGCGTGCTCGCGGCGCCCTTCGCGCTGCGGCCCTTCGGCAATCGCACGACGCTGATGGCCTCGGCGGTGCTGCTCGGCGGCGGCGCCCTCGCGCTCGCCTTCGCGTTCTCGTGGCCGATGGTGCTCGTCTCGGCGCTGATCGCCGGGCTCGGCCTGGGCGGCGTCGACATGCTCATCACGCAGCTGCTGATCATCGGCGCCGGCACCCGCGGGCCCGCACTCGTCAACGTCGCGCACGGCTTCTTCGGGGTGGGCACGGTGCTCTCGCCGGCCGTCCTGGCGCTGATCGGCACGGACCGCTACTGGGCGATCTTCGCATCCGTCGGCGTCGCGAACGCGATCGCCGTCGCGTGCCTGGGCGGGCTCGCGGCCCGCCCCACGCCCGTGGACGCGCCCGAGGAGTCGGGCACCCCGGTGGCGCGGGCGCACTGGTTCGTCGGCGCGGCCGTCGTCGCGGGATTCGTGCTGCTCTACGTCACCCACTTCGGCGTGCAGTCGGGCATCGGCACGTGGGAGCCCACCTTCCTCGGCGCCCTCGGCCACGACGAGTCGAGCGCCGCGTGGGCCACCTCCGGCTACTGGTTCGCGATGGTCGTCGGCCGCTTCGCCGCGGCCGGGCTCACGCGCCTCGTCGCCATCCCGGTGCTCGTCACCGCGAGCTGCATCGGCATGGCCGCCTCGCTCGTCTGGGCCATGCACGAGCCGAGCGCGATGTGGGCCTTCCTGCTCTGCGGCTTCTTCATCGGCCCGATCTTCCCGAACGGCCTCACCTGGCTCGCGAGCTCCGGCTTCGCGCACGGCCACCGCTTCTCCTACGTCGTCGCCGGGTCGATGGTCGGCCAGGCCTTCGCGCCCTGGCTCATCGGCGTGGCGATCGAGCACGACGGCACGACGGTCATGCCCTTCACGCTGCTGCTCATCGCGCTGGGCGCGGTCCTCGCGGCCGTCGGGCTGACCCTCGGGTTGCGACCGCGGGGCGCGGCGGCGGGCTGACGCCGGTCACCAGGTGGGCACGGGCGGCCGCGCATCGATCGCGCCCCCGTACCAGCGGCCCGCATCCGCCGAAGGGGCCGCCAGCACGATCGCGTCGGGGGCGAAGCGCAGCGGCGGCGGCGCGGCCGCCAGCAGCGCGCCCCGCTTCGAGGCGCCGCGGAACTCGGCGCCGGCGGCGAGCAGCTCCACCAGCTCGGCCACGACGCGCTTCTCGCCGAGCTCGAAGGCGAGGGTGCAGGCCAGGTGCACCGCGGCGCGCGCGTGATGCTCGGCGAAGCCCCGCCGCGTCGCCACGGCCTCCGCGTCGAAGCTGCGCCGATGCAGGTAGACCGCGGCGGGCAGGCACCGCTCGAGCGCGGCGCGCAGCACGGCGCAGGACTCCGGGACGACCTCGGGATGCCATTGCGCGAGGTACGAGGCGGCCGTGTAGTCCACCGCGGCCAGCAGCAGCGGCTGGTCGAGCCCCTGGAGCATCACCCGCGCCTCCTCGACCTGCCCGATCGCGGCGGCGTGCAGCTCGACGTCCGCGGCGAGCAGGGCGCAGTCCTGCGTGGCGGCCGAGCAGCGGATGAGGGTCGTGGCGAGGTCGAGCTGATGCCCCGCCCGCCGCGCATCCGCCACGGCGCGCTCGAGCTCGACGCGGGCGGCCTCCACCTCCTCGCCCCGGTGGGCCCGGGCCGCGCCGGTCTTCCGCGCCTCGGCCCGGTGGGTGATGCCGAGCACGTGCTCGTAGGCCTCCACGTGGTCGACGTAGCGGTCGTAGTGCCCGTACTCGGGCTCCTCGTCCTCGGGCCGCAGCATCTCGAGGTACGCGCGGAGCTGCAGCAGCGCGCCCTGCTGGTCGACATCGGCGACGAGCGGCTCCGCGCGGTCGAGCACGAGCCGCGCCTCGGCGTGCTCGCCGCAGCGCGCGTGCGACTGCGCGAGCCCGATCAGCGCGGTGCACAGCTCGCCGAGCCGACCCGCGGCGCGGTACTCCTCGGCCAGCCGGGCGTAGAGGTCCCGCGCGCGCGGATACTCCTGGCGGGCGAACTCCACCGCGGCCGCCGCGATCCGGGCCGAGCGGTCGGTCTCCTCGGGATCGAGCGTGCCCGGCGCGAGCCGGCGCGCGCGCCCGATCTCCTCCGCGGCCTCGTCGAAGCGCTGCACGCCGTGCAGCACGCGGCTGCGGGCCAGGCGGGTGCTCGCCTCGTGGTCGTCGAGCCGGTCGGCGGCGAGCCCGCGCCGGCGCTGCCGGCCGATCGCCGCGAGCGCCTCGTCGAGATGCGCCAGCGCCTCGGAGGCGTCGCCCTCGGCCGCGGCGATCGCGTGCCGGAACAGCCCGATCCGGGTCCGCGCATCGTCGGCCGAGGCCGGATCCGCGATGCGCTCGGCGAGCGCGCGGGCCTCCGACAGGGGCCCTTCGTAGGCGGCGTCGCCCGACTGCAGCAGCGCGGCGGCCCGCTCGAGCAGCTCCCTCACCCGGACCGCCTCCGGCGCGAAATCCTCCATGGAGGCATCCTGCCACCGGCGGGCGGCGGAACGCTGCGATCGGGGGACCGGCGCGCCCGCGTCGTAGACTCTGGGAAGGATGGAGGGCCGGGAAGGACGGGACATGGCGGCACGACCTCGCACGGCGGTCATCGCCGACGCCTGGCGGGCCGCCGGGATCGACGCGCCGGCGTTCACGAACCGCGAGGGCCGCGTGCTCGCCCGCGCCGTGAAGTGCCTGATCGACCCGCTCGTGCTCAGGCCGCGGGATCGCGCGGGACTCGCGCGTCCGCTGCTCGACGAGGCGGCGGCCGAGGAGGTCCGCCGCGAGCTCGCCCGGCAGCGCGGCCGCCTGGAGGCCGCGGGGGAGTGGTTCGCGCTGCTGCGCCGGGAGCGGCGCAGGCGCGGGATCACCGCCGGCGACGTCCAGGAGCTCTACTTCCCGCGCGCCTACGAGCTCGCGGCGCTCGCGGGCCCGCCGGGCGCCGACGCGCAGGAGCGCTGCGCGGCGATGCTCGCCGAGGTGCACGCCGAGGAGTCGGGCGCGGCCGCGGTGCGGGAGTACCTGCGCGACGAGGACGCGCTGCGGCGGGCCGAGGCCGACCTGCGCCGGGCCTGGCGCGGCGCGCCGGAGGCCGTGACGCCGCAGGCCGAGGCGCTGCCGAGCCTGCTCTTCGCGCTGCTCGACGAGTGCGGGGAGATCGCCGCGCGGCGCGGCTTCGGCGCGCTCCTCGCCTCCGGGGCACCGACGGCGGCGGGGCTCGATGCGCGAGGGCGCGCGGGCGTCGTCCGGGAGCTCGCCGAGCGGCTGCGGGCGGAGGAGCCCGGCGGCGCCGTCTCCGCGCACGATCCGCTGGCCCCGCCGCCCGTCCTCGAGCGGGCCGCCTCCGCCGCCGCGCTCGATCGCGCCCTCGCGGATCGCGTGCGCGCCGCGCTGCGGCGCCTGCGCGATCGGGGGACGGACGAGCCGATCGCCGAGCGCTTCGCGGCGGAGGCGGCGCGCACCGCGGCCCCCTGGGGGCTCGAGTCGCCCGCGCAGCAGACCGTGTTCTGCGCCGGCATCGCGCTCGCGCTGTGGCTGCGCCCGCTCGACGCGAGCGCGCCGCCCGAGGCGCCGAGGCTCGCGCGGGAGCTGCAGGCGCGGGCCCGCAAGGAGGCGTTCGTGCTCCGCGCCCGCCGCCTGCTGTGCGAAGGCGAGGCGGTGCACCCCGGCCAGCGCCCCGTGGTCGACGAGCTGCGGGCGTTCGCCCGCCCCTACCTCGCCCGGCTGTGGACGCGGCTGCACGGCCGCGACGTGCTCGGGGAGGCGGTCGCGGATGGGCCCGAGGCGCTCGAGCTGCTCTCGGGCATCCTCCGCTCGGTGCTGCAGGATCAGAAGCAGCGCATCCGCAGGCTGCTCGAACGGTCGCGGACGTCGGGGGAGGCGGTGCGCCATGCTGCTGCGTAGCCGGGAGGGGCTGCTCGCGCTCGAGCCCGAGGGCGTCGAACCGCCGCCGGGCCGGGTGCTCGAGCTGCGCGTGCTCGAATGCGCGGGCGCCGTGCTCGAATGGCCGCTCGACGCTGCGGCGACGGACCCGCCGCGCATCTCGGTGCTCGACGCGGCGGAGGCCGACTGGCTGTGGATGCTCCTGGGCGAGGCCGCGCACGTGGCGCTGCTGGAGGAGGCCGCCCGGCTCGCCGACGCAGCGCCCGACGCTCGGCAGCTGCCGGTGGAGCTCGACGGGACGCTGGCCGCCGAGCTGCACCGGCTCGCGCACGCCCGCTGGGCCGCGTCCTGGTGGCCGGAGAGCCCCGCCGACGGCATCCCGGGCCTCGACGCCGCGCTGCTCGACGCCGAGGCGCTCGAACTCGCCGAGGCGCTCGAGCCCTGCCTCGGCGAGGCCGTGGACGAGGACCGGGCGCGATTCGAGCGGCACGGCCCGGAGCCGTACCGGGTGTATGCGCACAGCCCCGAGCCGCGGATCGCCGCGCTCGCCGCCGCGGCCCTCGGCCGGCTCGAGGAGGACGCGCCGGGGGCCGGCGCCGCCGGGGGCGGCCCGGCCGGATCGGGTGCATCGGTGCGGGAGGCGGGCGGATTCGCGGATGCGGATCGGTACGCGCTCGCCGCCGGCTACGGCGGGGGCGGGGCTCGCCTCCCGGAGGGCGTGCTCTCGGGCACTGCGCCCATCTGCTGGCAGGCCGTGCCTCCGGGATGCTTCGACGCCGGCGAGTCCGCGCTGCGGTGGTCCATCGAGGCCGGCGCGGCGCCCCGGCTGGCACTCGCCGCCCGCCTGCTGCCGAAGGCGGACGTGCGCGGCCTGGCCGTCGAGATCCGCGTCGGCGACGCGGCCGATGCCGCCGTGACGGCCGAGTTGCGGGCGGACGGCACCGCCGAGGCGGCGCTGCCGCTCGCGCCGGCGACGGTCTGGCTGCTGCGGCCCGAGGACGTGCACGTGCGCATCGGCCCGGCGGTCGAGGAGCCCCCGGCCGTGCGGGCACGGGTGCGCGCCCATGCCGAGGCGCGGCTCGATACCGGGCGCGGCCTGCCGCTGCTGGCCGCGGAGCTGGAGGCGGCCCGGCGCCGCTACTGACGGGGCGCTTCGGCTCCGGCTCCCGGATTCGGCCCCGCGAACCCGTGATCGGTAGCCCCGGCCCGGTCGTAGCGTTTCGGCGACGGGCGCCGAAGGGGCGGCCGCAGACCGGAAGGACCATCATGAACCGCAAGCACCTCGCCGCCGTCGGCACGGCCATGACGCTGCTCGCAGCGCTCACCGCGTGCAGCAGCCCCTCCGACGGCGGCGCCGACACGGATTCGAAGGTCGAGGAGACCGCGGCGGAGCAGCCGGCCGGGGACGCGCCCGCCGAGGAGGGCGGCGCGGCTTCGGCCGGGAGCGGAGTCGAGATCACGGTGGCCGGCGAGACCGTCGAGGTCGCCGACCCGCAGATCGTCTGCGAGGAGGCCGGCGGCACGCTGAACATCGCCGTGGCCTCGAGCGACCTGAGCGCCGACTCGGGGCAGGGGCTCGGCGCCGTGCTCGGCACCGGCGACGCGCCCTCGGTGCAGAGCGTCGCGCTCGTCACGACGGGCGGCGACGCGGTCGCCTACCAGGAGGGGACCGGCCAGGGCTCGGCCGAGGTCGCCGTGGACGGCGACACGTACACGATCACCGGCGAGGGGATCGTCGCCGATCTCGAGAACCCCACGAGCGTCGAGACCGCCGAGTTCAGCTTCGCTGTCACCTGCCCCTGACCCCGGGCGGGCCGCGTGGGCATGCGAGACTCTTCGCATGCCCACGCTCATCGTGAAGTACATCGAGGCCGTCGACGGCTATTTCTCGTGGCGCTGGGACGACCGGCCCGAGCTCGTCGAGGCCGGGCGCATCGGCGCCGAGAACCTCGCGAAGATCGACGCGCTGCTCGCCCGCACCCTGCCCGAGCCGGCATCCGGGGCGCCGGGCGGCGACGCGGAGCCGCTCGACCGGGCGATCGCGCGGGCCCTCTCCGAGGGCGCGCTCGCCTCGCCCGAGGCCGCGGCCGCGCTCGGCGGGGCCCTCGCGGACGCGCTGCTGCCGGCCCCGCTCGTCGAGGCGCTCGCGAGCCGCCGCACCGAACGGGCGCGCCTGCGCATCCAGCCCTCGCCCCGGCTCGCCCGCGTGCCCTGGGCGCTGCTGCGCCCCCGCCCCGCGCGCGAGGCGCTGCTCGAGCTCGCGACGATCGAGATCGGGGTGCCGCGGGCCGCGCTCGCCGCGGAGCAGATCGGCACGGCGCCGGTCGGGGCGGCGCCGATGGGAGTGGAGCCGGTCGGGGCGGATCCCACGGCGCCGGACGGCGCCCGCGTGCTCGTCGTCGATCCGCGCGTGCCGGGCGCCGCGGCGGACTCCGCGCTCGGCTCGGTGCTCGGCCGGCCCCGCGAGGGGGATGCCCTCGCCGGGCTGCTCCGCGCCGACGCGCCGGCCCTCCCGCCGGCGACATCGGTCGAGGAGCTCCTCCGCAGGTCGGACCTCGACCGAGACTGGCTTCGCGAGGCCTGCGCCGCCGCCGCAGGCCTCCTCTACGTCGGCCACGTGACCCGCGCGGATCCGGCGGCGGACGGCGGCGAGACCGCGGCCCTGCACCTCGCCGACCGCGGGCCGGACGGCGCGCATCTGCCGCTCGCCGCGCGCGACATCCTCCTCGGCGGCTGGCGCATCCCGCCGCGCGTGGGCCTCGTGGCCTGCGGCTCGGGGGCCGACCTGCGCTCCTCGGAGCCGATGGGCATCATGTCCGCGATGCTCCTGCGGGGCGCGCGCATCGCGATCGCCGCGGCCTGGGCGCTGCCCACCGATCGCGCCCTCGCCCGCGGCGGGGACCTCGGCGGCCGGTCGCCGCTGCGCGAGCTCGTCCTCGCGGTGGACGCCGCCCTGCTCGATGAGGACCCGGCCGCCCGCCTGAACGCGTGGCAGCGCGAGCGGGCGGCCGCCTGGGAGCACGGCGGGGCGCTCGCGGACACGCCGCTGCTGTGGGCCTCGGCATTCGTCACGGAATCCCTCGAACGGAGGGGGCGCGCGGTCATCCCGGCTCGGTAGACTTCGGCGCATGGAACAACTCGGCTGGATCATCCCGGTGGGCATCCTCGCCCTCATCCTGCTCATCATCCTCGTCTGGGCATGGGTCACCTACAACAAGCTCACGAAGCACAGCGTGCGCGTCGAGGAGGCGTGGAGCGACATCACGGTGCAGCTCAAGCGCAGGGCCGACCTGATCCCGAACATCGTCGAGACGGTGAAGTCCTACGCGAAGCACGAGTCGAAGGTGTTCGAGGACGTCACCCGAGCCCGGGGCGAGACGCTCGAGGCGAAGACGCCCGCGGCCGCCTCCGAGGCCGAGAACCACGTGCAGGGAGCCCTGCGCAGTCTGTTCGCGGTGGCCGAGGCGCACCCGCAGCTGCAGGCGAACGCGAACTTCTCGCAGCTGCAGAGCGACCTGGTGCAGACCGAGAACAAGATCCAGGCCGCGCGCCGCTACTACAACGGCAGCGTGCGCCAGCTCAACACGTCGATCAAGACGTTCCCGAACAACGTCGTGGCCGGCCCCATGGGCTTCGCGCAGCGGGAGTTCTTCGAGGTCGCGGACCGCGCGGCGATCTCCGAGCCGCCCCGGGTGCAGTTCTAGCCGTCCATGGCGGGATCGACCCGGGTGCCGCGCCCCGAAGAGCGGCTGCGCACGATGGAGCCGGAGGCGAGCTTCGTCTCGAGGCCCGTCCGCATCGCCGCGGCCTGGTCCTGGCGCTGGCTCGTCATCGTGCTGGGGGCCATACCGGTCATCTGGCTGATCGGCAAGGCGGCGATCATCATCGTGCCGCTGCTGGTCGCGCTGCTGTTCACGGCGCTGCTCGTGCCGCTCACGAACAAGCTCACCCGCGACCTGCACTGGCCCAAGTGGCTCGCGATGATCATCGGGCTGCTCTCGCTGTTCCTCGGCGTCGGCGCGCTCGTCTTCCTCGTGGTCCTCGCCTTCCGCAGCGGCCAGCAGTTCGACGTGGAGGACATCCAGCGGCGGTACCAGGAGGTGCTCGCCTGGCTCGAGTCCACGCCCCTCCACCTCAGCGAGGACCAGCTGAGCCTGTGGCTCGACGAGGCCATCCTGTGGGTGCAGTCGAACATCGACACCCTCATCGAGCAGACCCTCTCGGCCGGGGCCACGGTCGCGGCGGTGCTCACCGGCTCGGTGTTCGTCATCTTCGCCGTCATCTTCTACCTGCTCGACGGCCGCCGCATCTGGCTGTTCTTCGTCTCGCTGTTCCCCGTCTCGGCGCGGGCCGCGCTCGACGGCGCCGGGGAGCGGGCGTGGATCTCGACCGGCCACTACGTCCGCGTGCAGGTGGTGGTCGCGCTCATCGACGCGATCGGGATATTCCTCGGCGCGGTCGTCCTGCAGGTGCCCTACGCGCTCGCCATCGGCATCGTCGTGTTCCTCGCGGCCTTCGTGCCGCTCATCGGCGCGACGCTTTCGGGCGCGCTCGCCACCGTCATCGCCCTCATCGCCAACGGCTTCTGGAACGCGGTCATCATGCTCGCGATCGTCGTCGCCGTCATGGCCATCGAGGCGAACATCCTGCAGCCGCTCATCATGGGCCAGGCGGTGCAGCTGCATCCGCTCGCCGTGCTCGTGACGGTGAGCGGGGGCTCGATCCTCGCGGGCATCGGCGGCGCGGTGTTCGCCGTGCCGGTCGTCGCCGCGGTGAAGTCTATGGTGAAATACATCGCATCCGGCCGATGGCGCGGCGAACCCGACCCCACCGAGTGCATGAGATCGGAGGAGGACGCCGATAGCGTGCCGCGCCGCGTCCCCCTCGTCATCCGCCGCAATAAGAAGGAACCCCAAGCGTGAACCAACCCGTCGACATCACCTTCGAACCCGAGCTCGAGCAGGTCCGCGCGGCGCGCGAGATCGTGCAGCGCACCACGCGCGTGACCCTGCTCGACTCCGCTCGGTTCCTGAGCAGGTACGGCGGGGGCTCGATCTACCTCAAATGCGAGAACATGCAGCGCACCGGCTCCTACAAGATCCGCGGCGCCACCTACCGGCTCTCGCAGCTCACCGAGGAGGAGCGCTCGCGCGGCGTCGTGGCGGCCTCGGCCGGCAACCACGCGCAGGGGGTCGCGTTCGCGGCGCGCGAGCTCGGCATCCCGGCGACGATCTTCATGCCCCTCGACGTGCCCATCCCCAAGCTCGAGGCCACCCGCAACTACGGCGCCGACGTCGTGCTGCACGGCAACAACGTCGCCGAATCGCTCGCCGGCGCCCAGGAGTTCGCCGAGAGCACGGGCGCGGTGTTCATCCACCCCTACAACCATCCCGACATCATCACGGGCCAG
Organism: Gulosibacter sp. 10; assembly: GCF_900163695.1. Taxonomy (GTDB): domain Bacteria; phylum Actinomycetota; class Actinomycetes; order Actinomycetales; family Microbacteriaceae; genus Gulosibacter. The sequence goes on from NZ_FUIC01000030.1 coordinate 50,201, forward strand.
GGCACGCTGGCGCTCGACATCGTGGACCAGCTGCCGGACGTCGACACGATCATCGTGCCGATCGGCGGCGGCGGGCTCGCGGGCGGGCTCGCGGCCACCGCGAAGCGGCTCGCGGCCGAGCAGGGGCGCGAGATCCGCGTCATCGGCGTGCAGTCGGCCAACTCGGCGCCCTTCCCCGTCTCGGTGGCCGAGGGCCATCCGGTGAAGATCCAGGCGAAGCCCACCATCGCCGACGGCATCGCGGTGGACGTGCCCGGCTCGCTCTCCTTCGAGCTCGTGCGCAAGTACGTGGACGAGATCATCACGGTCACCGAGGACGACATCTCGCGCGCGATCCTGCTGCTGCTCGAGCGCGCCAAGCTCGTCGTCGAGGGCGCCGGGGCCACGACCGTGGCGGCCATCCTGGCCGGCAAGGCGCCGAGCGAGGGCAAGACCGTCGCGGTGCTGACCGGCGGCAACGTCGACCCGATGATGCTCGAGAAGGTCATCTCCACGGGCCTCACGGCGTCCGAGCGGTACCTCAAGCTGAACATCGGCCTGCAGGACCGGCCCGGTCACCTCGCGCGGATCTCGAGCATCCTCGCCTCGATCGACGCGAATGTCATCGAGGTGCTGCACACGCGCCACAACAAGGGCCTGCAGATCAACCAGGTCGAGCTCGAGATCTCGGTCGAGACGCGCGGCACCGAGCACGCCACGCTCGTGCTCGACCGGCTCCGCGAGGCGGGCTACAACCCCAGGGTCGACCGGAACGCCTCGCTCTAGCCGCTCTCGGCGCAGCCGGCAGCGCTGCCGCGGGAACTCATTCCGCCGTGGAAACGAGGAGCGCTCCCCGAACCGACCGGTTCGGGGAGCGCTCCTCGTGCGCCGCGCGGGCGCTCAGCCGCGGAAGGTCTCGACGTCCTTGACCTCGACGGCGATCTCGTTGCCGTTCGGCGCGGTGTAGCTCGCGGTATCGCCGACCTTGAGGCCGTCGATCGCCTGCCCGATCGGGCTCTCGGGCGAGAACACGCGCAGCTCGGTCTGCGACTCGAGCTCGGGGCTCGCGAACAGGAACTTCTGCTCGCGCGGGCCGATCTTGGCGGTCACGACGGTGCCCAGCACGACGGTGCCGTCGGCCTCGGGCGCCTCCGTCACCACGGCGCGCTTGAGCATGGCCTCGAGCTCGGCGATGCGAGCCTCGATGCGCCCCTGCTCCTCGCGGGCGGCGTGGTAGCCGGCGTTCTCCTTGAGGTCGCCGTCCTCACGGGCCTCCTGGATCTCTTTCGTGATCTCCTGGCGCCGGGTGGACGACAGGAACTCGAGCTCTTCCTGCAGGCGATCGAACGTCTCCTGGGTGAGCCAAGTTGAGTCGAACTGGGCGGTCATGGACATCTCCTCGGATATACGACAGAAGCCCCGACCTCCTGTCAGGGCTGTTGGTCAAGCAGTATAGCGGGCCGCGCTGCGGAGCGGCCGGAGGCCGGCCGGTGCGCGCCGGGCGGCGGGGCGGATCGGGGGACGCGGATCAGGGGATCCAGCACTCGCGGACGAGCAGCAGCGTGGCCGCCTGGGTCGTGCGCAGCGTCACCGAGAGCGTCTGGTGCTGCTCCTCGGCCGGCGGCAGCACGACGGTCTCGAAGCCCACGACCGCGTTGACCGCGTTCTGCGCCTCCACCGTGCACGCGAGCTCCGTGCCGGGCTGCACCGAGACCCGCGCGTCCAGGTGCGCCTCCGTGTCGGAGTGCACCTCGAAGCGGCCCGGGGAGGTCTCGATCGTGCCGCCGGGGTTCGTGAGCGACAGAGCCCAGAACCCGATCACGCCGAGCACGAGGACGGCCAGCAGCGTCCACCAGACCCCGGGGCGGACCCGTCCGGCGGCGCGGCGCGAGGTGCCGTAGCGCGCGTCAAGATCCGTCACGGTGGTGCTCTCTCGCGATAGAGTTGTTCATTGCTGCGCGCCAGCTTACCCGAGGCGCCATCCCACCCCTGACAGGAGCTCTCGATGACCTTCAGACTTCTCGCGGTCCACGCGCACCCCGATGACGAATCGAGCAAGGGCGCGGGCACGTACGCGGCCTACGAGGACCGCGGCGAGGAAGTCATGATCGTGAGCTGCACCGGTGGCGAGGCCGGCGATGTGCTGAACACCGCGGTGCCGGCGCGCGCCCACGCCGAGCGCGATCTCCCCGGCCTGCGCCGGGTGGAGATGGCGGAGGCGCAGGGCATCCTCGGCATCGAGCACCGCTGGCTCGGCTACCGCGACTCGGGCATGGCGCGCGAGGACGGCAGCCTCGAGCCCGGCACCTTCGCGGCCATCCCCGCCGAGGTCAGCGTGCGCCCGCTCATCCGCCTCATCCGCGAGTTCCGCCCGCACGTGATCGTCACCTACGACGAGACCGGCGGCTACCCCCATCCCGACCACATCCGCACGCACGAGATCACGCTGCTCGCGTGGGAGCGGGCCGGCCGCGATGCCGAGCACGAGCTGGGCGAGCCGTGGGAGCCGCTCAAGCTCTACTACGACCAGACCATGAACGAGGAGCGCTCGCGCTCCATGCTCGACCGGCTCAAGGACTACCCCGAGCTCGAGCACCTGGCCGACCGCATGCAGGCCGTGGTCGAGCGGCTGCGGACCAAGCACCGCAACCGCACGACGAAGATCGACATCTCGGGCACGTTCGATCGCCGGGACAACGCGCTCCGGGCCCACGCGAGCCAGGTGGCGCCCGACAACGAGTTCTTCTTCGGCTACCCGCGCGACCTCGAGCTCGTGGCCTACCCGTACGAGGACTACGAGCTCGTCGAGGCGCGCGTCGACACCCGGCTGCCGGAGACGGACCTGTTCGCCGGCATCGACCCCGAAGGGAAGAACTAGTTGTCACCTCTCGAACGCGGGCTGATCCGGCTCGTCGAAGCGGCGCCGACCCCCACGCCGACGGACCAGCCGTTCAATCCCGTCGACGTGACGCCGGGGCCCGCGGGATTCTTCATGACGGTCCTGCTCATGCTCGGCGTCGGCGTCATCGCCATGAGCCTGATGCGCCGCTCCTCCCGGGTGCAGGCGCGCTTCGCCATCCGCGAGGAGCTCGAGCGCGAGCAGGCGGCGGCCGAGGAGCCGGGAACGGCCGAGGGGGAGCGCCCCGCGGAATCCCCGGACGAGGCCGGCGCCGCACCGGCGGCGGACCCCGACGATCAGGACTCGGCGCCGCGCAAGGACTAGATTGGCGTTCATGAAACGTCGCCACCCGTTCCGCGCGCCGGACTTCGCGTACCGCCTGTACGCGCGGAACCTCTGGCGCTCGCTCGGGGCGATGAGCACGCGCCCGCAGCACATCGCGATGATCATCGACGGCAACCGCCGATGGGCGAGGCAGCTCGGGCTCGAGGACGCCGCGGCCGGCCACCGGGCGGGCGCGGCGAAGATGATCGAGTTCATCTCGTGGTGCGATCGCGCCGGGATCGGCACCGTGACGCTCTACCTGCTCTCGCAGGACAATCTCCGCGGCCGCTCGCCCGAGGAGCTCCGCGCGCTCATGGGCATCATCGGCAGCCTCGCCCGCGACCTCGCGAAGAACGAGCGCTGGCAGGTGCAGCACGTCGGCTCCTCCGAGGGTCTGGACGCGGGGCTCGTCTCGACGCTCGAGGAGATCGAGCGCACCACCGAGAAGGCCCGCGGCCCGCACGTCAACCTCGCGATCGGCTACGGCGGCCGCAACGAGATCGTCGACGCGATGCGCGCCATAGTGCGCGACTACGCCGACCAGGGCGGCTCAGTCGCGGAGCTCGCCGACATCCTCACGCCCGAGCTCATCGGCGAGCACCTCTACACGGGCGGCCAGCCCGATCCGGACCTCGTGATCCGCACCTCGGGCGAGCAGCGGCTCAGCGACTTCATGCTCTGGCAGGCTGCGCACTCCGAGTTCTACTTCGTCGAGGCGCTCGGGCCGGACCTGCGCGAGGTGGACTTCCTGCGCGCGCTGCGCGACTACGCCACGCGCAACCGCCGCTACGGGCAGTAGCGGATCGCCGAAGCCGCCCGGAGATTACGCGGCATGTCGCGAAGCCGTTGCGGGCGCGTGCCGTCGTGCTCTACGGTGTGGCCAGCAACATGCTCCGGGGTCGGTGCAATTCCGAACCGGCGGTGATAGCCCGCGACCGCGACCCGTCCGACATGCATATGTCGAGCACGGGAAGCGCTGATCTGGTGAAATTCCAGAGCCGACAGTCAGAGTCTGGATGGGAGGCGCATGGCCGACGCGATATCGCGTCGGCGCCGCTGGCGATCGCTCGCCGGGATCCGCGGAAGGATCCCGAGGGCTTCGCGAGTGTTCCCGTACCCCGGTGCCGCCGCAGGGGAAGGACACTCGGAATGAACACGCAGGCATCCGCCGCCTCGAAGGCGCGCCGCTCGCCAGACGGCGATCGCGGGACGGGCTCCGCTATCTCCATCGGCGAGGCGATGCGCCGGGCGATCTCGCTCGCGCGCCGAGGGCCCGAGCACGGCCCGAATCCGCGAGTGGGCTGCGTGCTCCTTGCACCCGGGCACCTCGCCGGAAGAGGCGGGGATACGGCTCTGCGGACCGTCATCGGCGAGGGGCACCATCGCGGCGCGGGCACGCCGCACGCCGAGGTGGCCGCGCTGGCCGATGCGCGGCGTCGTGGATTCGACGTTCGCGGGTGCACGGCCGTGGTCACGCTGGAGCCCTGCCGCCACACCGGTCGCACCGGTCCGTGCACCGATGCCCTGATCCGAGCAGGGGCGGCCGAGGTCGTGTACGGCGCGCGGGATCCCGACCCGATCGCGGGCGGGGGCGGTGCGCTGCTCCGACGCCACGGGGTCCGGGTGCGCTCCGGCGTCGCGAGCGGTGAGGCGGAGGATCTCATCCGGGTCTGGGCCGCCTCGATTCGCGCCGGCCGGCCCTTCGTCTCGCTCAAGCTCGCGATGAGCCTCGACGGCCGCATCGCAGCGGCCGACGGCAGCAGCAAGTGGCTCACCTCGACCGCCTCGCGCGCGGCCGCCCACCGGCTGCGCGGCCGGGTCGGCGCCGTGCTCGTCGGCATGGGCACCGTCCTCGCAGACGACCCCCGGCTCACCGCCCGCAATGAGGCGCAGCGCCCTGCCGGGCATCAGCCGCTCCGCGTAGCCCTCGGCCGCCGAGCCGTGCCGGTCTCGGCGCGGATCCGCAGTTCGCCCGGCGAGTTTCTGCAGATCCCGCACCGGGACCCGCGAGCGGCGCTCGACCTGCTCCGCGACCGCGGCGTCAGACACGTCCTCGTCGAGGGCGGTGCGAGGGTCGCAAGCGCGTTCCTGCGCGAGGCCCTCGTCGACGAGCTCGAGCTCCATATCGCCCCGCTGCTCCTCGGCTCGGGCGTTGGCGCCGTCGAGCGCCTCGGCGTCGAGACGCTCTCGGACGCCGACCGCTGGCGGCTCGGCGCGATCGAGCGCAGCGGAGCCGATCTGCTCGTCCGAGCCGTCCCGGCGCCGGGAAACGCCGGGCGCACGCCCCCGAATCCATCCGTCAACCGCTAAGGAGCCCCATGTTCACCGGACTCGTCGAGGAGATCGGCACGATCCTGCGCGCGGAACGCGCCGGAACGCGCGCCGACACCCTGCTCACCATCGCGGCGGAAGCCGTCACCGCCGACGCCTCGCCCGGAGATTCGATCTCGGTCTCCGGCGTCTGCCTCACCGTCGTGCGGCGCTCGCCAGAGGGCGCGTTCACCGCCGAGGTCATGCGCGAGACGCTCGAGCGAAGCACCCTCGACCGGGCGGAGCCCGGCACCCGGGTCAACCTCGAGCGCGCGCTCCGGGCCGACTCCCGCCTGGGCGGGCATCTCGTCCAGGGCCACGTGGACGCGGTCGGCGAGTTGCGCTCCCGAACCGGGGCGAGCGCTGGGACGACCTGTGGTTCCGCGCGGATCCCGGCCTGACACGGTACATCGCGGAGAAGGGATCCATCGCCGTTGACGGCATCTCGCTCACGGTCACGGCCGTCGAGGCGGACGGGTTCGGCGTGTCCGTGATCCCGACCACCTCGGCGAGCACGACCATCGGTGCCCTCGTCCCGGGCGACCGCGTGAACCTCGAGGTCGACATCCTCGCCAAGTACGTCGAGCGCGCCCTTGCGGCGAACGCGCGGATTGCGCCCCGGGGACGGGAGGCGGCCCGATGAACCGGGAAGCGCTGCTCCGCGCCTGCGCGGATCTCCGGGCGGGACGCCCCGCGCTGGTCGCCGACGCCGCCGATCGCGAGAACGAGGTCGACGCGATCCTGGCCGCGGACCGGGCAACCCCGGAGTGGATCGCGTGGACGGTCCGCCACTCCTCGGGATTCCTCTGCGCACCCATGCCCGCAGACGTGGCGGATCGCCTCGGGCTGCCGCTCATGGTGCCTCGGAACGAGGACTCCCTGCGTACCGCCTACACCGTGAGCGCGGACGCCGCGAGCGGCATCACCACCGGGATCTCGGCGCGAGACCGGGCTGCGACGCTGCGGGTGCTGGCCGGGCGCGACTCCATCGCCGCGGACCTCATCCGGCCGGGGCACGTGCTGCCGCTTCGGGCCGCGCCGGGCGGGGTGCTCGAGCGTCCTGGCCATACGGAGGCAGCGGTGGACCTGCTCCGGCTGGCCGGAGCGGGGGAGGTCGGCGCGATCGCCGAACTCGTGCACGACGCCGGGGACCCGATGCGTCTCGCGCAGGCACGGCGGCTTGCGGAGGACGAGGGGCTGGTGCTGCTCGCCATCGAGGACATCGTCGAGCGGATGCGCGGCACCCGGCCCGGTGAGCGAGAGGCAGCACGATGAGCGGCGAGGGCGCACCGGAGCTGCACGCGGACGGTCGCGGCCTGCGCATCGTGATCGTCGTGGCCGAGTGGCACGGCGAGGTCACCGGAGCGCTGCTCGCGGGCGCGCAGCGGGCGCTCTCCCGGGCGGGCGCCCCACCGGCGGAGATCGTGCGCGTCCCGGGTGCATTCGAGCTGCCGGTGGCCGCCGCGCGGGTGCTGCGATCTCCGAGGGCGCCCGACGGGGTCGTGGCGCTCGGCTCGGTCGTTCGCGGCGGCACCCCGCATTTCGAGTACGTCTGCGGCGCGGTCGCCGACGGACTCGGATCGGTCGCGGTATCCACCGGGGTGCCGGTCGGGTTCGGCGTCCTCACGTGCGATACCGAGGAACAGGCGGTGGACCGCGCCGGGCTGCCCGGGTCGAGCGAGGACAAGGGCGCGGAGGCCGCGGACGCCGTGCTCGCCACGATCCGGGCCCTGGGGGACTGGTGACGATCCCTCGCCGCTGTTCAGCCCGATGCGGCACACTGGAGGTGAACTCGGACTGAACGTTCCTGAAACCCGCAGCGAGTGCAGGATCCGTCGATTTGCGCATCGATACTGTGCAGGCATCGGGAAGAGTCCCGATGAGAGGAGCGCGAGCACCGTGACCAGTACCGAATTCAAGAACACGCTCGGACCGGCCGATCCCGGCGAGGACCAGATCGATCTGCGGGTGTACGTGCTCGACACCTCCGTGCTGCTGAGCGACCCCGGCGCGATCTTCCGCTTCGAGGAGCACGCGATCGTGCTGCCGATCACGGTGATCGTCGAGCTCGAGAAGAAGCGCAACGACCCCGAGATCGGCTATTTCGCGCGGCAGGCGCTGCGGCTGCTCGACCAGCTGCGCATCCGGCACGGGCAGCTCGACCGCCCGGTCCCGGTGGGCGAGGAGGGCGGCACGCTGCGGGTGGAGCTCAACCACTCGAGTCAGGACGTCCTCCCGCGCGGCATGCGGCTCGAGGACAACGACTCCCGCATCCTCGCCGTGGCCGCGAACCTCAGCGGCGACGGGCACCGCGTGACGGTGGTGTCGAAGGACCTGCCCATGCGCATCAAGGCCTCCGCGATCGGCCTCGACGCCGACGAGTACCGCCACGAGCTCGCGGCGGACACCGGCTACACCGGCACCGCGCAGATCGACCTCGCGGCGCAGGAGGTCGGCGAGCTCTACGAGCGCGAGGAGCTCGACACCCGCGCCGTCGACGGGCTGCCGGTGAACACGTCGCTCGTCATCCAGTCCGAGCGCGGCTCCGCGCTCGGCCGCGTGGTGGGCGAGGACCGCGTCCGGCTCGTGCGCGGCGACCGCGAGGTGTTCGGCCTGCACGGCCGCTCGGCCGAGCAGCGGCTCGCCATCGACCTGCTGCTCGACCCGGGCGTCGGCATCGTCTCGCTCGGCGGCAGCGCGGGCACGGGCAAATCGGCGCTCGCGCTCGCGGCCGGCCTGGATGCGGTGCTCGAGCGGCGGCTGCACCGCAAGATCATGGTGTTCCGGCCCCTCTTCGCGGTGGGCGGGCAGGAGCTCGGCTACCTGCCGGGCGACCAGGACGAGAAGATGAACCCGTGGGGCCAGGCCGTGTACGACACGCTCAGCTCGATCGTGTCGGACAACGTGCTCGACGAGGTCGTCGATCGCGGCATGCTCGAGATCCTGCCGCTCACGCACATCCGCGGCCGCTCGCTCCACGACGCCTACGTGATCGTCGACGAGGCGCAGTCGCTCGAGCGCAACGTGCTGCTCACGATGCTCTCGCGCATCGGCGAGCGCTCGCGGGTCGTGCTCACCCACGACGTGGCCCAGCGCGACAACCTCCGCGTCGGACGGCATGACGGGGTCGCCTCGGTCATCGAGACCCTCAAGGGGCACCGGCTGTTCGGCCACATCACCCTCACCCGCTCCGAGCGGAGCGAGATCGCGGCGCTCGTCACGGAGCTGCTCGAGGACTACGAGCTGAGCTGATCCGGCGGCGCGATGCGGCGCGGGCGGGCCTGTTGATAACCGGCTCGCCCGCGTCCGCCGTTTCCGTAGCCTGAGCGCGTGGAGATCACCGCCGCCTGCCTCGTCGCCTGCTGGGTCGCGCTCGTCACGCCGCCCCTCGTGCGGCACGACCTCGCCGAGCACCGGCTGCCGAACGCGCTCGTGATGCCCGGATGGGCCGTTGCGGCGACCTGCATCGGGCTCGCCTGGCTCTCGAGCAGCGCCTTCCCGCTCGGCGCGCTGCTCGCCGGGGCCGGCGCCTTCCTCCTGGCGCTGCTCGCCGCGCTCGGCGGCGGCCTCGGCATGGGGGATGCGAAGCTGCTGCTGCCGCTCGCGGCGGGCCTCGGCCTGCTCGGGGCGGAGGCCCTGCTGGTCGCGGGCCTCGTGGCCGCGCTGAGCGGGGGAGCGGCCGCGCTCGCACTGCTGCTCCGAGGGCGCGGCCGCGGCGCCAAACTGCCGTTCGGGCCCTTCCTCCTGCTGGGCTACTGGACGGGGTATCTCGCCGCGCATTTCGCGTAGCCTGGACTCGAACCGCATTCAACAGCGAAAGGGTCAAACGTGGTGGAAAACCAGGATTCCGAGTTCCGCATCGAACACGACACCATGGGCGAGGTCCGGGTGCCGAAGCACGCGCTCTACGCGGCGCAGACGCAGCGCGCGGTGGAGAACTTCCCGATCTCCGGCCAGGGGCTCGAGGACCGTCAGGTCATCGCGCTCGCGCAGGTCAAGCGGGCCGCCGCCATCGTGAACGAGAAGCTCGGCATCATCGACGAGGGCCGCTCGAAGGCGATCGTCGCCGCCGCGGAGGAGATCATCTCGGGGCAGCACCTCGACCAGTTCCCGATCGACGTCTACCAGACCGGCTCGGGCACCTCCTCGAACATGAACACCAACGAGGTGCTCGCGCACCTCGCCACCGCATCGCTCGGCGAGCAGGTGCACCCCAACGACCACGTGAACGCGTCGCAGTCCTCCAACGACGTCTTCCCCACCTCGGTGCACGTCGCCGTGACGGGCGCGCTGCTCGAGGACCTGGTCCCCGCCCTGACCCGCCTCGCGGAGGCCTTCGAGGCCAAGGCGGAGCTGTGGAAGGACGTCGTCAAGTCGGGCCGCACCCACCTGATGGACGCGACCCCCGTGACGCTCGGCCAGGAGTTCTCGGGCTACGCCCGGCAGATCCGCCTCGGCATCGCCCGCGTGCAGTCGACCATCGAGCGCGTCGCCGAGGTGCCGCTCGGCGGCACGGCCACCGGCACCGGCATCAACACGCCGAAGGGCTTCTCGGAGCAGGTCATCGCCGAGCTCGCCTCGAACACCGGCCTGCCGCTCACCGAGGCGGAGGACCACTTCGAGGCGCAGGGCGCGCGCGACGGCCTCGTCGAGGCCTCGGGGGCGCTGCGCACCATCGCCGTCTCGCTCGTGAAGATCAACAACGACCTGCGGTGGATGGGTTCGGGCCCGAACACCGGCCTCGGCGAGCTGCGCCTCCCGGACCTGCAGCCGGGCTCCTCGATCATGCCCGGCAAGGTGAACCCCGTCGTGCCCGAGGCCGTGCTCATGGTCTGCTCGCGCATCATCGGCAACGACGCGGCCATCGCGTTCGGCGGCGCCTCGGGCGCGTTCGAGCTCAACGTGCAGATCCCGCTCATGGGCACCGCGCTGCTCGAGTCCATCCGCCTGCTCGCGAACGCCTCGGTCGTGCTCGCCGAGAAGACGGTGGAGGGCCTCGAGGCGAACGAGGAGCGCGCGCGCCAGCTCGCCGAGTCCTCGCCCTCGATCGTGACGCCGCTCAACCGCGTCATCGGCTACGAGGCCGCCGCGAAGGTGGCCAAGCACGCCGTGGCCGAGAAGGTCACCGTGCGGCAGGCCGTCATCGACCTCGGCTTCGTCGAGCGCGGCGAGATCACCGAGGAGCAGCTCGACGAGCAGCTCGACGTGCTGAAGATGACCTCGCCGAACCTGTAGCGTCGCCCGACGGAACCGCCCCCGCCCTGCACTGCAGGGCGGGGGCGGATCCGTTCGCGGGACGGCGGGCGGAGGTCTCAGAGGACGAGGCCGGCCAGCTCCTGGACGATCTCGGGGGAGTGGGGCCCGTAGAGCACGTAGGTGGAGCCGCCGTCGCGGCGGACGAGCGCGTAGGCCTTGTTGCCCGCCTCGTCCTCCTCGAGCACGCTGTAGTCGTACTCCTTCCACTCGACCCCGTCGATGATCACGGTGCCGGTGGGGGGCCTGCGGTCCACCATCTCGTAGACCCAGGTATCGTTCGCGTTGATGCCCTGGCTCAGGCCGACGTACTGCTGGGCGGAGTCGTCCTCCACGAGGATGAAGCCGATGTACCACTCGGTGACGCCGTCGGCGCTCGTGCGGATCTCGGCCTGGTTCGACTGCCAGCCCTCCGGCACCTGCGGGTCGGCGAGCGGCTCCTCGAAGCCCGGCTGCGCCTCGGCGGCCACCGCATGGAAGTCGACGTCGGGCAGCTGCTCGCGGTCGTCGCGCGGCACGATCAGCACGAGCGCGAGCATCGCGATGAGCGAGACGCCGAGGGCCGCGATGAGGTTGTTGATCGTCTTGCGCTGGCGGTAGAGCCGCGAGTTCTCGGCCTTGCGGGCTGCCGTCTCCTCGGGAGTCTCGGGGCGGCCGAGCTCCGCGACGATCGGCGGTTCTTTCGTGCGTTTCGCCAAGGCCGCCGCTACTCCTCGTCCGCCGGGGAATCCTGCTGCTCGCGAGCGCGCTCGAGCCGCTCGCGAGCGCCCTTGAGCCACTCCTCGCAGCGTGCGGCCAGCGCCTCGCCGCGCTCCCAGAGCTGCAGCGACTGCTCCAGGGTCTGCGAGCCCTGCTCGAGCGACTGGACGATGAGGGCGAGCTCGTCTCGGGCCTCTTCGAAGCTCAGGTCCTGCACGGGGCGGGGGGCTTCGGCGTCGGGGGAAGTCATGGGGTTCATTCTACGGCTGCCTCGATTCGTCCATCGGTGACCCGGATGCTCAGGCGGTCGCCGGCGGCGACCTGATCGGTCTCGGTGACCACGGTGCGCTCCTCGGGCGCGGGGCCGGTGCGCTCGACGATCGCGTAGCCGCGCTGCAGCGTGCCCAGCGGCGAGAGCGAGTTGAGGCGCTGCCGCAGCGAGATGACGGCGTCCAGGGAGTGCTGCACGCGCCGGTCGACGAGCTCGACGCCGCGGGCGGCGAGGCGCATGAGCTCCTCGCCGCGCTGATCGACCATCCACACCGGGTCGGCGATCACGGGTCGCGAGCGGAGCGACTCGAAGTACTGGCTCTCGACGCGGATGCGCTCGGTGATCCGCCCGCGCAGCCGGGCGCGGGCCTGCTCGACGATGTCGAGCTGCTCGGCGACATCGGGCACCACGCGCTTCGCGGCGTCGGTGGGGGTGGATGCGCGCAGGTCCGCCACCTCGTCGAGCAGCGGCCGGTCGGCCTCGTGGCCGATCGCGCTCACGATGGGCGTGCGCGCCGCGGCGGCCGCCCGCACGAGCGATTCGTCCGAGAACGGCAGCAGGTGGAGGAAGTCGCCGCCGCCGCGGGCGATGATGATCACGTCCACCTCGGGGTCCGCGTCGAGCTCGAGGATGGCGGCGGTGACCTCCGGCACCGTGCTGTCGCCCTGCACGCGCGTGTGGATCGTGCGGAAGCGCACGGCCGGCCAGCGGAGCTCCGCGTTGCGGCGCACGTCCTTCTCCGCGTCCGACTCGCGCCCGGTGATGAGGCCGATGCGCTGCGGCAGGAAGGGGAGCGGCTTCTTCAGCGCGGGGTCGAACAGGCCCTCCTCGGCCAGCTTGCGGCGCAGCCGCTCGAGCTGCTCGAGCAGGTTGCCGACGCCGGCGTGCCGCATGTCGTAGACCTGGAAGGAGAGCGTGCCGCCCTTGACCCAGAAGTCGGGCTTCGCGTTGATGACCACGCGATCGCCCTTCTTGAACTCGCCGCCGATGCGCTCGCGCACACTGCGCCAGACGGTGAGCGAGATGCTCGCGTCCTCGTCGAGATCGCGGAGCTTGGCGTACGCGTGGCCGCCGCGCACGTCGTAGCTGGTGAGCTCGCCCTCGACCCAGGCCGAGCCGAGCCGGGCGATCCACTCGCGGATGGACTGCGAGATGAACCGCACCTGGAACGGCTGCTCGGGGGTCGACTGCGCTGCCATGGGCGTCCTCATTCCCTGTGATCGGTGGCTCGGTAGACTGGGCGGCGTGACTGAACCGACTGTGCTGCTGCCGACGCCCCGGGTGCCTCGCCCGGGCGCGGTGCTCGAGGACCGGCCCGTGGCCGGGACCAAGCGCGTCGTGCTGGCCGCCCCTCGAGGATACTGCGCCGGGGTGGATCGGGCGGTCGTGGCTGTGGATAAGGCGCTCGAGCACTACGGCGCGCCCGTGTACGTGCGCAAGCAGATCGTGCACAACAAGCACGTCGTGAGCGAGCTCGAGGCGCGCGGCGCGATCTTCGTGGACGAGGTGGACGAGGTCCCCCCGGGCTCGCACCTGGTGTTCTCGGCCCACGGCGTCTCGCCGATGGTGAAGGAGGCGGCCGCCGAGCGCGATCTCGAGACGATCGACGCGACCTGCCCGCTCGTCACGAAGGTGCACCGCGAGGCGGCCCGGTTCTCGAAGCAGGGCCGCGACATCTTCCTCATCGGCCACGACGGCCACGAGGAGGTCGAGGGCACCGCCGGGCACGGCGGCGACCGGGTGACGATCGTGAACAGCCCCGAGGAGGCCGAGACCGTCGAGGTGCGCGACCCCGACAACGTCGTCTGGCTCTCCCAGACCACGCTCTCGGTGGACGAGACGATGGAGACGGTGAACCGGCTCCGCACGCGCTTCCCGAACCTCCAGGACCCGCCCTCCGACGACATCTGCTACGCCACCACGAACCGGCAGGCGGCGATCAAGCGCATCGCTGCGCGGGCCGACCTCGTGATCGTCGTGGGCTCCGCCAACTCCTCCAACTCGGTGAGGCTCGTCGAGGTGGCCCTGCAGTACGGGGCCGGGGCCGCCCACCGCATCGACTACCCGGAGGAGATCCGCCAGGAGTGGCTCGACGGCGTCGAGACCGTCGGCGTCACCTCGGGCGCCTCCGTGCCCGAGGTGCTCGTGCAGGAGGCGCTCGCGGCGCTCGCCACGGCCGGCTACCGCGACGTCGAGGAGGTCGAGACCGCCGTGGAGGACCTCATGTTCTCGCTGCCGAAGGAGCTGCGGCAGGCGATGCCCGGCGACGAGCGCGGCAGGGGCGGCCGGCAGCGCTAGCCCTCCGCGTCGGAGGATCCGTCCGGGGCGTCGAGCAGCCCGTGCATCGCGAGCAGCGTCTCGGAGCCCGCCTCGGCGAGGTAGACGACGAGCTGCAGCTCGGGCTGGTCGGAGGGCACGAGGCGGTGCTGCTCGAAGACGAGCTCGCCCACGGGGTGCCGGAAGCGGCGCTCCCGCGAGGCGAAGCGCTCGATGCGGTGCGCCTGCCACGCCTCGGCGAACTCGGCGCTCTCCTCCGTGAGGCTGGCGATGAGGCGGACGTGCTGCTCCTGGCCGAGCATCCCGCCCGTCTCGGCCCGGTACTCGGCGAGGAACTGGCGGCTCGTGACCTCCCAGTCCGGCAGCAGCGAGCGCACCGAGGGGTCGGTGAAGATGAGCCGGAGCAGGTTGCGCCGCTCGGGCTCCGCCTCGGCGACGCCGGGGTAGAGCGCCCCGTAGGCGCGGTTCCAGCCCACGATCATCCAGTTCGCCGAGAGGGCGAACGCGGGGGAGGGATCCTGCGCGTCGAGGAAGCGCTGCAGCTGGGGCGGCAGGGACTCGGGCGAGGCGGGGCCGTCGGCGGTCACCGCCGCGTAGCCCGCCAGCGCGAGGACGTAGGCGTGCTCGGCGGCCGAGAGGCGCATCGTGACGGCGAGCGAGTCGATGACCTGGCGGGAGGGGTTGATGTCGCGGCCCTGCTCGAGCCAGGTGTACCAGGTGACGCTCACGCCGGCCCGGTAGGCGATCTCCTCGCGCCGCAGGCCCGTGGTCCGGGCGCTGCGGCCCACCGGCGGCAGGTCGAAGTCCTCGCGCACGAGCCGCTCGCGGCGTCGACGCAAGAACGTACCGAGCTCGCGCATCCGATCCGGGTTCTCGCGACCATCTTCCAGGGTGACTCCTCGTGCCGTGCCGGCCCATCGCGCCGGCGACTCCGTCCGCGCGGCCCGCGCTTCGATCGGGGCCGGTCGAATTCCGATGCTAGCAGTGGCACTACTAGTATTGAGAGCGTCTTCCCTCCCGATCCCGCTCATGAGGAAATGGTCGCATGCCACATCTACGCTCTCGAACAGTCACCCACGGCCGCAACATGGCGGGGGCCCGCGCCCTCATGCGCGCCTCCGGCGTTGAAGCGCTCGACATCGGGGTCAAGCCGATCATCGCCGTCGCGAACTCCTTCACCGAGTTCGTCCCCGGCCACACGCACCTGCAGCCGGTGGGCCGCATCGTCTCGAAGGCCATCAAGGAGGCGGGCGGCATCCCGCGCGAGTTCAACACGATCGCCGTGGACGACGGCATCGCGATGGGCCACGGCGGCATGCTCTACTCGCTGCCCTCGCGCGACCTCATCGCCGACTCGGTCGAGTACATGGCGAACGCGCACTGCGCCGACGCGCTCGTGTGCATCTCGAACTGCGACAAGATCACCCCGGGCATGCTGCTCGCGGCGCTGCGCCTGAACATCCCCACGGTCTTCGTCTCGGGCGGGCCGATGGAGTCGGGCCGGGCCACGCTCGTGGACGGCACCGTGCGCACGCTCGACCTCGTCGACGCGATGTCCGAGGCCGTGAACGAGAGCGTCTCGGACGCCGACATGCTCCGCATCGAGGAGTCGGCCTGCCCCACCTGTGGCTCCTGCTCGGGCATGTTCACCGCGAACTCGATGAACTGCCTCACCGAGGCGATCGGCCTCTCGCTGCCGGGCAACGGCTCGGTGCTCGCGACGCACACCGCCCGGCGCGGGCTCTACGAGCGGGCGGGCGCCCTCTCGGTGGAGATCGCGAACCGGTACTACGACGGGGACGACGCGTCGGTGCTGCCGCGGAACATCGCGACGCCCGAGGCCTTCGGCAACGCCATGGCGCTCGACATCGCGATGGGCGGCTCGACCAACACGATCCTCCACCTGCTCGCCGCCGCCTACGAGGCCGGCGTCGACTTCGGCCTCGACGAGATCGACGCGGTCTCGCGCCGCGTGCCCTGCCTCGCGAAGGTAGCGCCGAACCCGGCCGACGGCCGCATGTACTACATGGAGGACGTGCACCGCGCCGGCGGCATCCCCGCGCTGCTGGGCGAGCTGCGCCGCGCGGGCCTGCTCAACGAGGACGTGCACTCGGTGCACTCGCGCTCGCTGGCCGAGTGGCTCGACGAGTGGGATGTGCGCGGCGGTAACGCGAGCCGCGAGAGCCTGGACCTCTGGTACGCGGCCCCGGGCGGCAAGCGCTCGGCGACGGCGTTCTCGCAGTCGGAGCGCTGGGCGGCGCTCGACGTGGACGCCGCGGGCGGCTGCATCCGCGACATCGAGCACGCCTACTCGAAGGACGGCGGCCTCGGCGTGCTGCGGGGCAACATCGCCCTCGACGGCGCCGTGGTGAAGACCGCCGGCGTCGACCCGTCCATCTGGGTGTTCTCGGGCCCCGCGGTGGTGTGCGAGTCGCAGGAGCAGGCGGTCGAGAAGATCCTCACGAAGCAGGTCTCGGAGGGCGACGTCGTCGTCATCCGCTACGAGGGTCCCAAGGGCGGGCCGGGCATGCAGGAGATGCTGTACCCGACCTCGTACCTCAAGGGCCTCGGGCTCGGCAAAGCGTGCGCGCTCATCACCGACGGCCGCTTCTCGGGCGGCACCTCGGGGCTCTCGATCGGTCACGTCTCGCCGGAGGCCGCGGCGGGGGGCACGATCGCGCTGGTCGAGGACGGCGACATCGTGAGCATCGACATCCCGAACCGCAAGCTCGAGCTCGAGGTGTCCGAGGAGGAGCTGGCCGGCCGCCGCGCGGCGCTCGAGGCCTCGGGCGGGTACCGTCCCAAGGCCCGCGACCGCCAGGTCTCGCAGGCGCTGCGGGCGTACGCGACCTTCGCGCTCTCGGCCGACAAGGGCGCGGCGCGCCACGTCCCGGAGGAGGGGCTGCCCGCAGCCGTCGAGGGTGCGGCGGCGCCGGCCGAGACCGTCGCCCGCTAGGGGGCTACGGGGCCGATATGCCGCGCTGCGCCCACTCGACGACCTCCGGGTGCGCCGCCAGGGCCGCCGTCATGATCACCACGCTGATGATGACGGCGGTCACCGCGCCCACCACCGCGCACCAGGCGGCGAACTTCCGCTTGCGCCAGCGCAGCAGCGCGATGTACAGCCAGACCGCGTAGTTGAGGGGATGGAGCACGAGCCCGATCACCCCGATGCCCGCGAGGCTCTCGGGGCGCACGTAGTCGCCGAGGCCGTAGGTCTGGAAGGCGAGCACGCCCTGCTCCGCGAGCCCGGACTCCGTCACCGAGGCCATGTGCACGACGGTGGCCGCGACGCCGACGACGAACAGCATGATGCCGATCATCCGGTCGCCGCGGAACCGGATCCTGCGCACCTCTTCGGGGTCGAGTACGGGACCGGGCCCCGGAGCATCGCCCCGGGGCCCGGAAGGGGTTCGATCCGCCACTAGATCGACTGCGAGTTGCCGTGCGAGCCCAGCTGCTGCGTGGCCTCGACGACGCGAGCGGCCATGGCTGTCTCGGCCTTCTTGCCCCAGGAGCGCGGATCGTAGACCTTCTTGTTGCCGACCTCCCCGTCGATCTTGAGGAAGCCGTCGTAGTTCTTGAGCACCGAGTCGGCCACGGAGCGCGAGTAGGCGTACTGCGTGTCGGTGTCGATGTTCATCTTGATGACGCCGTTCTTGACCGCGGTGGCGATCTCCTCCTCGGTGGAGCCCGAGCCGCCGTGGAAGACGAGGTCGAGGGGCTTGGGGCCCGTGCCGTACTTCTCGGCGAGACCCGCCTGGATGTCGGCGAGGATCTCGGGGCGGAGCTTGACGTTGCCGGGCTTGTAGACGCCGTGCACGTTGCCGAAGGTGAGCGCCGCCATGTAGCGGCCCTGCTCGCCGAGGCCGAGCGCCTCGACGGTGGCGATCGCGTCGTCCAGGTCGGTGTAGAGTTTGTCGTTCATGTCGCCGACGACGCCGTCCTCCTCGCCGCCGACCACGCCGATCTCGACCTCGAGGATCTGGTTGTTGGCCTTGATGCGGGGCAGGAGCTCCTTCGCGATCTCGAGGTTCTCGTCGAGCGGCACGGCCGAGCCGTCCCACATGTGCGACTGGAAGATCGGCTCGCCGCCGGCCTTGACGGCCTCCTCCGACGCCTCGATGAGGGGGAGCACGAAGTCGTCGAGGGCGTTCTTCGGGCAGTGGTCGGTGTGCAGCGCCACCGTGATGGGGTAGTTCTTCGCGACTTCGTGCACGAACGCCGCCATGGCGAGGGCGCCGGATGCGCGCGCCTTGCGGGTCTGGCCGGCGAAGTAGTCGGCGCCGCCGGTGGTCACCTGGATGATCCCGTCCGAGCCGGCCTCGGTGAGGCCCTGGAGCACGGCGTTGACGGTCTGGGAGCTGGAGACGTTGAAGGCCGGGTACGCGAACTGGTTCTGCTTCGCGCGGTCGAGCATCTCCGCGTACTGATCGGGTGTTGCGATGGGCATAGGGGGCCACTCCTTATGTTTCGGACGACATGTGCAGTCTAGCGATGGACGTTCACCGATTCTCGAGTCCACTGGCTACGCTGGGTGCGGAGAACAACTTCGTCGAAAGGGTTGACCGTGACCGAAGCCAAGGATGCAGGTTCGCGCAATGAAGCGGAACTGATCAAGCACCCCGACAGGAACCTCGCGATGGAGTTGGTGCGAGCCACCGAGGCGGCCGCGATCCGCGCCGTGCCGTGGATCGGCCGGGGCGACAAGAACGCCGCCGACGGCGCCGCGGTGGACGCGATGCGCAAGTTCCTCTCGACCGTCGAGTTCCAGGGCGAGGTGGTCATCGGCGAGGGCGAGAAGGACGAGGCGCCCATGCTCTTCAACGGCGAGATCGTCGGCAACGGCCGCGGGCCGCTGTGCGATATCGCCGTGGACCCCATCGACGGCACGAGCCTCACGGCGGCGGGGCGGCAGAACGCGCTCAGCGTCATCGCGGTGGCGGATCGCGGCACCATGTACAACCCCAAAGAGGTCTTCTACATGGAGAAGATCGTGGCGGGCCCCTCGGCCAAGGGCGTGCTCGACCTCGAGCGCCCGATCGGCGAGAACATCCGCGCGCTCGCGAAGGCGCTCGGCAAGACCGTCGAGGACATGAACATCGCCGTCCTCGACCGGCCGCGCCATGACCGGCTCATCGCCGAGATCCGCGAATCGGGCGCGGGCACCGAGCTGCTGCTCGACGGCGACGTCGCGGGCGGCATCAACGCCGCGCTCGAGACGGGGCGGATCGACATGTGCGTGGGCATCGGCGGCACGCCGGAGGGCATTATCACGGCCTGCGCGATCAAGGGCCTCGACGGCGTGATGCAGACGCGCCTCCACCCGCGCAACGACGAGGAGCGGCAGAAGGCGATCGACGCCGGGCACGACCTCGGCCGCGTGCTCACCCAGGACGATCTCGTGCGCACCGAGAACACGTTCTTCGTCTGCACGGGCGTCACCGACGGCGGGCTCGTGAAGGGCGTGGACCGGGAGCGCGACCGCATCACGACCGACTCGGTCGTGCTCCGCGCGCGCTCCGGCACCTTCCGCCGCGTGACGGCGGAGCACCGCGCCGACAAGTGGCTGGGCGAGGGCGCGTAGCCAGAGAGACGAACGCATCAGTGGGTGCGAGACAGAATCCGTCTCGCACCCACTGATATTTATCTCTCGAAGTCGGTACTATTTGCGTGAGTCAGGGCTTATGAATATCTCTTCTTGCTTGATGTCTGTTCTTGCGAACCCTCTTTGAGATCATAATGACGACCATCACTATGACTAGTGCTGCCAGTAGTAGTGCTGATATCTGCAGAAGTGCAGCCCAGTTCATTACAGGTCCTCTTCTAGTTGTTCGTCGTGGTGATGACGGAACCGTTCAGATTTGCTTGCATCCAATTTGTCCACCCGAGCGGGAATCCTTCGAAGGCGAATGCATAATCCGCAGAATATCGGACCTGGGTGGGGCTGAGCTGCTCAAGTCTGTGGTTAGTGAGAGAGCAACCGATGCAGTAATGGTGGTAGTTGTAAGTATTAGTGATTTTTGGGCTAGAGCCGGCAACATTTTCATAGTCCAAATGGAATCCCATTTGCAGGACTAGCCGGTTTACCGTCACGTTGCAGCCTGTCCAGTATCCACCATTTGCCGACCCGGCACTGGTGTAGGTGCATCCCCAGTCCAGGGGTGCGACTTCTCCTGCCTCCAGCTCATGAGCGGGGAGTTCGACTTCGGTGGCGATGATTGAGCCGTCGGGGTATGTCTCCAAGGTGATTTCATGCCCGTTATCAGTGTAGACAAGTGAGTCAATAGGCTCTTCTGTTCCCGCAAGCGAATCCCAAGGGACTCCCTCATCGAGTTTCTGGAATAGTAACTCCTGTGTCTCCTTGTCTACATTGTACTTTTCGAACTCTTGTTGCAGGAGTTCCTTCTCTGAGGGTGAGAATGCTTGCTCATTCGATGAAATTAATTCTGCGCCTGCTTCGAGAGGTGAAGCCGTGAGGGGGAGCAGGGCGAAGCTTGTTGCTGTCACTACAGTAAGAGCTGTTTTTATCATTTTATGTACCCGAATCTAGTTTTGGTTCTCATCGTTGAGTGATATTTTGATTCGATATCAATTGAGTGGTTAGGGCGACTCAGGTTTTGCTGCTTCGAGCGCCGTAAGAGTGTAGAAAGAGTGGTTATCCGTGTTTCCTCCGATCGCAGAATTGTTACCACCGTATGAATCTGCGCGGGGTCTGTCAATGGTGTCGCCGCATTGGTCAGTTCTCGTTACATTGCTGTAGCCTATTGCCGTGTGCATATCGGTTGCATCACGTTGGCTAAGGTGTATTGAGGAAATGAGACTGTTCTGTTACTTACCCTCTGCGATCGATCAATCGTCATCTCATAAGTCATCGCGGAGCGGGATAAAACCCGTGCCTTCAGGTCGAATGGCCGAGCGACTTTCAGTCCGCGGGCTCCGAGGTGAACTCGGGGGCGGTGAGCGGGCGCGGGGTCTTCTCGATCGGCTGCGGGCGGACGTGGGGCTTCGCCGCGGCGTCGTACTCGCCGAGCTTGCGGGCGGTGGGGAAGACCCTCGTCTCGAAGGAGCCGACGAGGCTGTCGTAGGCCGTGACCGAGCCGTGGAGCTGCTTGCCGAGCTTGGCCAGGTGCCCGGCGGCCGTCCCGATCCTGCGGTAGAGGTCCGAGGACAGCGAGAGCACCTCGGCCACGGACTCGCTCACGCGCTCCTGCTGCCAGGCCGCCGCGACGGCGCGCAGGATCGCCCAGAGCGTCACCGGCGAGGCGAGCGCCACATCCCTGCCGAAGGCGTAGTCGAGCAGGCCCGGGTCCGCGGAGATCGCGGCGGAGAGGGCCGATTCGCTCGGCAGGTAGGCGACGACGAGCCGCGGCGAGCCCGGCACGGCGGCGGGGTAGTCGCGGGCGCGCAGCGCATCCACGTGGCCGCGCACGACCCGCGCGTGCTCGTGCAGCAGCGACCGGCGGCGCTGCTCCGTCTCCTCGTCGCCGGGGTGCGGGAGCCGCATCGCCTCGAGGTAGCGGTTCATCGGGGCCTTCGAGTCGATCACGAGGGCGTGCTCGCCCGGCAGGTGCACGACCGCGTCGGGGCGGGCGACGGCCTCGTCGTTCGCGAAGGAGCGCTGCAGGTCGAAGTCGACGTGCTCGAGCATCCCGGCCGATTCGAGCAGGTTGCGCAGCTGCGCCTCGCCCCACGAGCCCCGCTCGGTGTTCGAGCGCAGGGCGGCGGCGAGCTGCTCGGTCGAGGCGCGCAGCTCGACGTCCGCCTGCGCCTGCCGCCGCAGCTGCTCGGAGAGCCGCCCGCTCAGCTCGTTGCGCTCCTGCTCGAACTCCTGCACGGTGCGGCGCATCCGCTCGAGCTCGGCGCGCATGGGCGCGAGTTCGAGCAGGACGCGCTGCTCGTCGGAGCGCTGCTGCTGGCCCGATTCGAGCTGGGCCCGCAGCTCCTCGGCCCGCGCCTCCGCGCCGGATGCCTGCGCGGCCGCGGCCGCGAGCTTCGCGGCGAACAGTATGCGCGCGCCGAGCGCGCCGATGGCCAGACCGATGAGGAGGGCGAGCAGGATCCAGAGCATTTCCATGCGTGCAGACTGCCACGAGCCCCCGACACGGGGCGAACCGGGGCGCCCGGATCCCGTCTAGCGGCGGCCGAAGAGGCGGCCGAGGCCGCCGCGCTCGCGCTTCTGCGGCGCCGCGGGCACGGGCGCCGGCCCGGGGAGCTCCGCGTCCTCGAGCCACGCCGAGAACGCCGACCATTCGGGGGCGAGCTCCTCGCCGGTGGGGCGGCCGAGGGCGTCGGCGATCGCCGTGGCGGCGGTCATCGGGTCCTCGTCCGCGCGGCGCTGCCTGGCGAGGGCGAGCAGCGTGTGCTTGCCGGGCATCTGCTCGAGGATGCCGTGCTCGATCATCCCCTTGACGAGGGCGACCATGTGCTTCGTCATCTCCGGCGCGGAGCCCGAGAGCCGGCGCCGGCGATCGGCGAGGGTGCGCACGGCGGTGCCGGACATCGGCACCCGCGCCTTCGCGATCTCGAGGAGCTTCGCATCCGCCGTGCCGCCAGCGGATTCGCCGAGGGCGAGGACGAGTGTCTCGGCGTCGCTGCCGGGGCCGTTCCAGGCCTCCTCGTCGCGGGTGGCCACCTCGATGACGCGGTCGGCGAACTCGGGCCGGCGGGAGCGGGCGATCAGCTCGCAGGTCGCGTACCAGGAGGCGGGCGGCTCGCCGGGCAGGGGGTCTGCCGTGGGCACCTCGTCGAGCGGCGGCTCCTCGCCCCAGTAGGCGAGCACGGTGCGCTGCACGTCCTGGCTGTCGGGCGTGGCGGAGGCGGCGGCCACGAGCAGGTCGTCGGCGACGCGCTCGGCCGGGCCCGGATCGTCGATGTCGACGACCTCCATGAGCACGCGGCGCAGCGGGAGGTAGACCTCGCCGTCGTCGTCGGGGAAGAGCGTGCGCGCGATCCGCGCCTCCTCGTGCGGCACCTCCTCGCCCATGCTCGCGTCGAGCCAGTCGCGGAGCGGGGCGAGCACCTTCGGGCCGAAGACCTCGCGGATGGCCTGCGAGGGCCCGGCCACGGCGAGGCGCCAGGAGAGCTCCTCGGGCAGCGTCTCGGGCCATTCCGAGGCGAGCTCCTGCAGCCCGCGGAGGTCGTCGAAGGCCTCGGCGAGGATGTAGGCGATGCCGGCGTGCGCGTCCCGGTCGTCCTGGTGCCGCAGCCGGTTCCAGCGGCCGAGCGCGGCGCGGTAGGCCTCGTCGCCGCCGTCGGTGACGATCGCGAGGTCGACGCCGACGGGGTCGATGCGGTCGGGGTTCTCGAGCAGTGCTTTCCAGCGGGGCGTTGGCAAAACGGATCTCCTGGAGTCGTGTCGTGGGGGCGGTCAGAAGGTCGCGCCGGTGACGAGCCGTTCGAGCGCGGGCGGGTCGCCGGGGCGCAGGCTCTTGATGGTGACGCCGGTGTCCTCGCTCAGGGCGTCGATGCCGAGCGGGCCGCCGGTCTCCTCGCCGCGGCGGAGCGCGACGTCGACGACGATGGCCGCGCAGGCCTCCGCATCCGCCAGCGCGTCGTGGTGCGCGGTGAGCTCGTAGCCGGCGGCGCGGGAGGCGTGGGGGAGCGCGTAGGAGGGGAGCCGGTAGCTGCGGCGGGCGAGGCGCAGCGAGCAGAAGTAGCGCAGCTGCGGCACGGGCAGGCGGACGGCCCTCGTGGCGGCCACGAGCACGCCCATGTCGAAGGGCGCGTTGTGGGCGACCAGCACGTCGTCCTGCACGAAGTCGAGGATGCGGGCGAGGGAGTCGGGCCATTGCGGGGCATCCGCCACGGAGGCGGCGCTGATGCCGTGCAGGCGCACGTTGAAGGGCGCGAATTCGTCGTGACCGGCGGGCGGGCGGATGCGCCACTCCTCCGTCGCGGCGACCTCGCCGTCGCGCACGCGGATGAGTCCGACCGAGCACGCCGAGGCGGGCGACCGGTTGGCCGTTTCAAAGTCGATCGCGACGAAATCTACAGACATCGCCTCTTATGGTCGCACGGGATGCTCGGAGCGCTCGGGGCATGCGCGGTCCTTCGCGGGTGGGCGCGTCGGTGGACGACTAGACTCGTCTCCCGTGGCTCTAACTATCGGAATCGTGGGACTGCCGAACGTCGGCAAGTCGACCCTCTTCAACGCATTGACCAAGAACACCGTGCTCGCGGCGAACTACCCGTTCGCGACGATCGAGCCGAACGTCGGCGTGGTCGAACTGCCGGATGCGCGGCTCGGGAAGCTCGCCGAGATCTTCGGCTCCCAGAAGATCCTGCCTGCGACGGTGTCCTTCGTCGACATCGCCGGCATCGTGAAGGGCGCCTCCGAGGGCGAGGGGCTCGGCAACCAGTTCCTCGCGAACATCCGCGAGGCCGACGCGATCGCCCAGGTCGTCCGCGGCTTCAACGACCCCGACGTCGTGCACGTGGACGGCGAGGTGTCGCCCGCGAGCGACATGGAGACGATCAACACCGAGCTGATCCTCGCCGACATCCAGACCATCGAGAAGGCGCTGCCGAGGTACGAGAAAGGCGCGAAGATCAAGCAGATCGACCCGTCCGTGCTCGCGGCGGCGAAGGAGGCGCTCGAGGCGCTCAACGAGGGCACGCTGCTCTCGAGCACGTCGATCGACCTCGCGCCCATCCGCGAGCTGGGGCTGCTGAGCTCGAAGCCGTTCATCTACGTCTTCAACATCGACGAGGAGGTGCTGGGGGACCAGGCGAAGCTCGACGAGCTCGCAGCGCTCGTGGCGCCCGCGAAGGCCGTGTTCCTCGACGCGAAGACCGAATCGGAGCTCATCGACCTGCCGAAGGAGGAGGCCGAGGAGCTGCTGGCCTCGCTCGGGCAGGAGGAGTCGGGTCTCGACCAGCTCGCGCGCGTGGGCTTCGACACCCTCGGGCTGCAGACCTACCTCACCGCCGGGCCCAAGGAGGCACGCGCCTGGACCATCCGCAAGGGCGACAAGGCACCCCAGGCCGCCGGCGTCATCCACACCGACTTCGAGCGCGGCTTCATCAAGGCCGAGATCGTGTCCTTCGACGACCTCGTCGAGGCCGGCTCCATGAACGACGCCAAGGCCGCGGGCAAGGTGCGCATGGAGGGCAAGGAGTATGTGATGCAGGATGGGGATGTTGTGGAGTTCAGGTTTAACGTCTAGCGTTATTGACGCTGCCCGTCATACACTGATCTCGTGATCAGATCGTTCGGCAGCAAGGACACCGAGCGCATCTGGCATGAGCAGTACGTCAAGCGCGTCGAGCGGACGGTGCAGCGGGCGACCCTGCGGAAGCTCGAGCTGATCCATGCGGCGAAGGATGTCGAGGACCTCCGGGTCCCGCCGGGCAACCGTCTGGAGCGTCTGGTCGGCGACCGACGCGGTCAGCACAGCATCCGCGTCAACGCGCAGTGGCGTCTCTGCTTCGTCTGGAGAAACGGAGGTGCAGAAGATGTCGAACTCGTCGACTACCACTGAGGCCGACCTCATCGATCCGATCCACCCGGGAGAGATCCTGATGGAGGACTTCATCGAGGGCTTCGGAATCACGCAGAACAAGCTCGCCGTGTCCATCGGGGTGCCGCCACGGCGGATCAACGAGATCGTGCACCGTAAGCGGGGGATCACCGCTGATACGGCGATCCGTCTGGCGCGCTACTTCGGCACGTCCGAGGAGTTCTGGATGAACCTGCAGTCCAACTACGAACTGAGGCTCGAGCGGCGGGCGCTGCGCGACAAGGTCGCTGCGATCACGCCTCTGGCGGTCGCATGAGTGTTTTGTCTCTCGCATTGCGGAGGCTTCGTCATGGTGATGCTCCCTCAGTTCTCGCCGCGCTCACCTCCAACCCTGACATGGCTCGCCAGGGAGACGTGTCGACGTTCGCCGAGGCGGAGCGCTATGTGAGCCGTTTGGTGGGCTCGGACTCGCCGCACGAACCGTGGGCCATAGTCACCGACGACGCCCTCGTCGGATTGGTGTGCGTGAGCGTCGACGACGAGAATCGCAGTGGCTGGTTTCTGGTACTGGATGACGGACGCTGCTCGCGGACGCGGGTGGACCGCTGCGGCTGCGGCAACCATCTCTCAGTGGGCCCTGACGACAGGCGGGCTGGAGCGTCTGGAACTCGGTCATCGGGTGAACAACCCTGCATCTGGAGCGGTGGCGAGGCGTGCGGGATTCGTGAAAGAGGGAACCGAGCGCGAGAAGTTCCTCGTGGGCGGGCAGCGGATCGACGTGGACACCTACGGGAGGCTGAGATCCGATCCTTTACCATCGTTCGATCCTGTTCCGATGATCGACGGATAGCAGCGAGGCTCAGATGGTCCTCCGTGCCGGAACTCGGTCGAGTTCCGGTTCAATGTTTGAACCCCTGGTCAGGGACGATTTTTATGCGGCGGATCCATTCGTTCCCACCTGAGAGATCAATCTGCCACCAGCTTGTTAATTGCCTGGATGGCCCTGCTTGGATCCTGGGCGCCTGAGTAGACAAGCAGTTCGTGGTAGTTCGGATCTTCAATTTCCAAGGAGGGTAAGGGGGCTTCTCGGAGCCTGACGACGATGTGTCCGTCGTGGAGTAGGTCCAAGCTCTTGATGCGGTCGACGTCCTCCTTATCCTTGTGCCCGTAGGAGCCGTCGTACTCGATCACCAGGGATCTCCCATCGGGTAGCGAGACGTGAATGTCTACTGACCATGAGGAGTGGTTGCTGAACGCGGGCGATTGGATGCGTGGTCCTGACTGGGCTTCTCCCCAGTGCTGACGAGCAGCGTCGAGGTGCAGACGTTCAATCATCGACTTTCCGGTGATCTGGCACTCAGGGCATTGGGAGCCATTGACCCGAGCGGCAGGCATGGCCTGCCACATGTGCGCCGGGTCGCGTCGGCATATCTACCGGGGTGGCTCGACGAGCTGGCTTGTGTTCGGCCGAATGTGCCATGGCGAGACTGAGTTCATGGGGGACCACTCATCTGCGATGTCGGGGTAATGGAAGGCGAGCGAGTCGAGAATCGTATAGCACTCGGGGCAGAAGAGCCGGAAAGCGAGTAATTCTCGGTAGGGGTGTTGACGCGTTTCTATCTGCCATGCCATCAGCGAGTCAATCCAGTTTCTGCTCGCGACATGTATGAACGGGAGGTGGAGCCCGTCACCTATCCGCACAGAAGTCCCAGCGTCTCGAACCGCCGATGGGGCCACCTCTTGCTCGTAGACCATGCATGGTCTACGCTTGCATCATGTGGAGCGTGGACATCGAGCTGATCGCGGGATGGCTTGCTTCGCTGGATGATGACTCGCGTGCGCAGGTGGTCGCCGTGATCGAGTTGCTCGAGGATCGTGGCCCTCAGCTGGGTCGGCCGATCGTCGACACGGTGTCGTCGTCAAGACATCGCAACATGAAGGAGCTCAGGCCGGGCTCATCTGGGCGATCTGAGTTGCGCGTACTGTTCGCCTTCGACCCGGAGCGCTCAGCGATCATGCTGATCGCGGGCGACAAAGCCGGCGACTGGACTCGCTGGTACAAGAAGAACATCCCGCTGGCCGACGACATTTTCGACGAGCACCTGCGCAAACTGAGAGGAGAGTGACCGAGATGGCTCTGTCGCTGAAGGACTTCGTTGCCGAGCATCCCGTGGACCGGGAGCGCGTTGACGCATACAAGGGGCGGATGCTCGCCGAGGTGCGTGCATACCGGCTCCGTGAGCTGCGCGAGCAAGCTGGCCTGACACAGGCTCAGCTCGCGGAGCGTATCGGCGTAGGGCAGCGCCAGGTCTCCAAGATCGAGCACGGCGACCTTGATAATGCGAGGGTCGGAACGATCCGCAGCTACCTCGAGGCGGTCGGCGGCGGCCTGGCGCTCGAATACGTGCTGGGCGACCAGCGTGTCCAGGTGGCCTGACCGAAGCCGGCACTGTCAGGACCCCGTGTCCTGCTTCTTTCATCCCGGACGGATTACCGCTCCTGAGAGATAGCCCTACGTGTGGGCACGTGGTGGAGTTCAGATGCAACGTGCGAGTCCAGCGGCAAGAAATAGCGACTCCGCGCGAAGCTCGCCCTGCTTAGCATCGTCACGGCAGAGCGATCTTCAGGATTCAATATGGATAGCCGTACCGAATTAAGAACACGATCGCGGACACGGCTGAGCACGCCAAAAACGTGACACCGAGCCACGAGCAGGCCAGTCGACTTGTCTCATACTCGGCTCGCTTGAGTCGCGGAAACATCAGCACAAGGCCGGCCACCTGGACGACGGACAAGACCAGGTATGTCCAATCTTCAAATACCCACACCAACGGTGCAAAATGTACGGCGACGCACAGCGCAATCCACCAGCCGAACCATCGATACCGCTTGCGGATCTTCAAGAAGATCGCGCCGCCGCCGATGAACAGGCTCATCACGATGAAGGTGGCCCCGAAAACCCACCAGACACCATTATCCAGCGCGCTTGGAGTGTTCCAGTTGCGCCCGACTATAACTCCGAAGGCGGCGGCAATGATCAGTCCAATCGCAGAACCGACCCATAATCGAAGCCGAGACTTGGGCCCCGGATCCTCCTGCGCCATGCCGAACCACACGGCCACCATCAACCCGAACAAGCTAATGGCAAATGCCTGATCTCGCATGAATTCGGTGATCAAGGGCTTTGTCCGCTCGTCGGTGTGCGGGATTCGACTTCGTCGATTGCTAGGAGGCTGCCGCAGGTCATGGCCAGGTCTTCCAGCTAGGCTACCAGCCGACGACTGGCCCGGTCGGGTCGATTCGGCCCTCGTCCCCACCGACTCGCCGTACTGCGACACCGCCGAGCATCCGTGTCGACGACCTGCCCGTTCCGGCGCGCACGGATGCCGCCCGCGCGGTGGACCTCGAATGATCGTCCTCGACACCAACGTGATCTCGGAGCTCTTCCGCCGGCAGCCCGAGGCGCGGGTGGTCGCGCGGCTTGAATCGCTCGAGGTCGAAGTGGCGATCACGGCCATCACATTGGCCGAATTGTTCGCCGGTGTACGCCGACTCCCCGACGGAAGGCGCAAGGAAGAGCTGGGGAAGGCGCTATCGACGACGGTCGAGCCGTATCGCGGCGGTCACGCCGTGCTCCCGTTCGACGAGTCGTGTGCCGATGCCTACGCCGAGATCCTGTGCGAGCGCGAGCGCGTCGGATTGCCGATCATGACGGCGGATGCGCAGATCGCGGCGATCTGTCGTACCCATGAAGCGGTGTGCGCGACACGAGACACCAAGGCCTTCGCGTACACCGGCATCGTGCTCGTCGACCCGTGGGTAGCACCGCGAACAGGCCTATCGACGAGACCGTTCTCGAAGCAGGCGCCAGCGAGCAGGTAGCGCCGCCCCTGCGCTCGTCGACGCGGGCCGTGGCAGAGGACGGCCGACCGTGCAGAGCCGGGCCCGGCGGGAGGCGCTCCGATGCGCCGAACCGCGGCGGGCGACGCCTGGCGTTGCCGGTCCGTCCGGATGAAACCCGCCGTGGATGCTCGCCGGCGGCGGGCCTCATCGCCGCTCGGTCCACTCGACGAACAGCGTCGATCTGCGGCCCGGCTTCTCGGGGTCGTAGCGAATCCAATGCCGGCTGCCGATCGGGAGCCGGCGATGATGCACGAGCCGATGCCAGCGATCGGCGCCCTGGGAGTCCTGGAACTGCAGGGTGATGTTCCAGAGCTCGACCGTGTTGTCCCCGCGATTGCGGGTGACCTCCGTCACGACGGCCGGCACTCGGGGGCCCGTCAGCCGAATGCTCCGGGCGTGCCGGGCGAGGATGGCTCGGCTCGCGCGCAGCAGTGCGGCCCCGACCAGGATCCCGGCCCCGATGAGCAGGAGCGCCGCGCCGAGCACGAAGAGCGGCCGTCCGGGATCTGCTTCGAGCCCCTCCTCCGAGAGGATGCCGCTGATGCTCGGCCAGGCGCTGCCGAGCAGGATCCCCGCGCCGGCGCACGCAGCCCAGAGGCCGAGCGTCCAGAGCGAGAACGGCCACGGGTACCGGGCCTGCCGTGCGGGGATCTCGGTGTTGGCGTCCGTGAGGCCGATGGCGATGACGAGCAGGATCGGGATCGCGACCAGCCCGAGCGTCCACGCGCCGTCGTCGAAGGGGAATGCCGTCAGGACGAACGCGACCCCGAAGGCGGCCCCTCCCGACAGGGTCCACAGCGTGCCGCGCAGGACCGGCAGGAACCAGGGGCGCCGGCGAAGGCGACGTCGCGGATCGATCGTGCTCATCTCATGGCCCCTATCCAGTCCCGGTCCGGTGCGGCACGTCCCGCGCACCGGTGCACCCGCCGAACCTCAGTCTGCCGGGTGCGGCACCCCTCCTGCCCTCCATAGTCTCCTACGGCCGGCGCTACCGATCACGGAGCCGAGGCTCCGCGAATCGGTCGAGGAAGTCGAGCATCAGCACTCCCGTCCGTGGGCGGCGGCGCGGTTCAGACGTCGAGCAGAATCTCGAAGTGGTCCAGCTGCTCCCGCTGGAACACCGTCGCGTATGCGCCTTCGGGGACGCGCTTGCCGAATCCGGTCACGAGGAGTCCGAGCTCGGGGAACAGGACGGAGTGGCCGCCGATGCCCTCTTTCGTCTGTTCCCGCGCGCGCAGCATCTCGAAGCCTTGCTCGTCGAGGATCTCGATGTCGTCGTAGAAGACGGGCGCATACCGTGCGCCGTCGAGCTGCTCGCGGATGGCCTTGCCGCGCCCGGGCCTGTACGCGACGATCTCGCTGAGCACCCCGTCGTGGAACACGTATTCGGTCGCGCCCCGGCGTTCGGCCGTGTCCTCGAGGATCCGATTGTGCCGCACCTCGTCGGCATCGCCGAGAATGTCCGCGAGCTGTTCGGGCGTCATGCCGAATCTGGCGTTGTCGATGCCCTCGAACGGCACGACCCGGTGAATGCTCGGCATGACCTCTCCTCCCGCGGGCGATCGCCTCGGGCCTCACCCTATGAATTCGATGGATGCAGCGGGCCCGTCGACGGTGACCGCCTGCTGAACATCGGGAGAACGTTCAAGGCGATATCGGAGAAGGCGCTGGGCGCCGACCGGAGAACGAGCATCCTCCGCTCGTCGAAGGGGCAGGACGGGCGACGATGAGTCGGTGCGCGTCCGGGTCTTGAACCCTGTCCGAGGGCCCTCGCCCCGGTCGTCGGGAGAGAGCGGGGCGGCTACTGCTGCAGCGACTCGGCCGCGGAGTCGCGCGTCGCGCTCTCCTCCTGCATCGCGGCCTCGTACGCCCGTCGGAGCCGGTCCGATGCGGAGGGCGGTTCGGGGTCGCTTCGCGGGATGCCGAGGTGCAGCTCGCGCAGCTCGGCCATGAGGCCGTCGACCAGGTCGGGGGACTCGGCCAGTAGGCGGGCCCGGATCGTCAGCTCGGGGGCAGTGTCGCGATGGCGCATGCCCCAGGAGCCGAGCGACACCATGACGGGGACGGTCTGAATCCCGGCCTCGGTGAGCGAGTACGCCGCCCGCTGCCCCCGGGTCGCTTCGTCCCGGGTGAGCAGGCCCTCCTCGACGAGGCTCCGCAGCCGGCCGGCGAGGATGTTCGAGGCGATCCCCTCGTCGTTCTTCGCCAGGAGCTCGCGGAAATGGCGACGCCCGCCGAAGACGATGTCCCGAAGCACGATGAGGTTCCAGGCATCCCCGAGGACCTCGACGGCCGCGTTTATCGCGCATCCTGAACGTGGCCGCTCGCGAGCCATTGCCCCTCCAAGTGCTTGCCGAATGAAACCACTCCACGGTACCGTCAAGTGATCTCGATCTGCAATCACTTCGGAGGCCGTCATGGCGCGCACGCGAGTCCACAACCTGTTCGTCTCGTCGGACGGCTTCGCCGCGGGCGATCACGTGACGCTGGAGCATCCCATCGGCGGGGCCGAGGCGCTCTTCAGCCGATTCGACGGCCGCGTCATCCACGGCGTTCACGGCACCGACGAGCCGGTGACCGTCGACCGGGCCCTGTTCAGCATGTGGGGCCAGGGCGTGGGCGCCGAGATCATGGGCCGCCGCAAATACGGGCCGCAGACTGGGGAGTGGCCCGACGACGGCTGGCAGGGCTGGTGGGGAGACGAGCCGCCGTTCCTCACGCCCGTCTTCGTCCTCACCCATCACCCCCGCCCGAGCATCGAGTTCGCGAACGGGACCGGCTTCCACTTCATCGATGCCTCGCCTGAGGAAGCGCTTCGGCAGGCGCAGGAGGCGGCCGGCGGACTGGACGTCCGCATCGGCGGCGGCCCGACGACCGTGAGCGAGTTCCTGCAGGCCGACCTCGTGGACTTCCTGCACGTGGCGGTCGTGCCGGTCGTGCTCGGTACCGGCGTCCGGATCTGGGACCATCTCGCCGGGCTGGAGGATCGATTCGCCGTCGAGTCCATCGGCACGTCCAGCGGGCTGATCCATCAGCTGTGGAACAGGAATCGCGAACGGTCCTGAGCCGGAGCACCGCCGGCCGGGCTGCGAGTACGGGGGCTCACCGGTCGCGCATTGGATGGAGTATAGGATTCCTCCGAGGTCTCGCACCGGTGCATCCGAGGCGTCCGAGCGGGGGAATGCGCCCCGGGCGACACGGCCCGGCGCGGGGCCGGAGAGGAACGACATGCAATTGCTCGAGGGCTACGAGTACCGGCAGATCAGGTCGGAGTTCCAGCAGATCAACCCGAATGGCCAGGTGCGGGGGCAGATCCAGAACTCCGTGTTCATGCTGCTCGGCTTTCGCGACCGGGGAGCGATCGACGAGTTCGTCGACCGGTGCTCCCGCGTCTATTCCGAGGACGTGCTCTCCATCTACGCTCCCGGAGCCGCGGGAACGCGAAGGCTGGTCCTCTTCCGCGGAGCCATCTCCAAACTGGCTCTTCACGAACGAGGGTGTAGTCGAGGTCTGAAACCGCCGGCTTCGAGCAGA
>NZ_FUIC01000041.1 GCF_900163695.1 Gulosibacter sp. 10
ACTTCATTCAAAAAGAGTCCGGCAGTGTCCTACTCTCCCACACAGTCCCCCATGCAGTACCATCGGCGCAAGGACGCTTAGCTTCCGGGTTCGGAATGTCACCGGGCGTTTCCATCCTGCTATCACCACCGAAACACGCTCCAACACACAGAACGAGCCACCACCCACACCACCCCGCCAGGGGCGGGTGCGGGGCTCGACCATACATCGAGAACCACAAAGCGGACGCGAACACACAACATTTTCCTGCAACCCCACCACCACAACCGCAGTGGCGGGTTCATAACAAATCTTCGGTCTATTAGTACCGGTCAGCTCCACACGTTACCGCGCTTCCACATCCGGCCTATCAACCCAGTCATCTACTGGGAACCTCACCCCCAAAAGGGGAAGGAAGTCTCATCTCGAAGCCGGCTTCCCGCTTAGATGCTTTCAGCGGTTATCCATCCCGAACGTAGCAAATCAGCCATGCCCTTGGCAGAACAACTGACACACCAGAGGTTCGTCCTTCTCGGTCCTCTCGTACTAAAGAAAGATCTCCTCAAACTTCCAACGCGCGCAGCGGATAGAGACCGAACTGTCTCACGACGTTCTGAACCCAGCTCGCGTACCGCTTTAATGGGCGAACAGCCCAACCCTTGGGACCTACTCCAGCCCCAGGATGCGACGAGCCGACATCGAGGTGCCAAACCATGCCGTCGATATGGACTCTTGGGCAAGATCAGCCTGTTATCCCCGAGGTACCTTTTATCCGTTGAGCGACAGCGCTTCCACAAGCCACTGCCGGATCACTAGTCCCGACTTTCGTCCCTGCTCCACCTGTCAGTGTCACAGTCAAGCTCCCTTGTGCACTTACACTCGCCACCTGATTACCAACCAGGCTGAGGGAACCTTTGGGCGCCTCCGTTACTCTTTAGGAGGCAACCGCCCCAGTTAAACTACCCACCAGGCACTGTCCCTGAACCGGATCACGGTCCGAAGTTAGATAACTAGAATGACCAGAGTGGTATTTCAACAACGACTCCAC
Source organism: Gulosibacter sp. 10 (assembly GCF_900163695.1). Classification (GTDB taxonomy): domain Bacteria; phylum Actinomycetota; class Actinomycetes; order Actinomycetales; family Microbacteriaceae; genus Gulosibacter. The sequence continues at coordinate 1,028 of NZ_FUIC01000041.1, forward strand.
ACGAACTAGCGTCCATGCTTCACAGTCTCCCACCTATCCTACACAAGCCACACCAGTCACCAATACCAAGCTATAGTAAAGGTCACGGGGTCTTTTCGTCCTGCTGCGCGTAACGAGCATCTTTACTCGTACTGCAATTTCGCCGAGTTCGCGGTGGAGACAGCTGGGAATTCGTTACGCCATTCGTGCAGGTCGGAACTTACCCGACAAGGAATTTCGCTACCTTAGGATGGTTATAGTTACCACCGCCGTTTACTGGGGCTTAAATTCAATGCTTCGCCCCGAAGAGCTAACACGTCCTCTTAACCTTCCAGCACCGGGCAGGCGTCAGTCCGTATACATCGTCTTGCGACTTCGCACGGACCTGTGTTTTTGATAAACAGTCGAGTCCCACTGGTCTCTGCGGCCACCACACCCTCTCCCACGCAAAGTGGTACAAGTGGATGGCCCCCCTTCTCCCGAAGTTACGGGGGCATTTTGCCGAGTTCCTTCACCACGATTCTCTCGATCTCCTTAGTATTCTCTACCTGACCACCTGTGTCGGTTTCGGGTACGGGCAGCAACACAACCTCACGCCGATGCTTTTCTTGGCAGCATAGGATCACCGACTACGTCCAAAAGGACTTCCGCATCAGATCTCAGACACTCAAGCGGCGGATTTGCCAACCACTCGTCCTACATCCTTGCCCGGATACAACCATTCACCCGGCTCGGCTACCTTCCTGCGTCACACCTGTTAACACGCTACACTCCCCGGCTCGGTCCGGAACCTCGCCCCAACACCAACCCGAAGGCCAGCACCAGAACTCAGCACCTTAGCATCACCAGATCGCATTGGACGGTCATATCACCGGTACGGGAATATCAACCCGTTATCCATCGACTACGCCTGTCGGCCTCGCCTTAGGACCCGACTAACCCAGGGCAGATTAGCTTGACCCTGGAACCCTTAGTCATTCGGAGGACTGGTTTCTCACCAGTCTTTCGCTACTCATGCCTGCATTCTCACTCGTGTCACGTCCACGACCAGTTCACACTGCCGCTTCACCCACAACACGACGCTCTCCTACCACCCCCACACTGTGGAGGTCCATGATTTCGGTGGTGTGCTTGAGCCCCGCTACATTGTCGGCGCGGAATCACTTGACCAGTGAGCTATTACGCACTCTTTCAAGGATGGCTGCTTCTAAGCCAACCTCCTGGTTGTCTTCGCAACTCCACATCCTTTTCCACTTAGCACACGCTTAGGGACCTTAATCGATGGTCTGGGTTGTTTCCCTCTCGACGATGAAGCTTATCCCCCACCGTCTCACTGCCACGCTCTCACTTACCGGCATTCGGAGTTTGGCTGACGTCAGTAACCTTGTCGGGCCCATCGGCCATCCAGTAGCTCTACCTCCAGTAAGAAACACGCAACGCTGCACCTAAATGCATTTCGGAGAGAACCAGCTATCACGAAGTTTGATTGGCCTTTCACCCCTAACCACAGCTCATCCCCCCAGTTTTCAACCTAGGTGGGTTCGGTCCTCCACAACACTTTACTGTCGCTTCAACCTGGCCATGGCTAGATCACTTCGCTTCGGGTCTAGAACATGCGACTCAACGCCCAATTAAGACTCGCTTTCGCTACGGCTCCCCCACACGGGTTAACCTCGCCACACATCACTAACTCGCAGGCTCATTCTTCAAAAGGCACGCCGTCACCCCAACATGGAGGCTCCGACGGATTGTAAGCAAACGGTTTCAGGCACTATTTCACTCCCCTCCCGGGGTACTTTTCACCTTTCCCTCACGGTACTTGTCCGCTATCGGTCATCTGGGAGTATTTAGGCTTATCGGGTGGTCCCGACAGATTCACACAGAGTTTCACGGGCTCCGTGCTACTTGGGAGAAACATTTAACGCGCGCACACTGTTTCGGCTACGGGACTCGCACCCCCTACGGTCAGGCATTCAAACCTGTTCACCTACACTGCACACCAACGCCGGCCGTCCACTAGCACGACCACAACACAACCCCAACAACCCCGATCATGCAACACCTAGCAGCTCTCACACACAACCGGTTTAGCCTCATCCACTTTCGCTCGCCACTACTCACGGAATCACTATTGTTTTCTCTTCCTGTGGGTACTGAGATGTTTCACTTCCCCACGTTCCCCCTCAACACCCTATATATTCAGATGCGAGTGACCACACACAATGCGGCCGGGTTTCCCCATTCGGACACCCTCGGATCAACGCCCGTTTATCGACTCCCCGAGGCTTATCGCAGATTACTACGTCCTTCATCGGCTCCAGATGCCAAGGCATCCACCATTTGCTCTTCACAATTTGACATGAATACAAGAAATCGAAACAACCACCAACCCCGAAGGGCCTGGCAATCGAATCACTCTCACAATTACAGAAAAATCACTCACCACAACACCAACGGCATTGCGGCGAAGATGCTCGCGTCCACTATGTAGTTCTCAACATACAGTCGAAACCA
>NZ_FUIC01000034.1 GCF_900163695.1 Gulosibacter sp. 10
GAGGTTCTCCCCTTCCGCAACCCCAACACCGCCACCAACCTCCTGACCGGGTACACCTAGTGCGCCTCCGCGCCGCGCGGAGCCCGGTGCCCGGCGCGCCCCGCCGGTAAGCTGACGAACGCCCTCCACCCCGACCGAAAGCGACGCCGATGCACCTGAAGAGCCTCACGCTCAAGGGCTTCAAGTCGTTCGCGAAACCGACCACGCTCGAGTTCGAGCCGGGCGTGACGTGTGTCGTCGGCCCCAACGGCTCCGGCAAGTCGAATGTGGTGGACGCCCTGGCGTGGGTCATGGGGGAGCAGGGTGCTAAGTCGCTGCGCGGCGGCAAGATGGAGGACGTCATCTTCGCCGGCACCGCGACGCGAGGGCCGCTCGGCCGGGCCGAGGTCGCCCTCACGATCGACAACGCCGACGGCGCGCTGCCGATCGACTACACGGAGGTGACGATCAAGCGCACGCTGTTCCGCGCGGGCGGCAGCGAATACGCCATCAACGGCGAGCAGGTGCGCCTGCTCGACGTGCAGGAGCTCCTGAGCGACTCCGGCCTCGGCCGCGAGATGCACGTCATCGTCGGGCAGGGGCGGCTCGACACCGTCCTGCGGGCTACGCCGGAGGAGCGCCGCGGCTTCATCGAGGAGGCCGCGGGCGTGCTCAAGCACCGGCGCCGCAAGGAGAAGACGGTGCGCAAGCTCGAGGGGATGGAGCAGAACCTCCAGCGCCTGCGCGATCTCGTCGCCGAGGTGCGCCGCCAGCTGAAGCCGCTCGGGCGGCAGGCGGAGGTGGCCCGCAAGGCCCAGGGCATCGCGGCGGTCGTCCGCGACGCGAAGGCCCGCCTGTACGCCGACGAGGCGGTCGGGCTGCGCGAGCAGCTCCGCAAGGCCACGACGACCGAGCAGGAGCGCAGCGCCGAGCGCATCGTGCTCCAGGAGAAGCTCGACCAGGCGCTCCTGCGCATCGAGCGGCTGCAGGAGGCCCAGCGGGGGGACGCGGTGGACCGCGCCCGGCGCGTGGCGTTCGACCTCGAGAGCGTGCGCGAGCGGCTTCGGAACTTCGAGATGCTCGCCGGCCAGCGCGAGTCGATGCTGCGCACGAGGCTCGAGGAGCCGGCGCTCACGGTGTCGGTGTCCTCCGCCGATCTCGAAGCCGTGCGCGAGGAGATCGAGCGGCTCGCGTCCCGAGGCGAGGCCGCGGCGACGGCGTGGCAGGAGGCGCAGGCGGAGACGAGGCGGGCGCGCGAGGAGCTCGACGCGCTCGACGCCGAGATATCGGCGCGATCCGCGCTGCTGTCCGAGCACGACCTGCGGACCACGGAGCTGAAGGGCCGCGCCGAGGCCGCCGCCCAGCGTCTCGCCGCCGTGCGCGGCGAGGTGCTCCGCAGCGAGAACGCGAAGCAGGCGGCCGCGGACCGGCTCGCGACGGCCGAGCGCGAGCTCGAGGAGGTCGAGAGCCAGGCCGAGGAGGGCGAGGCCGATTCCTCGGGGCTCGACGAGCGCTACGCGGCCGCGCAGGAGCGCGTCGTCGAGGAGCAGGCCGCGGTGGACGAGCTGCGCGACCAGATCCACGACCTCGAGCGCGAGCGGGATTCGCTCGAGGCGCGGCGGAAGGCGCTCTCGCTCGCCGCGGAGGTGCGGGACGGCGCCCAGGCGCTGCTCGCGCGCAAGGCGGAGGGCGTGCTCGGGCGGGTCTCCGACCATCTGCGCGTCCGGTCCGGCTACGAGACGGCGGTGGCCGCGGCGCTCGCGGAGGCCGCGGACGCCATCCTCGCCGCATCCGACGAGGCGGCCTTCGCCCTCGCCGAGGAGTCGGCGGGCTCGGGCCGGCTCCGCTTCGTCGCGGACTTCGCGCGAGGCGCGGAGGACGCGGAGCGGTCGGATGACGGATCCGCCGTCCCGGAGGGAGCGCCCGCGGGGGCGGTCCGCGCGAGCTCGCTCGTCTCGGGCGTGCCTGCGATCGCGATGCAGCTCGAGCGCACGCTCGTCGTCGAACGGCTGCCGGCCGCCGCCGAGGCCGCCGCGTGCCTCGGCGCGCTCCCGTTCGGTACGACGCTCGTCAGCCGCACCGGCGACGTGCTCACCGCGACGGGGCTCATCGCCGCCGACCGCGAGGAGGACGGCCAGGACGCGGGCGGCGCGAGCCGCATCGAGCTGCTCGCGGAGCGCGATCGCGCCGCCGCCGAGCTGGAGCGGGTGGCCGCGGTGCTCGACGCCCGCGCCGTCGAGCGGGCCGAGCGGCGCGCATCCCTGCAGGCGGCGAAGACGGCATCCGAATCGGCGCTCGCCGAGCTCCGCAGCTTCGACGCCGAGCTCGCGGCCCGGCGGGAGGCGCTCAACCGCGCGCGAGCACGGGTAGAGTCCGCGCGGGCCGAGCTCGAACGCGCGGCGAAGACGCAGGAGCTCGCGGGCAGGGGCATCGATGAGACGCAGGAGCGCGCGGCGGCGGCGAAGCGGGAGCTCGAAGCGCACCAGGCGCAGCCCCGGCCCGTGCTCGACGCGTCGAGGCGCGAGGAGTTCGCCGCGACGGTGGAGCGCTGCCGCGAGGCGGAGGTCGAGGCGCGGCTGACCGTCGAGACGCTGCGCGAACGGCTCCGCTCGGAGCAGCTGCGCGTCGCCGAGCTCGAGCGCAAGCGGGAGGCCGAGCGGGAGGCCGCCGAGCGCGCCGCCCGCGAGACCGTCCTCCGCCGCGCCGAGCACGAGCGCATCGTCTCGGTGCAGGCCCGCATCCCCGGGCTCCACGCGTCCATCGAGCGGAGCCTCGCCGAGGCGCGGGCCGAGCTCGCGGCGGCGGAGCGGCAGCGCGAGGAGCAGGATCGCGAGCTCAAGGGGCTCCGCGAGCAGGAGCAGCAGTACCGCAGGCGCCTTGCGGAGATCACCGAGGACGTGCACGCCCTCGAGCTGCAGATGCACGAGCGCAAGCTGCAGCTCGCGAACCTGCTCGAGCGCTCGATGAGCGAGCTCTCGCTGAGCGAGGAGGTGCTGCTCGACGAGTACGGCCCCGACGAGGAGTTCGACCGGGCAGAGCAGCGGCGCCGCCTCAAGGACGCCGAGAAGCAGATGTCCCAGCTCGGGCGCATCAACCCCCTCGCGCTCGAGGAGTTCTCGGCCCTCGAGCAGCGCCACACCTACCTCAACGAGCAGCTCGAGGACCTCGAGCGCACCCGGGCCGACCTCATGCGCATCGTGGGCGAGATCGACGAGCGGATGCGCACGGTGTTCGCCGAGGCCTTCGAGGACACGCGCGCCGCCTTCCACGAGGTGTTCCCCACGCTGTTCCCGGGCGGGGCGGGCGACATCTCGCTCACGGACCCCGACGACCTGCTCGCGACGGGCATCGACGTGGCGGTCAAGCCGGCGGGCAAGAAGATCGACAAGCTCTCGCTGCTCTCGGGCGGTGAGCGCTCGCTCGCCGCAGTGGCGCTCCTCGTCGCGATCTTCAAGGCGCGGCCGAGCCCGTTCTACATCATGGACGAGGTGGAGGCGGCCCTCGACGACGCGAACCTCGGCCGTCTGCTCGAGGTGTTCGAGAGCCTGCGCGAGTCCAGCCAGCTCATCGTGATCACCCATCAGAAGCGCACGATGGAGATCGCGGATGCGCTCTACGGCGTCTCGATGCATCGCGACGGGGTCTCGACCGTGGTCGGCCAGCGCATCCGCGAGTAGCCGCGGCGGGCGGTACTGCGACCGGGGCCCGGAATGACTTATGCTGAGCGCTGATCGCGCGCTGTAGGGGCGCGCGCCATCCGTCGCGGGTCCTCGCGCCCGTCGAGAAGGAGCTGATCCATGCGTTCCCGTGCTGCCCGGTATTCCTCGCTGCTCGCCGCCGCGATCCTGTCGCTCGGCCTGGCTGCCTGCTCGTCCGAGGACGGGGCACCGGTCGACGGGTCCGCGACCGGCACCGGCGCCCCGGCCGAGGACGCCGTCAGCCCCTCGGGGCAGACGCTCGACGAGGCGTGCGCGATCTACTCCGACGAGGTCATCGCCGCGCTGCAGGAGACGAACGAGGCCATGGCCGCCGAGATGGAGGCGGGGCGGACGCCCGACTTCGCCGCGAACATGCAGACCCTCCTCGAGGCGGCGGAATCCACCTCGGAGCAGATCGACCTGCCGCAGGTCGCCGAGCCGCTCGCGGCGGTCGAGGAGAACCTGCGGGAGGTGCTCGAGGTGGTGCAGGACGTCGACTACGGCTCGGTCGACCCGGCCGCGGAGGATGCGGCGAACCAGTACGCCGACCTCAACCAGGCCGCGCTCGAGGAGGCGGGCGTCGCCGACGAGACCTTCGAGCCCATGGCCGAGATCGCCGAGGCGTGCGGCCTCGACGAGTAGTCGCGACTGACGGGCCGGCCGCGATCGTGCGCCGCGGTGCTTCGGCGCGCCTTCCGCATCATGGCGCGCCGGAAGGTCCGCCCGTGCTCGTATTGCCGGGTTCGCGGCGGCGTGCGACTATGAGCCCATGGATTGGCTCAACAGCTGGTTGACGATCGCCGCTGTCCTCTTCGTCGTCTTCATGCTGCTCAGGCTGCTCCTCTGGAGACCCGGGAACGGCGGACGCGCGTCCGTCTTCGGCGTCGACGGCGCGTCGAGCGACGATCCGATCGTGATCGGCACCGTCCGCGAAGTCGAGGCCACGGGGACGACGATCAACGACGTCCGCGTCTACAAGGTGCGCTTCGACGTCGAGACCGGCGACGGCGCGACGCACGAGGCCTCGCTGAAGCGGCCGATCGGGCCGGAGGACATCGGCAGCCTGACACCGGGGTCGGTGCTGCCGGTCTCGTTCTCGGCCAAGCACGGCAAGGCCGGGCTCGTCGAGGAGTCGCGCATCGCGGAGGCCCAGGCGGCGATCGTCGAATGGCGGATGCGCCACGGCTTCCTCAGCGCGAGAGACCTCGAGATCATCGAGTCCGGCGTCGAGGCCGACGGCTGGCTCGTGGACGTCGTGCCCGCCGGGCTGTGGCTCGAGGACGAGCAGGCCTACGCGCTTCGCGTGCAGGTGCGGCGCGCCGACGGCAGCACCTTCCGGGCCACGCGGCTGTCCTATTCGCCGGAGGAGCAGGCAGGCAAGTTCCAGATCGACTCCCATGTGCGGGTGCACTATCTTCCCGAGGACGAATCGCACATCGTCATCGCGACGCCGGCGAAGGCGGGGGCGTGATGCGCCGACGGCGATTCACCCCGTCGAGGGTCCTGCTCTTCGCGCTGATCGCGCTGTCGATCTCGGCGTTCGCCTCGATCTTCCTGGACCTCATCCCCGGTTCCGACCGGTTCGACTCCTCGGAGCTCAGCCCCTGGGACATGTCGGTGGAGCGATGGAACCGCGAGATCACCGTCGAGCCGGGCGAAGGCCCGGGCGGCGGCGAGCCCGTCGCGCACTACGTCGTGCTCGGCACGGTGACGATGCCGGAGGACGAGCCGGGTAAGGGCATCGAGCTGCGGCTCCCGGAGCTGTACAGCATCACCGGCGCCTCGGATCTGTTCGGGGACGGCCGGGCCTACGACTGGGAGGTGCAGGTCGGCGATGTGCGCGCCGAGATCGGCGGCGTCGAGGTCGAGGCCGCGTTCGACGGATTCTGGCCGAGCATCAGCTTCGCCGCGGAGGAGTTCCTGGTCGGGGAGTACGACATCCGTGTCGAGTACACGGTGAACAACCCCGTCATCACGGGCGACGACGGGCAGCAGCACCTGTTCCTCATGACCGACGCGTTCGACCCGGTCTTCGACCCCGAGACCGCGGACGCGAGCGCGTTCACCACGACCGTCCGCATCGACCCGCAGGTCGCCGAGATGCTCTCCGCGGAGCCCGCCTGCCTGAGCCCGAGCTCCGACGGCTGCTCGGCCGACCGGGATGGCGACAGCTGGCACATCCGCACGGGCGCGGACGACGGCTACACCCTCGAGACCTACGCGCTGTCCTTCGAATACGGCAGGGACGGCGGGCCGGGGCTCCTGCCGCAGCTGCTCCATCTCCTCAAGCATCCGAACGCCGTGCCGGTGCTCATGCTCGCGGGCGTCGTGCTGCTCAACCTGCTCGCCTTCGCGCTCGCGCAGATCTACCGGCCGCCCAGGCCGCCGAGCAGGCGGTCGGAGGCGGAGCGGGAGCGGGCGCTCGCGGATGCGGCGGAGCTCTCCCCGACGCAGGCCGAGGTGCTCGGCGCGGAGATCGGCCGGAACTCGGCGATCCTCGCGGAGATCATCGAGCTCGAATCCCTCGGCGCCGTCACCGTGGCGCAGCACGGCGACGAATGCCTCGTCCGGGAAACCGGCGACCTGCAGCGCTGCTCGAAGTCGCAGCGGGAGTTCGTGCGGATCGTCCTCTTCCCGGGAGGGGCGCGGGAGGCGTCGGTACGCGAGCAGGTGCTCGCGCCGCGCTATCACCGCTTCGCCGTCGGCGAGCTCAGGCGGCTGCGCAGGCGCGGGATGGTGCGGAACACGCATCGCGAGTTCCGGAGGTGCATCGAGCTGCTCGCGATGTTCTCGGGGCCGCTGTGGTTCGTCCTGAGCTTCAACTTCATGATGGAGTCGGAGCTCTACCCGATGCTGGGCGGGGTGGGGATGGCGGTCTCCATCCTCGGCGCCAACGCCACCGCGTTCTCCTCGGGCAGCGAGATGTTCCGCGGCTCGACCGGCTACGTGCCGACGGTCCGCGGGCTCGCGGCGGCGGAGGCGTACAGCGAGGGCAAGGACGAGCTGTCGGAGATCTCGACCCGCTTCCGCGAGCTGCGCGGCGCCTTCCTCGGCCAGCCGGAGGCCTCGCGGCGGGAGGGGCTGGTGCGGGCGATGCCCACGTGGCGCGGCGATCCCGTCGGCCCGGCCGAGCTCGAGGCCTACGAGGCGGCCATCAAGCAGGGCGAGACGCCGATCACGTATCGCGAGTGGCGGAGGAGCGAGGGGCGCTGAGCCGGGCCCGATACCGGTGGATCAAGTGTGGAAGGATCGTGGTGCCATGTCTGACGCTTCGCCCGACCACAGCCAGCCGCCGCGCGTCCCCTCGCTCGCCGAGCTGATCCCGACGCTCGCCGATCCCGATGCGCCGTACGATCCCGATCACACCTACGAGGCCGTGCTCGAGTGGACCGGCGCCCGCGGCATCGACCTCTACGACGCGCAGGACGAGGCGATCATCCACCTGGTGTCCGGGTCGAACGTCGTGCTCGCGACGCCCACGGGGACGGGCAAGTCGCTCGTGGCGATCGCCGCCCACGCCATCGAGCTCGCGCGCGGGGGCCGCACGTACTACACCGCGCCGATCAAGGCCCTCGTGAGCGAGAAGTTCTTCGCCCTCGTCGAGGTGTTCGGGGCCGAGCGGGTCGGGATGGTCACGGGCGACAGCTCGGTGAACCCCGAGGCGTCCATCATCTGCTGCACTGCGGAGATCCTCGCGAACAAGGCGCTGCGGGAGGGCGCGGACGCCGACGTCGATCAGGTGGTGATGGACGAGTTCCACTACTACGGGGATCCGCAGCGCGGGGCCGCGTGGCAGATCCCGCTGCTGCTCCTGCCGCGGGCGCAGTTCCTGCTGATGTCGGCGACGCTCGGCGACACGGATGCGCTCCGGGCCGACCTGACGCGTCGCACCGGGCGCGCCACCGAGCTCGTCGCCGGGGCGACCCGACCCGTGCCGCTGAGCTTCCGCTACGCGCTCACCCCCGTGCACAACACGGTGGAGGAGCTGCTCGAGGAGGACGAGGCGCCGATCTACATCGTCCACTTCTCGCAGGCGGCCGCGGTCGAGCGGGCGCAGGCGCTCACGAGCATCAAGGTCGCCTCGCGCGAGCATCGCGATCGCATCGTGGCGGCGATGGGCGACTTCCGGTTCACAACCACCTTCGGCCGGAACCTCTCCCGCTGGCTGCGGCAGGGCATCGGCGTGCACCATGCGGGGATGCTCCCGCGCTACCGCCGGCTCGTCGAGCAGCTCGCCCAGCGGGGTCTGCTCAAGGTCATCTGCGGCACCGACACGCTCGGCGTCGGCATCAACGTGCCCATCCGCTCGGTGCTCATCACCGCGCTCTCGAAGTACGACGGGCAGCGGATGCGGCATCTCACGGCCCGGGAGTTCCACCAGATCGCGGGCCGGGCGGGCCGGGCCGGCTACGACGATCACGGGACCGTGGTGGTTGAGGCCCCCGAGCACGTCGTCGAGTACGAGCACGCCGTCACGAAGGCGGCGGGCGACCCCAAGAAGCAGCGCAAGATCACCAAGAAGCAGCCGCCGAAGGGGTTCGTGAACTGGACCGAGGCGACCTTCGACCGGATCGTCGCCGCGGAGCCCGAGCCGCTCACGAGCCATCTGGAGATGACCTCGGCCACGCTCATCAACGTCGTCGCCCGCGGGGGCGACGTGATCCGGCATCTGCGCGAACTGTGCTTCGACAACCACGAGCCCCGGGCGCGCAGGTTCGCACTCGCCCGCCGGGCGCTCGAGATCGGCCGCACGCTGCTCGAGGCGGGGATCATCGTGGCGGACGGGCAGGGCATCCGCCTCACCGTGGAGCTGCAGTCGAACTTCGCGCTCAACCAGCCGCTGTCGCCCTTCGCGATCGCGATGTTCGACGTCCTCGACCCCGAGTCCGATGCCTACGCGCTCGACGCGGTCAGCGTCATCGAGGCCACCCTCGAGAATCCGCGCCCCGTGCTGCGCGCCCAGGAGCACAAGGCGCGCGGCGAGGCGATCGCCGCGATGAAGGCGGACGGCATCGACTACGACGAGCGGATGGAGCGGGTCGAGGAGATCACCTGGCCCAAGCCGCTCGTGGAGCTGCTGGAGCAGAGCTACGAGATGTTCGCCTCCTCGCAGCCGTGGGTGAGGGATTTCGAGCTCTCGCCGAAGTCGGTCGTCCGCGACATGTACGAGCGCGGCCTGAGCTTCGCGGAGTACGTGGCCTTCTACGATCTCGCCCGCTCCGAGGGCCTCGTGCTGCGCTATCTGTCGGACGCCTACCGGGCGCTGCAGCACACGGTGCCCGGCGATGCCCGGACCGACCAGCTGGCCGATCTCACGTCCTGGCTCGGCGAGCTGGTGCGCCAGGTCGACTCGAGCCTCATCGACGAGTGGGCCGAACTCGTCGCGCCGGTGGATGCGGCGGGGGAGCCGGTGCTGCCGCCCGCGCCGCCCAGCGTGGTCTCGAACACCCGCGCGTTCACGGTGCTCGTGCGGAACGCGATGTGGCGACGGGTGCACCTCGCGGCGCTCGAGCGCGACGAAGAGCTGCTGGCGCTCGACCCGAAGATCGACTGGCCCGAGATCCTCGACGAGTACTACGAGGAGTACGACGACATCGCGGTCGACGCCGCCGCTCGGGCCCCGGAGTACTGCCGCATCGACAAGTCCCGCATGGAGCACGGCTACTGGGACGTCGAGCAGACCCTCGTCGACCCGGCCGGCGACCATGCCTGGCGGATCCGCGCCGAGGTCGACCTCGAGGAGTCGGCGGCTCGGGGCGAAGCGGTCGTCATGGTCTCCGAGGTCGTGAACCTCTGACGCGGGCGGCTCGTCCAGTCGCGGCGGCGAGCGGCTCGGCGAGGATGCGGCCCGGAGGCGACTTCCGCGCGCTGATGCCGAAGTCGGGGAGGGCCAGCCGCACGACGCGCCCGGGATGCGGAGATGATTTGCGGCCACCCCCGGAAGTGCGTAATGTTCTTCCTTGTCGCCGGGAGGTACGGAACACCGCAGAGTGGTTCGGCCTCAAGCCGGTGGCAGACTCGGAGAGTCGAGAAGCACTGCTTCATCGACTCCTACGGCTTGCACTGCTCCGGCAGGTGCCGGGACCTCGTCCCGACAAGCTGAACGGCGGGTGAATGTGGCGGAAACGCCAGGTTGACAAGCCGGACGGACTGCGGCAAGCTAGTCTAGCTGCGGCCGAGCAGCGGCCCGATTTGGTCGGGTGGGGCGTTCGGTTGCATCCGTTCCTTGAGAACTCAACAGTGTGCACTTTTATTGTCTAATGCCATTTTTTGGACCC
>NZ_FUIC01000035.1 GCF_900163695.1 Gulosibacter sp. 10
TCTGCTCGAAGCCGGCGGTTTCAGACCTCGACTACACCCTCGTTCGTGAAGAGCCAAGTATCCCTTCCAGTCCACTGCTAGATTTCGCATGCTTGTCCTTGTTCGTTCGTGGAATTCTGAGTGGCGACGGCTACGCCCGCGCCGCGGATTCGACCCAGCGCAGCGGCCGCTTGAAGAGCAGCGCGAGGATGCGGTCGCTGAGGAAGCCGAGCGCGCCGAGGCTGATCATGCAGGCCACGACGTAGTCGAAGCGGAACTGGTTGTAGGCGTCGATGAGCACGTAGCCGAGTCCCGACCGCGCGCCGAGGATCTCGGCCACCACGACCGTCGTCCAGGCGAGGGCGAGCCCCACCCGCATGCCGGTCGCGATGCTCGGCAGCGTCGCGGGCAGCGTCACCTTGACGAGCATCTGCCACTTGTTGGCGCCGAGCATCGCCGCGGCCCGCAGCAGCCGCCCCTCGGCGGACATCGCTCCGGCGAGCGTGTTCACGTACACGGGGAAGAACGTGGCGAGCGCGGTGAGGAAGATCGCGGGCGCGTTGCCGATGCCGAAGAAGATCAGCGCGAGCGGGATCCACGCGGTGATGGAGATCGGGCGGAGCGCGTCGATCATCGGGTTCGCCAGCTGCCGGATCACCTTCGAGTAGCCCGAGAGCAGGCCGAGGACCACGCCGAGCGCCGAGCCGATGAGGTAGCCGGAGAGGATGCGCTGGGACGAGTCGAACAGCGCCGTGACCCAGTCGCCCGAGTAGGGCGCCGAGCTCTCCGCCGTGGCGAAGATGAAGTCGCCGAGCGCCGCGACGGATGCGGTGAAGCTGGGGAACAGGCCGTCGGCGATCATGCGCTGGCTGCCCGTGTACTGCCAGATCGCGATGACGATCAGCGGCAGGATCAGGGGGAGGACGAAGGGCTGCACCGCCCTCCAGAACGATCCCTTCCTCGGCCTGCGCCGGGGCTGGTCCGACTCGACCGCGATCGAGCGGGTGGCCTCGCCGATGCCGCCGGTGGGGCCCGCCCCCTCGCCGGTGGGCTTCTTGACTGCTGCGCTCATCGGCTACTCCTCCTTCCCGAGCTCTTCCGGCGATTGCCCGGTGGCCTCGGAGAGGAAGTCGTAGTTCATCTTCTCGAGCAGGACATCGCTGACGTCCTCCGAGACGGTGCCGTACTCCGCCATGGCCGCGGCCATCTCGGCGTGCGTGCTCTGCTCCATGCGGTACCAGGGCACATCGTTCTCGATCGCCTCGAGCAGCAGGTCCTCCTCACCCGACTGGTACTTCAGCGCGGTCTCGACCCAGACGTCCTTGTCCTCGAACGTGTTCGTCTTCTCGACGAACGCGTCGACGACGGCCTGCACGGCCTCGGGGTTCTCCTCGATGATCTCGTCGGTCGCGAAGATGTCGGTGGGCACGCTCGCCCACTCGGTGAGCTCGGCGTTCATGTCCTCGGGGGCGTCCGCGATCCCCTGGCTCACGGCCTGGGCGGTGTAGGGCTGATAGGTCACGGCGGTGTCGATGTCGCCGTTGCGGAACGCGAGGAGGAGATCCGCGGATGCCTGCAGGGTGGTCACCTGCGTGTCGGTCTCCATGTCGATGTCGTTCTTCGCGAGGGCGATGTTGAAGATCAGCTCATCGGTCGAGCCGCGGATGACTCCGAGGTTGGCTCCCTCGAGATCGTCCCAGCTGTCGATGCCGGAGTCCTTGGCGACGAGCAGCTGCGATCGCCCGGGGGACAGACCCGCGACCATCGATACCGGCAGCTCGGGGTTCTCCGCGAGGCCCGCGGCCATGACGTTCATGCCCATCGAGGCCATGTCGATCTCGCCGCTGCGCAGCGCCACGAACACGTCGGCGGATGACTTGAAGGGGACCATCTCGACGTTGACGTCGGAGCCGGCCTCGGCCATCGCCTCGGCGGTGTCCGACCAGGCCGCCCAGTACAGCGCCGGCACGGTGCCGATCTTGATCGTCTCGCCCGAGCCGCCTCCCGGCGAAGCGCTGCACCCCGTGAGTGCGAGGACCGCCGTCGCCGCGATCGCCGTGACGGCGGTGACCAGTTTCTTGAGTTTCATGATGCTCTCCAGAGTTCTGCTGCGCCCGACGGGCCGACTGCGATGTCGGCGCGTCGAGGCGCGAAGGGGTTAGGGGGTCTTGAGGCCTTCGGCCTTCTCGGATTCGCTGTGGAGCTCCTCCATGAGGTGCTTGCGCATCTCGATGAACTGCGGCTCGTCGGTGACGTCGAACGAGCGCGGCCGCGGAAGGTCGACCTCGACGACCTCCTTGACCCGGCCGGGGCTGGCCGACATGACGACGACCCGGTCGCCGAGCAGGAGCGCCTCGTTGATGTCGTGGGTCACGAAGATCACCGTCTTGCGGTCGCGCTCCCACAGCTCGAGCAGGAGCTCCTGCATGAGGATGCGGGTCTGGGCGTCCAGCGCGCCGAACGGCTCGTCCATGAGCAGCACGGAGGGGTCGTTGATGAGCGTGCGGGCCAGCCCGACGCGCTGCCGCATGCCGCCCGACAGCTCGAGCGGGAGGTGCTGCTCGAACCCCTGCAGGCCGACCCGCTCGATCATCTCGCGAGCCCGATCCCGGAGCTTCGCGGATTTGCGCTCGCGCAGCAGCGGGCCGAACATCGCGTTCTCCTCGACGCTCAGCCACGGGAAGATGTTCGCGTCCTGGAACACCACCCCGCGGTCGGGGTTGGGGCCCTTGACCGGCTTGCCGCCGACGAGCATGGTGCCGCTGGTCGGCTGGAGGAAGCCGGCGACGACGTTCAGCGCGGTGGATTTGCCGCAGCCGCTGGGGCCCAGCAGGCAGACGAACTCCTGGTCCTTCACGCGCAGGTTCAGATCGCTCACCGCACGTCGAGGAGCCTGCCCCCTCGGTCCGGGGAACTCGACGCTCATGTCCTCAAATAGCACTTCAGGCATGCAAACTCCATCGTTCGACATTACCGAATCATGTTCGGCTCAAAGGAATGATAACGAGGTCCACCACCGCCAAGTCAACCCTCTGTGCGGAATTGCGTTATTCTGTTCGGTATGAACGAATCCGAGTCGTCGAAGGGCGCATCCCGCCCTTCGCAGGTGCAAAGCGTCGCGCGAGCGCTGACGATCGTGGAGATGCTCGGCAGCACCCGGTTCCCCGGCGGTGTCAGCCTCGCGCAGGTCGCCCAGGAGCTCGACGTCTCGAAGAGCACCGCGCACGCGCTGCTGCAGACGCTCAAGCAGTTCGGCTTCGTGACGCGGGTGCTCCCCGGCCCCCGATATCTGCTGGGCATGGCGCTCATGCGGCTCGGCGAGCAGGTCAAGCGGCGCATGCCCATCACCGAGGCCGCGCAGCCGCACCTCGAGTCCCTGGCCGCCGCCACCGGCTGCACCGCGCGCCTGGTCGTGGCCGACAACGGCTATCCGCTCTACGTCTCGCGCGTCGAGGGCGAGGGCGCCGTGCAGTTCACCGCCCAGGTGGGGCGGCGGGAGCGGCCGCACTCCACGGGCGTCGGCAAGATCATCCTCGCCTCGATGAGCGACGAGGACGTCATGGCGCTCATGCGCCGGCGGGGCATGGAGCGGATCACCCCGCACACCATCACCGACCCGGAGTCCCTGCTCCGCGAGCTCGAGCACATCCGCGAGGTGGGCTACGCCCTCGACCGCGGCGAGGAGGCGGAGGGCATCATGTGCGTGGCGGCCGGGCTCACCGATCCGTCGGGGCACTGCGTCGGGGCCATCAGCATCTCCGGCCTCTCGATCCGCATGAACGAGGACCGGATCGAGGAGCTGTCGGGCCTCGTCCGGGATCACGCGCGGCGCCTCTCCGACGACCTCTGAGGCATCCGACGGACGGCGCTCGCCGCCGCAAGCACGCCGCCGGGAACCCCGCGACCTGCGCACCATCCGTGCAGATCGCGGGGTTCCCGGCGGAGTCGCGGGCGTCGCCCTACTCGCGCGCCCCGTATCCGCCGCCGCCGGCGGTCTGGATGCGCACGCCCTCGCCGCCGCGCAGCTCGAAGCGGCTCATCGCCTCGAGCTCGTGCGAGCCGGACTCGTCGAAGCGGTGCACCGCGGCGGGCGTCCCCGGCTCTCCGCCGTCGAGGCCCCACGGCCCCGAGGCCACTCTCGAGGTGGCCGCGACCACCGTCGCGGCGCCGCCGGTGAGCGTGAGCGTCCGTCGCAGCCCGTCGCCGCCGCAGTGCCGCCCCCGCCCACCGGTGCCGCGGGCGATCTCGTACCCCTCGACGCGCAGCGGGTACTCGCGCTCGATCACCTCGCACGGGGTGTTGCGCGTGTTGGTCATGTGGGTGTGCACCGCCGAGGCGCCGTCGAGGTCGGGCATCGCGCCCTG
The DNA here is from genome assembly GCF_900163695.1 of Gulosibacter sp. 10. Taxonomy (GTDB): domain Bacteria; phylum Actinomycetota; class Actinomycetes; order Actinomycetales; family Microbacteriaceae; genus Gulosibacter. The sequence goes on from NZ_FUIC01000035.1 coordinate 4,344, forward strand.
GCCCCCGCCGTAGGTCTCCACGTACGAGTAGTACTCGCCGGTGCGGTGGTGCCTGCCGCCGATCGTGACGATGCTCATGCTGCCGCTCGAGGCCGCGGGCACGGTGCGCTCGGTGAACTGCTCGAACGCGCCGAACAGGGCGTCGACGATGCGCTGCGCGGTCTGCGTGTTGCCGTTGGCCACCGGCGCGGGGAACTCGGCGGAGATGAGGCTGCCGGGCCGGGTGCGCACCGTGATGGGGGCCATCAGCCCGGCGTTGGAGGGCAGGCTCGGGTCGGCGAGCACCTTCACGGCGTACGCGACGGCGGCCTCGGCCACCGCGTAGGAGCAGTTCACGGCGCCGCGCGCCTGGTCGTCGGTCTCCGTGAAGTCGACGTGCAGCTCGTCGCCCGCGACGCGCACCTCGGCCGCGATGCGGATGTCCTCGGGCTCGACCCCGTTGTGCTCGAGGATGTCCACGAACACGCCCGTGCCGTCCGGCAGGCGCTCGATCGCGGCCCGGGTGCGCCGCTCCGTGTACTCGACGAGCGCGTCGCAGGAGCGCCTGAACCCGTCTGCGCCCCATTCCTCGAGCAGCTCGCGGATGCGCCGCTCGCCGAGCCGGTTCGCCGCGACCTGCGCCATGAGGTCGCCGCGGGTCTTCTCGGCGGTGCGGATGTTCGTGAGCACGATCGAGAGCACCTCGTCCTGGATCTCGCCCCGGCTGAACAGGCGCAGGGGCGGGATGCGGATGCCCTCCTGGAAGACCTCGGTGGAGTGGGCGCCCATGGAGCCGGGGGTCATGCCGCCGACGTCCACGTGGTGGGCCATGTTGGCGACGAGCGCGACGAGCGCGTCCTCGGCGAAGATCGGCGTGATGACGCAGATGTCGGGCAGGTGGGAGCCGCCGAGGTAGGGGTTGTTCGTCATGAGCACGTCGCCGGGGCGCAGCCGGTCGGCCCCGTACCGGCGCAGCGCCTTGCCGATCATCGTGGGCATGAGCCCGAGGTGCAGCGGGATGTGCTCGGCCTGCGAGATGAGCTCGCCGTCGGGGCTGTAGAGCCCCGCGGAGCAGTCGCGGCGGTCCTTGATGTTCGGGGAGTAGGCGGTGCGGATGAGGGCCATCCCCACCTCCTCGGAGATCGACTCGAGCCGGTTGCGGGCGATCTCGATCTCGACGGGGTTGAGGGTTGCGGTGGTCGTGTCCTGGGTCATTGCTCGCTCTTCTCGACGAGGTGGAGGAACCCGAACTCGTCGGAGCTGCACTCCTGGTCCGGCCCCACGTAGGTGGTCGTGTCGAATTGGTTGATGATCAGCGGTCCGCGCAGCGCGATGCCGGGCGCGAAGTCCGCGCGCTCGTAGACGGGCGTCTCGGTCCACGCGCCGTCGATGTACACGCGGCGCACCTCCCCCGGCTCGGGGTCGTGCTCGCGCACGCCCGGGTCGCGGGCCACGGCGCCCTCGGCGCTGCCGTGCCGCGCGACCAGGCGCGCGACGACGATCTCCATGCGCGCGTCGGCGTCGCTGAAGCCGTAGCGCTCGGCGTGCGCGGCGTCGAAGATCGCCCGCTGCGCCTCCCAGTCCTCGGCGTAGGGGATGGTGAGCTCGTAGCTCTGCCCGGCGTAGCGCGCGTCGACGAAGCGGGCGTAGTCGGGCTCGCGCCCGTCCATGGCCTCGAGCGCCTGCTCGACGAGCTCCTCGTAGGCCGCCGCGATCGTGCCGTACGCCTCCGGCCCGGCCACGTCGAGGGGCGAGGAGAAGTCGTGGCGCTCGGGCGCATCGAGCATGCCCACGGCGGAGGCGATGCCCGGCATCGGCGGGATCACCGCCGACTTCATCCCGAGCTCCCGCAGCAGGTCGCTGCCGTGCAGCGGCCCCGCGCCGCCGAAGGCGATGAGGTCGCAGGCGCGGACGTCGACGCCGCGCTCGACGCTGACCTTGCGCACGCCGCGGGCCATCGTCGCGGTGATCACCTTGATGATGCCCTCGGCGGTGTCCTCGGCGCTGAGCCCGAGCTGCTCGCCCCAGGCCGCCATCTTCGCGCGAGCCGCGTCGACGTCGAGCGCGAAGCGGCCGCCGAGCAGGCTCGTCCCGAGGCGTCCGACCACCGCGTGCGCGTCGGTCACGGTGAGGTCGGCGCCGCCGCGGCCGTACGCGATGGGGCCGGGCACGGCCCCCGCGCTCTGCGGCCCCACCCGGAGCCCGCCGCCGGAGTCGAGCCACGCGATGGAGCCGCCGCCCGCGCCGATCGTGTGCACGTCCACCGAGGGCAGGCGCAGCGGCAGCTCGTCGACCTCGCCGGCCATGGTCTCGTCGGGCTCGCCGCCGCGGATGAGCGCGATATCGGTGCTGGTGCCGCCGATGTCGAAGCTCACGGCCTTGTCGAGACCGAGGTGGTCGGCCCACATCGCCGCGCCGACCACGCCGCCGGCGAGTCCGGAGAGCACGGTGCGGGCGCTCTGCTCGGCCGCGCGCCCGGGGCTGAGCAGCCCGCCGTTCGACTGCATGATCCACAGCGGCGCGGGGATGCCCTCCTCGCCGATCCGGCGCGCGAGCCGCCCCACGTAGCCCGAGATCCTGGGCTGCACGTAGGCGTTGATCGTGCCGGTGGAGGTGCGCTCGTACTCGCGCATCTCGGGCGAGATCGACGCGGCGCTGAACACGACGGGGGCGATGCCGAGCTCCTGCAGCTCGGCCGCGACGCGCAGCTCGTGCTCCGGGTTCGCGTAGGCGTTGAGGAAGGAGACGACGAGCACGTCGAGCTCCATCGCGCGGAGCTCCTCCGCGACGTCCCGCAGTTCCCGCTCGTCGATCGGCCGGATCTCCTCCCCCTCGGCGGAGAGCCGCTCGGAGAGCTCCGCGATGCGCTCGGCGGGCACGAGCGGCGCCGAGCGCCGCCGGTGCTGGTCGTAGAGCGAGGGGCGGGCCTGGTGGCCGATCTCGAGCAGATCCCGGAATCCGGCGGTCGTGAGCAGGCCGACGCGGGCGCCGGTGCGGGTGATGACGGTGTTGGTCGCGACGGTGGTGCCGTGGACGAATCGCGAGACGCCCTCGATCTCGACCCCCATCTCGGCCACGGCCCCGGTGATGCCGTCGATGACGGCCTGGTCGGGCGAGTCGGGGGTGGACGGCACCTTCCAGACGAACAGGCTGCCGTCCTCGCGGCGCACCGCGACGTCGGTGAAGGTGCCGCCGGTGTCGACGGCGGCGTGGAGTGCTTCGGTCATGGTCGCTCCTCAGTGCTTCTTGCCCGACGCCGGCGTCCGGATGGCGCTGGTGTCGAGGATGTCGATGTTCTTGGTCTCGGGCAGCATCGCCAGGGCGAAGCAGCCGATCACGGCGCCGATGATGGCGATCATCATGATCGAGTTGCCCCAGCCGATGGAGGCCGCGGCGATGCCCACCGTGAGCGGCCCGAAGGCGGCGATGCCGCGGCCGAAGTTGTAGGCGAAGGCCTGCCCGGTCGCCCGGATGCGGGTGGGGAACAGCTCGGAGAGGTAGGCCCCGGTGCCGCCCGCCTGGCCCGAGGCGAAGAAGCCGAGCAGGAAGATGATCGGGATGCCGAACTCGGGGCTCGCCGCGGGGGTGAGCACGAAGAGCGAGACGCTGCCGGCCGAGCCCACGAAGAACAGGAGGAAGGTGAGCCTGCGACCGATCCAGTCCAGCGCGAATCCTGCGGACAGGTAGCCGATGAACGAGCCGACGATCGCCACCCAGGTGTAGGCCGCGGTGTCGACGATGCTGAGCCCGCGCTCGTCCCGCAGGAACGTCGGCAGGAACACGAACACCGAGTAGTAGATGGCCTGCACGCCCACGCCGAGCACCGTGGCGAACACGGTGCGCTTGACCTGCCCGGCGGCGAAGAGCTCGCGCATGCTGGGCTTGGCGGCCTCCTGGATCTCCGCGACGCGCTCGACGTCCTTGGTCGTGCGGCGGATGACGAAGGCGAAGACGGCGGGCAGGATGCCGACGAGGAAGAGATAGCGCCAGGCGATCTCCGCGGGCGCGATCGAGAAGATCACGAGGTAGGCGACGGTCGACAGGGCCCAGCCGATCGCGTAGCAGCTCTGCACGAAGGCGAGCGCCTTGCCGCGCTTGGCCGGTTTGGCGTACTCGGCGACGAGCGCGGCGCCGACCGCCCACTCGCCGCCGAAGGTGAGGCCCTCGAGGATGCGCCAGATCATGAACTGGGCGCCGTCCTGCGCGGTGGCGGTGAGGGCGGTGAAGATGCTGTAGCCGAGGATCACCCACGTCAGCACCCGCACGCGCCCGAACCGGTCGGCCAGGTAGCCGAACAGCACGCCGCCGACGGCGGAGGCGACGATGCTGATCGCCGTCACCCACCCGGACATGCCGCTCGACATGCCCAGCACGGGCATCGCGGCGGTGAGCGCGAAGCCGTACATCGTCCAGGTGAAGCCGTCGAGGCCCCATCCGATTCCCGCGGCCCCGACGGCTTTGCGCCGGTTGCCGCGCTCTTCTCTGGTCTCCTCGACCTCGATCGCGCTCGTCATGAGCACACCTCCTTGTGTTGCATACGAGTGGAATACACAGTAGGCGCGGATCGGGATTCCCACAAGCGGATTCGGTAGATTGGCCGCGGACCCCGTCGAGAACCCAGGCAGCAGGAGGCCCGCCATGGCGGCACGCGACCGCAGCGCGCGCGATACCGCGTACCTCGCCCTCCGCTCGCAGATCATGACGATGCGGGTGGCGCCGGGAGAGAAGGTCAACGAGGTCGAGCTCGCCAAGGGCATCGGCGCCTCCCGCACCCCCGTCCGCGAGGCGCTCAGCCAGCTCGCGGCCGAGGGGCTCATCGTCATGGGCCGAGGCGGCGGCTACTACGTCGCCGGTATCGACATCGCGGAGTGCCGCAGCCTCTTCGAGGCCCTCCTGCTCGTCGCCCGCTCGACCGCCCGGCTGCTCATCGCGAACGCCCCCGACGAGAAGCTCCACCTGCTGCACGAGGCGACCGAGCGCTTCGACGAGGCCGTCGAGGCGTTCGACCCCGCGCTGATCTCGCAGCGCAACTACGAGCTGCACACGCTCGAATGCCGCCTCGGCGGCAACTCCTACATCACGATGCTCGGCGAGCGCGTGCACTCGCACGCCCAGCGGCTCGCGTTCATGAGCTTCAGCGCCGCCGGCAAGTTCGGCCACCCGGACCTGTCGACCTACTACGGCTCGGTCTGCGACGACCACTGGGACCAGCTGCAGGCCATCGAGCGCCGCGACCTCGAGACCGCCGAGCGCATCGCGGTGCGGCACGTGCAGCTCTTCCGGAGCCGGGTCATCGACTACTTCAGCACCGACGCCCTCGCGGACATCGACCTGGGCGGCTTCCCGACGGGCGGATAGCCCGCCCTACTCGTCGCGGAGCGCCTCGCGGGAGCACTCCACGAACGCCCGCACCGCGGCGCCCGGGCGCTCGCCGTGCACGACGAACAGCTCGGAGACGGGCCGCCCCTCGATGGGGCGGGTGACGACGCCCGGCATCTGGATGCGACGGATCGACTCGGGCACGAGCGAGACCCCGACGCCCGCGGCCACGAGCCCCATCACGGTCTCCTGATGGATGGCCTGCTGCACGACGCGGGGCGGATGCGCCAGCCCCTCGAACACCTCCATGAGCCGGGACACGTAGCCGGGCATGCGCCGGTAGGGGAAGAGCACCAGCGGCTCCCCGATGAGGTCGCCCGGGGACACCTCGTCCCGCTGCGCGAGGGGATGCTCCGAGGGCAGCACCGCGATCAGCTCCTCCTCCGACACGCGGGAGAGGCGCACGCCGGGCACGCCGCCCGGGTCGCGCAGGAAGCCGATGTCCAGGTCGCCCTCGAGCAGCGCATCCACCTGCTCCCCGCTCGTGAGCGGCTGGATGTCGAGCCGCACCGCCGGGAAGCGCGCCGAGAACGCGCGCAGCGCGTTGGGCAGCACCGAGTAGCTCGCCGAGCTGACGTAGCCGATCCTCAACCGCCCCCTCGTGCCCGCCGAGACCTCGGCGACCTCGGCCACGGCCGCGTCGAGATCCTCGAGCACCTCGGCCGCCCGGCTGCGGAACGCCTCCCCCTCCGGCGTGAGCGAGACCCGCCGCGTGGTGCGCTCGAAGAGCGCGACGCCGAGCTCCTGCTCGAGCTGCCGGATCGCGACCGTGAGGGGCGGCTGCGAGACGCGCAGGCGCTGCGCCGCGCGGCCGAAGTGCAGCTCCTGCGCGACCGCGAGGAAGTATTCGAGATGCCTCAGCTCCATGATTATTAGCGTAGACGGAATAATCATTCCAGGAACGATATTGGACACAAATAGTTCCGAGTGGCGTAATGGTGACAACCGCTTCACTACCGAAGGAACACTCGTGGAAACCTCCAAATACGTCGTCATCGGAGCCGGCCTCATGGGCGCAGCCACCGCCTGGCAGCTCGCCGACGCAGGGCACGAGGTCACGCTGCTCGAGCGCGATCTCCCCGCCAACGACGAGGGCAGCTCGCACGGCTCGGCCCGCATCTTCCGCTTCCCCTATCCCGAGCACCAGCACGTCTACGCACACCTCGTCAAGGAATCGGTCGCCTATTGGGAGGAGCTCTCCCGCCGCAGCAACCGGGAGCTCATCACGCGTTTCGGCTCGGTGGACTTCGGCGACGTGCGCAACCCCCGCGGCCTGGCCGCCGTGCTCGACTCCGAGGGCATCGAATACGAGCTGCTCGACGCCGACGAGGCGCGCAGCCGCTGGCCCCAGTTCGCATTCGACACCGACGTGCTCTGGCAGCCCGACGGCGGGGTCATCGATGCCCACAACACCGTCTACTCGATGATCGACCTCGCGATCCAGTCCGGAGCGCAGCTCCGCACCCGATGGGAGGCCGCCGACATCACCCGCACCGCCACCGGCTTCCTCATCACGGCGAAGGACGGCCGTCGGATCCGGGCCGAAGAGATCGTCGTCGCCGTCGGCGGCTGGATCCCCAAGCTCCTGAGCCGCCTCTCGCTCCCCCAGCGCTTCCTCGACGCGATGCCGGGGATCCAGGTACGGCAGGAGCAGGCCTACCACTTCCCGTATGCCGACTACGCCGAGCCCGACCGCGCGATCTGGCCCACCTTCATCCACAAGCACGGATTGTGGGAGGCGTACGGGCTGCCGGGCGGCCGAGACGCCGATTTCCGGGGGCAGAAGCTCGCGCAGTTCAACGGCGGTCCGGTACTTGCCTCTGCCGAGGACCAGGACGGCCGCATCGATCCGGCGAACCGCGAACGCGTGGTCGAGTACGTCCGGGAGTACCTGCCGGGGCTCGTGCCCGAGCCGTACGCCGAGACCACGTGCCTGTTCACGAATGCCCCCCACGAGGACTTCGTGCTCGACCGGGTCGATGGCGTCACCGTGGTGTCGCCCTGCTCGGGCCACGGCGGCAAGTTCGCGCCGCTCATCGGCGCACTTGCGGCGGGCCTCGCGACCGGCACCGGCACGGTGCCCGACAAGTTCCGGGTGCTCGCACAGCAGGAGCTCGCCCGATGACCGCCCCCGATATCGGTTCCCGGGCCACGGTCTCCGGGCTGCTGCGCGATATCGCGCATCTCGGCGTGGATAGCAGGCGCGGCGGGTACAGCCGGCCCGTGTACTCCACGGCGGAGCTCGATCTGCGCGGCTGGTTCATCGCCGAGGTCGAGCGGCGCGGCCTGACGGTCGAGACCGACCGCAACGGCGCCCTGTGGGCGTGGTGGGATCTGCCGAGCGGCGACCGCTCGGATGCGCTGATCACCGGCAGCCACCTCGACTCCGTGCCGGGCGGCGGCCAGTTCGACGGCCCGCTCGGCGTCGCCTCGGCGCTCGTCGCGCTCGACGAGCTGCGCCGCCGAGACCTGCCCCGCGAGCGCGCGCTCGCGCTGGTCGTCTTCCCCGAGGAGGAGGGCTCGCGCTTCGGCGTCGCCTGCCTCGGGTCGCGGCTCATGGCCGGGGCCATCGCACCCGACGCCGCCCGAGCGCTCAAGGATCCCGAGGGCAACACGTTCGCCGACGTCGCGAAGGCGAACGGGCTCGACCCGGAGGGCATCGGCCCCGAGCCCGAGCTGCTCGCCTCCCTCGGCGCGTTCGTCGAGCTGCACGTCGAGCAGGGTCTCGGCCTCATCGACCTCGGTCGGCCCATCGCGATCGGCGGCGCCATCCTCGGCCACGGGCGCTGGCGCATCTCCCTCTACGGCCAGGGCAACCACGCCGGCACGACGCTCATGGCGGACAGGCGGGATCCGATGATCGCCGCCGCTCGGGCGGTCGTGGCGATCCGCGACGCCGCGAAGCGCCGCCCGAACGCCCGCGCCACGGTCGGGCGCCTGCAGCCCGTGCCGGGCGGGACGAACGTGATCGCCTCGCGGGTGGACTTCTGGATCGACGTCCGCCACCCCGACGACGCCGTCACCGCCGACCTGGTCGAGGAGATCCGGCGCACGGCGGAGCTCATCGCCGCCGAGGAGGACTGCACGATGGAGTTCCGCGAGGAGTCGCTGAGCCCCACCGTGAGCTTCGACGCCGGGCTGTCGGCGCAGCTGGGCCGGTCGCTGCCGGGCGCGCCGGTGCTCGACACGGGCGCCGGCCACGACGCGGGCGTGCTCGCGGCGAAGCTGCCCTCGGCGATGCTGTTCGTGCGCAACCCGAACGGCGTCTCGCACTCCCCCGAGGAGTACGTGGAGGACGCGGATGCGGAGATCGGCGCCGCCGCGCTCGCCGACGCGCTCGCCGACCTGCTCGCGGGCGAGCGCTGAGGAGCGGATGGACATGTCATTGCTGCTTCGCCGATATTCGTCGACGGCGCCCGAGCCGTGGGGCAACGGCGCGGGGGCCACGACCGAGCTCGTCTCCTTCGAGGATTCCGCCAAGCTCAGCCCGTCCAGCGCGAAACCCTGGCGCCTGAGCGTCGCGCGCCTGCAACAACCCACCCCGTTCTCCGCCCTCTCGAACGTACGGCGCACATTCATGCCGATCGGCGGCAACACGGTGATGCTCACGATCAACGGCATCACCCATGTCGTACCCGAGACGCAGACCATCGACTTCCAGGGCGATGACCGGGTGAGCCTGTCCCACCTGGGAGCGCCGTGCTTCGCCGTCAACCTCATGGTCAAGCAGAACGCCCCGGGGCGCACGCCGATGCTCGTATTCACCGACGAGCCGCACGACCGCGCTATCGCCGCGGTGGCCCTGGCGAACGGATCGGGGTTCACCAGATTCGATCTCGTCAACCCTGCGCTGCTCCGCTCGGGCGCGAAGCGAAGCGGCCCGAACAGGTGGGCCGCGGTGCAGCTTCCGGGGTGAGCGCGCGGCGCCGGTCGATTCGCCCCGCCCGCGGATCCACCGGCGCCTACCGCTTCGTCGCACCATCATGCCGGGAATCGGCCGAGCCGCACGCTTTCCGTGCGGCTCGGCCGATTCCCGGCATGATGTTGGGCTACCCGGCGAAGAGCGAGCGGATGACCAGGATGAGGTTGGACGGCTTCTCGGCCATGCGGCGCATGAGGTAGGCGTACCAGTCGGTGCCGTAGGGAAGGTACACGCGGATGCGGTACCCCTCGTCGGCGAGTTTCTGCTGCACGTCGCGGCGCACGCCGTAGAGCATCTGGAACTCGTAGTCCTTGCGGTCGACGCCGAGCCGCACCGCGGTCTTCTTCACGAAGTCGATGCAGCGGTCGTCGTGCGTCCCGAAGGCGGGATCGGGCAGGTTCGCGAGCGCCCATTCCGAGAGGTAGAGATACTGCTCGGTGACGTCCGGGTGGTGCTTGAGCGCGACTCCCGGGTCCTCGAGGAACGCGCCCTTCACCAGGCGGATGCGCGGCTTCGGGTCGTCGAAGGACTCGAGGTCGTGCGGGGTCCGGCGGATCATGGCCTGGATCGCGACGCGGGTGGCCGGATAGTCGGCGAGCACCCGGCGATAGGCGTCGAGCGTGTCGCGGCCGACGGAGCTGTGCTCCATGTCGATCTCGAGCACCACCCCCGCGTCGCCGGCCGCCTCGGCGAGCACGTCGAGATGCTTCGCGCACGCCTCCGGGTCGAGGCCGATGCCGAGCTGCGTGAGCTTGACCGAGAGCGTGTTACCGGGGCAGTGCTCCGCGATCGCCCGCACGGCGTCCAGATAGCCCTCGAGCGCCGCGTCCGCCTCCTCGAGCCGCTCCACGGTCTCGCCGAGCAGGTCGAAGCTGACGTCGATGTTCCGCTCGTTCATGCGCTTCGTCGCCCGTACCGCCGACTCGAGGGTCGTGCCCGCGACGAAGCGCTGCACGAGCCTCTTCGTCCGCTTGTTCGTGCTGACGATCTTTTCCAGGCGCTTGCTGTCCGCAGCGAGCAGGAGGAGTCGCTTGATCATCCGTGGGACCTCCGGTCGATAGGGCACGTCGGCGTGCCGATCAGTGTTGGGATGGCGGAACCGCGCCGTCTTCGCGAGACGGGCGGCTCGGGGTCTGCCCGGTCGCCGACGGCGCGTCGGGATCAGGTGCTGGGCTGCGACTGCGGCCGGCGGCAATGCCGTTCCCCACTCCCCCAGAACCTCGGCCGGGACCGGCCTCGTGGGAGCGCCGGTGTGGTCAGCCTAAAGTGTGATCACATATCTCGCAAGCATTCGGCAACCCCGAATCCATCCGGGATGCACTTGACCGATATGTGATCACATGTCACAGTTGTGGCGGGATGAGAGTTCCCGCCGACGCACAACAGCGTGCGTCTCCGTGGAGAGGCACAAGGATGTCGCTCCTCCACGCATCGCCCACAGAAAGATCATGTGATGACGAACACCACCGATCCCAGTTCGAAGAAGAATCAAGAGGCGTTGTTCACGCGGCCCACGTCGATCAACCCCGACGCTCCACAGGTGGAGCTCCGAGATATCCGCAAGGACTTCCACGGCACCACGGTGCTGCACGAGACCTCCATCGAGATCAAGCAGGGGGAGGTGATCGCGTTCATCGGCCCCAGCGGCGCCGGCAAGAGCACCCTGCTCCGGTGCGTCAACTACCTCGAGACCCCCTCCGCGGGCGAGATCCTGCTCGGCGGCGAACCCGTGGTGGCCGTCGCCGACAAGCCGACCCGAGCCGAGCTCAACGCCCTGCGCCGCGAGGTGGGCATGGTGTTCCAGTCCTTCAACCTCTTCCCGCACCTGAGCGTGCTGCGCAATGTATCGCTGCCCCAGGAACGCGTGCTCGGCCGCTCCAAAGCGGAGGCCGATGCCCGTTCGATGGAGCTGCTCTCGCGCGTGGGCATGGAGCACAAGGCGGCCGCACGCCCTACGAACTGCTCCGGCGGCCAGCAGCAGCGCATCGCGATCGCCCGCGCCCTCGCGCTCGAGCCGAGCGTCATGCTCTTCGACGAGCCCACCTCGGCACTCGACCCCGAGCTCGGCGCGGAGGTGCTCAAGGTCATGCAGGAGCTCGCGAAGAGCGGCATGACCATGCTCGTCGTGACTCACGAGATGTCCTTCGCGCGGCGGATCTCCGACCGCACCGTGTTCATGGCCGAGGGACGCATCGTCGAGCAGGGGCCTCCCGAGCAGCTCTTCGGCGATCCGCAGCACGAGCGCACCCGCCGCTTCCTCGAAGTGGTCGACCGATGAGCGAGATCTTCGGCTTCCTCTTCACGGGGCTCGTCACCACGGTCGTCATCACCCTGTCGGCGTTCCTCGTCGGCGCGATCCTCGGCGTGCCCATCGCGCTCGCGCGGCTCTCGAAGTTCGCGGTGCTGCGCTGGCTCGGCACGACGTACGTCGAGATCGCCCGCGGCATCCCGCCGATCGCCTGGATGCTCATCTTCTACTTCGGCCTGAGCCGGTTCGTCCAGATGCCGCCGCTCCTGGCGGCCTGCGTCGCGCTCGGCATCGTGGCGGCCGCCTACATGGCCGAGTACTACCGCGCCGGCATCCGTTCGGTGGCGAAGGGGCAGTGGGAGGCCGCGCAGGCCCTCGGACTCGGCGGCAACGACACCTTCTGGCGCATCATCGCGCCGCAGGGCGTGGGCGTCGCCCTCCCACCCTCCGCGACGTTCCTCATCGGCCTGCTCAAGGATTCGGCGGTCGCCTCAGTCATCGGCGTCGCAGATATCGCCTTTCAGGCCCTCGTACTCACGCAGCAGGGCAACCCCGGCCTGCCGATCTTCCTCTCCGCAGGCCTCGTCTATCTGCTCCTCGGCATCCCGCTCGCGATTCTCGCGCGCACCGTAGAGCAGGCCATCCGATCACGAATTGCGGTGTGACATGGAAGACATCATCACCAACTGGATGCCCCAGCTTCTCAGCGGCTTCGGGGTCACGCTCGCCGTCACCGGCCTGTCCCTCCTGTTCGGCCTGCCGCTCGGCATCGTCTTCGCCTTCGGGATGCTGAACAAGATCAAGGTCGTGCAGTACCTCTTCATCGGCATCGTCGAATTCGGACGCGGGGTGCCCCTGCTCGTGCTCCTCTACCTGATCTACTTCGGCTTCCCCACCGTCGGGGTCGTGTGGAGTTCCTTCGTCGTCGCGGTGGTGGCGATCACCTTCAACACCGCCGCCTACACGAGCGAGATCTTCAGGGCCGGCATCCTCAACGTGCCCCGAGGACATATCGAGGCCGCCCACGCACTCGGACTGAGCAGCGGAGACGAGCGACGATTCGTCGTCCTGCCCCAGGCGATCCGTCTCGTCATCGGCCCGATCGTCGCCTACAGCATCATCATCTTCCAGGGCACGAGCCTCGGCTACGCGATCTCGCTGCCGGAGGTGCTGAACCAGGCCTACCAGATCGGTTCGGTCAACTTCCAATATCTCGCGGTCTTCACCATCGCGGGCCTCATGTACGCGGTGGTCTCGATCATCGTGTCCCGACTCGTCCATGTCATCGAAACCAAGACAGCGCTGTCTTAGTGCGCAAGGAAAAGGAAACACCATGAAGAAGAAGTCCCTATTCGCCATCGGCGCCGCTGCCACGCTGCTCGTGCTCTCCGGCTGCTCCGGCAACGGCTCCTCCTCCGTCGAGATCGCCGAGGACTGCGTTCCCATCGTCGAGGGCGTCTCCACGGTCAGCGAAGGCGAGCTGACCGCCGCCATCGCAGAATACCCGCCGTACGTCTCCCTCGCAGGCGGCGAGCTGCAGGGCGTCGATGGAGAGCTGATCAAGCGCATCTCGCAGGAGCTGTGCCTCCAGCCGAATGCGAACACCCAGACCACCACGGCCATCTACGAATCCGTGAAGAACGGCACCGTCGACCTCACCTCGGGCAACCACTACCTGAATGAGGAGCGCCAACGCGTCTACGAAGTCAGCGATCCCGTCTATTACGACCAGATGGTCGTCGTGAGCGAGGACGGCCTCAGCAGCATCGAGGAGCTCGAGGGACTTACGGTGGGCACCACGCAAGGCTATCTGTGGGTGGGAGACTTCCAGAACGCGCTCGGCACGAACAACGTGCAGCTCTACGGGTCGGAGGACGCGACCTACCAGGACGTACGCAACGGTCGCATCGAAGCCGGCATCTTCACGCACGGCGCCGCGCAGCAGCTGCTCGAATCGAACAACGATACGACGCTGAAGATCGAGCCGTTCGAGCCGACCGAACTGGTCGAGGCATCGGTCGATAATCCGACTTCCGTCGTCCTCATCACCAAGGGCAATACCGAACTGCTCGAAGCGGTGAACGCCGTGCTCGCAGAGATGCGGGCGGACGGATCGCTCGCACAGGCGCTCGAAGACAACGGCTTCGACCCCGCCGCCGCGGACATCGAAGTCGACGACGCTGGCTCCGCCCCGGATGAGAACGGTTCGGAGCCGGAAGAGACCGCCGCAGAGGAAACCGACGACGAACAGTAGCCATTCTTCGACGAATTCGGAGGTCTCGTCATCGTAAGCCGGTGGCGAGACCTCCTATTCGCCGGGGTCCGCCCACTCGCGAACAGTATTGAAAGGTCTCATGAGCACCATCCCCATTCACCAACTGCACGAAGCCTGTCGGCGTGCGCTCCTCGCGCTCGACGTCGACGAACGCTCGGCAAGCGCGCTCGCGCATGCGACCGTCGAAGCCGAACGAGTCGGAAATTCCGCTGTCGGCCTGGCTCATCTCTTCGATTACCTGGACGGGTTCCGCACCGGACGGATCGACCGACGGCCTCGAGTGGTCGTCGAGTCTCCCGCGCCGACGATGATCACTGCCGATGCCGGCGGCGGAATCGCGCAATACGCATTCGGTCGAGCCCTCCCGGATCTCCTTCACCGGACTCGCGAATACGGGATGGCCGCCCTTTGGATCCGGAACTCCTTCACCGTCGGCGAACTCGGCTACTACCCGAGAACGCTCGCTAACGAAGGCCTGATCGCGGTCGCCATGGCGAACAGTCCCGCGCTCATGTCCATCGGCGGTTCCTCGAGTCGGATCCTGGGCACCAACCCGATCGCGTACGGCTACCCGCAGCCGGGGAGACTGCCGCTCGTGATCGATCAGGCGTCTTCGGCGACAGCATTCGTCAATATCCGAAAGGCCGCAGAGCGGCAGGAGAGCATTCCCCGCGGCTGGGCCCTCGACCACGACGGCCGGCCCACCGAAGATGCAGCAGCTGCGGTCGACGGGGCGCTTCTCCCCTTCGGCAGTCACCGAGGCGGGAATATCGCCCTGCTCATCGAACTCCTCGCGACGCTGGCCGGCGGCTCGTTCTCGATCGGTGCCCCACCCTTCGATTCCGGTTCGGAGGGGCCCGGTATCGGCGCCTTCCTGCTCGCCCTCGACCCGACCCGCCTCGGTTCCGGGGATCGAGCCCAACGCTGGCTCCAGCGCATCACCGCCGAGCACGGGGTGCGGCTCCCGGCGCTCGAGCTCGAGACGCTCCCCGACCAGGTCGATGTCGACGACGAACTCGTCGATCGGCTCAACCGCTATGCCAACCCCGATTAGCTTCATCTCCATTCTTCAGCTCTGAAAGGACCCCCGATGTCGTTCAAACGGATGATTCACGCCGTCGACACCCACTCCGGCGAACCCATGCGAGTCATCACCGGCGGTGTGCCCCACATACCGGGCGATAGCGTGTACGAGCAGATGCGCTGGCTCGAGCAGCACGACGATGGGCTCCGGAAGCTCATGCTTCGCGAACCGCGCGGCTTCCCGCCGCTGTGCTGCAACCTCGTGGTCCCTCCGAAACATCCCGATGCAGACGCCGGGTTCATCATCATGGAACAGGTCGAGTACCCGGTCATGAGCGGGGGGAACACCATCTCGGTGGCGACGGTCCTGCTGGAGACCGGCATGCTCCCCATGCAGGAGCCGGTGACCGAGATCACGCTGGAGTCGCCCGCCGGCCTCATAGGGGTCAGAGCGCGCTGCGAGAACGGCCGTGTCACCGCCGCTACCTTCACGAACGTGCCGGCTTTCGCCGCCTACCTCGATGCCGTCATCGAAGTACCCGAGCTCGGCAAGGTCACGGTCGATGTCGCCTGGGGCGGCATGTTCTACGTGATCGCGGATCTCGAGCAGTTCCCGGGTCTCGAACTCGTTCCCGACCGCGGCAAGGAGATCACCCGTCTTTCGACCATGATCCTGGGCGCGGCGCAGCAGCAGCTGCCGGTGTCCCATCCCGACTACCCGGGGATCGGGATCACCATCGCGCAACTCTCGGGGCCTTCGACGACTGAAGGAGTCCATCGGCGCAACGCTGTCACGCTCGCAAGCGCGCCGATCGATCTCGAAGACCCGTCGACCTGGGTGGGCGGCCTCGACCGTTGCGCCTGCGGCACCGGTACGAGTGCCAAGATGGCGGTGCTGCACGCCAAGGGACTGCTGCCCCTGCATCAGCCCTACCATCACGAAGGCATCACGGGCGTGGTCTACACCGGGGAGCTCGTCGGAGAGACGAAGATCGGCGACTTCCCCGCCGTGGTGCCCGAGGTGACCGGTACGTCGTGGATCACCGCGTACAGCCAGTACGTGCTCCAGCACGACGATCCATTCCCCGAAGGGTTCACGCTGGGAGACATCTGGGCGCCGCAGGGCGAATCCGATCTCGGCTTGGACGTCGACCTGGCCGATATCAAGCCGGTCTGATCGGGACTCGGCGAAGAAAAGGGCCGGAACGCAGATCCTGCGTTCCGGCCCACCTTCGTGGAGCACTTCAGTGGGTGAGGATCGCCCCGGTGTCCGTGAGATTCATACCCTTGGTCTCAGGAGCGAGCCACTGCGAGACGAGCGCACCGACGAAGGTCAGGGCCGCCGCGAACAGGATGGTGACGTTCGGGCCGAATGCCTCGATTGACACCGGCATCAGAAAGGTGCCCGCCGCCGCACCGAATCGGCTGACCATGGTCGCAAAGCCGGTTCCGAGGCCGCGGATCTCCGTGGGGAAGAGTTCGCCGGGGTACACCCCGGTCAACGTGTTGTAGCCCGCGTTGAAGAACATATACGCCAGGAAGCAGGTCAGCACGACCCACGAGGGCGCACCCGACCACACGCCGAGCACGAGGAGCAGCACGAGGCAGAGCCACTGCGGCGGTACCGTGAGCATGCGACGGCCGAGCTTGTCGATCAGCAGGACGGTGGCGATGACTCCTGCCGTCGCAAGGGCGTTGAGCAGCACCCCGCTCGCCAGACCATCGCTCAGGCCGTAGCCCTCGAGCACCGTGGCCGCAAAGGTCGCCAGCGCGAAGTACGGGGTCACGGCGCAGAGCCAGAACACCGATGTGAAGACCGTGGCGCGCCAGTTCTGCCGAGAGAAGAGCATACCGAAATTGCCCTGTTTCTCCGGGGCATCGCTGCGCTGCATATCGTGGACGCCCTCATCATCGAGATATTTGTTCGCGACACGTATCGCTTCTTCCCGGCGCCCCTTGCTCCAAAGCCATCGAGGCGACTCGGGAAGGCCGAGACGGGCGATGAACAGGATTACCGCGAGGACGGTGCTCGACCCGAGGATCACCTGCCAGCTCAACCCCGTGTAGGTGACGAGGAGGTAGCCGACGAGAAAGGCGACCATGAATCCGGTGTAGAACGCCACCAGGCCGAGGCCCATCAAGCGGCCGCGCAGCTTCGCCGGCGAGAACTCCGACATCAGGGGCCATCCGACGGAGTACTCGACGCCGATCGCGATGCCCATGATGAATCGGATGATGACGAGGAAGGCGAAGTCGTGCACGAAGAACTGCAGCACCGATGCTCCGACGAACAGCCCCATGTCGATCATGAAGAGCGGTTTGCGACCGAACCTGTCCCCGAGCCAACCTCCTATCGGAGACCCGACAAGGATGCCGACGAGTGAAGCCGCACCGATGAGTCCGTATTCGGCGGCGCCCAGGTCGAGGACCTCGCTGATGCGAGGACCTGCAGCGCCGATGATGCCCATGATGTATCCGTCGAGGAGCATCCCCCCGATCATGACTGCAGTCAGTCGAATGAGAAAGCGGCGCTTGAACGACGATATCGGCGTCTTGCTTCCCGAAGTTCTTGAGTTGAGGGTCATGAATGATCCGTTCAATCGGGAGCACGAGTGAACGAATGAAATGAACCGAGCATGCCTCCCCTGCTCGCCACAATGCCAGCAGAGTTCCAGTAAGGCACTTGGGAGACTATCGCAGCCGCGACATGCCTGCAAGCAATCCCATCGGCGGCTCCGTCGATGGTTCGATAGTTTGCGCAATCTGTGATCACATATTACAGTTATGGCGCCAGTAGTCATGGAGTCACGACGCTCGATCGATTGACTGGACCGAGTAATCGTGGGCGAACGCTTCCAGTCGCGAGCCCGCGCAGGATTTAACGATCCATCCGGCGGGGAGGTACAGCATGCACCTCCCCGCCTTCTTCGTCCGCAAGACGGGAACGACGCGGCACCGAACTCGATGCATCGCGCGAGCGGCCCTCCCCTTCCGCACAGGCACTAAGATGAATCAGCCGCAGGACGCGAGCGACCAGAGTGCGTCCTGCAGAGGGGGAACGTCTATGGAGCCGGCCGAGAACGCCGTCATCGTCCCGCAACTACTCGCGGACCAGGTGTACCAGTACGTCGAGCGACGGATCCTGGACGGCTCGCTGCCCGCCGGCACCCCGCTGCGCGTGCGCGATGTCGCGAAGATGGTCGGCACGAGCGTCATGCCCGTGCGCGAGGCCATCCGCCGGCTCGAGGAGAACGGGCTGGCCGAGCGCACGCCGCACAAGGGCGCCACGGTCAAGACGTTCACGGGCCACGAGCTCATCGACATCTACGACGTCCGCACCGTGCTCGAGGTCGAGGCGACCCGGCGCGGCGCGCCGCAGGTCGACGCGGCCGGGATCGCCCGGGCCGAGGCGGCGCTCGACCGGATGCAGCGCGCCGTGGCCGAGGGCGACGTCAACGCCGCGCTGGACGAGGACGAGATCGTGCTGCGCACCGTCTACGGCGCCGCCGGGAACGCCGTGCTGCTCGACACCATCGAGTCGCTGTGGCTCCGCTGCCGCCCCTACAAGGTCATCGGTGCGAGCGAGGCGATCTCGCAGCACGACAACTCCCTCTGGGAGCCCCAGCCGCTCCTCGTCGAGGCGGTCCGACGACACGATTTCGACGAGGCGATCACGATCACGGAGAACTCCCTCGCCGCGGCCCGGAGACGGCTCGAGACGAAGCTCGAGACCACCGAGGAGTAGTCGCCCTCCCCAAGCCGTCGCCTGCGTGCCGATCGCGCGCAGGCGGCGGCTTTTTCGCGCCCGGATGCGCCCGGATGACGGACGACTTCGTCGCACGCATTGTGTGATTTGTGATTACATCCTAGGGTGGAGGCGTCGGCGCGAATCCCGACCGCGGTCCCGGGCACATCGAGGTGCGAACCACCACGAGATCCCCCGTCCGGCACCGCCGACCACGACGACATCAGCCCGGCACATCGAAGGAGATGGAATTGACTACTCAACGCACAAGCGTGGCCGCCAACCCGCGCATCCCCGCCCCGAAGAACGAGCCCGCGCGGGAGTTCCGCCCCGGGTCTCCCGAGGCGGAGTCGGTGCTGCGGGAGATCGACCGCCTGAACAACGAGGTGCGCGAGATCACGCACGTCATCGGTGGCGAGCGCATCGGCGGCGACGACACGAAGAACATCGTCGCGCCCCACGACCACCAGCACGTCTACGCGACCATCCCGAACGTCACCGACGAGATCATCGACAAGGCGATCCAGGCGGCGCTGGATGCACAGTACGACTGGAGCCGGACCCCGTGGTGGGAGCGCGCCGCGATCTTCCAGCGGGTGGGGGAGCTGGCGGCGGGCAAGTACCGCGACGAGCTCGTGGCGACCACGATGATCGGCCAGTCGAAGACCTTCCACCAGGCCGAGATCGACGCGGCCTGCGAGGTCACCGACTTCATGCGCTACAACACCTACCTGGCCTCGCAGATCTACGCCGATCAGCCGCCCTCGCTCACCGGCGACATCAACACGATCGACCAGCGGCCGCTCGAGGGCTTCGTCCTGGCGCTCACGCCCTTCAACTTCACCGCCATCACCGCGAACCTCCCCTCGACCCCCGCGCTCATGGGCAACACCGTCGTGTGGAAGACCTCCGAGAAGGCCGCCCTCGCCAGCGAGGTGCTCTACCGGCTGTTCGAAGAGGCCGGCGTCCCCCCGGGCGTCATCAACCTGGTCCACGGATCCGGACGGCACATCTCCGAGCGCGCCCTCGCGCATCCCGACTTCGCGGGCTTCACGTTCACCGGCTCCACCGAGGTGTTCCGCGGACTGTGGAAGCAGGCCGCGCAGAACATCGACGCGTACAAGTCGTTCCCCCGCATCGTCGGCGAGACCGGCGGCAAGAACGCCGTCGTCGCGCACCCCACCGCCGACCCGGATGCCGTCCGTGTAGCGCTCATCCGCGCCGGCTTCGAGTACCAGGGGCAGAAGTGCTCGGCCGCGTCGCGCGCCTACATCGCGCGCTCGGTCTGGGATGCGATCAAGGACGAGCTCGTCGAAACCGTGCGCGGCCTCCCCGTCGGCGACCCGACCAAGCACGAGACCTACGTGAGCGCCGTCATCGACGAGGCCTCGCTGCGCAAGCTCGAGAACGCGTTCGAGCGCGCCGCCGAGCTCGACAGCCACACGCTCCTGGCCGGCGGCAAGGTGCACGACGAGACGGGCTGGTTCGTGGAGCCGACCATCTACGAATCCACCGACCCGACCGCGTTCACCTTCAAGGAGGAGTTCTTCGGTCCGCTGCTCGCGGTCTACGTGTACGAGGACGACGAATTCGAGGACGTGCTGCCGCTGGTCGACTCCACGAGCGAATACGCGCTCACCCTGTCGATCTTCGGCTCCGACCGGGCCGCGATCTCGCACGCCCTCGACGTCCTCCGCAACACCGCCGGCATGACGTACATCAACGACAAGCCCAGCGGCGCGCTCATGGGCCAGGTCTCGTTCGGCGGCGGACGCGCATCCGGCACCAACGACAAGACCGGCTCGCGGCTCGCGCTGCAGCGCTGGGTCAACGGCCGGTTCATCAAGGAGTCCCTCGATCCCGCGACGGATTGGACCTACCCCTACCTGAACCTGGACGCCTGACACCCGACCGGGAGCGGCGACGGCACCTCAACCGTCGCCGCTCCCCATCCCGCCTCGACACTCCCGATTGAAGACGACGATGTTTTCCCGACGACCCGGCACCGGCCCATCCGCCGCTGCCGCCCCTCACGAATGCGACTCGCGCTGCCCGTACTGCAACGGGCCCGAGACCGACTGAGCCGACACGAAGAAGTGACCCCATGCCCAGAATCGCGATCATCGGCGCCGGCGCGGCAGGTCTCGCCGCCGCATACCGGCTCCGCAGCCTCGACGCGGAGCTGACCGTCTACGACAAAGCCGAGCACATCGGCGGCCGCACCCTCAGCCTCGGGGTCGGCGGCCTGGAATCCAACACCGGCGCGCTGTTCGTCTACCGCAACACGCCCGCGGACCGCCTGCGCGCAGAGCTCGGCATCGACGCCTCGCCCTTCCTGCCGGGAACGTGGGGCGTCCACATCAACGGCGAGACCGTCGTGACCGCAGCGCCCGATACGCTCGCGGAACGGCTCCCGATCGCGCCCCGGGCCAAGGCCGAGCTCTCGGCCTTCCTCCTCGAGGCGATCCAGGAATACCGCGGCTACTCCGATGTCGAGGAGGCCTCCGAGCTCGCGGAGGAGCGCTTCGGACCGCGCCTCGCCGCGCTGCACCCGGATGCGGCGAGCATCATCCGCAGCGCCGTGCACGGCGGCAGCGTCGCCGACCCGGACCTGCTCTCGGCGAAGTACGCGCTGCGCTACTTCGCGAGCTACCTCGCCCACGACCGCGAGAACCGTCTCTACACGCGGGGCGGCATGCAGCAGATCCCCGAGGCCCTCGCCGCCGCGCTCGAACCGGGCGCCGTGCGGCTCGGCCGCGAGGTCGTGGAGGTCTCGGACCGGGGCGGGTCGGAGGGCTGCGAGCTGCGCTTCGCGGACGGCGGCGTCGAATCCGCCGACCGCGTGATCCTCGCCGTCCCCGCGCCCGTCGTGCCGGAGCTCGTGCGCGGGCTCCCGCCCGAGAAGCTCGATGCGCTGGAGCAGGTGGACATGCCCGGCTCGACGACGTTCTGCATCACCGCCGATATCGAAGGGCTGCCCGCCATCGCGGAGTGGTCGTTCCTCGCGACGGTCGGCACCCGGTTCGACGCGATCATCAACCCGCAGCCCTGGTCGGCCGATTCGGACGAGCCGGCTCCCTCGGCCGCGCAGTTCGTCTGCTACGGCAACTCCCACGGATACGACCCGGGCGTCGAGGGCAGCGAGGCCGCGCTGCAGGCGTGGGAGGAGGACTTCCTCCGGGTCGCGCCCGAGCTCCGCGGCCGCATCCTCGGCCGCCACCTGCAGTCCTGGGAGCACTGCTTCGCGATCCTCACGCCGGAGCGCACCCGCGTGATCGACCGGCTGCGCGCCCCGGTCGGGGCGATCCACTTCGCCGGCGACTACACCTCGGAGACCGCGGGCACGCACGGCGCCTACGCCGAGGGCGAGCGGGCGGCTGCGGAGGTCCGGCAGGCGCGCTGACAACCGTCCCGGGAGGCCGCAGGCAGGAGCCGAGGCGCTCCCGGCCCTGCCGCTCAGGAACGTCGGGCGCGCACCGGGGCACAATGCTTCTTGGCGGACCTCCAGCACGACGGCATGCGCGGGCGCCTCCGGCGAAGGAGTGGAGATGGAAGCGTTCCGCCTGATCGGCGAGTCGATAGTCGTGCTCGCCGCGATCCTGTTCGGGGTCCGCACCGGAGGCGTCGCGATCGGCCTGTGGGGCGGCGTCGGCGCCACGGTGCTGGTGTTCGGCTTCGGCGAGGCTCTCGGCTCGCCGCCCATCGACGCGCTGCTGATCATCATCGCCGTGATCCTCGCGACCTCCACGCTCGAGGCGTCCGGCGGCATCGCGTGGATGGTCTCCGTCGCCGCCCGCATGATCGTCCGCCGTCCGCGCGCGGTGACCCTCGTCGCCCCGCTGGTCTCGCTGCTGTTCTCGATCGGCGCGGGCACCTCGAACATCCTGTTCTCGCTGCTGCCGGTCATCCAGGAGGTCTCGGTCCGCGCCGGGGTGCGCCCCTCGAAGCCCATCAGCGTCTCGGTGGTGGCCACGAGCATCGCCCTCGCCTGCTCGCCGGTATCGGCCGCGATGGCGGCGATGATCGCGATCATGGACGAGCGCGGGGACGGCTGGAGCATCCTCCAGCTCCTCGCCATCACCATCCCCGCGGCGGTGATCGGCGTGATCGTCACCGCGCTCCTGGTCGGCCGCTTCGGCGGGGCGGATCCGGACCGTGCCGACGGCGCCGACCGGATCGACCTCGACTCGCTCGCCACGGTGACGTCGGCGACGACGCGGCGGGGACGGGCCACGGCGCTCGTCTACCTGGGCGGCGTCCTGCTCATCATCGTCTTCGGGCTCTTCGAGCCGCTCCGCCCGGTGGACACGACGGGCGAGGTCGTCGGCGTGGCGACGATGATCCAGCTCATCATGCTCGTGGCCGCGACGCTCATCGTGCTCATCGGCCGCCCCGAGATCTCGAGCATCCCGTCGACCGCGATCTTCCGCGGCGGGATGGTGGCGGCGATCGCCTTCTTCGGACTCGCGTGGATGATCGACACCTACCTCTCGGCGCACGCCGACACGGTCGAGGCGGGACTGGCCTCGTGGGTGGCCGAGTGGCCGTGGGCGATGACCATCGCGGTCTTCCTCGTGGCGGTGCTCACGACCAGCCAGTCGACGGCGACGCGGATGATCGTCCCGATCGCGCTCGCCGCCGGGCTCCCCATCGGCCTCGTCGCGGGCCTGTGGGTGGGCGCGCTCGGCGGCATCTACCTGCTGCCCACCAACGGGCTGCAGATCGCGGCCGCGTCCTTCGACACGACGGGCAGCACGAAGCTCGGCCGGCGGCTCTACGACCACTCGTTCTTCGTGCCGTCGCTGCTCATCACCGCGGCCACCAGCCTCGCCGGCGCGGGCATCGGCGCGCTGGTGGCCTGAGGGCGCCCGCTACGCCCGCCCCCGCGCTACCCGGCGCGCTTCGGGTCCAGAGCCACCGCGAGGTGCTCGGTCGCGCGCAGGGGCTCGATCTGCGAGACCTGCATGGAGCAGCTGAAGCCGTCGGTCAGGACGATCGCGTGCTCGCCGCCGGCCGCGAGCGCCGGCTTGATCGAGTGCTCTGCCACCTTCATCGAGACGTCGAAGTGCTCGCTCTCGAAGCCGAAGTTGCCCGCCACGCCGCAGCACGAGGACGACTCGGAGACCTTGGGCACGCCCCAGTTCTTCAGCACCCGCCGCTGCGCGACCGGCCCGAAGGCCGCGTGCTCGTGGCAGTGGGTCTGCACCACGGCGGATTCGGGGGCGGGCGCCGCGGGGCGCCAGCCCTTCGACATGGCCGAGTCCACGGCGACGGCGAAGGACTGCACGCGGGCCGCGACCCGCTTGGCCGCCTCCCCGGCGACGAGCTTGGGCCCGTCGTCCTTGATCGCCGCGGCGCAGCTCGGCTCGAGCACCACGATCTTGCGGTCGGTGCCGTCGTCGAGCTTCTCGACGAGGTTGCCGAGCCGCTTCGCCGCCGCGTCGCGCTGGCCGGTGGAGATCCAGGTGAGGCCGCAGCACGCGTCCGCGGTGCAGCCCACCGTCTGCCCCGACTCGCGCAGCACGCGCGCGGCCGCGGGGATGACGTGGGGCCGGAACGCCTTCGTGAAGCTGTCGGCGAAGATGAGCGCCTCGCCGTGCTCGTCGAATCCGGCCTCGCGCACCTGCTTCTTCAGCTCGCGGTGCGGCTTGAACGCGGGCAGGCGGCGCCGCCCGCTGACCCCGAGCCTGTCGCCGATCCAGCGCAGCGGCTTGAGCTTGGCGCCGAGGTTCGCGAGGGCGGGCACGCGGGTGATGATCGGCAGCCAGCGCGGCAGCCAGCCGATCGTGTAGTGCGTGAACGGCCGCAGCCTGCCGCGGTAGTGGTCCTGGATGAGCTCGGACTTCGCCTCCGCCATGTCGACCCCGGTGGGGCAGTCGGTCGAGCAGGCCTTGCACGAGAGGCAGAGGTCGAGCGCGTCGCGCACCTCCGGCTCGCTCCAGCCGCCCGAGGCGGTGCCCTTGCTGCGCGCGAGCTCCTGCAGCACGCGCGCGCGGCCGCGGGTGGAGTCCTTCTCGTCCTTCGTGGCCCGGTAGCTCGGGCACATGAAGTTGCCGGCGGTGGAGCGGCAGCGGCCGACGCCGATGCACGCGTGCGAGTTGCCGACGTACGGGCCGAGCGCGTGGCCGTTCGGCGACTCGAGCAGCACCGGCGCGGGCGTGCCCGCGAGCGCGAGGTGCTCGTCGTAGGCGTCCGCGTCGACCATGATGCCCGGGTTGAGCAGCCCCTTCGGGTCCCAGATCCGCTTGAACGTGGAGAACAGGCCCATCATCTCGGGCGAGTACATCACCCCGAGCAGCGAGCTGCGCGCGCGGCCGTCGCCGTGCTCGCCCGAGAGCGAGCCGCCGTGGGCGGCGACGAGCTCGGCCGCGTCCTTCATGTACGCGTCGAACTGTGCGAGGCCCTGCTCGGTGCGCAGGTCGAAGTCGAGGCGCATGTGCACGCAGCCGGCGCCGAAGTGCCCGTACATCGCGGTCGTCAGGCCGTGGCGCTCGATGAGCGGCAGCAGCTCGGCGAGGTAGTCGGCGAGCTTCTCGGGCGCGACGGCGGAGTCCTCCCAGCCGGGCCAGGTCTGCACGCCGTCGATGCGCTTGGAGGAGAGGCCGGCGCCGTCCTCGCGGATGCGCCAGACCTTCGCGCGCTCGACCGGGTCGGTCACGACCACGTGGTCGCGGATGCCGCCCTGCTCGCGCAGCCGCTCGACGAGCGCCTCGCACTGGGCCCCGGCCGCCTCGATCGTGTCGTCGGAGATCTCGATGATCACGTACGCCTTGCCCTCGGGCAGGGTGTCGACGGTCTCGGGGCCGCGGCGGTGGCGCATGATGTCGACGATGGCCGCGTCGAGCCCCTCGATGGCGCTCGGCCTGGCCTCGAGGATGGTGGTCACGTCGCGGGCGGATTCGACCGTGGAGTCGTAGCCGACGCACAGCAGCGCGGTGGCCTTGGGCCGCGGCACGAGGCCGACCCGGGCGCGGAGGACGATGGCGCAGGTGCCCTCGCTGCCGGCCAGCACGCGGGCCAGGTCGAAGCCGTTCTCGGGCAGCAGGTGGCCGAGGTGGTAGCCCGAGACCTGCCGCGGCATGGTCTGGAGCTCGAGGCGGAGGGCCTCGAGATGGTCGTCGGCCAGCGTCTTCAGCTCGTCGTTGAGCGTGATGGCGCGCGCCTCGGAGTGCGTATCGCCCTCCGCGACCGCGCGCACCCCGCCCTTGCCCGCGATGAGGTGGGCGCCGTCGATCGTGACGAGCTCGACCTCGTGCACGTGGTGCGACATGCGGCCGTAGGCGACGGAGTGGTTGCCGCAGGCGTCGTTGCCGATGGAGCCGCCGATGGTCGCGCGCGAGACCGAGGACGGGTCGGGGGCGAAGGTGAGCTCGCCGCCGGTGAGCTTCTCGACGCGGCTGCGGAGCTGGCTGAGCACGACGCCGGCGTCCACCCACACCGACTTGGAGTCGAGGTCGATCTCGTCCACGACGTTGAGATAGCGCGACATGTCGACGATCACGCCCTCGCCGACGGCGTTGCCGGCCATGGAGGTGCCGCCGCCGCGCAGGGTGACCGGGGTGCCGGCCTCGTCGCAGGCGGCGAGGGTCTTGATCACTTCGGCGCGGGTGCGGGGGAACACGACGCCTTCGGGGCGCACCCGATAGTTGGATGCGTCGTAGGAGTACTCCTGCAGGCGGCGGTTGGTGGTGTCGACCTCGACCCCCGCCGCGGCCAGACGGTTCAGAACCGGAGCAGCGCTCGCACGGTCTTGTATAGCAGTCATACAGTCCAATCTCCTGCAGGCCGGACGCTCCGGGACAGCAGTCCAGCGCATCGAACGACGCCTCTGTCGTCTACTGATTACGTAGCGTAGCGGCGGCGGGGCCGCCGACCCGGTGAACGCACCCAGTCGGAACCCCTGCCCTCATATGTTAGAACAAATCGGCAGCGGCGACGACCGTGGGCGCAGGGCGGCCCAAAGCGCCGGCCGACCGCTTCCCTGCTCGCCGGTCCGGCGCCTCCGAGCCCGGTTCGCCTCACCTGTCGGCCGCCCGGCTGCTGTTCCGGATGCGAATAGACCGCACATCGCCATATCCGGGTTCTGCACGCCATACGCATCCGGAACAGCAGCCCCGCCCGAGACCGCGCCACCGCCCGCAGCAGGCCGCCCGGAGAGGACACCTCTCCCCCAGCAGGCCGCCACTCCCGGAATGGGGCGAATAGGCTCCCGGAAAGGGACGAATAGCCGTCGCGAACCGCTATCCGCGCTGCGAACGCCATCCACCCCGATGTCGCCGCCCCCAGCGCACACCGCCGGACCATCGCGCCCGGAAACCGGCAGGGGCAGAAGCGCCCTACTCCCCCAGCGACCGCTCCAGGTAGGGGTTGCCGAAGACCCGCTGCGGGTCGAGGCGGTCGCGCAGCTCGACGAACTCGTCGAAGCGCGGGTACGCCTCGCGCAGCTCCTCGGCGCGGAGCGTGTGCAGCATGCCCCAGTGCGGTCGTCCGCCGGCGGCGCGCAGCACCTCCTCGACCGTCTCGAAGAACTCCTCGTGCGCCTCGCGCACGTAGCGGTGCACCGCGATGTACGTCGTGTCCCGGCCGTAGGCGGGCGAGAGCGGCACATCATCCGCGGCGGCGGTGCGCACCTCGATGGGGAACGAGACCCGGAGCCGACGCTCCTCCAGCCGCCTGCGGATCTCGCGCACGACCTCGGGGCCGTCCTCGAAGGGCACGCCGTACTCGAGCGCGTGGAAACGGATGCGCCGCTGCGCGCCGAACATTCCGTGCGAGTCCTCGACGTAGTGCCGCGGGCCGGTGAGGCTCGCGGTGAACTGCGAGAGCCGGGACACCATGCCGGGCGCGATCTCGCCGAGCGATTTCGCGAGCCCGCGCGTCCAGTACTGCACGAGCTCCTCGTCCATGAGCTTGACCGCGTTGCGGGAGGTCAGCCCCTCGGGCTCCTCGCCCTCCGCGAGCCGCCGGTGCGAGCGCACGAGCGCCTGCTCCGAGTGCGGGAACCAGTAGAACGCGAAGTAGTCGGCCGCCCGTGCGCGGTCGGCGAAGGTGTCGAGCACGTCGTCCACCGGCCCGGTGGACTCGTCGACGAGCACCCGGAAGGAGGGGACGCACTGGATGCCCACCTCGAGGATCACGCCGAGGGCGCCGAGGCCGAGCCGCGCGTGCTCGAAGATGTCGGAGTGCGTGCGCTCGTCGCACAGCACCACCTGGCCGTCGGCGAGGACCATGCGCAGCGACTTCACCATCGCGGAGAGCCCCGAGTAGCCCAGGCCGGTGCCGTGCGTGCCCGTGGAGATGGCGCCCGCGATCGTGGGCGCCACGACGTCGCCCTGGTTCTCGAGCGTCAGGCCGTGCTCGCGCAGCAGCTCCTGCACCTCGTGCATCCGCGTCCCCGCGCGGAACGTCGCGACGTTCGTCTCGGGGTTCACCGAGACGAGGCCGCGGTAGTCGTCGAAGTGCAGGCGCAGCCCCTCGGTGGCCGCGACGTCGTTGAACGAGTGCCCGGCGCCCACCGACTTGACCCGCAGGCCCGAGCCGCCCGCCCCGATCACGAGCGACCGCACGGCGGTCTCGCTCGTGGGGCCGGCGGTCAGCTGCGCCGTCTCGGTGACCCCGCCGGACCAGTTGCGCCAGGTGTTGGCACGGCGCTTGGGCAGCGAGGTCGCGCCCCGCTGCCGCTTCTTCGCCGACTTCTCCCCCTGGGCATCCGTCATTCGGCGATCGCGCTCCCCCGCTGCTCGGCGATGCGCTGGTGGTGGTGGATGACCTCCGCGATCACGAAGTTCAGGAACTTCTCCGCGAACTCGGGGTCGAGCTGCGCGTCGTGCGCGAGCGCGCGCAGCCGCGCGACCTGGCGCTTCTCGCGCTCCGGGTCCGCCGCCGGCAGGTCGTGCTCGGCCTTGAGCCTCCCCACCTCCTGCGTGAGCCGGAACCGCTCGGCGAGGATGTGCACGACCGAGGCGTCGAGGTTGTCGATCGATCGGCGAATCTCGCCCAGTCTCGTGAGGGCGTCCTGCTGCGTCATATGTTCGAGCCTATCCAAACTCCGTCGTGCCGAGACGCGTCCTACGCCTCGGGCGCCTCCTCGAGCACCTGCTTGCCGGAGGACATGCCGAGGCGGGTCGCGCCCGCCTCGATCATGGCCATCGCGTCCGCGTAGGTGCGCACGCCGCCCGATGCCTTGACTCCGAGCGCGTCACCCACGGTCCTGCGCATGAGCGCGACGGCCTCGACGGTCGCGCCGCCGGCCTTGTGGAAACCGGTGGAGGTCTTCACGAAGTCGGCGCCGGCCGCCGCCGAGGCCTCGCAGGCCTGCACGATCTCCTCGTCGGTGAGGGCGGCGGATTCGATGATCACCTTGAGCACGGTCGGCGCGGGCGCGGCGCGGCGCACGGCGCGGATGTCCTGCTCGACGAGCTCGGGCTGCCCCGCCTTGAGCTGGCCGATGTCGATGACCATGTCGATCTCGGTGGCGCCGTCGGTCACGGCGCGGGCCGCCTCGGTGGCCTTGATGCTCGAGTGGTGCTTGCCCGAGGGGAAGCCGACGACGGTCGCGACCTGCGGGGCGCCCTCGGGGATCTCCGCGGGCTCGGCGTCGGGGTCCAGGCCGGTCCAGGCGGCGCCGACCGGCAGCATGTTCGGCGAGACGCACACCGCGTACGCGCCCATCTCGGCGGCCTCGGCGTAGAGCGCGCGAACGTCGTCGTTCGTGGCGTCGGTGGCGAGGAGCGTGTGGTCGATGTACTTCGCGAGTTCTGCGCGGGTGAGTTTGAGGCTCATGGTCGGTCCTTGCTGTCTGGGCGGCCGTAGCGGGCCGGGCGGGGATGGATGGTTACGGGATGCGAGCGTCGAGGCCGGCGCGGACGTCGGGCCACTCCTGCTCGAGGATGGAGAACTGGACGGAGGTGCGCCACGAGCCGTCGGCGCGCAGGCGGTCCTCGCGCAGCCGGCCGTCCTCGTGCGCCCCGAGCCGGCGCACCGCGGCCTGCGAGCGCTCGTTGCGCTCGTCCACCTCGAAGACGACGCGGTGGAACCCTCGCGAGAACGCGGCCTCGAGCAGGGTGCGCTTCACGTCGGGGTTGAGGCCGCGGCCCCACGCGTCGGGGTCGTAGGCGGTGTAGCCGATCATGATGCTGCGGCGCTCGGCGCTGCGGGCGTAGAGCGAGGTCGTGCCGAGCGCCTCGCCGGTGCGCGAGCGGACGAGGTAGCTGCGGCCCGCGTCCGGGCCGGGCGCGTATCCGCTGAGCCAGTCGGCGAACGCGCGGTCGGTGCCGGGCAGCCCGGCGGGGCCCCCGCCGAATCCGCCCGCGAACACCTCGGGCTTGCGCAGCACCTGCGCGAGTTCGAGCGCGCCCGCGCCGTCGAGCGGCTCGAGGACGACGTGCCGTCCTTCGAGTCGTTCGCGCTGCCCGGGCAGCGTCGGCGCGGCGGCGCGCTCGGAGGTCACGCGGCGCGCCCCTGCCAGACCACGTCGAAGGGGGTGTTGCCGGCCATCGCGCGGCCGATGCCCGCGGTCACGAACTCCTTGGCGTGCTCGACGGCGGTGTGCAGGTCCTGGCCGAGCGCGAGCCCCGCGGAGATGCCCGTCGCGAGGGTGTCGCCCGCGCCCGAGACCCGGTGCTCGCCCACCTTGGGGCGCGAGAACTCGACCAGCTCGGTGCCGTCCCACAGCACGTCCACCGCGTGGTCGCCGGGGGTGTCCACGCCGCCCTTGACGAGCACCGCGCCGGGGCCGTGCTCGGCGATGCGCTTGGCGGCCTCGCCGAAGTCGGAGACGGACTCGAGCGAGTCGATGCCCGAGAGGATCTGCGCCTCGACCTTGTTCGGCGTGAGGACGTCCGCGAGCGGCAGCACCTCGGTGCGCAGCGCGGTGTCGATGTCGAGCGCGGCGCCGGGCTCCTGTCCCTTGCAGATCAGCACCGGGTCGAGCACGACGTTGGGGAGCTTCGCCTCGGTGAGGATGTCGCGCACCGCCTCGATGGTGGGCACGGCGCCGAGCATGCCGATCTTCACGGATGCGGGGCTCCAGTCGGCGAGCGTCGCCTCGGCCTGGTCGCGGATGACCTGCGCGTCCACCGGCACGAAGCGGTGGTTCCAGCCGTCCTTCGGGTCGAAGGAGACGATGCAGGTGAGCGTGCAGGCGCCGTAGACCCCGAGCTGCTGCAGCGTGCGGAGGTCGGCCTGGCAGCCGGCCCCGCCGGTGGCCTCGGAGCCGGCGATGACGTAGGTGACTGGGGGTGTGGTCATGGAGCGTCCTCGTGTCTCGGCGGCCGACGCTGGCTTCGCCGACCCGCTGGACCTCAACTGTACCGCCGCGGGGCCCACCGGGCCCACGCCGCCGCGCCAGCCTCGGCGACGGATCGCGCGGCCGGAAAGCGAGGGGGCGCCCGGCGGTCGCCGGACGCCCCGTCGCGCGCATCGCTATCCCGCGTCGACGTCCACCGGGACGCGCACGGCCCGGGTCTGCGCATCCAGCTTGGCCCGGCGGCGGTGGCGGAGGTGCTGCACCGCCGAGATCACGAGCGCCGCGGCAAGCACGATGTAGAGGCCGATCGTGAACGGCGAGCCCCACAGCACCGACACGTCGCCCTCCGACACCGCGAGCGCGCGGCGCAGCTCGGTCTCGGCGAGCGGGCCGAGCACGACGGCGATCATCACGGGGGCGAGCGGCACCCGGTAGCGGCGCATCACGAGGCCGAGCAGGCCGATCGCGAACAGCGCCCACAGGTCGGCCATCGACGAGCCCACCGCGTACACGCCGAGCACGGCGAGGACGGTGATGCCGGCGTAGAGGTAGTGGTTCGGCACGCTGAGCAGCCGCGCCCACAGCCCCGCGAGCGACATGTTCAGGATGAGCAGCACCACGAGCCCGATGAACAGCGACGCGAGCAGCGTCCACACCAGGTCGGCGTTGTTCGTGAGCAGGAGCGGGCCGGGCTGGAGGCCGTACTGCTGGAACGCGGCGAGCATGATCGCCGCGGTCGAGGAGACCGGCAGGCCGAGCGCGAGCAGCGTGCCCATCGCCGTTCCCGTGGTCGAGTTGCCGGCCGCCTCGGGCGCCGCGAGGCCGCGCAGCGATCCGGTGGTGCCGAAGCTCTTGTCGCCGCGGCGCTTCGCGAGCGACTTCTCGGTGCCGTACGCGAGGAAGGTGGGCACCTCGGAGCCGCCGGCCGGCACGATGCCGAACGGGAGGCCGAACGCGGTGCCGCGCAGCCAGGCGGGGAGCGCGTACTTGAACTCCTTGCGGCTCAGCAGCGCGCGGCGCTGCTGGATCGGCTTGACCGCGGCGCTGCGGCCGACCTTGGATGCCTGATCGAACACCTCGCCGAGGGCCAGCAGGCCCACGGTGATCACGACGATCGAGAACCCGTCGAGCAGCTCCGGCGCGCCGAACGTGTAGCGCTCGGTGCCGGAGGGGCCGTCGATGCCGATGAGGGTGAGCGCGAGGCCGATGCCAAGGGCGAGCAGTCCCTTGATCACCGACTCCGACACGACCGAGGAGACCGCGAGGAACGCGAACACCGCGAGCGCGAAGTACTCGGCGGGGCCGAACATCGTCGCGAGGTTCATCAGCACGGGCATCATGAACACGGTGAGCAGCGTCGCGAGCAGGCCGCCGATGAAGGCGCCGATCGCGGCCGTCGCGAGCGCCTGCCCGGCCCGGCCATGCTTCGCGAGCCGGTGGCCCTCGAAGGTGGACGCGATGGCGGAGGACTGGCCCGGGGTGTTGAGCAGGATCGCCGCGGTCGAGTCGCCGAACATGCCGCCGAAGTAGATGCCGGCGAACATGATGAACGCCGCGGTGGGGTCGAGCGAGAACGTGACGGGCAGCAGCAGCGCCACCGCCATGGAGGAGCCGAGGCCGGGCAGCACGCCGACCGCGGTGCCCATGATGGCGCCGAGCAGCACCCAGAGCATGTTGATGGGGGTGATCGCCGCGGCGAACCCCTGCATGAGCAGTTCGAGCTGTTCCATTAGAAGATCTCCCCGATGAAGCCGGCGGGCAGCGTGAGGCCCAGCAGGCCGCTGAACACGAGCTGCACGATCGAGCCGATGAGCAGCCCGATGCCGAGGTTGAACCAGATGCGCTTGGAGCCGAACCCGTAGGTGGAGGCGGCGAACAGCAGCGCGCTCGAGAGGATCCAGCCGAGCGGCGGCAGCAGCAGGATGAATCCGAGCACGGCGCCGACGTTGATGCCGGCGGCCTTCCAGTTCATCGAGTGCGGCGTCTCATCGTCCTCCGCCGCCGCCTCGGCCTCCTCCTCGACGCGGCCCTGATGGGCCTCGAGGTCGATCACCTGGGTGTTCGCGTGCGACAC
Organism: Gulosibacter sp. 10; assembly: GCF_900163695.1. Taxonomy (GTDB): domain Bacteria; phylum Actinomycetota; class Actinomycetes; order Actinomycetales; family Microbacteriaceae; genus Gulosibacter. Next base: position 37,236 of record NZ_FUIC01000035.1, read on the forward strand.
GTCGGTGAGCATCTCGCGGGAGACGTCGGGGCGCAGCGCCGTCGGCTCCTCGACCCGCTTCCGCGGGATGATCGAGCGGATGAGCAGATAGCCGCTCACCACGGTGAGCAGGCCGCCGATGAGGACGGGGAAGAACTGCGGCCCGGGCACCTGCTGGCCGCGCACCTCCATGGCGGCCGCGCCGACGAACAGCACGGTCGCGATGGCGAGGCCGATGGCGGCGATGAGGACGTCGCCCCACTTGATCGTGCGGGGGCGGGAGCCGGTGCGTTCGGGGGCGGTGGTCGTGCTCACAGTCCCAGCTCCTCGACGATCGCGTCCACTTCCGCCTGTTGATCGACGATGAACCTCTCGTACTCGTCGCCGACCGCGAACGTATCCGTCCAATCGTTGCGGTCGAGCGCCTCCGCCCATCCCTCCGACTCGGCCAGCTCGGTGACGATGTCGACGAGCTCCTGCCGCTCCGCGTCGGTGATGCCGGGCGGCGCCACGAATCCGCGCCAGTTGGTCATCTGCACGTCGTAGCCGGCGTCGAGAAGCGTGGGCGCGTCGATGCCCTCCACCGGCTGGGGCGCGGAGATCGCGAGCAGCCGCAGCTGGCCGGCCTCGATCTGGGCGGAGACCTCGTTGTAGCCGGACATGCCCGCCGTGGTCGTGTGCGAGAGCATCGCGCTCAGCGCGTCGCCGCCGCCGGAGTAGGCGATGTAGTTCGCGTCGGCGGGATCGAGGCCGATCTCCTGCGCGAGCATCACCGTCGCGAGGTGGTCGATCGAGCCGAGCGAGCCGCCGGCGATGGAGGTGCCGGTCGGATCGGCCTGCCACGCCTCCACGAAGTCCTCGAGGGTGTGGATGTTGCTGTCGGCCGGCACGACGAGGGCCGCGTAGTCGTCCGCGAGGCGGGCGATGGGGGTCACGTCGGCGAGCGATTCGGCGGGCTTGGACACCGCGATGCCGCCGATCATCACGCCACCGGTGACCATGAGGTAGTCCTCCTGGCCCTCCGCCTGCACGAACTGCGAGAGCCCGATCGTGCCGCCGGCGCCGGGGACGTTGACGACCTGCACGTTCGCGACGATCCCCTCGCTGCGCAGCGTCTGCTGCGAGGTGCGGGCGAAGGTGTCCCAGCCGCCGCCGGGCGCGGCCGGCGCCATGATCGTGATCTTCGAGCGCACCGTCGAGTTGGAGGCGGTGGAGATCGCGTCGCCGAAGGCGAACACCGCCACGACGACCACCACCACCCCGAAGACGAGATTGCGGATGACTGTACTCATATGAACTCCGTTGTCCGAGAAACATCAGCGCGGAGCCCGGGGCTCCACGCAGCACGACGCTACGCACGGGCGGGGTCGCGCCGCCGGTTTCGAGAACTAATGATGATTTCGGTCATTTCGGTCATGAGCGGGTGTGGGAGACTCGGACCCTTCCCCTCGACGAGGAGGCCGATTGACCCGCACCCGCACCCCGAGACCGCTGCAGGGCGCCCTGTTCGCGGTCGAGATGGCGATCGTCGTGACCGTCGTCGCGCTCGTCGCCGTCGTCGGCGTCGCCCGCACCGTCGCGGCCACGGAGCGCGCGGCCGAGCAGCGCATGTACGGCCAGGCGCTCACCCTGAGCCACCTGCCCGTCGTCATCGACGCGCTGCAGGGCGAGGACCCGCACGCCCAGATCCAGCCCATCGTCGACGCCGCCGTGAGCGCGGGGGACTTCCGCTACATCACCGTGGTCGACATGGAGGGCCTGCGCGTGGCGCACGTGGACCCGGCGGCGGTGGGCGAGCCCGTCTCGAGCGACCACTCCGCGATCCGCGAAGGGGCCGAGTTCCGGGGCGTCGAGGAGGGGACGCAGGGCGTCACCTATCGCGTCAAGGTGCCGATCCGCGCCGAGTCGGGCGAGGTCGTCGGCACGCTGTCGGTCGGCACGCTCGTGAGCGAGCTCCGCGCCGAGGCGCTCGCGCAGAGCCTGCCGCTGGCCCTCGCCTCCCTGCTCGCGATCCTCGCGGGCGGGGTGCTCGCGTGGTTCGTCACGAAGTGGCTGCGGCGCAAGCTCTACGGCGTCGAGCCCGATCAGCTCGTGCGCCTGCTGCAGGCGCACCGCGCGGTGATGGAGAGCACGGAGGAGGGCGTCATCGCCACCGACGATCGCGACCGCATCCAGCTCGTCAACGCCGAGGCCGCGCGGATGCTCGGGGATGCGCGGGCGGAGCGGCTCGAGGGCGAGGACCTCTCCGCGCTGCCGGAGGAGCTCGCGGAGCTGCTCGACGCCGAGCCGGTGCCGGGCGAGCTGCGCCTCGTGCATCTGCCGGGCGGCGCCGTGTACGCGCAGGCGCGGACGACGAGCGCCGACGACCGCACGATCGGCCGGATGCTCTCGCTGCGCGACCGCTCGCAGCTCGACGACGCGATCGCCCGGCTCGAGGCGCAGCGGGAGAAGGCGCGGCTGCTGCGCATCGAGACGCACGAGTTCGAGAACCGCAAGCACGTGCTCTCGGGGCTGCTCGAGCTCGGCGAGTACGAGGAGGCGCGCGCCTACCTCGAGGCCCAGCCGGCCGAGGAGGCGGCGGAGGCGGCCTCGCGGCTCGGCCTGGATGCGGTGGGCCCGCCGCTGCTCGCCGCCCTCGTCTCGGCGCACGCCACCGCGGCGGCGCGGGACCGCGTGGCCATCGAGCTCGGCGAGGAGTGCGACGTGCCCGCCTCGCTGCGCGTCGACTCCGACGACCTCCTCGTCGTCGCCAACCTCATCACGAACGCCGTGGAGGCCACGGGCTTCGGCGGCACGGTGCGGGTGACGCTGGCGGTAGAGCCGGGGAGCGACGTGCTCGAGGCGGTCGTCGAGGACGACGGCCCGGGGCTGCCGGGCTCCCCCGCCGATCTCACCACCGGCGGCATCACCACGAAGACCGAGGACGCCGAGCGCCACGGCATCGGCCTGTTCTCGGTGCAGGAGGTCGTCACGGCCCGCGGCGGCTCCCTCCGGTTCGGCGAGTCCCCGCTGGGCGGAGCGCGGGTCGAGGTCGACCTGCCGCGCGCCCGCGCCGAGCGGCCCCAGGACGAGCGAGGAGCGACCCCGTGACCGACATCCGCACCCTCATCGTCGACGACGACTTCGCCGTGGGCAGGCTCCACGGCACCTTCCTCGAGCAGCTGCCGCGGTTCGCGCTCGTCGGCAGCGAGCTCACCGCCTCCACCGCGCTCGGGCGCATCCGGCGGGGCGAGGTCGACCTCGTGCTGCTCGACCTCTACCTCCCCGACCTCAGCGGGGTGGATCTGCTGCGCCGCATCCGCTCCGACTCGAGCCCCGATGTGGACGTGCTCATGGTGAGCGCGGCGCACGAGACCGAGCTGGTCGAGCAGGCGATCGCGCTCGGCGTCGTCGACTTCCTGCTCAAGCCGTTCACGCGCGACGCCTTCAACGCGCGGCTGCACGCCTACGCCTCGTGGGCGCAGCAGCGCCGGCGCCTGCGCGAGATCGGCCAGGTGAGCCAGACGCAGATCGACGCGCTGCTGACCCGCGGCGCGCATCCCGTCGTCCGGGCCGCGCCGAAGGGCGTGAGCCGCGCCACCCGCGAGCGGGTGGTCGCCGCGCTCGAGCGATCGCCCGCCGCCGTCACCGCGAACGAGCTGGCCGAGTCGACCGGGCTCTCGCGGGTGACCGCGCGCCGCTACCTCGAGCTGCTCGTGCACGAGGGGCTCGTCGAGATGCAGCCCCGCTACGGCGAATCCGGACGGCCGCAGCACGAGTACCGCTGGGCCGGCCATCGCGACTGAGCCGCCGCGCCATCCTGCCCGAATCCGGCGCCTCCCTGCAGATGCACGAAGCGCATAAGGTACACCAAGTACACAGAGGTTCACAGGAGAGGTGATGAGCACTCAACCGCAGAATCCCTTTCGGCCCTCCGCCGGCGCCGAACCCCGCAACTGATCGACCGTGCAGGGCTGCTGGACGAATTCATCTATGGGCTCAGTCTCGGTTCCGGAGCTCCGGGCCTCCTGACCATTTTCACCGGAGCCAGGGGTATCGGGAAGACCGTCATGCTGGGCGAAGCGGAAGATGCCGCACGGTCCAAGGGCTGGGTGGCGATATCAGAGACTGCCACGCGGGGCTTTCTCGGCCGGATCGGTGAATCCATGCGCATAACGGCCGAGGAGCTGGGGGATGGTCCGCCGAGTCGCAAGATCACCGGGATCAGTGCAGGCGGGTTCTCCATCACCACCCAGCTGCCACCTGCGCAGCAGGCGGGCTGGCGTCGAACCGGCGAACACCTGCTGGACCTGTTGGGCGAACGGGAAACGGGCCTGTTGATCACCCTTGACGAGATACACGGAGCGGACCGCGACGAACTGGCGCAGCTTGCCGCCTCTGTCCAGCATTTCATCCGCGACGGCCTGCCCATAGCCCTCGTATTCGCAGGACTTCCCGCAGCCGTGTCGGATTTGCTCAACGAAGGCGTCGCCACTTTTCTGCGCCGTGCGGATCGGATAGACCTGCATACTGCAGCAATCGATGAGGTGGAGGCCTCATACCGCCAGACATTCGCCGCGCTTGCCCACCCGATCGATGCCCGGCTCGTCAGGCGCGCTGCGGAGTCGACCGGAGGCTACCCGTTTCTCATCCAACTGGTCGGATACCACGTCTGGCAACTGGCCGAGGCAACAACTGATTCGCCGCTTCGCGCAGCCGATCTCGAGGCCGCGCTCTCAGCCGCGCACAGACGCAATACCCGCCTTGTCATCGATGCGGCGCTGTCCACCGCGTCGCAGAAGGATCTCGACTTCCTCCGCGCCATGGCGCAGGACGACCTACCCGCATCGACCGCGGATATCGGCCGTCGTCTCGGAGACCGGAAGAACACCATCGGCAACTACCGCGCCAGACTCATCGATGCCGGTCTGGTTCAGCCGGCCGGGCACGGCCTGCTCGAATTCGCGATTCCGGGGCTACGCGAGCATCTCCGTCGAATGTGACACACCTGCGTCGGCGGTCGCCCGCTAGTCGCCGAGCAGGTTGTGCAGCTCGATGATGTCGTCGCGCTTGGGGCCGGTGCCGATGGCCGAGATTCGGGCGCCCGAGAGCTCCTCGATCGCCTTGACGTAGTCCTGGGCGTTCTTCGGCAGCTCCGAGAACTCGCGGATGCCGGAGATGTCCTCCTGCCAGCCCGGGAACTCCTCGTAGACGGGCTTGGCGTGGTGGAAGTCGGACTGCGACATGGGCATCTCGTCGTGGCGCACGCCGTTCACCTCGTAGGCGACGCAGACGGGGATGGTCTCGAAGGTCGAGAGCACGTCGAGCTTGGTCATCACGAGGTCGGTGAAGCCGTTGATGCGGCTCGCGAAGCGCGCGACCACCGAGTCGAACCAGCCGGTGCGGCGCGGGCGGCCGGTGGTGGTGCCGAACTCGCCGCCGCGCTGGCGGAGCTTCTCGCCGTACTCGTCGTCGAGCTCGGTCGGGAACGGGCCCGAGCCGACGCGGGTGATGTAGGCCTTCTGGATGCCGACGAGGCGGTCGATCGCGCGCGTCGAGACGCCCGATCCGGTCGCCACGCCGCCCGCGGTGGCCGAGGAGGAGGTGACGTAGGGGTAGGTGCCGTGGTCGATGTCGAGCATCGTGGCCTGGCCGGCCTCGAAGACGACGGTCTTGCCCGCGTCCAGCGCCTGGTGCAGCTCGAGCGCGGTGTCGCCCACCATCGGGCGCACGCGGTCGGCGAAGGCGAGCAGGCTGTCGGCGATCTCGTCGACCGAGAACGCGCGGCGGTTGTAGGTCTTGACGAGCAGCTCGTTCTTCTGCACGAGCGCGCCCTCGATCTTCTGCCGCAGGATGCCCTCGTCGAAGAGGTCCTGCATGCGGATGCCGACGCGGCTCATCTTGTCGGAGTAGGTGGGGCCGATGCCGCGGCCCGTGGTGCCGATGCGGCGCTTGCCGAGGAATCGCTCGGTGACCTGGTCGAGGGCGCGGTTGTACTCGGGGATGACGTGCGCGTTGCCCGAGATCCGCAGCTTCGACACGTCGATGCCGCGGGCCTCGAGGTGCTCGAGCTCCTCGAACAGCACGTTGAGGTCGACGACCACGCCGTTGCCGATCACCGGGGTGACGCCCGGGGAGAGGATGCCCGAGGGCAGCAGGTGCAGCGCGTACTTCTCATCACCGATCACGACGGTGTGGCCGGCGTTGTTGCCGCCGTTGAACTTGACCACGTAGTCGATGCGGTTGCCGAGGAGGTCGGTCGCCTTACCCTTCCCCTCGTCGCCCCACTGGGTGCCGATGATTGCTACGCCTGGCATGACTCAACTCATTCCCTCTATTCGCGCGCCGATGACGGCGCAGGTGCACTGCCACTGTACTGGGTGCGCTCCCGCCCGGGCCCGAGCCCGGCCGGAGCGGCGAATGGCCCGATCGGGGCATTGCCGCAACGCGTCCGCGGGTGCAAGCTGAACACGTGCCACCGACATCCGCAGAACTCGAACGGCTCGCGGCCGATGTGCTCGCGAACATCCTCACGGCCCTGCAGCGGAGCGGCAGCTCACTCGTGCACGAGGGATCGCTCGCGGTGGGGATCGAGTCGCAGGTGCGCTCGATCCTCGCCGAGACGCTGACGCTGCTGGGCGTCGAGGCGTCCGAGCTCATGGCGTTCCCCGCGCAGGAGGCCGGGTTCGAGTCGAAGGGATCGGTGCTCGCGCAGCGGGACTACAACCCGGCCGAGCCGCTGGCGGTGGGCGAGATGGTGTTCGACCTCGCCCTGCCGAGGCTCGTCGGCCTGCTCGGCCGGCAGGATGCGGCGCGCATCGCGCAGGTGCTCCACCGGGCGATCTGGCGGCGCTTCCCGCCCGCCGCGCTCGGCTACGTCGAGGCGCTGCGGGTGCGGCTCATCGAGTCGGAGCGGGCGGCGAACGGGAGGCTCGCCCGCGAGCTGCACGACCGCATCGCGCACGGCATCCTCACCGGCCTGCAGCAGGTGGAGCTCGCACGGATGCGGGCCGACGGCGAGGAGCTCGCGTCGGCGGAGCGGATCCTGCGCGCGACGCTCGACGACACCCGCCGGCTCGCGCAGGACATGCGGCTCAGCACCGCCGGCCGCAGCCTCGACGAGGCGATCGAGGACTTCGTGCTGCGGGCGCAGGGCGAGGCGCCCGCGATCCGCTTCGCCGTGCTCGGGGAGCCGATGGCGCTCACCGAGAAGGTGACGGCGGAGGTGTTCGCGATCGTGCTCGAGGCCTGCCGGAACGCGCGCACGCACGCGAACGGCGCGACCGAGGTGGTGATCACGGCGGAGTGGACCGAGGACGATCTCGTCGTCTCGGTCGTGGACGACGGCGACGGCTCCGGCACCTCGTCGCCGGGCAGCGGCATGGGCATCGCCGGGATGCGCGAGCGCGCGGCCGGCATCCACGCGCGGCTGGAGGTGCGGGATGCGCTGCCCGGCACCGCCGTGGTGCTGACGCTGCCGCACTACCCGTTCTCGGAGCGCGGCGGCGCGGCCGGGTCCGCGGAGTCGGAGCCGCGATGATCCGCGTCTGCATCGCCGACGACCACGCGCTGTTCCGCGCGGGGATGGTGGCGCTGCTGGCGCGCGTGCCGGAGTTCGAGGTGGTGGGCGAGGCGGAGGACGGCGATATGGCGGTGCACGTCTCGCGCGATGCGGAGCCGGACGTGCTGCTGCTCGACGTGGAGATGCCCGGGCCGGCGGTGAGCTCGGTGATCTCGCGGGTCCTGCGGGCGAGCCCCGGCACGTCGATCGTGGTGGTGTCGATGCACGCCGACCGGCTGCTCGCGGATCGTCTGCGGGAGGCAGGCGCGGCGGATGTGGTGTCGAAGTCGGCGCCGAGCGCGACGCTCATCGAGGTGGTGCGGGCCGCGGCGGGGAGGAGCCCCCGCATCGCGGCGGCGGAGCCGCGGGGCGCCTCGGTGCTCACGCCGCGCGAGGCGGAGGTGCTGCACTATGTGGCGCTCGGCTGCACCAACCGGGATGTGGCCGGGCGGCTCTCCCTCTCGCCGGATACCGTGAAGCGGCACCTGTCGAACATCGGCCGCAAGCTCGGCACCGGCAACCGGCTCGAGAGCGTGCGCCGGGCTCGGCGCGAGGGGCTCATCTCGTGAGGTCGCGATCCTCCTGGGCGGTCGCGTCCGCTCTCGCGGGACAGCACTCGCCGGTGGCAGGGAGGTGATCAGCCCGGCACCGGCTCCCGAGCGAGAAGCTCCTCGAACTCCTCTTCCGTCAGCCATGAGCCGTCTTCGGGATCGACGCGATCTCGGCAGGCGCCCGGCCCGCCGAGCTCCTCGAGCCGTTCGCCCTCCGAAGAGAACACGCAGATGTGCCACAACCCGCTGTTGAACTCCAGCCCCGAATCGACTCCATCCTCGATTCGAGCGCCATGCACAAGCAGCAGGTCGACGACTACCGGAGGGAATCCGGCCCTGTCGCTGACGCGGTAGTGCTCTGTACCCGGATATTCCATGGCTAGTTGATACACGTGATAACGAAGGTCGAGCGGATTGCGCAACGGGGACAACATCACGGCTACGCCGCCCACCGCGACCGTGAGCAACAGGGCCACCAGCACCGCCGAAGTTGCGAGCAGCGAGCCCACGGGTTTGCCGCCGCGCGATACTCGATCGCCATCGGACGATTGCCCATCGTCGCCCATCCACGACTGGAGATCATCGATATCGCTCATCGCGCACCGCCCTCATCGCCCCGCGGGCCTTGCCACCGTTGACCGGCTTCCCAACAGACACTTCGACTACCCGTATTACGGGCTCGGATTCGCCTCGATCTATCGATCACGCGCCGCTTCCGGCAGCATCACGTCGCACACCTGAAGCGACTCACGATCGCAATAGGGCTCGATCTCCCCATTCGACCGTCAAACCAGTCTTGAACTTCAAATTATTCCACGCCGAATATTCCCCTTTTCATTCTCACCAATCCGCTCAAACAGGATCAGAATACAAGACTCCATTCTCATTGAATATCACCCGAATGGGCCATCCCGTCGAACAGAAGCCACGACGACACATAATTTCTTATAATGCCCCTTCGCGACTAGTCCTGTAATATTTCGAGCTTGAAAAAATCCTGGGCATGACAATACTGGCCGCCGTCGCGGTCGTAGCACTGGCAGGATGTTCCGCGGGGCCGGACCGGACAGAGGCGACCGCGCCTGCCGAATCCACCGAGTCGACGGTCGATTTCGCACTAACCGAGACCGAGGCCGCAGAGGCGTGCTCGGACGCGTACTTTGCCGAGCTCGAGGCCCTCTACGATCCCTCGAAGTACGAGGAGTACGAGGAGGTACTCATCGAAAGCGATCGGCAATACATCGAGTCGCAACGGACCAACTTTGGGTGGGACGCCCCGATCGTCACGTACATGGACGAAGCGATGCACCTCGAATTCGAGTACATCGCGGACGGGGACCCGGCGGGACCAATCACCGGCACGGCGACCGCCGACGGTCAGATCTCCCTCGGGAACCGCGAGGAGCAGCCCTAGCTTCTGCACCTCCTGTGCAGGTTCGAGAACTCTTCGTGCCCTCTGCCGGAGGCTCCCCGAACGGACCATCCACGCGCGACAGTCGGGTGCAACGCCGAGCACCGTCACGATCTTGGCGACGACTCGCCGCCCGAGTCCCGGCGATATCGCGATTCGCCGCCAAGTTCCATCGAGAAGAACCGGCAGCTACCAGGCGCAGCTTGAAGCCCCATGACCGCCGAGGAGTCAGAGCCGCCAACTTCGTAGGCTCCTACGGAAACTTGGCGGCAAGATGCCACTCGAACACGCAGCGGCCGGCAGACTGCCGCCAAGATTCGGCGGGCACCGACGGATTCGAACGAAGCGCGCCAGAGCCGCCAGGTTTCCTCCAGGCGGCGCCGGACGCCCCTACCCGTCGATCCGCTCGATCTCCGCGGCCGCCGAACGGTCCGAGTCCGCGAGCAGCGCGCCGAGGCGCTCGACCTCGTCCTGCTCGCCGATCGCCTCCGCGGCGCGGCGCAGCAGCCAGAAGCAGCGCAGCACTCCCTGGTTCGGCTCGTGGCTCCAGGGCACCGGCCCCTGCCCCTTCCACCCGGCGCGGCGCAGCGCGTCCAGGCCCCGGTGGTAGCCCACCCGGGCGAAGGCGTACGACTCGAGCACGCGCTCGTCGCGGAAGGCCTGCGCCGCGGCCTCGGCCCACGCGAGCGAGGATTTCGGATGTTTTGTGACGATGGCCGCGAGCGCCGCCTCCTCGCGCGGCAGATGGCTGAGATCGTCGAGAACCTCGGGCTCTTCGTCGAGTCGGGTTTCGGGGATGCCGAGCAGGTTGTTCGAAGTCATGGTGCCATTATGGCCGGGGATGTGTAGGATCGCCCTCGAGTACACGTGCTCCGGGGTCGGTGAAATTCCGAGCCGGCGGTGAAAGTCCGCGACCCGCCCGCCAGCGATGGCGGCGGCTGATCCGGTGGAATTCCGGGACCGACGGTCATAGTCCGGATGGGAGGCGCGCGTGCGTTCCGACGCATCCGTTCACGGACGTCGGGGCGCGTCGTCTTCCCTCGCACCCTCCCTCCGGAGCCAAACCGGATCGGAGTGACGAATGGGACGAAAGCGCCGCGCGATGCGATGGCCGCAGGTGGCCGCGCCCGTGCTGTTCGCCGCGGTCATCGTGCTCGTATGGCAGCTCGCCGTGGGCACCGGCGCGGTGAGCTCCGCGTTCCTCCCGGCACCCTCCGACCTCATCCGCCGCTTCTGGCTCGAGCTCACGCAGGGCCCGCTGCTCGACCACACCATCACGACGCTCGCCGCCGCGATCTACGGCACGGTGCTCGCGACCCTCGTGGCCGTACCCCTCGGCTACCTCATCGCCAAGGTGCGCTGGGTGGACCTCGCGATGACGCCGTACGTGACCGCGTCCCAGGCCATCCCCGCCGTCGCCGTGGCGCCGCTGCTCGCGCTCTGGATCGGCTACGGCCTGACGCCGATCGCGTTCCTCTGCGCCGTCGTCGCCTTCTTCCCCATGCTCATCACCACCGTGCTCGGCGTGCAGTCGCTGCCGCAGGACGTGCTCGAGGCGGCGAAGCTCGACGGCGCGAACGCGTGGCAGTCGCTGCGCTGGGTCGAGGCGCCGCTCGCGATGCCGAGCGTGCTCGCCGGCATCCGCGCCGGCGTCGCCCTCTCGGTCACCGGCGCCGTGGTCGGCGAATTCACGATGGGCGGCCAGGGCCTCGGCATGCTCCTCACCCTCTACCGCGACGCGAACGACACCGAGGGCATGTTCGCGACGCTCTTCACGCTCGCCTTCCTCGCGGTCGGCATGTTCACGCTGCTGCGCGTGCTGCAATCCGTCGTCGCCCGCGCCATCACCAAGGAGAAGAAACGATGAACAAGAGCTTCCGGATGCTGGCCGTCGGCGCGGCATCGACGCTGCTGCTCGCCGGCTGCGCAGGCGGCGGGGCCTCCGACCAGGACGCGCTGACCGTCGGCCTCACCTACACGCCCAACGTGCAGTTCGCCCCCTTCTACGTGGCCGAGGAGCTCGGCTACTTCGAGGATGCGGGGGTGGACGTCGAGCTGCGCCACCACGGCGAGAGCGAGGAGCTCTTCGGCGCCCTCAAGGCCGGCGACGAGGACCTCGTCTACGCGGGCGGCGACGAGATCGTGCAGGCCGTCTCGGCGGGCGTGCCCGTCACCTCGGTCGCGACCCTCTACAACACCTACCCCGCCGTGCTCATCGTCCCCGCCGACTCGGACATCGAGACCGCCGCGGACCTCGAGGGCCACTCGGTGGGCACTCCGGGCCCGTACGGCCAGACCTACTTCGCGCTGCTCGCCCTCTTCGACCAGACCGGCCTCACCGAGGAGGATGTCGACGTGCAGCACATCGGCTTCACGCAGCAGGCCGCGCTCACCTCCGGCAAGGTCGACGCGGTCATGGGCTTCTCGAACAACGATGCCGTGCAGTTCGCGGCGCAGGGCTTCGACGTGCGCGTGATCGAGGCCGTCGACCCGGAGGCGCCCACCCTGGTCGGCCCCGCGCTCGGCGCGGCCGAGGGGCTCGAGGACTCCCAGGTCACCGCCCTGCTCGGCGCCCTGCGCGAGGCGATCGCCTACATCGAGGAGCACCCCGAGGAGACCATCGAGATCTCGGCCGGCTACATCCCCACGCTCACCACGCAGGAGCAGAAGGACGCCGCGCTCGCCACCCTGGAGGCGACCATCCCGCTCATGGCCCCCGACGGCGACCTGCCGCTGCTCACCAACAACCCCGATGTGTGGGAGGCGATGCTCGAGTTCATGCCCCGGGCCGGGATCATCCCCGAGCCGGTGGCGGCCGAGGACGCCTACACGAACGAGCTGCTCCCCTAGGCTGGTCGCATGATCCCCGACGCCGAGCTGCTCGACGCCCTCCGCCGCTGGGCCCGGAGCGCCGACTCGTTCCGGCTCAGCGACTACGACGAGTGGGCGCGGGCGAACGATGCCGCGAGCCCGTCCACCCTCATCCTGCGCTTCGGCAGCTGGAGCGAGGCGATGCGCTCGGCGGGGCTCTCGGACAGGCTCACGACGTCGCGGCAGCAGCGGCAGGTGATCTCGGATGCGGAGATCTGGGCCTGCGTGGTCGCGTACCTGCGGGCCGACCGCGACCGCCGCTCCTACGCCGACCTCGGCGTGTGGCTGCGCGAATCCGGGCTGCCGAGCGCCGCGACCGTGCGCGCGAGGCTCGGCAGGTGGTCGGAGGTGCGGGACACCGCGCAGCGGGTGCTCGACTACGAGGGCGGGCTCGGCACCGGGGCCGAGCCCTGGCCGTTCGCCGACGAGGTGCTCTCGATCACGCCCGGCGCGGGGCCGCGGCGCGAGCTGACCGAGGATGCCTGCGCCGCCGCCCTGCACCGCACGGCCGTGGTGCTCGACGGGCCGCTCACCATGGCGGCCTACGACGCGGTGCGCGCTCCCGAGGAGCCGAGCTCGAGCGCGCTGCTGCGGCGGTTCGGGGGCTGGCGCGACGCGCTCAAGGCGACGGGGCTGGGCGACCGCACCCGCTGACGCCGCCGCTGCCGGGGCGCCCGGCCGCCGGGAACCCCGCTTCTGCCGGGGCCGGGAGGGGCCCGCTCCTGCCGCCGCCCGCCGGGTGCGCATTGTCTGCCCTGCCGCCCGGTGGTTCTGCCGGTGTGCCGCCGCGCGTCTCCCGCGGGGCTGCTGTTCCGGATGCGAATAGGCGGCACATCCGGATATCCGGGTTCTGCGCCCTATTCGCATCCGGAACGGCAGGCCGGGCCGAGCCCCGACGGATGGCTAGGCTTGGGCAGATGAGCGAAACGCACGAGCTGTCGACCCGCGGCGTCGGCCCCTGGGAGGGCGAGTGGCCCGAGGATCCCCGCTACGACCGGGAGCTGCTCGCGAACGGCGACACCCGCAACGTGATCGATCGCTTCCGGTACTGGACGATGGAGGCGATCATCGCCGACCTCGACGAGTCGCGGCATCCGTTCCACGTGGCCATCGAGAACTGGCAGCACGACATGAACATCGGCTCGATCGTGCGCTCGGCCAACGCGTTCGGCGCGAACACGGTGCACATCATCGGCCGCAAGCGCTGGAACAAGCGCGGCGCGATGGTCACCGACCGCTACCAGCACGTCGTGCACCACGAGACGGTGGAGGCGTTCGTGGCGTGGGCGCGCTCGGCGGCGCTGCCGATCATGGCGATCGACAACGTGCCAGGGTGCGTGCCCATCGAGGCGACCCCGCTGCCCGAGCGCTGCGTCTTCCTGTTCGGGCAGGAGGGTCCGGGGCTCACCGCGGAGGCCGTCGCCGCCGCCGAGCAGGTGATCGAGATCACGCAGTTCGGCTCGACCCGCTCGATCAACGCCTCCGCGGCGGCCGCGGTCACGATGCACGACTGGGTGCTCCAGCACGTCTACGGCCGCCGGCCCGCCGTGCGGGATTAGGCCGGGAGCCCGGCGAACCGCAACGGTGTCGAGCCGGGGCCGACCTAGGCCCGCCCGAACTCGACGTCGGAGCCGGCGAACCGGCGGCGCATGACCTCGATCGCGGCCTCGTTGCTGTCGATCAGCAGGAAGCGGCGGTCGAGCTGCAGCGCGGCCGCCCCGGTGGTGCCGCTGCCCGCGAAGAAGTCGAGCACGCGGTCGCCGGGCCGGCTGCTCGCGGCGATGATGCGGCGCAGGATGCCGAGCGGCTTCTGCGTGGGGTATCCGGTCTTCTCGCGCCCGTTCGGCGAGACGATCGTGTGCCACCACACGTCCGTGGGCAGCTTGCCCCGCGCGACCTTCTCGGGCGTCACGAGGCCCGGCGCCATGTAGGGCTCGCGGTCGACCTGCTCGGTGTCGAAGTGGTAGGCGCGCGGGTTCTTCACGTACACGAGGATCGTCTCGTGCTTCGACGGCCAGCGCTTCCTGGTGCGCCCGCCGTAGTCGTAGGCCCAGATGATCTCGTTGAGGAAGCACTCGCGCCCGAACAGCGCGTCCAGCAGCACCTTGGCGTAGTGCACCTCGCGGTAGTCGAGGTGCAGGTAGAGCGTGCCGGTGTCGTGCAGCAGGCGCCAGGCCTCGACGAGCCGCGGCTCGAGGAACTCCCAGTAGTCCTCGAAGGCGTCGTCGTAGGAGGTGACGCCCTCGCGCACCGTCTCGTAGGTCTGTCCCTTGAACCCGATGCGCCCGCCCTCGGCGGTGCGGACCGAGCGGGTGGTCTCGCGGCGCTGCGTGCGGCCGGTGTTGAACGGCGGGTCGAGGTAGATGAGCTGGAAGGATGCGTCGGGCAGCTCGCGCAGGATCGGCAGGTTGTCGCCGTGGATGACGGCGTTGCCGGGGCCCGCGCGCTCGGGGCCCGTCTGGACGGGTTGCTCCACGGCCACCCCTACGGCCGCAGCGAGCCGGTGAGCTCGGGGGCGACGGCGAAGCAGGAGTACGTCTCGAGGCCGGAGCCCCATTCCGCCTCGGATGCCGGCCAGCGCACCTGGATCTCGAGGCCCTCGATCCGCCCGGCCGCGTCGAGGTCGATCGCCTCGGGCGACTGGCATGCGAGCATCGCGCTGTCGCGGAGCGCCTCCTCGCCGGGCCAGGCCTCGACGTCGAGCACCGTGCTCACGGGCACGAGGGCGGTGAGCTCCGCGGCGTGCGGCTCCTCGCAGGACACGGGGTCGAAGTCGGCCTGCCAGGGCGATTCGAACTCGGCGAAGCAGTCGCCCGCCTCGAGCGCGGCGAGCGGATGCGCGCTCGGCCCGGTGGTCGCCGGGCTCAGCTCGCTCGGCGCGGAGGGCCGGCCGAAGGGCGCCCAGAACCATCCGATCGCGGCCGCGGCCACGACGACCGCGGCGCCGACGAGCGCCCACACCGCACCCCGCCGCATGACGGGCTAGACCGCTTCGAGGCCGAGGTCTTCGAGGCCGATCGCGTACCGGTACGGGTAGCCCGCGGCCTCGATGCGCTCGCCGGCGCCGGTGGCGCGGTCGACGATGGTGCAGACCGCGACGACCTCGGCGCCGACCTTCTCGAGCGCCTCGATGGCGGCGAGCGGCGAGCCGCCGGTGGTGGAGGTGTCCTCGAGCACGACGACGCGCTTGCCCGCCACGTCCGGGCCCTCGACCTGGCGGCCGCGGCCGTGGTCCTTGGGCTCCTTGCGCACGACGAACGCGTCCAGCTCGCGGTCGCGGGCGACGGCGCGGTGCATGACGGCGTTCGCGAGCGGGTCGGCGCCCATCGTGAGCCCGCCCACGGCGGCGACCGGCGCGAACTCGTCGACGAGCTCGAGCAGCACGTCGCCGATGAGCGGCGCGGCGCGGTGGTCGAGCGAGAGCTTGCGGAGATCGATGTAGTAGGAGGCCTTCTTGCCGCTGGTGAGCGTGAAGTCGCCGTGGAAGACGGCCTCGTCACGGATGAGCTGGATGAGTCGGGTACGCGCGTCGGTCACGAGTACCAGGGTAGTTGCTGGCGCGGGTTACGGTAGGAGCCATGCGCATCGCCACCTGGAACGTGAACTCCATCCGCACCCGCAAGGGCCGCGTCATCGACTTTCTGCAGAGCGCCGACATCGATGTGCTGGCGATGCAGGAGATCAAGTGCAAGCCCGAGCAGTTCCCGTACGAGGACTTCGAGGCGGCCGGGTACGAGGTGCTCGCGCACGGCGTGAACCAGTGGAACGGCGTGGCGTTCGCCTCGCGGCTGCCGATCGAGGACGCGGTCGAGGGCTTCGACGGCATGCCCGGCTTCGGCAAGCCGGGCGAGGACGGCGCGCTGCCCGCCGAGGCGCGCGCGCTGGGCGTGACCGTCGAAGGGGTGCGGCTCTGGTCGCTGTACGTGCCGAACGGGCGCGAGCTCGCGCATCCGCACTACGAGTACAAGCTGGAATGGCTCGAGGCGCTGCGCCGGTCGACGGCGGACTGGCGCGCCGAGCACCCCGACCGGCCGATCGCGCTCATGGGCGACTTCAACATCGCGCCCCTCGACATCGACGTGTGGGACACCGCCGTGTTCGAGGGCCGGACGCACGTCTCCGCCCCCGAGCGCCAGGCGTTCCAGGCCTTCCTCGACGACGGATTCGTGGACGTCGCCCGCGAGCTCGGCATCGAGGGCTACACGTACTGGGACTACCAGCAGCTGCGCTTCCCGCGGAACGAGGGGATGCGCATCGACTTCATCCTGGGCGACCCGGAGTTCTTCTCGCTCGTGAGCTCGGCCGAGATCGCGCGCGACGAGCGCAAGGGCGACGGCCCGAGCGACCACGTGCCGGTGATCGCCGAGCTCGACGCCGAGACCTCCCTCGACGACGATCTGCCGATGATCTTCTAGGCCGGCGCGCCTCAGCAGTCGCGGGCGAGCGCGATCTCCGAGAGCTCGTAGGCGATGTCGAGTCGCGGGTCGGCGCCGTAATCGGTGGGCGAGACGGTCCACGCGATCGTGACCTGGCGCATCCCGTCGGGGCTCGACATCGTCAGCGCGCGGTAGCCGAGGCCCGAGCCGAGGTGGCCGTACACGTGGTCGCCCTCCCCGATCTGCACGAGCTCGCCGTACTCGGTGTCGTGCACGCTGCCCGAGCCCTCCTCGGGCTCCTCGAGGCCGAAGACGGTGGCGCGCGGGGCGTCGTCCGGCTCCTCCCCCTCGGGCGCGTCCTGCTCCTCGGCCGCGTCCGCGCCCTCCGCGTCGCCCCCGGCGCCCTCCTCGCCCTCGCCCGGTTCCTCCCCCGGCGAGAGCTCGAGATACGCCGGGTCGCCGTCCGAGCACGTGTCGGTGCGCGACTGGACGCCCAGGCCGTAGCCCTCCGGCACGAGCACGAGCATCTCGCCGAGCAGTGGCGGCGGCAGCAGCTGGCCCGAGAGCAGCGCGCGCATGAAGGTGTTCACGTCCGACACCGTCGAGACCACCCCGCCGGCTCCCGACCACAGCGACGCGTCCTGCTCGGTGACGTCGATCGACAGCGGGCCCTCGATCACGTAGCCGGATGCGGCGTGCTCCCCCATGCCCGTGCCGGTGGGGATGCTCGTGTGCTCGAGCCCGAGCGGCTCGGCGATCCGCTCCGCCAGCTGCTCGGCCATGGTCGACCCGGTGAGCTCCTCGATGAGCATCGACAGCACGATGTAGTTCGTGTTCGAGTACTCGTACCCGGTGCCGGGGTCGAAGCTCCACTCCTGCGTGCGCGAGAGCTCCACGAGTTCCTCGTGCGAGATCGGGGTCACGATCTGCGCCGAGATCTCGGAGGGGTCGAGGGCGAGCGCGGGCACGTAGTCGGGCATGCCGGAGGTGTGGTTCAGCAGCTGCCGGATGGTCACGTCGCGGCCCTGCACCACGCCGGGCAGGTAGTCCTCGATCGGGTCGTCGAGCTCCGCCTCGCCCTCCGCCACGAGCTGCAGCAGGATGGTCGCGGTCATGGGCTTGGTGAGGCTCGCGATCCGCACGCTGTCGCCGGGGCGGGCGGGCAGCTCCGTGACGGTGGAGCGCACCCCCTCGGCCGAGGACCACACCTGGTCGCCGTCGCGCACCTCCACGAACACGGCCGGCGCGCCCGCGTCGACCATCTCGTCCATGAGCTCCCGGATGTCCGCGACCTCGAAGTCGGCGGCCTCCGTGGGGCGCAGGGGCAGCGCCGTGGGGCCGGGCTGCGGCCCGGCGACGCACCCGGACAGGAGCGCGGCGATCACGGCGACGAGGAGGAGATTTCGAATGTGACGCTTCTGCATGACTCTGGGAATAGTGCCACGCATCATTGAGTTGTAGGTGCACGGATCACAACTCCAGGAACTGACAGGAAGGTACCCCCGTGACGATCATCACCCAGCGGAACACCACGACGAGCCCCATCCACGAGCTGCTCGGCAATCGCTGGAGCCCCCGCGGGTTCGCGGCCGACCACGTCGTCGGCGAGGAGGAGCTCCGCTCGCTCATCGAGGCGGCCCGCTGGGCTCCCTCGGCCTTCAACAAGCAGCCCTGGGGCTTCATCGTCGGCCGCCGCGGCACCGAGACCTTCGGCAAGATCTTCGACTCGCTCGCCGAGTTCAACCAGCTGTGGAACCGCAACGTCTCGGCCCTCATCGTCACCCTCGCCCGCACCGAGATCGACGGCGAGCCCTTCGCCACCGCCCACTACGACCTGGGCCAGGCCGCCGCGCACCTCTCCTTCCAGGCCGAATCGCTCGGGCTCAACGTGCACCAGATGACCGGCTTCGACGCGGATGCGATCGCCGAGCGGTTCCCGCTGCCCGCCGGCTACCAGCCCTACACGGTCATCGCGGTCGGCGTGCACAGCACCGACGAGTCGATCCCCGAGAAGATCCGCGACCGCGACTCCGGCCCACGCGAGCGCCAGGGCGTCGACGACATCCTCCTCGGCTTCGAGTAGCCCCCCCCCCGGCACCGCGGCGGCCCAGAGCCGCCCGCGCGCCCTCCAGCCGAATCTTGGCGGCGGGATGCGCTCCGGGCCGCCCGAAGGCAGCCGTCTCCCGCCAAGATTCGGTGGGAGACGGGGCGGGACGGGGCAGCAGGAGACAGGGGCGGGAGGGACGCAGTCCCGTCCGGCGTCAGCGGGGGTCGAGCTCGCGGGGGTCGCGGCCCTCGAAGGCGGCGCGCACCGCGGCGGCCTCGTCGAGCACGATCACGCCCCGGCCGTGCGGGAGGATGAGCTGCCGCTCGTGCCCCTTGCCCGCGATCACCACGACGTCCCCGAGCCGGGCGCGCTCGACCCCGGCGGCGATCGCCTCCCACCGGTTCTCGATCAGCCGCCAGTCGGCGCCGGCCTCGTCGAGCGCGGCGCCCGCATCCGCCACGACCTCGTCGAGCGTGCCCCGCTTGAGGTCGTCCTCGGTGAGGATCACGTGATCGGCCCTCGCGGCGATCTCGCCCATCTCCCGCCGCTGCTGCGGCACGCGGTCGCCGAGCACGCCGAACACGAGCGTGATCGGCGCATCCGAGAGGCCCCGCAGCGCGGCCAGGCAGCAGGCGAGCGCATCCGTCGTGTGCGCGTAGTCGATGAAGACGTCGAGGTCGTCGTGCGGCACGCGCTCGAGCCGTCCCGGCACCGGCTCCACGGCCGCGAGCCCGGCGACCACCGTCTCGGGCGCATACCCCTGGCAGAGTGCGGCGCCCGCGGCCACCAGGGCGTTGTTCACGTTGTAGTCGCCGAGCGCCCGCAGCGATACGGGCACGCGCTCGCCGAACGCGACCAGGTCGAAGCGCGTGCCGGCGAGCGATGTGACGACCCGCTCGGCGCGGATGTCCGCCCCCTCGCGCGTCCTCGCCACCGTGATCACCCTGCGCCCGGAGGCCTCCAGCTCGCGGGCGGCGCGGGCTCCCCACTCGTCGTCCACGTCGATGACCGACACGCACGCGCAGGCGCTCTCGAACAGCCGCCGCTTCGCGCGGTAGTACTGCTCCATGGTGCCGTGGAGCTCGAGGTGGTCCTTCGTGAGGTTCGTGAACATCGCCACGTCGAAGTGCATGCCGGCCACCCGCTCGAGCTCGAGCGAGTGCGAGGACACCTCCATCACCACATCTTGGACGCCGGACTCGACCGCCTCGCGCAGGATGCCGTGCAGGACGGGCCCCTCGGGCGTCGTGTTCGGCGTCTCGCGGATCTCGCCGTCGACGTCGAAGCCGATCGTCCCCATCACCCCGACCCGGCGCTCCGCCTCGCGCAGGATCGCCGCGAGGAAGTAGGCGGTGGAGGTCTTGCCGTTGGTGCCGGTCACGCCGTAGAGGCGCAGCCGCTCGTCCGGCGCGCCGTTGATCCGCCGCGAAAGCCGGGCGAGCGCGACCCGCACGTCCTCGACGGCGATATAGGCGACGCCCGGCTCCCGGGCCTCGGGGATGGATGCCGCGACGACCGCCCTCGCCCCGCGGGCCACCGCGGCGGGCGCGAACCGCATCCCGTCATGGTTGAAGCCCGGGACCGCCACGAAGACGGCCCCGGGCCCCGCGAGCCTCGAGTCGTGGGTGACCGAGTCCACCTCGACGGCGGGGTCGAACCGGTCGGTCCCCACCGGCGAGATCTCGGCAAGCAGCTCGCCAAGCAGCACTGATTCCTCCAGGACGCGCGATCGGCTCCGGCACACGCTCCTCGGGTGCTCTCGCCGCTAATCGGAAAAATGGTACCAATTGCCGAAAAGCGTCCGAATCCGCCCCTAGGCGGACTTGAGGGTCAGCGCATCGCCGTCCGAGGCGACGCTCACCTCGACGGTGTCGCCGTCGTGCACCTTGCCCGCGAGCAGGGCGCGCGCCAGGCGGTCGTCGATCTCGCGCTGCATGAGGCGGCGCAGCGGCCGCGCGCCATAGATGGGGTCGTACCCCTTCTCGGCGAGCCACGTGCGGGCGTCCTCGTCGACCTCGATGCGGATGCGCCGTTCGGCGAGCCGCCGCTCGAGCGTCGCGATGTTCAGGCCGACGATGCGCGCGAGCTGCTCGGGCGAGAGCGCGTCGAAGATGACGATCTCGTCGAGCCGGTTCACGAACTCGGGCTTGAACGTGCGCCGCACGACCCCCATGACCTCATCGTGCTGCTGCTCGGTGGTGAGCAGCGGGTCGACGAGGAACTGCGAGCCGAGGTTCGAGGTGAGGATGAGGATGGTGTTGCGGAAGTCCACCGTGCGCCCTTGGCCGTCGGTCAGGCGGCCGTCGTCGAGCACCTGCAGCAGCACGTCGAAGACCTCCGGATGCGCCTTCTCGACCTCGTCGAACAGCACGACCGAGTAGGGGCGCCGCCGCACGGCCTCCGTGAGCTGGCCGCCCTGCTCGTAGCCGACGTATCCCGGAGGGGCGCCGACGAGCCGCGAGACCGAGTGCTTCTCGCCGTACTCCGACATGTCGATGCGCACGATCGCGCGCTCGTCGTCGAAGAGCAGCTCCGCGAGCGCCTTCGCGAGCTCGGTCTTGCCCACCCCGGTGGGGCCGAGGAACATGAACGAGCCGGTGGGGCGCGCCGGGTCGGCGACTCCCGCGCGCGAGCGCCGGATGGCGTCCGACACCGCGCCCACGGCGCGATCCTGGCCGATCACCCGCTGATGGAGCTCCCCCTCGAGCTGCAGGAGCTTCTCGCGCTCCGACTGCATGAGGCGGCCCACGGGGATGCCGGTCCACGCGGACACCACGCCCGCGATGTCGTCCTCGGTCACGTGGTCGTTGACGAGGCGGTCCTCGTCACCCTCTGCCTGCTCGGCCTCCGCGAGCTGCTTCTGCAGCTCGGGGATCTCGCCGTAGAGCACGCGCGAGGCGAGCTCGAGGTTGCCGTCGCGCTGCGCCCGGTCGGCCCGGATGCGCGCCTCGTCGAGCTTGGACTTGAGGTCGCCGACGCGGTTGAGGCCGCTGCGCTCGGCGTCCCAGCGCTCCTGCAGCGCGTCGAGCTCGACCTGCTGCGCCGCCATGGTCTCGCGCAGCTGCGCGAGCCGCTCCTTGGCGGCGTCGTCGTGCTCCTTCTTCAGCGCGAGCTCCTCGAGCTTCATGCGGTCGATCTGCCGCTTGAGGTTGTCGAGCTCGACCGGCGAGGAGTCGATCTCCATGCGCAGGCGCGAGGCCGCCTCGTCGACGAGGTCGATCGCCTTGTCGGGCAGCTTGCGCGCCGCGATGTAGCGGTTGGAGAGGGATGCGGCGGCCACGAGCGCGGTGTCGCTGATCGACACCTTGTGGTGCGCCTCGTACCGCTCCTTGAGCCCGCGCAGGATCGCGATGGAGTCCTCCACGGAGGGCTCGTCCACGTAGACCTGCTGGAACCGGCGCTCGAGGGCGGAGTCGGATTCGATGAACTCGCGGTACTCGTCGAGCGTGGTGGCGCCGATGAGCCGCAGCTCGCCGCGCGCGAGCATGGGCTTGAGCATGTTGGACGCGGACACGCTCGACTCGCCGCCGCCCGCGCCCATCAGGGTGTGGAGCTCGTCGATGAACGTGATGATCCCGCCCTCGGAGTCCTTGATCTCCTCGAGCACCGCCTTCATGCGCTCCTCGAAGTCGCCGCGGTACTTCGCGCCGGCGAGGATCGCCGAGAGGTCGAGCGAGACGAGCTCCTTCTCCTTGAGGGAGTCGGGCACGTCGCCCGCGACGATGCGCTGGGCGAGCCCCTCGACGACGGCGGTCTTGCCGACGCCGGGCTCGCCGATGAGGACGGGGTTGTTCTTGGTGCGCCGCGTGAGCACCTGGCTGACGCGGCGGATCTCGGCGTCGCGCCCGATCACCGGGTCGAGCTTGCCCGTGCGGGCGATATCGGTGAGGTTGACGCCGAAGCGTTCGAGGGCCGACTGGGACTCCTCGTTCGGAGCCTGCGCTCCTTGCATATTGGCCATGCGAGTCTCCTTCCACTGACCGGCTGGGGTGTTGTCGATTCAGGTCTGATCCTCGGCTCGCAGAAACCTTGAGCCGAACTGACTCAAGGTTACACCTTTTCCCAGATCAAGGAAGGATTAGCCGTTCGATCCCAGCGAACGCCAAGCATGGCCGACTCGCCGCCGCCTCGTTGTCAAGCCGTTTACCTGTTGTTCACCTATAATTCACCTGACGGGCACTGACGCCCCACTCCCCGCGACCCAGGAGGGAACGACATGGGTGAAATCATCGGCACCGTCTCGCGCAAGGGCGAGACGTACTCGGTCATGCTGACGGCGGAATCCGCCTTCGACCGCAAGACCATCTGGCGCGCCATCACCGAGCAGCACTCGCTCGAGCGGTGGCTCGGCACGGTGTCCGGACCGATCATGACCGGCAAGGCGTTCGAGGTGACCTACCCGAACGATTCGAACTACAGCATCCGCGCGCGGCTGCGCGAGCGCCGCGTGCCCAGCTCGCTCGTCCTGAGCTGGAAGTTCAACGACCTGCCCACGAACTTCGTGCGCATCTCGCTCAACAAGCTGCCCGAGGGCGGCACCCAGGTGCAGCTCGAGGTCACGGGCCTGCTGCGGCACGACGCGGCCACCGCCGCCGCGACCTGGCACACGCAGATGGAGTTCCTGCGCAACCACCTCCACGGCCAGGAGGTGCTCGGCCACGCCCTGCGCTTCCGCCGCGACGAGCTCATCCCCGCCTATGAGCGCCAGCTCACCGGCATCGGCGCGCCCGCGCTCTCGCGCCAGGAGCTGCTCGAGCAGCTGCAGCGCGAGCAGGGCCGCGCGCCGCAGCGCGCCGACGAGGTGCGCCGCGTGCTGCACACGCACGCCTACCTCGCCTAGCGCTCCCGCATCGCCCGGAAAGGGGCGGATGGCCGGACGGCGCCGCATACGCGGCCGCCCCGGCCATCCGCCCCTTTCCCGTCCTCGGCGGCTACTCGCCGAGCAGCCGCCGCACCGCGGCCACCGGGATCGGCAGCCACTGCGGGCGGTGCCTGGATTCGTAGATCGTCTCGTAGAGGGCCTTGTCGAGCTCGTAGGCGGCGAGCACCGCGCGCCGATCGGCCTCCGGGATCGGCGTCTCGGCCTCGTCCAGCGCCTCGGCGTAGCCCTCCACGAAGGCCTCGCGGGCCGCATCCGCCCAGTCGCGGGCGACCTCGCGATCGGCCTGCAGCGAGAGCGCTCCGGCCACGTAGTCGAAGGAGCGGAGGATGCCCGCGATGTCCCGCGCCGGCACGTCCGGCGCGTTCCGGGCGTCGAGGGGCCGCAGCGGCTCGCCCTCGAAGTCGAGCAGCACCCAGCCGCGATCCGGCACTGCGAGCACCTGGCCGAGGTGGAAGTCGCCGTGGATGCGCTGCAGCGTGGGCCACCTCGCCTCGCCCGCCTTCGCGTAGACGGCCTCGACCCGGGCCGCGTACTCGCGCAGCTCGGGCACCTCCTCGGCCGCGAGCTCGTAGCGGCGCCACATCTGGCGGGTCGCGAACTCGATGTCCTCGCGGCCGGGCTCGACCGTGGGCATCACGCGGCGGAGCGTGCCGTGCACCTGCGCGGTCGCGGCGCCGATCGCCCTGGCCGGGGCGCGGAAGTCCTCCCCGCCCTCGGCGGCGCGGAGGGCCACCCGCCAGGCGTCCTCGACGCCCACGAAGAACTCCTGCGCGAACGCCAGGTGGCCGGCCGCGCCCTCCGCCGGCGGGGCATCCGCCGCGTCCCCGGCCGGCCAGACCCCCGAGACCTGCCCGAAGGTGGGCGGCACGTTGAGCGACCCCGCGGCCGCGAGCGCGGTCTGCAGCGTCACGTCCGGGTTGTCCCCGGGCTGCAGCGTGCGGAAGAGCTTGATGATGAGCGGCACGGCCGCGTCGCCGTCCTCCTCCTGCAGCTCGCAGATGATCGAGGTGTTGGACTGCTCGCCCGAGAGCACGCGCGAGGTGACGAAGCGCCCGGCGCGGGCGCCCGGCATGGGCTGGCCGTAGACGCGGACCGAGGGGGCGCCGTCCGGGCCGGGGGCGCCCGAGGCCTCGCCCTCGTTCGCGATGAGCTCGACCAGCGCGCGGGCGAACGCGGGATCGTGCGCGCCGTCGACGAGCGCCGCGCGGTCGCCGTGCTCGCGCACCGCGCCGATGAACCCGAGCGCGTCCACCGTCCCGTCGACGTCGCGGATCACGAGGGGCACCTGGTAGACCGGGGCCGGGTCGCGCGAGCCGTCGCGCATCAGCGCCACGGTGATGAGGCGCAGCCCCGGGTCCTCCGCCGCCGGTTCGAGTTCGTAGCTGCCGACGAACTCGAGGTCCGGGGTCTCCCCCGCTCCGACGTACCACCGCTGATGCGGCAGCCAGTTGCTCAGCAGCGAGAGCACTTCAGACATTGCGCGGGGCCTTTCCGTCTCGGACGTCGTCGCCGGAACCAGGGCGACGGCACCGTACAAGGCTAGAGGTGCAGCCGGGGTTTTCGCAGCGACTCGCGTGCCGGCGAGCGAGTACCCTATGGCCATGGCGCTTCCACAGGTGTGCGTGACCTATCTCCTGCGCGAATCCGCGCGCGGAGGCGAGGTGCTGCTCGGCCGCAAGAAGTACGGCCTCGGCGAGGGCAAGCTCGTCGGCCTCGGCGGCAAGCTCCAGCCGGGCGAGCATCCGCGCGTCGCCGCGATCCGCGAGATCGAGGAGGAGTCCGGCGTCTTCGTCGACCCGCAGGCGCTGCGGCATGCGGGCCTGCTCACCTACCACTTCCCCACGCGCGCCTCCTGGTCGCAGGAGTCGTGGGTGTACCTGTGCCGCGAGTGGATCGGCGAGCCCTCCGAGTCCGAGGAGCTCGCCCCCGAGTGGTTCCCGCTCGAGGAGGTGCCGCTCGAGCGGATGTGGTCGGATGCGCGCTTCTGGCTGCCCAGGGCGCTGAGCGGCACCTTCGTGCGCGCCAGCTACACCTTCGGCAGCGACCTCGATACGGCCGTCGCCTCCGACGATCCGGAGACCGACCTCCCGCGGACCCCGCCCTCGGGCTCCTTCGGCTGATCCGCGCATCCGACGCAGTTCCCGCCCCGAAAGATCACGGTTCGATAACAACGCAAATCCCTGATCAGCCTCCTCCTTCCTGCGAATCCCCGCACAAAGAGCCACCATCCCGGCTTGTATCTCGTCCCCGGCTTGCTAGCGTCCTAGCTTTGTTCGCGATTGAGAGCGGCATCCCGCTGTTCGGACAGGACGAGAACCATGGCCGACACCCGACGCAACGACGCTGAGCCTCCCACCAAGCGCCCTCAGCCCGAGCCGATGCCGAACCCCATCCCCGATCCACACCCCGGGCTCATCCCCGGCATCGGCGTCGAGCAGACGGCCACGAGGTTCCCCACCAACACCGCCGTGTTCGTCGGCGCGATCGCCGTGACGCTCGGCGTCATCGTCTGGGCGTTCATCACGCCGGACAGCCTGCAGACCGCCGGCACCGTGTCGCTCGCCTGGGTCACCGAGAACTTCGGCTGGCTGTTCGGCGGCCTCGCGATCGCCATCGCCGTCTTCATGCTCTACGTGGGCTACGGCCGCATGGGCGGCATCCGCCTCGGCGCCGACGACGAGAAGCCCGAGTTCTCCACCGCCTCGTGGATCTCGATGCTCTTCGCCGCGGGCCTCGGCATCGGGCTCCTGTTCTACGGGCCGCTCGAACCGCTCACGTACTTCAACACGCCCTCGCCGAGCCAGTCGGTCGAAGGCGGCACGCAGGCGGCGGTGCTGCCCGCGATGGCGCAGTCCACCCTGCACTGGGGCCCGCTCGCGTGGGTGTTCTACGCCCTCGTCGGCGGCGCGATCGCCTACAACTCCTACCGCCGCGGCCGCGCCCCGCTCATCTCGGCGCTCTTCGAGCCCGTCTTCCCCGGCTCCACCAACCGCGTGCTCGGGCGCATCATCGACTTCAGCGCGATCCTCGTGACCCTCTTCGGCACCGCCGTGTCGCTCGGCATCGGCGCGCTGCAGATCCAGAGCGGGTTCACGCTCGTCTCGGGCATCGACATCGAGGGCAACATGTTCCTCATCGGCGCGATCGCCCTGCTCACCTCGCTGTTCATCGCCTCGGCGGTCTCAGGCGTCAAGCGCGGCATCCGCATGCTCTCGAACACGAACATGATCCTCACCGGCGCCCTCGCGCTGTTCGTGCTCGTCGTCGGCCCGACGGTCTTCATCCTCAACCTCATGCCCACGACCCTGGTCGAGTTCGTGCAGCAGCTCGGCGCGATGCTCACGCTCAACGCCAACGACGGCGAGGACGCGGTCGAGTTCCTCGGCGCCTGGACCACCTACTACTGGGCCTGGTGGGTGTCGTGGACGCCCTTCGTCGGCATGTTCATCGCGAAGATCTCCCGCGGCCGCACCCTGCGCGAGTTCGTGACCACCGTGGTCGTCGTGCCCTCCGCGATCGTCATCGCCTGGTTCGTGGTCTACGGCGGCACCGCGATCTTCATGTCCCTCGACGGCATCGACCTCCAGCTCGGCGGCACGAGCGAGGAGGTGATGTTCCGGCTGCTCGAGAACCTGCCCCTGGGCGCCATCACCTCGGTGATCGCGATGATCGCCGTGGTCGTGTTCTTCATCACCGCCGCCGACTCCGCCTCGATCGTCATGGCCTCGATGTCGCAGTCGGGCCGCCCCGAGCCGTCCAAGTGGGTGACGATCACCTGGGGTCTGATGCTCGGCACCATCGCCGTGGCGCTGCTGCTCGCGGGCGGGCAGGATGCGCTCAGCGGCCTGCAGTCGCTCATGGTCGTCTCGGCGCTGCCGTTCGCCTTCGTAGTGATGGGCATCATGGTCTCGTGACTGAAGGACCTCCGGACGGATCCGTACATCATCCGCCACAAGTACGCCCGGGCGGCCATCGCCCAGGGCGTGCGCCGAGGCATCGACGAGTACGGCGACGACTTCGTGTTCGGCGCGAACGCGGTGCCCGCCGACGAGGGCGCCGGCGCCGACTTCGACAGCGAGGACCCGGCGCTCACCGAGTGGTACGTGGACGCGACCACGCAGCCGATCGCGAAGGTCACCGCCGAGGACGTGCACCGCACGCTCGAGCCCGGACGCATCCAGCCGCGGGGCGAGAACCTGCCCGAGCGCGCCGCGTCGGGCGAGGCCTCGCTCACGGTCGGCGAGAAGCTCGCGAAGGAGTCGCTCGAGATGGCCGATGAGCACCCCGCCGACAGCCCGAACATCACCGATGCGCTCGCGGCCGATGCCTCGGAGGCGGACACGAGGACCGACGCCGCGACCGGCGGCGCGGTCAGGGCCGATTCCGGTGCGGACGAGACGGGCGCGGAGGGGTCAGGCACGGATGTGTCGGGCACGGACGACTCCGGTTCCGACGACGGCTCCGGGGAAGGGCGCGGCCGCTGAGGGCGGCCCGGGGCCGCGTTCGCACGCTGCCGAGCGTGGCCCCGGGCCGGCCGGAGTGCCCTGGGGGCCTGGACGCGGCCCGGGAAGGCTACCGGTCGGAACGCCTGGACGCGGCGCCGGAAAGCCTACCGGGCGCGTCGGGTCGACGCGGTGACGGTGAACTTCGCGGTGCGGTCGAGCTGCCGGGTGGGGCCGACGATGCGCTCGAGGTGCTCGCGGTGCCGCAGGTGCGAGTTGAAGACGGTGTAGAGCGTGCCGCCGTCCCGCAGCATCCCCGCGGCGCCGCGGAAGAGCTCGTTGGCGAGCCCGGGGTCGACGTCCCGGCCGTCGTGGAACGGCGGATTGCACAGCACGACATCCGCGCTCTCGTCCGCGACGCCCTCGCCGGCGTTCCCGCGGACCACCTCGATCTCCAGGCCGTTCGCGCGCGCAGTCGCGGCGGCGGACGCGCACGCCCACCACGACCGGTCGGCGGCGATGACCGTCGCGTTCGGCAGGGCCCGCTTGGCCGCCGACGCGAGCAGGCCGGTGCCGCAGCCGAGATCGACGAAGGTGCGATCATCCGCGAGCGCGGCGGGAGACGCGCCGGCATCCGAGCCGCCGAGGGCCGCATCCGGGAACTCCGCGCCGAGCGCCCCGAGCAGGGCCCTCGTCCCGATGTCGATGCCGGCGCCGCCGAAGACGCCGCCGCGGGCGGCCACCGCGAGCCCGAAGTCCTCGACCCTGGCGATCTGCGGGAAGTTCGGCTCGCCCGCCGGCGATCGGCGCGAGAGATCCGGCGCCGGATCCGTCGCGACGAGCGCCCGGGACTTGCGCAGGCCTCGCGTGCCGCGCACCGAGGCGAAGGAGGCGCCGAGCGCGTCGTTCATCGAGCGCACGAGATGCCGCTCCCGGGCCCCGAGGATCACTCGCACCTCGGCATCCGCCGCGAGCGCCGCGGATTCGGCGAGGTCCTCGATCTCGAGCAGGGCCTTGGGCAGGCGGCCGAGCACCAGTCGCACGCCGTCGAACAGACCGTTGCCGGGATCCGCCTCGACGGCGCCCTCGGGCAGCGGCCCGCGGAGCCCGGCGTCGGCGAAGACGCGCACCTCCTCGGCGCCGAGCGCGAGCAGCGCCGGGGCGAGCCCCGCCTCGGGGTCGTCGATCACCGCGACGGTCTCGGGGATGCCGCCCGTCGCGAGCGCCTCCGCGAGGACGACGTCGATGACCGGGTCCTCGTGCAGGCGGACCCGCTCGGTCACGCGATCGTCTCGGGCTCTGCCTCGGGTTCGTCGTCCAGGTTGAAGAAGCGTCCGCTCAGGCTGTCGACCGAGAGTTCCACGAACACCTGCTTGACGGTGGGCACGAGCGGCTTCAGATCGAGCTGCTCCGCGTACTCCTGCTCCTCGCCCTTGTCGAGCACGCGGGCGCTGCACCGGGCAACGACGCTCCAGGCGGTGTCCTCGGTGACCTCGTCGATCTCGAAGATGATCTCCTTGGCCGCCACCGTTCCGACGAGCTTCGTGCCGGGAGCGGTGCGGAACACGATCCTGTGCCCGTCGCTCCAGTAGTTCACGGGGAAGACCTCCGTGATCTCGCCGATGCGCTCGACCAGTCGGCCGAGGCTCTGCCCGCTCAGCAGACCGCGTGCGCGGGCCTCATCCAATTCCACAACCGGGCCGTTCTCTGTCATGGTCCAATCGTCTCACGCGAGGCTGAGCACGGGAGGCGAGAACGGCCGCGCGAACACCGCCTTTTCAGGGCCGCGTGCCACCATACGGCCATGCGCGCAAGCAGTTCATTCCGGATCGACGTGTGGGATGCGAACGGCCGCACCCCCGATTTCGAGACCGGCACGCCGTTGGCCGGGTATTTCATCCGCCGCGTGTTCGAGGAGCTCGCGGATGCGCCCGAGGCCGAGGGCGTCATCCTCGGCACGAGCCAGGTGCTCATGGTGAGCGCCTTCGACGCCGAGAGCGGCTCCGGCACGTACGTCGCCATCGACTCCTTCGAGGGCGAGATCGGCGGGCGGCAGGGCTCCATCAGCTTCTGGCACACCTCCACCGCCGACCACGGCGCGTTCCTCGCCGCGGAGGCGCAGCTCAAAGTCGTCCCCGGCTCGGGCACGGGGCAGCTCGCCGGCGCACGGGGATGGGGCCGCATCCTCAACCGCGGCGAGGCGGAGGTGCTCGAGCTCACCCTCGAGTTCGCGGACGAGCAGGATGCGGAGGACGCCGAGGTCGACATCGCGATCGGCAAGCTCGAGCCGCCGCACGGCTGAGCGCTCGCGCCGGATCGAGTCTGAACTCCGGTTAACGCGAGCCAGTAGCATGGGACGAGTGCCCGGCGCGCCCTCGACGCGCCCGGCCGGCAAGCGACATCGGCCCCACGGCCAAGCCCAGGCAAGTTATGGAGTATTCGTGAAGATTGCAATTCTCGGCGGCGATGGTTTCTGCGGTTGGCCCACCGCGCTGCACCTGTCGAACGTCGGCCACGACGTGGTCATCGTCGACAACCTCTCGCGCCGCCGCATCGACGTGGAGCTGGGCGCCAAGTCGCTCACGCCGATCGCACCCATCGAGGAGCGCATCGCCGCGTGGGAAGAGGTGTCGGGCAAGCGCATCGGCTTCGCGAACATCGACGTGGCCCAGGAGTACGACCGGCTGCTGCGGTTCATCGCGGACGAGCAGCTCGACGCGATCGTGCACTTCGCCGAGCAGCGCGCCGCGCCGTACTCGATGAAGAACTCGGCCACCAAGCGCTACACGATCGACAACAACGTGAACGCGACCGGCAACGTGCTCACCGCCATCGTCGAGTCGGGCCGCGACGTGCACCTCGTGCACCTCGGCACCATGGGCGTCTACGGCTACGGCACCGCCGGCATGAAGATCCCCGAGGGCTACCTCGACATCGAGGTCGTGGCGGATGAGGACGGGGACGGCAACCCGACCGAGCCGCACCGCGTGCAGCAGCAGATCCTCTACCCCACCAACCCCGGCTCGGTGTACCACCTCACCAAGGTGCTCGACCAGAACCTCTTCGCCTACTACGCGAAGAACGACCGCCTGCGCATCACCGACCTGCACCAGGGCATCGTGTGGGGCACCAACACGCGCGAGACCTCGCTCGACGAGCGCCTCATCAACCGCTTCGACTACGACGGCGACTACGGCACCGTCCTCAACCGCTTCCTCATGCAGGCCGCGGTGGGCTACCCCCTCACCGTGCACGGCACGGGCGGCCAGACGCGCGCGTTCATCCACATCCAGGACACCGTGCGATGCATCCAGATCGCGCTCGAGAACCCGCCCGCGGCCGGCGAGCGCGTGAAGATCTTCAACCAGATGACCGAGACGCACCGCGTGCGCGACCTCGCGGAGCTGCTCGCGAAGATCGCGGACGCCGAGGTCGAGAACGTGCCGAACCCGCGCAACGAGGCGGCCGAGAACGAGCTGCACGTGCGCAACGACACCTTCCTCGACCTCGGCCTCAACCCGACCAGGCTCGAGGAGGGGCTGCTGCTCGAGGTCACGGAGATCGCGCGCAAGTACGCCGACCGCGCCGACCTGGGCAAGATCCCCGCGACGTCGCTGTGGACCGACAAGCAGCAGGCGGGCGTGCCCAGCTCGGCGGCACCGGTCGCCTAGTCCGACGCCATGCGGATCGCGCTGTTCACCGAGGTATTCCTTCCGAAGATCGACGGGGTCGTGACCCGCATCCTGCGCACCCTCGAGCAGCTCGACGCGCTCGGGCACGAGGTGCTCGTGTTCGCGCCCGGCGACCCGCCCACCAACTTCGCCGGTGCGCGGGTCGTCCGGGTCAACTCGGTGGCGATGCGGCCCTGGTACCCCGAGCTCAAGCTCGGGCTGCCGACGCCGAACATCGCGCGCGAGGTCGAGGAGTTCGCGCCGCACGTCGTGCACCTCGTCAACCCGGTGGTGCTCGCCGCCTACGGGGCGCTGTCGGCCGCGCGGCGGGACCTGCCGATGCTCGCCTCCTTCCACACGGACACGCCGCAGTACGCGGATGCGCTCGGGCTCGCGCCCATCCGCCGCGCCGGCACGAAGT
Organism: Gulosibacter sp. 10; assembly: GCF_900163695.1. GTDB lineage: Bacteria > Actinomycetota > Actinomycetes > Actinomycetales > Microbacteriaceae > Gulosibacter. The sequence continues at coordinate 69,427 of NZ_FUIC01000035.1, forward strand.
ACCTGCGCGACGTCCACAACCTCGCGGAGGTGAACCTCTGCACCTCCCCGCAGATGGTGGCACGCGCGGAGCAGATCGGCATCGAGCGCGTGGACCTGTGGCCGAAGGCCATCGACACCCAGACCTATCGGCCCGACCGCGCCTCCGAGGAGATGCGCGCGCGGCTCACCGACGGGCATCCGGAGGACAGGCTCATGATCTACGTGGGCCGCATCTCCAAGGAGAAGAACCTGCGGGCGCTGCTGCCGCAGATCCGCGCGCTGCAGTCGCGGGGGGTGCGGCTCGCGATGGTCGGCTCGGGGCCGGACCGCGAGCAGCTCGAGCAGGAGTTCGCGGGTACGAACACGGTGTTCACTGGCTACATGTCGGGGGATGCGCTGGCCTCGGCCTTCGCGTCCGCGGACGTGTTCGCGTTCCCCTCCACCACCGAGACGCTCGGCCTCGTGGCGCTCGAGTCGATGGCCTCGCAGGTGCCCGTGGTGGGCGCTCGCGCGGGCGGCATCCCCTTCGCCGTCACCGAGGGCCGCTCCGGATTCCTGTTCGACCCGGATTCCGAGTCGGAGTTCACGGAGGCGCTCTCGCGGCTGCTCTTCGACGACGAGCTGCGCGTGCGGATGGGCGAGGAGGCGCGCGCAGAGGCGCTCGAGAGCTCCTGGCGCTCGGCCACGAGCCGCCTGGTGGAGCACTACGAGCGCGCGATCGACGCCCACTGGGCCCGATCCCACTCGCTCGCCTCGTACTCGCTGCTGATGCGGCTGTTCGGCAAGCCCATCCCCCGGCCCAAGGACCTGCCGCCGCGGCTCACGGACGGGGTGCCGGGCAACCTCTGAGCGGGTCGCCTCGCACGGATGCGGGCTCCAGTCGCGGCCCCGGCCGGGCCGGCCGTGCACAGATGCGTCGAAGTCTGCTGTTCCGGCCCGGCCATAACGACGAACTGCGACGCATCTGTCGCGGATCTCAGACCAGGCGGAGCATGTAGAGCAGTCCGAGCGCGGGGTAGACGCTCGCGATGATCGCGAATGCGCGAGCTCGGCCGCGTCGCGAGGACCCCTTCGGCTCCCGCGCGAACAGCACCCAGGCGAGGGCCGCAGCGAGGATCGCGGGGAACCGGCCGAAATGCAGGATGAAGAACGGGATGAACCCCTCCTCCCCGGTGCCCGGGTCGCTCCAGAGCACCGCCCCGAGTGCCAGGCCCACGACGACGGGGGCGAGGGACGCGATCATGCACCACATGGCGCCGACGGGCCACCGGCCGTAGCGGGCGATGCGCTCCTCCTCGGCGCTCAGCGGTGGCGCGGCTGCGCCCCGCACGACCGCGTCCGGTGCTGCCCCATCCGGCACGCTCCCGCCTGTCGCGGCTGCGCCCGGTGCTGCCTCATCCGGCACGAACCCGTCCGACGTGGCCCCGCCCGACGCGGCCTCGCCTGGCACGGTCGCGTCCGGTGCTACCTCATCCGGCACGGTCGGGCCGCGTCCATCCGCGTCCCGCCCCGTCTGGCTCTGCGGATCACCGTGGGCCTCCGGCCGCCCCGCCGCTCCGTGCACCTGCGCCTCCCCTGCTCGTGCCCGCAGCCTAACCGACCCACCCGCATCCGCGCGTCCCGCGGTCGAGTGCGCTCAGAGGACGCCGAGGAGCAGCACGGAGAGCTGCATCGCCGGGACGATCGAGGCCAGCACCGCACCGGCCACGGCCCATCCCCGTCGCCGCGAGCCCTTCGGCTGCTCCCGCGCGAACAGCCACGCGCACACCGCGTTGGCCCCGGTGGGCAAGACGAGGTACGGCGCCGCGACGACGAACATGAAGACGAAGAGCCCGAGGTCCCACCGCATCATGGCGGCGAGCCCGATGACGAAGCCCCAGGCCAGCGCGACGCACACGAACGATCCCGCCAGCGTCCCCATCGACGCGGATTTCGACGCCGCGCCGCGAGCCTCGACGTCGGAAAGCGCCTGTGCCGAGCCGGAGCCGCCATCCGGCTCTCGACTCGACGCTGCGTCCGACGTACCACTCGGCGCGATCTCCGAAACCGCAGGCCTCGAGCCGTTGCCGGCCTCCAGCACCTGCCCCGGTTCGGCGTCGGATGGCATGGGACTCGTGTCGAGCCCGGCACCCGAGACCCCGGCCGATTCGAGATCGGAACGCGCGCGCCCAGCGCTCGGTCCATCACCCGATACCTGGCTCGGTTCGGCGTCGGATAGCGCAGGGCTCATGTCCGCCCCACCGCTCGGCACCCGGATCGGCTCGTCGGCATCGGATAGCGCAGGACTCGTATCCGCCCCGTCGTCCGGTGCTCGAATCGGCGCTGCACCGGACGCCCGGCTCGGCACGATCTCCGGAGGCACAGGGCCCGCGGCGCTGCCCTCCGGGTCCCGCGCCGGGCCGGCGGGGGGCTCGGCGTCGTCGTGCATGGGAACAGCGTATGCGGCGGTCGCCGGCCCCGCGTACGCCTGCGGACGCACCTCGCCGGGTCGCATAGTCTTCCGCTTCGTCCGCCAGTCCGCCTGCATGCCGACGGATGGCTGCGGCCGCATCCCTCGAGACCTGCTACGCCCTCGAGCGGGCGCTGAGCACCGGCCGAAGCGGCCCTGCCTCGTCGCCGAGCCGCCTGCCGCCGACGGGCGCTCTGCAGCCGTCCCTCTCACGGCCGTCCCCTCGTCCGCACCGACAGATGGAAGAAGACCGTGCAGATGGAAGAAGACCGTGGCCCGGCCTTGCTGCGCGAGGCCATTCCCGCGTGCGCGCCCGCAGATGCGTCGCAGTTCGTCGTTATGCCCGGTTCGAAACCGCATTCTGCGACGCATCTGCAGCGACGCATCCGCGGGAGGACCCCGCACCGCCGCGGCACAGCCCCGTGTGATCGGATGGGGACATGAAGGATGCACGGACTCCCCTCGCCCCCGCGGAGGAGACCGGACGGTGGCCGGTCGCCTCGATCTGCTGCGCCATCCTCTCGCTCGTGTCGATGCTGCTCGAGGTGCTGACCTGGGTCGTGCCCTACGGGGCGTTCGCCGAGATCCTCATCGGATACGTGTGGTTCTTCGGCCGCGCCGCCTCGGCGATCGCCGCGATCGTGGCGCTCATCCTCTATCTCGCGTCTCCCAGGGGCAGCATCCGCCGGACGAGCACCGGTCATGCCGCGATCGTCACGGCCGTCTACCCCGTGGCGCTGCTGCTCCTGCTGGCCGTGCTCGCGGTGCGCGGCATCATCTAGGCCCAGCTCGGAGGGCGGACTCGGCGCAGATGCGTCGCAGAATGCTGTTTCGCGAGCCCGATAACCGCATTCTGCGACGCATCTGTGAGAGACCGCGCTCTCCGCCGGGGAACCGCGGGCCGGTGTCGGGCTCGCAAGAACGGCCGGGGCCAGGCCCTCTGCAGGCGCAGTCGGGGCCGGCCCCCGGAGGGACCGCTTGAGCCGGACGCACGGGAACAGCCCGCGGACCGCCCCCGCAGGAGCCGCCCGCGGGAACGGCCGGGCCGGCCGGGCCCTACAGGAACGCGCCCATCACCAGCGCGCCGAGGTTGAGCACGGCGCCCACCACGGCGAGCACCCGCCAGGAGCCGAGCGCCCCGAGGATGCCGAACAGCAGCCCCACGACGGCCGGGTAGGGCAGGAAGCCGCGCACGAGCTCGAACTCGGAGAAGATCGCCCCGAGCCCGATCGCCACCCAGCACGCGACTCCGAGCACCGCCGCGATCGCCGCGATCGTGGTGAATCCGCCCCGCTGGTACCAGCGCGCGTTCGGATCGAGTTCGTTCCGGTCGCTCTCGGACATGACCGCTCCCTCCGCTCGAGTCTTCGGGAGGGGCAGGCTACTGCGCGGCCTCGAGATATGCCTGTGCGGCGTTCGCGACGCTCAGCTGGTAGTCGTCGGTGTTGTTGTACGCGCGGATCGCGGCGATCCACTCGCCGCTGCTGGCGAACGAGCCGCCCTCGTGGCAGAGGTAGGTGGCCGCGGTCAGCGCGGCGTCGTCGATGTTCTGCGGATCCGCGACGCCGTCGCCGTTGCCGTCCTGACCCCAGATCTGCCACGTCTGCGGGATGAACTGCATCGGTCCCACGGCCCGGTCCCACTCGTCGTCGCCGTCCACCGCGCCGCCGTCGCTGTCGGGGATCGCCATGGTGGATTCGCCGTCGAGCGGCACGCCGTAGATCGCCGGGCTCGCGACCCCGTCGGGGCCGATCGCGCCGTCGAAGATCGTGCCGTGGTGGGTCTCGACGTAGCCGATGCCGGCGAGCGTGTTCCAGCCCAGGCCGCACTGCTGCATATGCCCCACGTAGATCGCGGCCCCGGCGTAGGCCGCGAGCGCGCGGTCCGGGATTCCGGTGGCCTGCGCCGTGCTCGCGATCCAGGAGGCGTCCGCGAGCACCGCGATGTCCGTGCCCTGCGAGGATTCCAGCGCGGCGTCGTCGGCGACGGGCCCAGGCACGTCCACCTCGGGGCTCGTCACCCCAGGGTTCTGCGGGATCGGCTGGCCGATCACGGGATCGGTGTGCCGAGGCACGTTCACGACCATCACGATCGAGCCGATGGCGACGACGAGCAGCACGATGGCGACGCCCGTCACCACCCCCAGCGTCGTGCTCAGCTTGCCGTTCAAGGGCGGGCTAGCGCACCTCGCCCAGCGCGGTGAGCCGGCGGGTGGCGCCGATCTCGCGGATCTCGTCGAGGGCGGCCTGCGGGATGCCGTTGGAGCAGTCGGTCACCACGTAGCCCAGCTGGTCGCGGGTGGTGAGCTGCTGGCGGTCGATGTTGACGCCGTGCTTGCCGAGCACCGAGTTGACCGTCGCGAGCACGCCCGGCTCGTTGCGGTGCAGGTAGAGCAGGCGGGCGCCCTCGGCGAGCGACTCGAGCTGGACCTCGGGCAGGTTGACCGACATGTAGGTCGAGCCGGTGGAGACGAGGTCGCGGAACTTGCCCGCCACGAAGCGGCCGATGTCCTCCTGCGCCTCGGCGGTGGAGCCGCCGATGTGCGGGGTGAGGATCACGTTCGGGATGCCCTGCAGCACCGACTCGAACGGGTCGCCGGCCTTCTTGGGCTCGACCGGGTAGACGTCGAGGCCCGCGCCGGCGATGTGCCCGGAGAGCAGGTTGTCGCGCAGCGCCTCGAGGTCGACCACGTGGCCGCGCGAGAGGTTGAGGAAGAGCGAGCGCGGGCGCATCATCGCGAAGGTCTCGGCGTTGAAGAGGTTGGTGTTCTCGACACGGCCGTCGAGGTGGATCGACACGGTCTCGACCGTCGAGAGCAGCTCCTGCAGGGAGTCGCAGCGGACGGCGTTGCCGAGCGCGAGGCGGTCGACGACGTCGTAGAAGTAGACGCGCATGCCGAGCGACTCGGCGAGCACCGAGAGCTGCGAGCCGATGTTGCCGTAGCCGACGATGCCGAGGGTGCGGCCGCGGACCTCGTGCGAGCCCTTCGCCGTCTTGTCCCACAGCCCGTTGTGCATGTTGCGGTTGTGGTCGCCGAGGTGGCGGGCGAGGTTGATGATCTCGCCGATCGCGAGCTCGACCACCGAGCGGGTGTTCGAGTACGGGGCGTTGAAGACCGGGATCGACTGCTCGGCCGCGGCCTCGAGGTCGATCTGGTTGGTGCCGATGCTGAAGGCCCCGACGGCCCGCAGGTCGGGGCGCGCCTCGAGCACGCGTCGCGTCACCTGGGTCTTCGACCGGATGCCGAGCAGGTCGATGCCCTCGAGGGACTCGATCAGCTCGGACTCGTCGAGGGCGCCCTTGCGGGTCTCGACCTCGATGCCTTCGGCTTCGAGCAGGCGGACGGCTTCTGCGTGGATGTTTTCGAGGAGAAGGGCTTTCACCCGAGCCATCTTAGACCGGGGCCGGGGATTCCGGCACCCGATGCCGCATCGCCTCCCGCCGTTTCCGGGGCGGATGGCGGCGCCGTCTCCGGGAGGCGGATGCGCGGGCCATCCGTCCCGGAGCCGACGCGACGGCGGTTCAGCCCTGGCGGCCCTTGAAGCGCGGGTTGAGCTTGTTGATGACGTAGACGCGGCCGCGGCGGCGGACGACCTGCGAGCCGGGCTGGTTCTTCAGCGATTTGAGCGATGCGCGTACCTTCACACTTGCCTCCTAATTGGGAATGATTATCATTAGATACACTAGTCGATCGGCGAAGGGGAGTGGAAGAGCGTGACCGAAGCGGTTGAGTTGATAGCGGTGGTCGGCACGTGCGCCCCCGAACGGCATTCGCTGGCGATGACGCTGTCGAAGCAGCACGGCCGGTGGCTCATCCCCGCCGGGCGCCTGCGCCTCGCCGTCGATCCCCTCGACGAGCTCCAGTCGCTCGTGCGCTGGGCCACGCCGCCGGAGTGCGTGCTCGCCGAGCTGCCCGAGAACATCCCCGTCACGCGCGCGATCGGCGCGCTCACGGCGCCCGACCACCCCGCCCGCCTCCGCGAGGTGGTGTGCGTCGTCGACGCCGCGCACCTCCTCCCGGACCTGCTGCGCGACGACTACCTGCCCACCGACCGGGTCGCGACGCTCCAGGGCGACCGCGAGTACTTCGGCCGGGCGATGCTCACCGTGACGCAGATCGAGTTCGCGTCGACCGTGATCCTCGCGAACTGGGAGCCGCTGTCCACGCCCGATCTCTCGATGATGATGGCGCTCATCAGCCACCTCGCGCCCCGGGCGCGACTGCGGCTGCAGGGCGTGCTGAGCCCGCAGGGCGGCGAGGAGCAGCTCCCCTACTCGAAGGAGCAGGAGCGACCCGGATGGGTGGGGCTCCTCAACGACGACTTCGCCCCGCACATGACCGACCCGCGCGTCGGCGCGCTGCGGTACGAGCGCGAGCGGCCCTTCCACCCGACCCGGCTGCAGGCCGTGCTCGACGGCCGCATCGAGCCGGGCGAGTTCGGCACCGTGCTGCGCTCGGCCGGATTCTGCCGGTTCGCGACGCGCCCGCACCACGTGGGCGAATGGGATCACGTGGGCCAGCTCATCTCGTTCGAGCCGCTCGCCGCGGCCGTGCCGGATGCGGCCGACGGCGGCGAGCTGCTGGCGCTGGGGCAGGACCTCGCGTTCTTCGGCCTCGACCTGGACCGGGTCGCGCTCGAGGCCGCGCTCGACGGCGCGCTCCTCACCGACGAGGAGTTCGCGGCCGGGCCGGACGAATGGCAGCGCCTCGACGACCCGTTCCCCGCCTGGCAGACGACCGGCGCGGAGCACGATTAGACCACCGCGGCTCCCGGAATACCGGGGCCCGCGGGACAGACTGCTACTCGGGGGACTTCAGGGGGCGTCCCCCGAGTAGCGATTCCTTCGCGAGGATCAGGGCTGCAGCCCGGCGATCGCGGGGCGGAAGCCCAGCCGCACGTTCTCGCAATCGCCCGCCCGGGTCACGTCGTACCAGGGGCCGATGTCGGTGCGAGCGGGCCGCTCCGCCTTCGGCGTCCCGTGAACGCGCTCGAGGATGAGGTCGACGAGCCCGGAGACGAACGCCGGATGCGTGCCGGGCGTGGGGGTGCGCCGGAAGGCGAGCCCGGCCTGCGCGGCCGAGTCCTTCGCCTCGTTGTCGAGGTCCCACAGCACCTCCATGTGGTCGGAGATGAAGCCGACCGGCACGACGACCACGGCGCGGCGGCCCTGCTCGGGCAGGGTCTCGATGACGTCGTTGATGTCGGGCTCGAGCCAGGGCTGGCTCGGCGGGCCGGAGCGCGACTGGAACACGAGCCGCCAGTTGAGCTGCTCGAGGCCGTCGCCGCGCTCGCGCAGCTGGGCGAGCACGTCGTCCGCCACCACGCCGCTCACCGCGAGGTGCTGCGCGTAGTACGCGCCGCCCTCGCCGAAGTGGCGGGATTCCGGGCCCGAGCGGTTCGCATCCTCGGTGGGGATGGAGTGCGTCGTGAAGAGCACCTCGACGTCCCGCCCGAGGTCGAGCGTCGGATCCTCGCGCTGCAGCTCGTCGAGCGCCTCGCGCAGGCCCTCGACGAAGGGCTCCACGAAGCCCGGGTGGTCGAAGAACTGGCGCACCTTGTCGATCCGCACCTCGCCCTGCAGCCCGGTGAACTCGAGCGCATCCGCGAAGTCCTCGCGGTACTGGCGGTCCGAGGAGTAGGACGAGTAGGCGCTGGTCGCGAGCGCGAGGATCTTCGTGGCGCCGCGCTCGTGCGCCTCGGTGAGGGCCTCGTGCACGTAGGGCTCCCAGTTGCGGTTGCCCCAGTAGACGGGCAGGTCGATGCCCCGGCGCTCGAGCTCGGCCTCCAGCGCCGCCTTGAGCGCGAGGTTCTGCTCGTTGATCGGGCTCACGCCGCCGTAGTGGCGGTAGTGCACGGCGACCTCTTCGAGGCGCTCGTCGGGGATGCCGCGCCCGCCGGTCACGTTGCGGAGGAACGGGATGACGTCCTCCTGCCCGTTCGGGCCGCCGAAGGAGGCGAGGATGATCGCGTCGTAGTCGACGGGGGTCTCGATCCAGGGGTCGCCGCCCTGCGCCGGCTCGGTGGCCGCCGAGACGAGCGCGCCCGGCTCGAGCGGCGCGTCCTTCGCCGGGGGCGCCTTGCGGCTCGTGCGCTGTTCGATCGTTGCTTCGCCCGTCATCAAGCAGTCTCCTCGGTGAAGCGGAGCGCCACCGGCACCTGCGATGCGGGGATGCGGCGTCCCGTGTAGAAGGGGGTCTCCTCGCGCACGTGGCGGCGCGCCTCGGTGTAGCGGAGGTCGCGCATCATGTCGAGGATGTTCAGCAGCTCGTCGTCCTCGAAGGAGAGCATCCACTCGTAGTCGCTGATGCCGAACGCCGCGATGGTGTTCGCGAGCACCGACTTGAACGCGGCGCCGCGGATGCCGTGGTCGCGCAGCATGACGGAGCGCTCCTCGTCCGGGAGCAGGTACCAGTCGTAGGAGCGCACGAACGGGTAGATCGTGATCCACTTCTTGGCCTCGCGGCCGAGCATGTACGCCGGCATGTGGCGCTCGTTGAACTCGGCGGCGCGGTGCACGCCGGTCACCTGCCAGGTCAGCTCGAGGTTCGCGAAGAGCACCGTCGAGCGGATGCGCCGCACCGCGGACTGCAGCGCCTCGGGGTCCTCGCCGTGCAGCCACACCAGCACGTCGCCGTCCTGCCGGAAGCCGTTGAGGTCGTAGAAGCCGCGGAGGGAGATGCCCTTCGCCTCGATCTGCGGCAGGACCGCCTCGAGCTCGGCGATCGCCGCGCCGATCGCGCCGGGTGCCGTCGTGCCGGGCAGTCGTCGGAAGACGGAGTAGTTCGCGTATTGCGTGAGGGGGCCGGGCTGCGGCGCGTCTGCGCCTTCGAGAGGATTCGACATGGCTCCCATTCTAGGTCGCCCGGCCCGCAGATGCGCTGGGCGCACCGGCCCGCGAGCGCACCGCTCAGCCCGCGAGATCGGCGTAGTGGGTCGCCGCGGTGGAGACCTCGATCGCGTACTCCACCGGAGCGTTGTAGGCGCCGATCGCCGCGAGCCAGTTCTGCTCCACGGAGAGGTCCTGGCCGACCTCGCAGAGGTAGCGGGCGGCGGCGAGCGCGGCGTCGTCGATCTGCTGCGGGTCGCGCATCCCGTCGCCGTTCCCGTCTGCGCCGTAGAGCGCCCAGGTGGCGGGGATGAACTGCATCGGCCCCACCGCCCGATCGTGCACCGGGTCGCCGTCGAACTCGCCGCCGTCGCTGTCCGGGATGTGCGCGACGCCGTCGCCGTCGAGCGGGACGCCGACGATGCCGGGGCGGGCGTAGCCGTCCTGGTCGACGACTCCGCCGTCGATGGTGCCGTGGTGCGATTCGACCCAGCCGATGCCGGCGAGGGTGTTCCAGCCGAGCCCGCATCCCGGCTGCTCGCGCGCGAGCTGCAGCGCGGCGCCGGCGTAGGCGAGCAGCCCGCGCTCGGGGATGCCCGTCCTCGAGGCCGTCTCGCGGGCCCAGCCGGGATCCGGGAGCGCGGTGATCGCTTCAGCGTCGTGCTCGACGGCCTCGGCGGGCGGGGCCGCCTGCGAGGCCGCCGCGTAGGGCGCGGGCGCGGCGGCGCCGGGCCCCTGCTGCGGATCGGCGTGGTGCAGGGCGAAGACGCTGAGCCCGACGAGCGCGGCGCCGAGGACGAGCGCGATGGCGGCGACGAGGATGCCGCCGGCGCCCGGGGCGCGCCGGGCGGGGTCGGGGTCCCCGTCCAGCAGGCTCTCGATCTCCGGCTCCGCGCCGGCCGGCGGCGCGATCGGCCCGCCGCCCCGCGCCCGGCCGGAGCGGCGCGCGTCCGGGCGCGGCCGCACCGGCTCCCGCTCCTCCTCGAGGAGGCTCTCCGCGACGAGGGGCGGGTACTGCCGCCTCATGCGAGCGCCGCGGTGAGCGACTGCATCCGCCGCACGTACCACCACACGCCCACGCCGACGCCCGAGAGGGCGAGCGTGCCGCCGGTGCCGATCAGCGTGCCGAGGATCAGCGGATCGTTCAGCAGCGCCGTGAGCCAGTCCACGATGCCGCCCTCGCCCCCGGAGCCCGGTCCGGAACCCGCCTCCGGGCCGCCCGCGGCGAGGCTGTCGAGCGCGTCGGGGCTGTCCGAGGACTCCTCCGCCTCCTCCTGCTCGGCGGCCTCCGCGGCCTCCTGCTCGGCCTTGGCGACCTCGTCCTGCACCGCGGCGCCCTGCTCCGCAGCGCCCGCGGGCGGGCGCACGTCGCAGAACAGGCTCTCGTCGAGCGGGACGTCCCCCACCTGGAACACGTAGGTGCGGGTGCCCGTCGAGATGGATTCGCCGTTGTCGGGGTTCACCGCCGTGGCCGAGGCCTTGAGGACGTACATGCCCTTCTCGGAGAACACCCACTGCGCGTGGGTGTGCGCGGGCTTGGGCTCGTGCAGCGTGCCCGGCAGCTGCGTCGATCCGCCCGAGAGCAGCGGCTTGATGTCGCCCAGCGAGCCCATCGAGTAGAGGTGCACGGTTCCCGGCCCGTCGACGGATTCGATCTTGATCTTGACGTCCGTATGACCGCTCGGCACGGTGCGGTTGGTGTCCCAGCCCGGCCAGACGAGGTTCGGGTCCTGCGTCAGCGGCAGGACGTACCCCGACGGGCTGCCGGGGAAGCTGCTCGGGATCGAGTCGGTGAAGGCGGATTCCTTGACCTGCAGCAGCACCGTCTCGGGCTCGCGGATCACGTGGGCGCCGGTGACGTCCTCCTTGAGCTGCAGCACCGCGACGCCGCTCGCGCCCGCGGACACGTTGAACGCGTCGACGTGGCCGTGGTCGAGCACGACCTCGGGCCCGCAGGTCTGCTGGGGCGCGTCCGCGTCGTTCGCCCCGCCGGAGCCGCCGCCCGATCCCGAACCGCCTCCGGAGCCGCCGGTTCCGCCGCCTCCCGAGCCGCCGCCCGTACCGCCGCCGGGGTTCTGCCCGCCGCCGCCACCGCCGCCGTTGCCGGGCGGCGGCTGCACCGGATCGACGGCCTCGGGCTCGGTGCCGATGCCGAACGCGTCCCACCCGATGAGCCCGCCGTCCGCGTCCTTGACGACGAGGTACTGCGAGGCGTCCTCCTTCGCATCCGCGGGGATCGCGGCCGCCACCCAGCCGGCCCGGTCGACCTGCGTCCACCGCTGCCAGACCGCGTAGTCGCCGTGCAGCCAGGTCGAGACCCAGTCCCCCGCGCGATCCTCTCCGAGGTACGAGAACACGTACCCGTCGGCGTAGGCGGTGTAGTTGAGGATGTGCACGTCGGTCGCCGGCTCCCGCTCGGTGAGGAGGCGGTTCGTGGCCGCCGCCGTATCGGGCTCGGCAGGCCGCTCGCGCGGCGAGCCGCTGACCGTCACCGGGGCGCGGTCGTCCGCGGCCACCTCCGAGCGCTGCCACACGCCCGTGAAGCTCGGCACGAAGCGGGCGCCGATCTCGTGCTCTCCCGGGTAGAGCGTCTGCACCTGGATGCGGGCCGTGCCCCCGGAGACGGGGGCGCTGCCGAGCACCTGGCCGGTGGTCTCGTCGAGGAACTCCACCTGGCCGCGGGCGCCGGGCGGCTGCACGGAGGCGCTGAGGTCGAGCGCGGCGCCCTCGTTGACCGTCCCGGGGACGGCGCCCATGGCGACCTCCGTGGCCGTGTTCGGCGCAGGCGTGCCGCCGCCCGGCGAAATGCTCGGGCCCACGTAGAAGCTGTACGTGGAGGTGTCCGACTGCGTGGTGCCGTTCACCTCGGTCGTGCCCCGGAACGTGAGCTGGTAATGGCCGGGCTTCTCGAACACCCAGTTGGCGTGGGTGTGCTGCCGCATGCCCATCGACCAGGGCTGCAGCCGTTGCGAGGAGCTGAAGAGCCGCTGCTGATCGCCGAAGCTTCCGGTCAGGAAGATCTCGACCTTGCCGGGCCCGTCCGCGCCGATGAGCTCGAGCGAGACGCGTCCGTTGCTCGAGTTCTCGACGAGCCCGTTGTCCTCGGTGCTGAACCCGGGCCAGATGAGGTGCGGCACCTGCGTCTGCGGGGCCATGTACACCTGCGAGCCGAATCCGGAGAGGAAGTCCACGTCCGGCCGGGTCTGCTTGGACCCCTCGGAATCGAGGTAGTAGATCGTCTGGTCCTCGTCGATGCGGTAGCCGATCTGCCCCTCGATATCGGCCTTGGAGCCGAGCTCGAACTCGCCGTCGACGACGTAGGAGGACACCGTGTCGGTATGCACGTTGTCGATCACGCGCGGGACCACGGGCGTGGGGGCCGCCTTGGGCGCCGTGTCCGCGGGCACCTCGCCCGGGGCCGAGGCCGCCGGCGAGACCGTGGCGAGACCGCCGAGGAGGAGCGCGCCGATCGCGGCGGCGCCCACCACCCCGAGCAGGCGATGGCGGGACCTGGCCCGCCGCAGCCGCTCCCGGCGCTGCAGTCGTGCGGGGTGCGCGGCTCGGATGCTCATGCGGAGGCCTCCACTCGGATCGGGCTCGTCGGGGCGAGGCGCTCCTCGTCCTCCGGCTGCACGCGTCCTCGTCGCCAGCGGGCGATGAGCCCGTGCCGGGGCCCGAGGAGCCCGGCGAGGATGAAGATCGCGGTGGCGATGAGCACGATGGTGCCGCCGGTGGGCAGGTCGAGGCTCCACGATAGGTAGAGTCCGACGAGCGCCGAGCTGCCGCCGATGATCGGCGCGATGAGCATCATGCCCGGCAGCGAGTCGGTGAGCAGCCGGGCGGCGGCGGCCGGGGTCACGAGCAGCGCCAGCACGAGGATGTTGCCGATGGTCTGCACCGAGATGACGACGGCCACGGCCACCGAGACGTAGAGCAGCAGGTCGAGCGCCATCACGGGCAGTCCCGTGGCGCGCGCCATCTCCCGATCGAGGGTCGTCGCCACGAGCTCCTTGTGGAACACCGCCAGCACCGCGAGCAGCAGCAGTCCCGTGACGATCATGGTGACGAAGTCCTCGTCCCGGATGCCCACGATCGAGCCGAAGAGGAACTGCTGCAGCGAGCCGGCGTATCCCGGCGAGAAGCTGATCACGACGATGCCGAGCGCGAAGGCGGCGACGAAGAACACGCCGATGATGCCGTCCTCCTTGAGCCGGCGGTTCTGCGAGAGCAGCCCGATGAGCAGCGCCGTGAGCACGCCGGCGACGGCGCCGCCGAGCACGAGGTTGCCCTGGATGACGAAGGCCACCGCGAGTCCGGGGAACACGGCGTGCGCGACCGCGTCGCCGATGAACGCCATGCCTCGGAGCACGACGTAGCAGCCGATCACGCCGCACACGATCGAGGAGCACACGGCGATGATGAGCGCCTTCGAGAGGAAGGCGAGGTCGGGGTTGAACAGGTCGGTGATGAAGTCGACGGGGGTGATCACAGCGAGGCGCTTTCCAGTCGGGTCGGAGCCATCCCCAGCGAGGACAGCAGCGGGTTGTCGCGGCCGATGCTGAACGTGCGCATCCACAGCTCCGGGTCGCGGAGCCGGGAGGGCCGGTCATCGGCGATGACGGTGCGGTTGAGCAGGCACAGGCGCGAGCACAGGTGCATCGCGCCGGCGAGGTCGTGCGTGGTCATCACCACGGCCTGGCCCTCGCGCGCGAGGTCGGCGAACAGCTCGCCGAGCAGCTCCTGCGTGGGCATGTCGAGCCCGGTGAACGGCTCGTCGAGCAGCAGCAGCGCGGGGTCGAGCGCGAGCGCCCGGGCCACGAGCACGCGCTGCCGCTGCCCGCCCGAGAGCTCCCCCACCGGCCGGCGCGCGAGTCCGCTCATCTCGACGCGCTCGAGCGCGTCCGCCACGGCTTCGAAGTGCTTCGCACGGGGACGGCGGAACCAGCCGATCGACCGGGTGAGGCCGCTCAGCACCGCGTCCTCGACCGAGATCGGGAAGTCCCACACGAACTCGTGGCGCTGCGGCACGTATCCGGGCAGTCGCCTGCCGCGATCGATCGTGCCCGACTCCACCGGGATGAGCCCCAGCGCGGCCCGCATCAGCGTGGTCTTGCCCGCGCCGTTCGGGCCGATCAGCCCGACGAACTCGCGGGGCGCCACGGCGAAGTCCACGCCCTGCAGCACCCGGCGGCCGCCGAGCTGGACGCTGACGTCGCGGATCTCGAGCACCGGGTCGGCGAGCTCGACTTCGGTCTGCTCCGTCGTGATGGCCGGCAGCGTCGTGTAGTTCACTCCGCATCCTTTCCGTCGTGCTCCGACTCGGCGTCGGCGTCCTTCTCCGCGGCCTTCCGCTCGCGCGCCCGCCGCACCTTGCGGCGCATCCGGACGTTGGCGATCACGACGATCACCACGCCCAGCACGAGCGCGGCGCCGATGACGATCGCGACGATCCACACGACGCCGGGCACGGATCCCTCCGGCTGCGCGGCGTCGTTCTGCCCGCCGTCGGCCGCCTCCGCCGTATCGGCGTCGACGATCGCGGCCTCGTCGAGCTGCGCGTCGAACGCCTCCTCGGGGTTGGTCCCGTCGCCCACCGAGAAGCGCAGCGTGTCGTGCGCCACGACGTGCGTGCCATCCCGCAGGTCGGCCTCGAGCTGCATCTCGACGAGGTAGATGCCGGGTTCGGTGAAGACCCAGTTCGCGTGCGTATGCGTGTTCACCTCGATCCAGGACTGCTGCGGCAGTGCTTCCTGCGTGGAATAGAGCACCTCCGGGGCGCCGAAGTTGCCGCTCTGCAGGAACAGCGTCATCTCGCCGGGGCCTTCGAAGCCGACGAGGCTCATCGTGACGCCGAGGTCGACCTGCTCCATGACGCCGGGCTCCTGGGTGTTCCAGCCCGTCCAGACCACATCCGGATGCTGCGTCTGCGGCACGACGTGCACCTGCGCCCCGGGCTCGACGCCCATGAACGAGTACGCCTCGTCGTCCGGCACTTCGAGCAGCGCCGCATCGCTCACCTGCATCACCACGTCCTCCGGCATCCGCCAATAGCTGGGCGAACCGGAGTCGTCGTGGATCTGGAGGCGCCATTCCCCCGTGTTGAGGGTCGGTCCGAAGTCGAGGTGGCCGGCGTCGATCACGACCTGGCCCTCGCCCTGCTGCTGGTTCGGATCGATGATCTGGTTGAGGCCGTCCTCCTCCCCATCCTCATCGGTCGCGGCGGTGGCGGTCAGCGGCGCCGCCGCCAGGGCGGAGAGGGCGAGCAGCGAGGCCGCGGCCGTCCGTCCGATTCGTTTCAGAGCACGCACGTCGATGGTCCTTTCGCAGGGCCGCAGCGGAACGGCCCGGTCGGTGGGTGGAAGAGGCTGCGGGGCGCGCGGCTCATCCGCCGCCGCCGAGGCAGTCGCGGAGCGAGTTCGCGTTGAACCGCATGAATTCGATGTAGGTGTTCGCCTCGGGCGAGAAGGCGTCGCCGAGGATCGGGCAGACCTCGATCCCGGCATCGTCGGCGACCTCCTGCAGCGTGGACGCGCGCTGGGCGAGGTTCGGCTCGAGGAACACCGCGGGCACGTCGAGGTTGCGGATGGTCTCCGTCAGCCGCATCCGCTCGGTGAGACTCGGCTCGACGGCCGGGTTCGGGCTCACGAATCCGGCGATCTGCATGTCGTAGGCGGAGGCGAGATAGCCGAAGGAGTCGTGGGTCGTGATGAGCGTGCGCCGCGACTCGGGGATCTCCGCCAGCGTGGTGCGCACCTCCTCGTCGAGCGCGTCGAGTTCGGCGAGATAGGCCTCGGTGTTGCGCATGTAGTCCGCTGCGTGCTGCGGATCCTTCTCGATGAGGGTGTCGCGGATGATCTGCACGTAGGCCTGCGCGTTCGAGACGTCGTGCCACAGGTGCGGATCGATCTCGCCGTGCACGTGCTTGCCGAGCACCGCCTGCGCGAGCTGGTACACCTGCTGGCCGTTCGTGCGGAGGAAGTTGTAGGCGGGGTCGGGCGGCACCTCGTGCAGCGCGGCGTTCGGCACCGAGACCACCACCTCGTCGAGCGGGTGGTAGTCGCGGCCGCTGTGGTCATGACGCCCCTTGGGATCGCGGTCGTGCAGCAGCGTGAGCTCGTCGTTCGCGAGATCCACCGAGATGTCCGCGTGCCCGGAGTCGAGCACCGTCGCCCCGGGACGTGCGGGCACCGAGTAGGGGTCGACGCCCACCGCGAAGACGATCGTGCCGCTCGCGACCTCCTGCGCGGCGTCGGTCTGCTGCGGGCGCAGCCTGGCGGTGAGGTCGAGCTCGTAGATGCCGGGCTCGCTGAACGCCCAGCTCAGATGCGTGTGCGCGTCGGCGGGCAGGCCGACGGTGTCCTCCGAATCGCCGCGGAGGCCGTCCGTGGAGTCGAAGTAGTGGTCGATGTCGCCGAAGCTGCCCGTGAGGTACGCGTGCAGCGCTCCGGGCCCCTCGAGCGTATCCGCGCTCAGTTCCACCCGCGCGCCGCGCTCGAGGCCGATCTCGCCGCCGCCCTCCGCGCGGAGGCCGAGCCAGATCGTGTCGAGCGAGACGTCCTCCACGAGCGGGATGATGTTCGCCGCGTACTGCACGGCCTCCTCCGCGAGGGCCACGTTGGCGGCGGATGCGGGGAGGTTCGCGTCGATGGCGTTGATGAGCGCCTGCTCCTCGAGCATCAGATAGTTGGTGAACGCCACGTCCGCGTAGACGACGTCGCGGATGTCGCGGAGGCTCGGGTCGTACGAGTGCGGGTCGCCGCCCTCGGGCACGAGCGAGACCACGTCGACGCG
This sequence comes from Gulosibacter sp. 10, assembly GCF_900163695.1. GTDB lineage: Bacteria > Actinomycetota > Actinomycetes > Actinomycetales > Microbacteriaceae > Gulosibacter. Next base: position 86,476 of record NZ_FUIC01000035.1, read on the forward strand.
GTCGCCGCCGACGTTCTCCACGAGGTCCGCGAGGATGCCCGTGGTGGTGACCACGTTGATGCGGTCGTCGTTCGGCGAGGCGGAAAGGCCTGCGGCGGAGCAGCCCGTGAGGACGAGGGCGCTCGAGACCGCCAGCCCTGCCGCGGCACGTATTCGGTTCACGATGGTCGGGGTCTTTCCAACTGGTCGGAGCTGCGGGCCGCCCATCGGGAAGGGCGGCCCGCAGCGTTCAGGATTCGCGGAGGCGCTTGCTACCGCTCGCGCGCGCTTCGCTGCCGGGCGATGAGGGTGACGCCGGCCGCCGCCGCGAGCAGCGCGACGGACGCGATGCCGAGCAGCAGCCGCTCGTCGGCACCGGTCTTGGCCAGGCCGTCCTCGTCGGAGCCCTCCGGCTTCGGCGCGGACGCGTCCGAACCGCCGTCGGCATCGGCGCCGCGGTCGTCCTCCGGCGCGGCGCCCTCGGCCGCACCCTCATCGGGGTTCGCGCCCTGGTCGCCGCCGGCGCTCTGATCGCCGTTCGCGTTCTGGCTGCCGTTCGCACCATCGCCCGAGTCGGCGTCGCCCGAGTCGGCGTCGCCGTTCGGGGTGCCGTCCTCATCGGCAGTCTCCGTGGGCTCGGGGCCGTCGGTGGGGTCGGGGCCGTCGGTCGGCTCAGGCCCGTCCGTCGGCTCGGGCTCATCGGTGGGCTGGTCCGTGGGCTCCGGATCCTCCGTGGGGATCGGCTCCTCGGTCGGCTCCGGACCGTCGGTCGGCTCCGGCTCATCGGTCGGCCCAGGCTCATCGGTCGGCTCAGGGCTCTCGCCCGGCTCCGTGGGCTCCGGGCCATCCGTCGGTTCGGGGCTCTCACCGGGCTCGGTCGGCTCGGGGCCGTCGGTCGGCTCCGGCTCGGTCGGCTCCGGCTCCTCGGTCGGTTCCGGCTCGTCCTCGGCGACCTGGATGGTCACGGGATCCGCGGCAACCGCGATGGGAGCGCCTGCCGCGTAATCGCGGCCGCCCGACACCGTCGCGCGGTAGGAGACGCCGTCCTCCGCCTGCACGGTGATGGTGTCGCCGGCGCCCTCGACGGGGCTCCACTCGCCGTCGGCGCCCTGCCGCTCCCAGGCGAAGTTCTTGAAGGTCGCGTCCGAGGGCTGCTGATTCGCGGTGAGCACGACCTCGTCGCCCTCCGCGACCGGCTCCTCCGCGCCCGACACCGTCAGCGCCGTGGGGCGAGGCTCCACCTCGAACGTGTAGGTGGCCTCGTTCGAGGTCGATGTCTTCGTGCCGTCCGCCGACTCGACCTCCGCCTGCGCCGTGAGCGTGTAGGTGCCAGGCTCGCTGAACGCCCAGTTGGCGTGCGTGTGCGCGGCGAAGCTCTGGTGGATCGTGCCCGGTAGCTGATAGCGGCCGCCGTCGAGCAGGGGGGCGACGCCGCCGAAGGTCCCCTGGGTCCAGAGCGATACCTCGCCGGGCCCATCCACCTCGGTGATGTTGATGTCGGCCTTGAGCTGAGTGCCGTATTCACCGGTCAGCTCGAGGCTGTCCCAGCCGGGCCAGAGCAGGTTGTGGTCCTGGGTGAGCGGCAGGTAGTAGAACTCATCGGGCGAGACCCCTTCGGGCACGGCTGCCTCGGGCAGGTTCTGCAGCACCGCCTCGCTCTTGACCGCCAGCACGACCTCCTCAGGCGTCTGGTGCACGTGCGAACCGGTCACGTCCTCCTTGAGGTTGAGCTTGACCGATCCGTCGTCGTTGAGCGCGAGGTTGAAGGCGTCGACGTGCCCGTGATCCAGACGGAGCTTTTCGTCGGCCAGCGCGGGAGAGGCGACCGTCCCCACGAACGCGGCCGCGGCGAATACCGCCGCAGCCGATCCTGTGGTGACGGTGCGGAGAAGAGTCTTCATCTGCACGGGACCTTTCAACGGGCATTCGAATCGCCCGGCTATTGATAATGAGTATCGTTAACATAGCCGTTGAGGATTCACTCAGCAAGCGCTCATCCGCCTCACGGCTCGAGGGCGCATAGGAGCGCGACGAATCCAGCCCGCCTCGCCCCCAGCGGCCCGCCCGGCTACACGAGGAGCAGCACGGCGCTGTAGACGCCGACCCCGCCGACGAGGCTGAGGAAGACGTTGGCGCGCCACAGATGCAGCGCCACCGTGACCAGGATGCCGACTGCGGGCGCGATCCACTGCAGATCGACCCAGACCACATCCCGCACCGTGTACAGCACGAGCACCGCCATCACCCCGACCGGCAGCAGCGCGCCGAGATCGCGCACGAACTCGTTGTCGCGCAGCCAGCGCCGCGCCACGAGCGGCGCCGCGCGCAGGGCGAACGTGATCGCCCAGATCACCGCGAGCAGCGCGACGGAGTGCCAGGGGTTCATGCCGCCCTCCTCCGACGCACCGCGACCATGCCCACCGCGAGCGCGAAGTAGACCAGCAGCGCGACGAGCAGCATGGCCTCCTTCGCGAAGATCATCGCGAGCACGCCGATCGCGATCGCCGCGCCGAAGAGCAGCCATTCCCGGCTCGCCTTCGCGGCGTTGATCGCGAGGATCGCGAACAGCGCCGTCATCGCGAAGCTCATGAACGAGAGGTCGAAGGGCAGGACGCTCGCGAAGAGTGCGCCGACCGTGCTGCCGACCACCCAGTACGCCTGGCTCGACGCCGAGATGGCGAGGATGCGCGGGCCGGTCAGCAGGTCCCGCTCCAATCCAGAGCAGACCGCGTACACCTCATCGGTGAGCGCGTGGATGCAGTAGAACCGCGCGAACGGATTGCGCACGCGCTCGAGCGGCACGCTCAGGCCGTAGAACACGTGCCGCGAGTTGACGAAGAGCGTGGTCGTCGCGCTCTGCCCGAGCGGCGCGGCGCCCACGAGCATCCCCGCCGCGAGGAACTCCATCGAACCGGCGTAGATCACCAGGGCGGTGATCGCGACCATCCACCACGGCAGCCCCACGGAGACCGCGAACATGCCGTAGGACACCCCGAGCGGCACGTAGCCGAGCGCCACCGGCAGCGCATCCCTGAGCCCCTGCCGGAAATCGGCCCTCGCACCGGGAGCGGGGGCGGAGGCGGTCATGGGGGATATTGTGCCCGCTCCCCCGGCCGCCTGCCATTCGGCGCGTCTCCGCAGGTCTCGCTGTGCACTCGGTTCTGCACTAGGAGGGCTGTTTCGGGCCCATCCCCCTCATATCGGGCGTATGACCCGCTCACCGCCCTCCTAGTGCAGATCCTCCGAGGAACCTGAAGGGCGTTGACTCGGAACAGTTTGTATCAGTACATTCTTTGTATTGATACGTTCAAGGAGGTCAGCCATGAACATCGCCATCTGGATCGCCATCGCCATGGTCGCGTTCGTCATGCCCGCCACCGCGCTGACGAAGGGCGGCGCCCATCGGCCCGACGCCGAATCGCTGCGGCGATACGCGCAGTCGGCCGGCCTGCCCGTCACGGACGCGGTGAGCGGCCCCGTCGTCGAGCGCATCCGCCGCCGCCAGCGGGGCATGCGGATCGGCGGACTCATCGCGATCGTCGCCGGCACGGTCGGCGCGATCATCTTCGGCGAGCAGGACTCGTGGGGCGGCGCGCTGATCATGGTGCTGGCCGGCGTGGGCACGAGCCTCGGCGGCGCGTGGGCGATCGTCGCGCACCGCCCGTCACCGGACGAGCGGCGCCCGCTGATCGCGCGCACCCGCTCGGCCGAGCTCGCCGACTACCTCACCTTCGGGGAGCGCTTCGGCTACTGGGCCGTGCCCGGCGCGCTCGTCGTCGCCGCCGCGGGAGGCGCGATCCTGCTGCTGCAGCTGCCCGAGCCGGCCCGCGAGTCGCAGATCCCGCTCGGCCTGCTCGCGACCGGGCTCGCGCTGCTGCTGTGGGGCGTGTCGCTCTACTCGGTGCGGCGGGTGCTGGGAGCACCGGCCCGCAGCGGCTCCGACCTGGAGCTCGCGTGGGACGACGCGGAGCGCGCCGACGGCCTGCGGCAGCTCATGAGCCTCGCCGTGGTGACCTCGGGGATCGCGATCTTCCTCTGGGGCGTGCTGCTCCTCGAGTCGCTGACCACGGACGGCTTCTACCGGCAGCACACCGAGCTGAGCACCGCGCTGGGGCTGATCGCGCTCGCGTTCTTCATGGGGCTGATCGCGCTGATCGCTGCGGGGCCCATCGGCGCCTGGCTGAGCGGCCGGCGCCGGGGCCACGAGCAGCGCCGCCTGTGGCCGAACGGGGTGAGCGCGGCGTGACCACCTTGCGGATCGACCCGGGCGACGCGCGCCCGCCGTTCGAGCAGCTGCGGAGACAGCTCGTCGCGCAGATCGCCGCGGGCGAGCTGCCGCCCGGCACCAAGCTCCCGCCGGTCCGGCGGCTCGCGGCGGATCTCGCCCTGGCCCCCAACACCGTGGCGCGCGCCTACCGCGAGCTCGAGTCGGAGGGCTACCTGGTCACCCAGGGACGCAACGGGACGCTCGTCGCCCCCTCGGCGGCCACGGATGCGGAACTCGCCCGGCGCGCGGCGACGCTCGCGGAGTCCTACGTCGGCGAGATGCGGCGCCTCGGGCTCGCTCCGGACGCGATCATCGGCGCCGTGCGCCGCGCGCTCGACACCCGGTGACCGCTCGCGGGAGCACTCCGGTTAGGCTCGGAGAAGCCGATCCCGAGGACGGAGCAGGATGAACGGCCCGACCCACGAGCACGACGAACCGGACTCCCGGCGCGATCCACTCCTCGGGATGCACCTGCCCGTCTCGATGACGCCGCACTTCCGCGTCGGGCGCTCCGACGGACACGAGCCTTCGCCGGAGGAGGAGCTCACGGTGGGCGCGGCCGCATCGCTGGTCGGCGTGAGCATCCGCGCCCTCCACCACTGGGACGACCTCGGCATCGCGAGCCCGAGCGGCCGCACGCCGGCGGGCTATCGGCTCTACTCCGCCGAGGACGTAGAGCGCATCCACCGCATCCTCGTCTATCGCGAGCTCGGGTTCGGCCTCGCGAAGATCGGCGCCCTGCTCGACGACCCGGACGTGGACGAGGCGGAGCAGCTGCGTTCCCAGCAGCGGCTGCTCGACGAGCGCATCGAGGGCCTGCGCCGGATGTCGGATGCCGTTGCCGGCCTTCTCCGCGCCCGCGAGCGGGGGCGTCGGCTCACCGCTCGCGAGCAGGCGGAGATCTTCGGCCGCGGCTGGCGCGCGGACTGGGCCGAGGAGGCGCACGAGCGGTGGGGCGGATCGGAGCAATGGGCGGAGTTCGAGCGGAACGCGGCGCACCTCGACTCCGAGGACCGCGACGGGGCCCGACGGCTCGGCGAGGCGCTGTACCGCGATCTCGCCGAGGCCAAGCGCGCCGGCGTCCGGCCCGGGAGCGAGGCCGCCCACGTGCTCGCGGAGCGGCATCGGGCGCTGATCGGTCGGTTCTTCGAGTGCACGCATCCGCAGCACGTGGTCCTCGGCCGGCTGTTCGTGCAGGACGAGCGGTTCACCGCGCAGTTCGACGAGCTCGAGCCGGGTCTGAGCCGCTGGCTGCACGACGCCATCGCGGCCAACGCCCGCCGTCGAGGCGTGAACCCCGACGAGGCGACCTGGGCGGGCGGCTCGACGGGAGGTTGACCCTCACGTCGCGTCATGCCCGACGCTGGGTGCATGACAGGACGGACCACGATCCAGGGCGCCGAGCGCGTCGACTCCGCCTCGCATCCCGCGGCGAGGCGGGTCAGGGACGTCCTGCGCAGCACCGGCCGCCCCCGGACCATCGTGATCGACGACGAGGAGAACATCGACCGCGCACTGCGCTGCGGCGTGCCGATCGACAGCCTGTACTTCGCGGAGGGGTCGCCTCCGCGGTCCTCGCTGCTCGCCGAGCGCGAGGGCGTGCAGGCCTTCGCCCTCGCGGGGTCGATCACCCGCGATCTGTTCGGGGACGGGAAGCGGGCTCGGGTCTTCGCCCTCGCCCGCGCTCCGAGGCCTGCACGGCTGTCCCGGCTCCGCGGAGGCTCGGGCGACCTCGTCGTCCTCGACGGCGTGCGGCTGATGGGCAATATCGGGGCGATCATCCGCACCGCGCATGCGCTCGGCGCGGATGGAGCGGTGCTGCTCGACAGCGGTCTCCGCAGCGTCTTCGACCGCCGCCTGATCCGCGCCAGCCGAGGGCTCGTGTTCTCCCTGCCCGTCGTGCTCTGCACACCGGAGGAGTTCAGCGGATTCGTCCGCGAGGAGGGGCTCCCGCTCGCCGTGCTCGACTCCCGCCAGGGCCGGCCGCCGGATGCGCTGCGGCCCGTGCCGGGACGAATCGGACTCGTCCTGGGATCGGAGCGGAGCGGGCATTCCGCGCAGCTCGACGAGCTGGCCGAGCTGCGGTGCTCGATCCCCATGCGTCCCGGCGTGGATTCGTTGAACGTGTCGGTCGCGGCCGCGATCGCGCTCTTCGCCAGGCTCGCCCGCCCGGGTTCCTGATCGGCGCGTCCGCGCCCGGCCTCGGAGGTGGAGACCTCGTGGCCGGACGCTAGCCGCGCTGCCGCTCGTACTCGGCGGCGAGATCGGGACGGAAGCGTCGCAGCCAGTCGCCTACACGGCCCTGGTACCAGTCGTCGACGACCGCGTCGGGCGCGATGCCCACAAGCGGGGCGCCCGAGGCGTCCGTACCCCAGGATCCGAGGTTCTGCGCCAGCACCTTCTGCGCCAGCGGGTTGTCCGCATCCGCTTCAAGCGCGCCCCGGCCGAGGATGCCGAGCGACCCGCTGAGATTCTGCGCCGCCCGGTTCACGCCGGCGGCGAACGCCTGCCCCACCCCGGCGCTGGATCCGCCGATGCCGCCCTCGATGCCGCGCATCGGCTTCACGTTGCCGATCCCGGTCATCTGCTCCCAGCGGAGCTCCCGTGTGATGCCGCCGTCCTTCAGGCACATCCCCTGCGGGCTCACCGACAGCCAGGACTGCTCGAGCCCCATGCGCTGCAGCTTGAGCCACAGCAGCACGAGGCCGATCATGACCACCGCCGCGATGCCCGCCGCGAGCCAGAGCCGGGCCTGCCCGGCTTCCATCCCGAACGCCGGCAGCAGCAGGCCGTTGAGGATGAACCAGAGCAGCAGAAACGCCACGACCGGCAAGAGTATCACCGCGGATCTGAGGTTGCGGGACGCGCGCGATCGCGTGTCCTCGACGGTGAACCGCTCTTCCTCGGTGAAATCGTTCGCCACTGCTTCCGGAGTCATCATGCACCTCGTCATGCATCTCGATCGTCGTTCGTGGTGCGCGATGGTAGCGGAGTCGCCTCCGCAGCCCCGCGGAGAACGCCCGCCCTGCTCTGAACGGCCTCGCCGCGCCGTCAGCCGCAGCGCTCGGCCTCGGCGCGCATGGGATCGATATCGCCTTCGAGCGCCGGGACGACGGTCTCCGCCCACCATGCCGAGGTGTCGCCGCCGTGCTCCCCCCGCCACTCGAGCTCGGGGTAGGCCGTGATCCGGTCCATCGCGGCGCCGAACGCCTGCTGGTCGCGCTCGTGGAACGCGCGCACGGCCTCCGCCTCCCACACGCACAGCCATCCGGCGGCGATGCCGGCCTCGGCCGTCGCGGAATCGGGAGCCGCCTCGGGATCCTCGTATCCGGCGAGCCCGAACTCGAGGTCGGCGCCCTCCGGGAGGTCGGCCAGGTACGGCTCCGCCAGGAGGGAGTAGAACTCGTCCGGCGGCGCCTGCTCGGCGCGATCGTAGGCCCCCGCGGGCTGCTCGGGCGGTCGGTAGGCGGGGTCCGGCTCCCAGGTGGGCACGGGGCCGGCCGCGTCCGACGGCACGCTCTCCGCGCCCGTCCCGCCCGGGGTCGCCCCGCCCTCCGCCGAACCCGTCCGCAGCGCGAACCCCGCGACGACCAGTCCGATGACCACCACGATGCCGATCGCGAGCAGCAGCCCGATCTTCGTCGCCCTCGTCACGGTCCTTTCCTTCCCGATGCGCACCCCGCCGCATCACACGCCTCATCGCCGGCCTCCTCGTCGTCCCGCCGTGGAGCCGACACGGCCCGCCCCGCTGCGCGAGTCACTCCTCGCACAGGCAGAACGGATGCCCCACCGGATCGAGGAACACGACGAACTTCCCGTCCTCGCTCGGCTGGTGCCCGTGCCGCACGGCGCCCGCCGCGAGCGCCGCCGGCGTGGCCTCCTCGATCGAGTCCACGTAGAAGTCCAGGTGCGCCTGCTGCGGGATCGGGCCCTCGGGCCAGTCCGGGACGCGGTAGCCCTCGATCTGCTGGCAGCCGAGCATCACGTTCTGCTCGGCGCCCTCCGGCGGCAGCACATCCGCCCACTCCGGGTACTCGGACGACATGCGCACCCGCCAGCCGAGCAGCCCCGCATAGAACTCCGCGAGGGCACCCGCATCGGGGCAGTCGAGGGCGAGCACGGTCTTCTTCGTCCGGATCGGAGCACTCATGCCCCGAGGCTAGCGCCCCTCGCCCTGATAGACATCAGGAATCCCGTCGCCGTCCTCGTCCGCGCTGTCGCGCTGGTGGATGTGCTTGTAGTGCCGGTTGCGCAGGCCGAGCAGCACCGAGGCGAGCAGCGCGGCGATGACCGACGCCGCGAGGATCGCGACCTTCGCGTAGTCGTGCTCGGCGGAGCCCGACTCGAAGCTCAGCTCGGCGACGAGCAGCGAGACCGTGAATCCGATGCCCGCCAGCAGGCCGACGCCGACGAGGTCGATCCATCGCAGCGCGGGATCGAGCCGGGCCCGGAGCACCTTGGTCGTGAGCCAGGTGGTGAGCACGATGCCGATCGGCTTGCCGAGCACGAGCGCGGCCATGATCGCGAGCGTCAGCGGATGCGTCGCCGCCTCCTGCACGCCCTCCCAGCCGCCGACCGAGACCCCCGCGGCGAAGAACGCGAACACCGGCACGGCGAATCCGGCCGAGAGCGGGCGGAAGCGGTGCTCGAACTCCTCGGCGAGACCGGGCTTGACCCGGACCTTCGGCGGCGCGTTGCGCCGGTGCGAGACGGGGATCGTGAAGCCCAGCAGGACGCCGGCGATGGTGGCGTGCACGCCCGAGGCGTGCATGAGCGCCCAGCCGACGATGCCGATCGGCAGCAGGATGCACCAGGCCGCGAAGGGGCGCAGGCCGAAGAAGTCTCGGTACCGCTGCGCGATGAGCCCGTAGAGCGCGATGACCGCGAGCGCGAGCACCAGCGGCAGGATCTCGATGTGATCGGTGTAGAAGATCGCGATGATGCTGATCGCGATGAGGTCGTCCACGACCGCCAGGGTGAGCAGGAAGATCCGCAGCGCGCCGGGCAGTCGCGAGCCGATGATCGCGAGCACCGCCACGGCGAAGGCGATGTCGGTGGCGGTGGGGATCGCCCAGCCCTGGGCCAGGCCGTCCTGGCCCCGGACCAGCAGGGTGTAGAAGATCGCGGGCACGGCGACCCCGCCTGCGGCGGCCGCGATCGGCACGATCGCCGTGCTGAACTTCCGCAGGTCTCCGACGACGAATTCGCGCTTCAGCTCGAGGCCGACGAGGAAGAAGAAGATGGCGAGCAGGCCGTCGGCCGCCCAGGCGCCGAGGCTCAGGCGCAGGTGCCACGGCTCGTAGCCGATCTCGAAGTCGCGGAGCGTGAAGTAGGACTCCTGCAGCGGGGAGTTCGCCCAGAGGATCGCGATGACGGCGGCGCCGACGAGCAGCATGCCGCCGACCGTCTCCTTGCGGAGCAGAGTGCCGATGCGGACCGCCTCGGCGAAGGTGCCGTAGCGGGGGAAGGTGTTCGGCGTGCGGGAAGAGATAACGGCCTCCAGGGTCGTCGATGCGGATACCTATCGCCGACCAGACTTCCCGGCACACCTGTCGTCACCCGCCAATCGTGCGAGCGACGAATGCCATCCTACGTGCCGCGACGGATCACCGCGCCCGGCGCGCGTTCCGCTGCACGATGGCGAGGCAGAGGAGGCAGACCCCCGCGAGGATCGCGAGCGATGCGAAGTAGGGCAGCACGGGCAGCAGCGCCGCGATGGGCGTGGGCAGCAGGAAGCCGATGTAGGTGAGCGCGTAGTACACGCCGGTGAGGCCCGCGAGGCCGCTTCCGGTCTCGACGGCGATGCGCTGCACGCGGCCGAGGCCGGTGGTCATGCACAGCCCGTAGGCGCCGCCGAGCACGATGCCGGTCAGCACCGAGAGCACCGGGTCGCGCATCCCGGTGGCCGCCGCGGCGAGCAGCAGCCCGCCGGCCATGGCGATCAGCCCCGTCTGCAGGCCGCGCCCGCCGGTGGCCCGGTCGATGCGCATCGCGAAGCTCTGCACCACCGCGCCCGTGCCGAGCGTCACGACCGTCAGGATGGTCGCGAAGATCGTCGTCATGTCGCCGAACACGGGCTCCGCGCTGGCCGGGACGACGGCGTAGGCGACGCTGGCGGCGGTGAACACCCACGGCGCGGCGGGGGCGATGATGCCGACGAAGTCGCGGTGCCTCGCGGCGGGGACGCGGAGGTCGTGCCACCAGGCCGAGCCCGTGCGCGCCTTCGCGCGCGACTCCGGCGCCGCGAGCACGAGGGGCAGCGCCGCGAGGCTCAGCGCGCCGTGGACGATGTAGGGCAGCACCGCGGGCATCGGCGCGAACTGCGCGAGCACGCCCGTGACGCCGGCGCCGAGCGCGAAGCCGAGCGTGATCGTCAGCGAGGGGCGCCGGGCGCCCGCGACCGCACCCGCATCCTCGAAGGGCGGCGAGGAGAGCTCCTTGACCCACGCCGTGCCGACAGACATCGCCACGCCCACGCCGATGCCGGCGAGCACGCGCCCGATGCACAGCAGCGGATACGAGTGCAGCCCCATGCCCAGCAGCAGGCTGCCGAGCAGCGAGAGCGCGACGCCCGCGAGGAACACCGGCTTGCGTCCGTGCCGGTCCGAGAGCGCCGAGGCCACCATGAGCCCGGGCGCGAGCCCGAACACGTACATGCCCAGCAGCAGGTTCGCCTGCCACTGCTCGTAGTGCCCGAGCGTCGTGTAGAGGTGCAGCAGCGGGGTGAAGTGGTTGCCGCCCCAGGCGAGCAGGAACATCTCGGGCGCGACAAGCAGCCAGCCCGGCACGCGGGCGCCGAGGCGGCTCACGGGGCGCCGCGATCCGGGTCGTGCGCCGCCGCGAGGTGCGCGTCGAGCGCCGCGGCGAAGCCCGCCGCATCCCCGTCGGCGAGGAGCCGGGCCAGGGCCTCGTGGTCGTCGAGCAGGCCGGCCAGCACCTCCGCGCGGTCGGATGCGGCCGCGTGCGTGAGCCGCGCGAAGCGGGGTGCGAGCGTGCCGCACAGCTCGTCGACCACGGCATTGCCGAGGCTCTGGATGATGCGGGCGTGGAAGGCGTAGTCGGCGCTCGCGAAGGCGAGCAGGTCGTCGTCCCCCACGGCGGCGCGCTGGCGCTCGAGCTCGGCCTCCAGCCCCTCGGCGAGGATGCGCTGACCGCCCGCGTCCCGGGCGATGGCCTCGGCGGATGCGCGCTCGAGCATCGCGCGCAGGGCCATGAGGTCGCGGCGCTCGGCGGGGGTGACGGCGGTGACGACCGCGCCCTTCTTCGGCGCGATGCGCACGAGGCCCCAGGCCTCGAGCTGGAGCATCGCCTCGCGCGCCGGCGTGCGGCTCGCGCCCTCGCGCTTGGCGATCTCCGCCTCGGTCAGCAGGGCTCCGGGCGGATGCGCGCCCTCGACGATGCGCCGGGCCTCGGCGGCGGCGATGCGCACGGCGATGGGGGATGCATCCGTTCGTTCCCAGGGGAGCTCGTAGGCGGACATGGGAGCAGCATACGCTCATCCATGCATTGATGCATGCATCACTGTCGCGCCGTTCTGCGGGCCCGCGCAGTCTCGGCGCATAGGGTCGCCCCATGACCGACGACACCGACCGCATCATCATCTCCGGCTCTTCCGGCCTCATCGGCGGCGCGCTCGTCGAGTCGCTCCGCTCGGACGGCATCCGGGTCGCCCGCCTCGTGCGCCGCGCGCCCCGCTCCGCCGACGAGATCGAGTGGCACCCCGGCGAGCAGCCGCTCGACCCGGCCGTGATCGCCGGCGCGCGGGCGGTCGTGAACTTCAACGGGGCGAGCATCGGCAAGCTGCCGTGGACGCGGCGCTATCGCGATGTGCTGCGCAGCTCGCGCCTGCTGCCCACGCGCGCCCTCGCGAGCGCGATCCGGCGGCTCGGCGCGGAGGCGCCCGCCCTCGTCTCGGCCTCCGCCGTCGGGTTCTACGGCGACCGCCCGGGCGAGCTGCTCACCGAGTCGAGCGACCGGGGCGACTCCTTCCTCGCGCTGCTGAGCGCGGCGTGGGAGCGCGAGGCGCTGCTCGCGGGCCCGGATGCGCGGGTCGCGCTGCTGCGCACCGCCCCGCTCCTCCACCCCGAGGGCGTGCTCAAGCCGATGGTCGCGCTCACCCGATTCGGGCTCAGCGGGCCGCTCGGCACCGGTCGGCAGATCTGGCCGTGGATCTCGCTCGACGACGAGGTGCGGGCCATCCGGCACATCATCGACCACGGCCTCGAGGGGCCGGTGAACCTCAGCGGCCCCGAGCCCGCGAGCGCGAACGAGATCGGCCGCACGCTCGCGGATCGCCTGCACCGCCCGTTCCTGCTGCCGGCGCCGGCCTGGGCGCTCCGGCTGGGATTGAGCGCGGATGCGGCCGATTCGCTGCTGCTCTCGGATGCGCGGGTGCAGCCGAAGGCGCTCCTCGATTCCGGATTCGAGTTCTCGCATCCGACCGCGCAGGCCGCGATCGACGCCTCCCTGCAGGACGGCTGAGCGGGAAGTCAGTCGCCCCGGAACGAGTACATGGGCCACGGGATGCGGTGGGCGGTGCCCTCCGCTCGGCGGCCTTCGCGCCCAGTCGCTGACGCCGGCAGGTGCGATCATGCCCGAGTGCCGACGCCGCGAGCGCGGTCACGCCCGCACGCCGACACCGCCGGGCGCGATCACGCCCGGGTGCCGACGCCGATGAGCGTGGTCGCGTCCAACGCCTCGACGCCGTCCTCCCGGAACGAGCGCAGGTATTCGACGCGCACCCGGTCGATCTGCGCGTCGTCGAGGCCGTTCAACGCCGCGACGAACCCGGACCCGGTGACCACGAGCCATGCGATCTCCTCGGAGACCGGCAGCGTCAGCGGGGCCTCCGTCACCCGGACCTGCTCGAGGCCCAGCTCCCGCAGCCAGTCGGCGAACGCGTCGGGCTCGTCCACCCGGTCGACGAGGTGCCCGGACCGCTCCCCCGCGGCGATTCCCGTGACCCGCTCGAGCGCGCCCTGCAGGCGCCGCCCGGCGTCGACCATCGCACCGCGGCGCCAGATGGTGAAGCACACCCGCCCTCCCCGGCGGGCGCGGGCGATCAGGTGGCGGGCCCCCGCCGCCATGTCGGGGAGGAAGAAGACGCCGAGCACGCACTGCACGAGGTCGTAGTCGCCGGCCTCCCAGGTGGTGATGTCGGCGCGGTGCGCGCGCAGCGAGGGAAGGTGCGCGCCGTTTCCCCGCAGGCGCTCGAGCAGGGGCTCCGAGACGTCGACGGCATCCACGGCGCCGTCCCGGCCGACGCGCTCCGCCGCCGGGATCGCCGAGGCGCCCGTGCCGCAGCAAGCGTCGAGCACCCGCTCGCCGGTCCGCGGCTCGGTGCGCCGCACCGTCTCCCGCCCGATGGGCTGCCAGAGATGCCGCCCCAGGCGGTCGAAGTCCCGCGCCGCCTGGTCGAAGCCCCGGTCCTCGTCCTCCCGCTGCGCCATGGCCCCGCCTTTTCTCCCTCGCCATCTCAAAATTGATAACCATTATCAACTACAACCCTGATGATCGACCCCGCATCCCCCCTCACGAACTTGGCGCCCTTCTGTGGCCTTCCCCCTCCCTGCATGACGATCTCCCGCCAAGTTCTGCACTGGGCGAGGGCGAGCCGGGTCTGCTGCGCCCCGACGCCGTCGGTTCGCAACGCTGGCCTCTCGCACCGCCGTCGGCGAAGATGGGGATGCAACCGCATCGATAGGAGCACCGATGGCCAGTTCCGCCCCCATCTCCGTCCGCCCCCTCGACCCCTCGGATGCCGACCGCTGGCGCGAGCTCTTCAAGGCCTACCGGGAGTTCTACCGGCTGCAGGAATCGGCGGAGGTCGAATCCCGCGTATGGGGATGGCTCGTCGATCCGGACCACGAGTCGGAGGGGCTCGTCGCCGAGGACGACGGCCGCATCGTCGCGATCGCCCACTACCGCCGCTTCGCCCGCCCCTCCACCGGCACGGTCGGCATCTGGCTCGACGACCTCTTCACCGACCCGCAGATCCGGGGCAAGGGCGCGGGCCGCGCCCTGATCGAGCGGCTGCAGCGGATCGCCGCGCTCGAGGGCCGCTCGGTCGTGCGCTGGATCACCGCCGAGGACAACCGGCAGGCGCAGGCCCTGTACGACACGCTCGCAACGCGCACCGACTGGGTCACCTACGACGCGAAACCGGCCGAGGCCTGACCGCGGCGGCGAAACCTCCCGTCCACCTCCGCCCCAGCTCCGCCCGACACAGCCCGCACAGCAACGCAGGACTTGCACCGTCGCCTACTCAGCGTTACAGTGTACCCGTACCAAGCAATATTGAGTAGTAAAGGCGGGCGGATTGGCGCGACAGATGACCGAGATGCGCAAGGGCGTGCTGGAAGGCGCCGTGCTCGCGATCATCGCCGAGCATCCCACCTACGGCTACGAGATCCGCTCCCGGCTGCACGGGCTCGGCTTCGAGGACATCGCCGAGGGCACCGTCTACGCGCTGCTGGTGCGAGTCGAGCAGCGCGGGCTCGTCGACGTCGACAAGGTCCCCTCCGAGAAGGGCCCGCCCCGCAAGGTGTACGCCCTCAACGGCGCCGGCGAGGAGCAGCTCGCCGCGTTCTGGTCCGACTGGGACCTGCTCGCCGACCGCCTCGACCGACTCCGAGAAGGAACCGCACGATGAACAGCATCCTCGAAACCGTCACCGGCAGCCTCGGCGAGAAGCGCCGCTGGCGCGAAGCGCAGGCGCGCATCAAGGCCCTGCCCGCCGACTACCGAGCGGCCGCGCAGGCCGTGGAGCGATACCTCATGCACTTCGGCGTCGTCTCGAAGGGCGACGTGCTCGTGCAGATGACCGACGACCTGGCCTCGCTCTTCGAGCAGGCCGCGGCGGACGCCACGCCCATCCGCTCGGTCGTGGGCGAGGACCCCGTCGGGTTCGCCGAGGACTTCCTCGCCAACTACGCCGACGGCCAGTGGATCGCCAAGGAGCGCCGTCGCCTCGTGACGGCCATCGACGCCCTGGCCGAGCGCTGATCCCGCGGCCCGGCATGCCGAGATCGCGGCCAGACCACCGCACCGACCCCGGCTACCCCGCGCCCAATCCGTCGATGGCCACCGTGCGCTGCGGCCAGGGGTCCTCGAACTCCTCGCCGTACCGCCAGGCGAGCACCTCGTCGTCGGTGCACAGGCAGGACTCCAGGAGCGCGAGGAAGGCCCGCGCATCAGCCTCCTCGCCGAGCAGCGTGATGCTGGTGCGCCGATCGCCGAACACCGGGTCGATCGCCGCCACCTCCCGCTCGAGCGCGTCGATCTCGTGCGGCAGGAGCCGCCCCTCGTCGTGCTCGAGCACCCCGGCCTTCCAATAGCCGAAGAAGCCGAGGTCGACCCCGCCGCCTGCCTGGTTCCAGAGCAGCACCTTGTCGTCCCGGCTCGGGATCCACGCCATCCCCTTGCTGCGATAGAGCGTCTGCGGCAAGGCGGTGGTGTACGCCTCCCAGAGCCGGATGGGATGGAACGGCCGCGGGGTGTCGAGCACGAGCGAGACGAGGTTCCCGGTCTCGGGATGCGCCGCATCCCGCTCCTCGATCTCCCGCCCGAGTCCGGCGACCCTCGAGCGATCGTAGGGACGCTTGCGAAGCACGTCATCGAGCCGGAGATTGCCGTAGTGGAGCCCCACGACCCCCGCGCCGGGGTTGAGCCGGTGCAGCTCGCGCGCGGTGCGCCGCACCTGCTCCGGGGTCAGCTTGTCGATCTTCGTGAGGTACACGTCGGAGGCGAACATCACCTGCTCGCCGATGAGCATCTCGATCCCCAGCGCCCCGCTCTCGAACTGGCGGCCGATTCGAGCCGCCAGCCCCGAGCCGCAGTCGAAGTCGTCGCGCAGCATGGCGGCGTCCACGAGCGAGAGGAAGCCGTGGAGCTCGAGCCGCCGATGCCGCGCGATGGCCTTGATCAAGGGCCAGGGCCGGGTGCTCCCCGAGGTCTCGATGAACAGGTGGTCGGGCTCGATGCGCTGCACCATCTCATCGGCGGCCTCGATGAGGGCCGGCAGCAGCGCGGCGCTGTGCACGCTGCCGCCGCTGATGCTGGCGAAGCTGCCCCGCTCGCGGCTCACCACCTCCGTCTCCTCGACGACGATGCCGTCCACGTCGAGCGAGCTCATGTCGTTGACGATGACGCCGGGCCGCAGCCGGGGCGAGCGGCGCCACGCCTGCACGAGCAGGCTCTGCAGCAGCGTGGTCTTGCCCGAGCCGAGAAAGCCGTTGAGCACCGTCACCGGCACCGGCCGCTGCTCGGCGAGGTGGCGGGCGCGCTTCCGAGGGTCGCCGCTGCGCGCGGGGTTCGGTCTCCGCCCTTCGCTCATCGCGGCCCGACCGAGGCGCGGTGGATCGACTCGATCGATTCGTCGAGAACGCGATCGAACTCGTCCTGGCCCTGCCCCTCGTGGAGTCCGTCGAGCAGCGCCCTGCTGAAGCTCGCGATGAGCCCCGGATTGCGGGAGAGCCGCTCGTTCGCCTGCTCGCGCGAGTACCCGCCCGAGAGCGCGACGACCCGGGCGACGTTCGGATGCGCGATCAGGTCGCCGTAGAACCCGTCCCGCTCGGGGATGCTCAGCTTGAGCGCGATTCTCCTCTCGCCGAGCCCGGCGAGAGAGGCGAGGATCTCCTCCCGCAGCAGCGCCTCGATCTCGGCGCGGTCCGGGGCGGTGATGTCCACCTCCGGCTCGAGGATCGGCATCAGCCCCGCGGCGAGCACGCGTTCTCCCAGCTCGAACTGCTGCTCGACGATCCTCCGGATGCCCGCGCGGTCGGCGCGATGGATGACGGAGCGCTCCTTCGTGCCGAAGACGCCGCGCTCCGCCGCCCGCGCCAGCGTGTCCTCGAGGCCGGGGATCTCGCGCATCGGCCGCACGCCGTCGCGCTCCTCCTCCACGCCGCGATCGATCTTCAGGAACGGCAGGATGCCCTTCCCAGCCCAGAGGTAGTCGACGACGTCCCGCCCGTCCACGTTCCGGTCGAGCGTGCCCTCGAACAGGATGGCGCCGAGGATGCGGTCGCCGGTGAACGCCCGGCTCGTCATGACACGGGTTCGCGCCTCGTGGATGAGATCGAACATCGCCCCCTCGTCGGCGTACCGGGTCTCGTCGACGCCGTACTGCCGGAGCGCCTTCGGCGTGCTGCCGCCGCTCTGGTCCAGCGCCGCGATGAATCCCCATCCCGTCTCGAACCGCTCGAGTCGCCGAGCATCGACCATGGTGGCCCCCTTTTTCGTCGTCCGTGGTTTCGATCAGACTAATTGATAATTATTCTCAACAGCAGGGAGGGTGCGCCCGCACCGACGACGGTCAGCCGCGAAGCCTACCGTGGCGTCCATGAACGCCATCGAGATCCTCATCGACCTGGCCCGGCGGCCGCAGGAGTCGGCCGAGATGCTCCGCGACTCGCTCACGCCCGAGCTGCTCGACGCGCATCCGCACCACGACAACTCGATCGCCTGGCTGCTGTGGCACGCCGCGCGCGAGCTCGACGAGCAGCTCTCCGCACTCTCGGGCGAGGAGGCGGTGTGGACCGCGCAGGGCTTCGACCGCCGCTTCGGCCTCGACCTCGACGAGCACGCGATGGGATACGGCGACACCGCCGAGCAGGCCCGCGCCGTGCGGGTCGACGACCCGGAGCTGCTGCTCGACCATCTCGGGGCCGTCGTCGACGCGCAGGTCGCCTACCTCGAGACGCTCGACGAGACCGCGCTCGGCGAGGTGATCGACGAGCAGTGGGATCCGCCGGTGACGCGCGCCTCCCGGCTCGTGAGCATCTCCGTCGACGCCGCCGAGCACGTGGGCCAGGCCGCCTACATCACCGGCATGGGCGCGGCCGCGTTCGAATAGGGCCCGCAGCCGCGAGCGAGACAACTCGCGACCCGCAGATCTCAAAGGCGGATCAGCGCAATACTCCTATTCGAGAAGGCGGACGTATTGCGGACGCGCTTTCATCACGTGGATCAGCTCTTCCGTACCGTCATCCCACAACAGCACCACGGTCTCCAGGAGCCGGCTCTTCGTATCGAATCCGAGCCGCATGACCCGTTGCGGGTTCTCATCATCGAGCAGAATGGTGATGACAGACCGAGTCGCGGCTTCAATGCCATCCTCTGCCGCGATGCGATGCTTGAGCGCCGAGCCTCGAACGATCACGCCGCGCGCGACCACTCGGCCAACGCTGCCCTGATCGCCTCGGAGCGGTTCAGGTGTTCGCGTTCTGCACGCTCCATCACCGCGGCGAGCTCTTCCGCCGTGAGCCGCACGGGGATCACTTGCGATGGCTCGGCACCACGCCCTGGCCGACCTCCAGCAACCCGCTTGCGGAGTTCCTCGACATCGTAGCCGGCCTCGGCTTCGGCGACCCAGGCATCGACTTCGGCTTCGCCGACCTCGCGCCCTTGGATGATCCGCTTACTCATACCCCTATCGTATTACGAATCCTTCGGACTTTGTTCGGCGGACGCGAAGCCCTTGCCGTCCGCTGAACGCCGCGAGCGGCCCTATGCTTATCGCCATGAGCAGAAGGGGCGCCGCGGGCGCGAGGCTCGCGGTCGTCGCGGCGCTCGCGCTCGCAGGATGCTCGGATGCCGAGATCGCACCCGGGCCGGGGCCGTCCGCGCCGTCGCCCGAGCCGCGGACCACGCTGCACCCGGACGCAGGGGCGGCGGATGCCGAGGGCCGGCAGGACGTGGCGTTGGGCGAGGCGGCGACGATCCTCGACGACGAGGGCGAACCGGTCGGCACGGTGACGCTGCTCGAGGTCGACCGCGAGTTCGAATGCGATGGCGAGTTCGCCGAGCCGCCGGCGAACGACGGATTCATCGGCCTCCGCTTCGAGGTGACGACACCCGCAAGCGAGGAGTACGCCTCCGATCTGGCGTTCGGCGAGACCTACCTTTCCGGCTACGACACCGCGGGCGAGT
Organism: Gulosibacter sp. 10; assembly: GCF_900163695.1. Taxonomy (GTDB): domain Bacteria; phylum Actinomycetota; class Actinomycetes; order Actinomycetales; family Microbacteriaceae; genus Gulosibacter. Next base: position 105,653 of record NZ_FUIC01000035.1, read on the forward strand.
TCCTCGCCGACGAGTACGGCACGGGATATCTGTGCGCCGAGGACGCGATCGGCCCCTTCTACCCCGCCGGCGAGACGGAGACGGGCTGGATCGTGCTCGACGCATCCGACGAGCTCGCCGCCGTGGCGACCGAGTCGGACCGGCGCCACGACCTCTACTGGCAGTGGCGCCTCGACGACTGATCGTCGCCGGCCGGGCAGTCAATGGCATCGAACGGAACGAACCACGGTTTCGTACACAAAACACGGGTATTCTGTACACGAAACCAGGACGGACGGTGAGGATGATTCATGTGCAGGTCCACGAGTCGGCGCTCAAACGTGGCTTGCACGTCGACGAAGTGATTCGCATGTGGCGCGAGGGGACCGACGAGACCGTGATCGACGACGACGAACCGCCGCGATACATGCGCCTGGCGTTCGACGGGACCGGCCGGCCATGGGAGCCGGGGGCGTTATCGTTCGGTCACGGCAGCCGATACCTCGTGATCCATGCGATGCCGGCCCGTAAATCAGTAGTCGCCAGGATGCAGAGGAGGTTGAGATGAGCAAGCCCGCCAAGCCCGTGAACGGCTCCTACGGAGAAATCGACGGGGTGGAGATCACCGAGGAAGTGGTGGCCCGCCTCGTCGAGAACGCCGAAGCGGGATTCCCCGGTGCAACGTTCCGTTCTCCGGGACGGCCATCGCGTACGAACGAGCCATCGCACGCGGTTACCGTGCGGCTCAGCGAATCCGAACTCGCCGCGGTCATGGCGCGCGCCGAGCGCGAGCACCGCACCCGTTCGGAGGCGATCCGTGCAGCCCTTGCGGAATGGGCCGGCGACGACGCTGCGTGAGCAGCGCAGTGGCGCCTCGACGACTGATCGTCGCCGAGGCGCCCTCGCGAGGCGCCGCCGCTAGTGGACGGGGCTGTTGACGCCGACCAGCGAGAAGAGGTCCTTCGGGTCCTCGGGATCGGCCACGAGGTCGATCTCGCTCTGCAGGTCGGTGCCGGCCGTGGCGTCGCGGACGAAGCGCAGGGCCGAGAAGTCCGCGATGGCGAAGCCCACGGAGTCGAAGAGGGTGATCTCCTCGTCGCTCTTCCGGCCGGTCTCGTCGCCGGTGAGCACCTTCCAGAACTCGGTCACGGGGTAGTCCTCCGGCTTGTTCTGGATCTCGCCCTCGATGCGGGTCTGCGGCGGGAACTCGACGAAGATCGAGGATCGGTCGAGGATGCGCTCGTCGAGCTCGGTCTTGCCCGGGCAGTCGCCGCCGACGGCGTTGAGGTGCACGCCGGGGCGCACGTGCCGGTCGAGCAGCACCGTGTTCTGCGCCTTGTCGGCCGTGCAGGTGGTGATGATGTCGGCGCCCTCGACGGCCTCGTCCACGGATACGGCCGCGGTGATGCGGAACCCGAGGGGCTCGAGGTTGCGGCGCAGCTTCTCCACCGCCGCCGGGTCCACGTCGTACACCGAGAGGTCCTCGATGCCGAGCACCTCGCGGATCGCGAGGGACTGGAACTCCGACTGGCTGCCGGCGCCGATGAGCGTCATGCGGCTCGAGTCCGGGCGGGCGAGATGCTTCGCCACCATGGCCGAGGTGGCCGCGGTGCGCAGCGCCGTGAGCAGCGTCATCTCCGAGAAGAAGGTCGGGTAGCCGTTGTCCACGCTCGCGAGCATGCCGTAGGCGGTCACGGTCTGGTAGCCGCGCGCCGGGTTGAAGGGGTGGCCGTTCACGTACTTGAACGAGTAGGTCTCGGAATCGGCCGTGGGCATCAGCTCGATCACTCCGAAGGGCGTGTGGCTCGCCACTCGCGGCGTCTTGTCGAAGCTCTCCCAGCGGCGGAAGTCGGACTCCAGGTAGCCGATCATGTCTCGGATGATGGGCCCTACGCCCTCGCGCTGGATCCAGCGGGCCATGTTGGGGACGTCTACCAACTGCGGCATTGATTCTCCTCACTAGTCCGGTCCGGCATCGCGCCGGAATCGATCGTTCGAACAGCGCACTGCACCGGGAGCTGTCTGACGCAAAGAACCTACTGATTTAGATGTGCGTCCGGAATTGCAGAACCGCGCACATTCTGTGAAGCTTTCGAACACTTTGCGCCGTATGCGAGAGCAGAATGTCGCGGTGACGGTATCCTCGACGCATGACTCCGCTGTCCGAACTGGATCGAAGGCTGATCGCCGAGCTGCGCAAGGACGGGCGCGCGCCCGTCTCGACCCTCGCGCAGAAGCTCGGCGTCTCGCGCGCCACCGTGAGCAAGGCGATCGAGCGCCTCACCGCGGCCGGCGTCATCGTCGGCTTCACCGTGCGGATTCGCGACCCCGCCCAGAACGAGCAGGTCTGCGCCATCTCGTTCATCGAGGTCGAGGGGTACACCACCGACCACGTGATCTCCTCCCTGCGCGGCTTCCCCGAGATCACCAAGCTGCACACCACGAACGGCGGCTGGGATCTCGTGGCGGAGATCGTCTGCGACGACCTCGCCGCGTTCGACGACCTGCTGCGCCGGGTGCGGTCCATCCGGGGCGTGGTGAACTCCGAGACCTCGCTGCTGCTCAGCTCGGTGGTCCGCTGAGCGCGCGGGCGCGCCGAGCGCGCAGACTCGGGCGCCTCATCGAAGCCCCGGAAGGAGGCCGGTCATGACCCGCAGGGCGGTGGCATCGCTGACGGCGGCGGTGGCGCTCGGCGTCGCCGTGTTCTTCACGCTCTACTCGCTCGTGCCGGTCACGAGGAGCGACGAGCCCGGCCTGAGCAGCCTGTTCGTGGGGACGATGATGACCTTCGTGATGGGCGTCCAGGTCTTCGCCCCGGCCCTCGTCCGCCGGGGCTCGCTCCGCCTCGTCCTGGCGGTCTCGCTCGCCGTGCTCGGCATCGGCGCCCTCATCACCGGCATCGCGCAGGGCACGGCGCTGCTGCTCCTCGGCGCCGTGTCGGGCGGGGCGGCGTTCGGCGTCCTCATCGTCGCCGGCGCGCAGGGCGTCGCGCTGCTGGTGCCGGGAGAGCGTCTCGGCAGGGCGCTGGGCGTGTACGGGCTCGTCACCATGGCCGCCTCCGCCATCGGCTCCCCGGCGGGAGTGCAGCTCGCCCTCGCGTTCTCCCCCTCCGTGTTCGGCGTCTGCGCCCTCGTCGCGGGGCTGCTCGGCGCCGTCCTCTCGTTCGGCATCCCTGCAGGGGTCGGCCGCACCGGCGCGGGTGCGGCAGACGCGGCTGTCCCGACGGCGCGCCGGCGCGGGCCGCTCGCGGCGCTCTTGGGCATCCCCTGGCTCGCGGTCGGCCTGCTGCTGGCCGCGGTGGTGCTGCTCTCCCACGGCCTCACGAGCCTGCCGGTGACCGCCGCGGCACAGGGCGCGGCGCTCGTGGTGTTCGCGGTGCAGGCCGGCAACGCGCTCGGCCGCTGGCTCGGCGGCGAGCTGGAGGCGCGCACCTCCGCGCGCGGAGCCGTCCTCGCGGGCGCACTGCTGCTCGCCTCCGGCGGCGCGCTCGGCGCCCTCGTACCGGGCCCCGCGTCCGCGATCGTCTCCGGGGTGCTCCTAGGCCTGGGCGTCGGCGTCGTGCAGACCGTCACCCTGCACACGACGATGCTGCGGATGGATTCGGGGCGCGCCTCCGTGGTGTGGAACCTCGGCGTGGACGGCGGCCTCTGGATCGGCGGCATCCTCTGGGGCCTGGCGATCGCGTCGGGGCTCGTCGGCCCGGGCGCGCTCCTGTGCTCCGCGCTCATCCTGGTGCTCGGCGGCGTGCTCGCGCTCCGGCTCCGCGGAGCGCCGTAGGCGCGCCGTCGCAGCTGTCTCTTATACACATCTCCGAGCCCACGAGACGCGTAGTAATCTCGTATGCCGTCTTCTGCTTGAAAAAAAAAAGGGGGGGGGGGGGGGGGGGGGGGGGGGGGGGGGGGGGGGGGGGGGGGGGGGGGGG
>NZ_FUIC01000040.1 GCF_900163695.1 Gulosibacter sp. 10
TCCTACACGGACAGCGACGCGCTCAACGGACTACACCCTCGTTCGAGAAGAGCCGCATCCTCCCCGCAGGCCCCGCGGACGAGACCCCCGCAGACGACGGACCGAGCCTGCCCTCGAGCTTCACCGTCAACGACATCCTCGAGATCAGCCCCCAGGCGCCGACGCTCAACATGGAGCCCGACGGACTCGGCATCGTCGGACAGCCCGTGAACTTCTGGGTGGACGCCTCGACCCATCAGATGAGCGGCACGCTCCTGAACCGACCGGTCCAGGTCGAGTTCATCCCCGTCGGTGTGCGCTGGGACTTCGGTGACGGCACGACATGGGAGACCGAGAGCCTCGGCGGGAGCTGGGCCGAACTCGGCCTGCCCGAGCTCTCGGACACCGCGACCAGCCACCGCTACCAGGAGAAGGCCACGGTCACCGTCACCGCCTCCGTCAGCTACTCCGCGACAGTGCACATCGCAGGCCGGAGCATCCCCGTCCAAGGCACAGTCACCGCGGCCACGGCGGCCCTCACATTCGAGCTCTTCGTCCAATCGACCGTCCTCGTCCCCAACCCCTGACCGGCATCGAATCCATCCGGTCGCCGAGACGACACAAGTGGCAACGCGCGGCCGCCCAACACCCGGCACCAACAAGACTCAGCACTGCGAAGACTCAGCGCCACCGGATTTCGGCGCCGCCGATGCTCAGCCCCGCGCACATTCAACGCCACCGGGACTCAACCCCGTCGAGGCTCGGACCCGCCGATACGCAACCGGCACACATTCAGCCTCGCCACCGCTCAACCGGCCAAGGCTCAATCCGCCGAAGCGCGACCCCGTAAGCATCCAGCACCACCGGGCCAGCGCTCCGGCCGAACCCAGCGCCGCAGCGCCTCACCGGGCGCCCGTGACCTCCGGCGCGCGCTGCTCGCGGCGGTGCTTCGCGTGCGCCGCCCGCTTCGCGTTCCACGCCCGGATCCGCACCGGCAGCTCCGGAATGCGCTTGATGAACACCGCCGTGCTCGTCACGATCAGCGCCCCGACGAACCAGGCCAGCAGGAACCACACCGCCCCGTCCACGCCGATGCCGCCGCCCGCAATCAGCGACCGGAACGCATCCACCGCGTGCGAGAGCGGCAGCCACGGATGCAGCGCCTGGAACAGCCCCGGCGCCGTCTCCACCGGATACGTCGCACCGGCCGAGGAGAGCTGCAGCACGATCAGCACGAGCGCGGCGAACCTGCCCGGCGCCCCCAGCAGCGCGATGAGCGCCTGATTGATCGCCACGAACGTCAGGCTCACCAGCAAGACCATCAGCATGAGCTGCACCGGATGCGCCACCTCGATCCCCACGATCCGCGTCATCGTCACGAACAGCAGCGCGCTCTGCGCCACGCCCATGATCGCGCCCGGCAGATAGCTGCGCAGCGCATCCAGGCCCGAGAGCATCCGACCGCTCGCACGGCCGAGGGGGTTGTTCATCATGTAGAACGCCATGCCGCCGACCCACAGCGCGAGCGACATGAAGTACGGCGCCATGCCCTCCGCGTTCCGCGGCACCTCGTTCATCCGCTCGTGCTCGAACTGCACCGGGCTCGCCGCCACCTCGCTGAGCTTGTCCGACTCCGCATCCGTGTAGCTCGGCACCGACTCGACGCCCTCGTCCAGCCCCTCGGCGAGCGTGCCGGACCCGTCCTTGAGCTCGTCGATCCCATCCACGAGATCGCCGGAGCCGTCATGCGCCTGCACCGTGCCGTGCCGCAGCGAGGCCACGCCCTCGCGCAGCTGGACCGTGCCGTCGTGCAGCGAGGAGGCGCCGTCCGCGAGATCGCTCGCACCGGTCACCAGCTGCCCCGATCCGTCGGCGAGCTCCCCCACACCGCTGTCGATCTGCGTATTCGCGTCCGCGAGCTGCTGCGCGCCGTCGTTGAGCTGGTTCACCTTGTCCGGCAGCGTCTTGAGCCCGTCCAGGCCGCCGAGGTCCGCGTTCTCCGCGCCCTCGAGCGCCGAGCCCACGCCGTCGCGGAGATCGCCCGCGTCGGTCGCGAGCTGCTCGACCATCGCCTGCTTCTCCTCGTCGCTCAGCGCATCCCAGTTCGCGAGCAGCTCGTCGAGGCTCGTGACCATCCCGTCGCTGCCCGTCGTGAGGTCGCTGCTGTGATCGCGGATGTACTCGATCGCGTCCACGATCGGCGCCGCCTTATCGCTGATGCCGTTCACCGCATCCGCGAGCTGCTGCGTACCGTCCGCGAGCTCCGAAGCGCCCGTCGCGGCCTGCGAGGTGCCGTCGCGCAGCGTCGTAATGCCCGTGTCCAGCCTCCTGGCGCCGTCGACAAGGCTGCCCGCGCCGGTCGCGAGCGCGCCCGATCCGTCCTCCAGCCGGCCCACGGCCGAGGCGAGCTCGCCCGTGCCCGAGACGAGCTGGTTCAGGCCGACGTTGAGCTGCTGGGCCCCGTCGCCCGCCTGCACCGTGCCGTCCTCGAGCCGGCTCGCGCCGTCCGCCGCCGTCGAGAGCTCGCCATGGAGGGTGGTGAAGCCCGCGTAGATATTCGCGAGGTACTCCTCCGACACCTTGCCCGCGAGCGTATCGGCGAGCACCGTGCCGAGCTGGTTCGCGATCGTGCCCGCGAACATGTTCGCGCCGTCGTTCGTCTCGATGCTGAGCTGGGCCACCTTCGGGTCGTCGCCCGCCGGCGAGATCGCGTTCGCGGAGAAATCGGCGGGGATGGTCAGCACCGCGTACACCTCGCCGGAGGCGAGCGCCTGCTGCGCTTCCTCGGCCCCGTACTCCTGCCACGTGAAGTTGTTGCGCTCCTTCGAGTCGAGGAGCTCCGCGGTGAGATCCTTGCCCAGGTCGAGCGTCGTGTCCTCGTGGCTCGCCTCCTGGTCGAGGTTGACCACGGCCGCGGGGATGTTGTCGAGGTTGCCCTGCGGGTCGCTGAAGGAGCTCGTGAGCAGCGACGCGTAGATCAGCGGGATGATCGCGATGCCGATCGCGACGATGATCGCGCGCAGGAGGTTCTTGTTCCGGGTTTCGGGCGCGACGTGCGCCGGCTTCGTACTTGCCATCAAATGCTTCTTCACTCGCAGGCGCCCGTGGAGGGCGCTCGATGTCAGTGGTCGGTGGAGGGGTCGGCGGTCGGTATGGCCGAGGAGAGCTCGGCCTCGCTCGCGCCGGATCCGGTGAGGATGTCGGCGCTCAGCCGCTGGACCATCGCGTCGAGCTCGTCGGCGCCGGTGAAATCGGTGTCGAGCCACTGGAGGACTCGCCAGGTCGCGCCGGCGCCGAGGAATTCGGCTCGGGCGAACGCGACGTCGGGGGTCAGCTCTCGGCGCAGCACGGTGCCGAGGGGCGAGCAGTTGAGGATCTGGTCGGTCAGGTAGTCGACGACGCCCTTGAGCACCGGCACGGCGGCCGGCCCGGAGAAGACGGCGAGGTAGGTCGGCGCGTCCTTCTGCAGCGCGCCGAGCAGGATCGACAGCTTCGCGTGGGCGAATTCGCCCCAGGTCCCGCCCGGCGCCTCGTTCGGGATGAGCCCGAAGATCGCGGTGAGCCGGTGGAGCGTCGTCGCCCGCACGAGGTCGGGCACATCGGCGAAGTGCTGGTAGAACGTGGGGCGGCTGATGCCCGCCCGCTGCACGATCTCGGTGATCTTCACGGCCGCCGGGTCCTCGCGCTCGTCGAGCAGTTCGTCCATGGTCGCGATGAGCGCGTCGTAGGAGCGCGCCGCGCGGGGGTCGAGTTCGGTTGCCATACGGATACTTTACATCTGTAAAGAACATCTCGACAAGCGTCTGCCAGAAAACGCCCAGCCGTAGAGTGGAGGCATGCACGCTCGGAAGTCGCCCTCGCGCCGGCTGCGGATCGCCCTCTCGGCGGTGGCCTGGTTCCACCTGGTCTCATCGCTGGCCGGGATGATCGGCCTCAGCTTCACGGGAGGGATGGGCATCCCGCTCGAATGGCTCGAGGGGAGCGTCTTCGACTCCTACTTCTGGCCGGGCCTGATCCTCGGGCTGGTGGTCGGCGGCGTGCAAGCGCTCGCGCTGGTCGCGCAGTATCGTCGCTACGACCTCGCGTGGGGTCTGCACGCCGCGGCCGGGCTGGTCATGATGGTCTGGATCTTCGTGGAGATCGCGATCATGCTCGTCTGGATGCCGTTGCAGGGCGTCTGCTTCGCGACCGGGCTCCTGCAGACCGCGCTCGCCGTGCTCGCGCTCGGCGCCGCGCCGCGTCCGCTGCTGCGCCGTCGCAGCCGGGAGTGAGGCCGCGAGCGCCCTCCTGGAAACGAATGAGGCCGGACCGCAGAACGCCTCTCGGCGGAAGGCCGCTCGAAGCGGCAAAATGATGGAGCCCGGGGTTACTGCGGCCCGGCTCGCACTAGTTTAGGGGCTCGAGTGCTCGATGCAAGCGCGTTCACCCAGGAGCGAAATCCTCAGTCGAGGCGCCCTCGGCGCTGCAGGCGCGAGGAGGCGCTGAGCTCCTTCGCGAACTGCAGGTAGCGCGCGGAGCGGCGGGTCGCGCGGTGCGCCCGGACCGGGTTCACGTTCTCGTCGTCGGCGGCGATGCTCGCGCAGCCGATCGACATGACGGCGGCGAACGCGGCCGCGCGGTCGAGCGCGTCCGCGAAGTCGCCGGTGAAGGCGCCGTGGAGGATCGCCGTGGTGAGCGCGCGGATCTCGCCGGGACCGGTGGGCTCGGCGGCGCCGGCCACGATGTGGTGGATGGACGTGTCGGTCGCGGCGCCGTGGCGGTAGACGTAGCTCGAGACCTGGGCGTTGCGGGCGATGGCCTCGTGCACGAGGTAGAGGCGCCACAGCGCGCCGGGCAGGGATTCGGGATGCGCGGCCGACCAGAGCTGGGCGAGATCCTCGAGGCCGTTGGTGCGGGCGAAGCCGACCGTGCGCTCGACGACGTCGGGGTCGTCCGACTCGCGGACCCGGTGCAGCAGCGCCTGCGCCGTGTCGTGGGCGAGACGGCTCGTGACGGCGGGATCCTCCCCGCCGATGAACGACTCGAAGGCCTCTACGGGCATCCGAACCGGACGATCGAATTTCTCCAAGGGCCCTCCTTCCGACCACGGCGACTCGCGCCGCGGGCGAAACGGCACGGGCTTAAGTCTGCCGTGCATCGAGGAGGATCGCGAGCGCGGTCCCAGGGTTCCGCCGCCGGCGCAACCGGGAATACGGGCGGATGCCCGGGACGTTATTAGTCTTGTCGTATGGCACTTCGAAGCTCCTCCCCCGCCGAGCGCGGCGACGCATCCTCCGACCGCGACGAGTCGCTCAACAGCGGGCCCAGCGCGAAGGCGCTGCCCGAGGCCGGGGAGAAGCGGATCATCGGCGGCGTGGTCGTGCTCGCGCTGATCGGCTCGATGTTCCTGCCGTGGTGGAAGACCGCGTATCCGCTGCGCTACCAGGCGGAGCAGCTCTCGGGATGGGACCTGCTGGGCGTGGGCTTCAACTTCGGCACCTTCGCGCCGGATACGCAGTTCAGCGGGTTCGGCAACTTCCTGCTGGGCGCCGTGACCACGGTGCCCGTGCTGCTGCTCGCGCTGCTGCTCCTCGTCCGCATCGTGCGGCCGCGCCTCATCCCCGCGTCGACGATCGCCGTGTGGTCGCTGCTGTCGCTGCTCGGCATCGGCTGGCTGCTCGTGCTCGGGTGGACGCAGATCAACGCGATGTTCGGCGAGTTCGCCGTGCTTCCCGGCGCGCTCGTCGCGGCGATGGCCGAGGCCTTCGCGATGATCGCGCTGTGGAACTGGTGGCGCCGCGGCGAGCGGGGCCTGTGGCCGCGCCGGGGCAAGCTGCGCCTGCGCGCCAAGGAGTACGACGAGGCGGAGCCGTCGTCGCTGGATGCGCTGATGGGCGAGCAGGAGCGGTCGTCTACCGAGGAGATCAGCACCGAGGACCTCTCGGAGCAGGAGCCCGCCGAGGCCGAGAACGCGTCCTCGGAGGCGGACGCGGAGACGCCCGAGTCGCGGTAGTCTTGTCCGTGGGCCTATAGCTCAGTTGGCAGAGCAGCGGACTTTTAATCCGCGGGTCGTGGGTTCGAGCCCCACTGGGCCCACTCCCCTCCCGTCTTCGAGCGGAGCAGATGATGTGGTCGGTGATCATGCAGAGACGCGAAGACATCGAGCGCGTCTGCAAGCGGTACGGCGTCTCGCGACTCCGCATCTTCGGCTCCGCGCTCACCGAGCGTTTCGACCCGGAACAGAGCGACATCGACATCCTCGTCGATTTCGATGCCGACGCCGAGCGCACCTTTCAGGCCTTCTTCGCGCTGCAAGAGGAGCTGGAAACGGTGCTCGGTCATGATGTCGACCTCGTCGAAGCACGGAATATCCGCAACCCCTATATCGCTCGCTCCGTGTTCGACACCGCACTCGATGTCTATGCAGCCTAGAACACCGGCGCATCTCTGGGACGCCTTGCAGGCCGCGAAGAAGGCGGAACAACTCGTCGCTGCGCCGATGACCACGGACCAGTACTTGCAGGATTGGATTCGCCAGGCCGCGGCGGAACGACAGCTGGAGATCATCGGGGAGGCGCTCAACCGTATTCGTAAGCATGATCTCCCCACCGCGGAACGAATCCCCGACCTTCACGCTGTCATTGCGACTCGTAACATCATCGCCCACCGATACGACGTGGTCGATCACCTTCGAGTCTGGAAACTCCTGCGCGAAGACATTCCTGCACTCATCGTCGCGATCTCGACGCTCCTCGGGGAGTTCGGACCGGCGCATTAGAGGGCGGCCTTCGAATCCCGACGACCGGACCTGGCTGCAGATCGACCGACGCCGTAGACACGCCCCTCGCACACCCGCCACGTGCATATGAGGACGGCCACTGGGAGTCGTCCCGCCGGAGCGCCGTCCGACGGGCCGCCCATCATCCCGCGCCGAAGCGCCCCGAGTACCATCCGGGGCACCCGCCGCGCGCATCAAGGGAGAGCAGCGATATGAGGCCACTCCGATACTCGATCAACATCACCCTCGACGGCTGCTGCCATCACGAGGCGGGTATCCCGCCGGACGAGGAGTCGATGCGCTACTGGGCCGCCGAGATGGAGCGCGCCGACGCCCTGCTGCTCGGCCGGGTGACCTACGAGATGATGGAGTCGGCGTGGCGGAAGCCCTCCACCGGCGCATGGCCGGACTGGATGGAGGAATGGGAGGTGCCGTTCGCCGAAGCCATCCACCGGGCCAGGAAGTACGTCGTGTCGAGCACGCTGAGCGCCGCCGACTGGAATGCCGAACTCGTAACCGGCGACCTGGGGCAGGCGGTTCATGAACTCAAGCAGGAGCCCGGCGAGGGCCTATGGGTGGGCGGGGTGACGCTTCCCCTGACGCTGGCCGATCTGGGGCTGATCGACGAGTACGAGTTCCTCGTGCAGCCGGTCCTCGCCGGCCGCGGGCCGACGCTGCTCGCCGGCCTCCGCGAGCGCATCCTGCTCGAACTCGTACATCGAGAAGCGTTCCGGTCGGGGCCATCGCCCTGCGCTACCGGCCCGTACGGGACGCGGCCTGACGAGCCCCAACGCGTCAGGACCGCGCGCAACGGACGGTCGCCGACCGCCCATCCCCCACGGTACCCCTCCTGCCAGGGCTCGCCAAGGGGAGCTCAGCTGATCGCGGTGAACCGTCCGCGGCGGTGCTTCGGCGTCTCGATCTCGTCGAGGATCGCCAGGGCCAGGTCGTCGGCGGAGATCGTGGATGCGCCGCCCTCGTCGCGCAGCAGCACATCGCCGCCCAGCACGTAGCGCCCCTTCGACGGCGTGCCGAGCCAGGCGCCGAAGTCCTGCGGCGGGCTCACGTAGAACCAGTCGAGCGAGTCGGGGCTGTGCTTGAGGAGCTCGAACGCGTTGAGCCCCGTCTCGATCTCCGGCTTGACGTCCGCGGGGATCTCCTCGTGGGAGAGGTCCCAGACGCTCGGGCCGCCCTCGGCGACCAGCAGCGAGGACGCGCCCCCGATGTAGCCCAGCCGCGTCGACGTGCCGTCGAGCAGCTCGACGAGCGCTTCGACGATGCCCTCGAGCCTGCCCGCCATGTCGCCGCGGGGCGACAGGGCGACGACGACCGCGTCCCGCCCTGAGACGACCTCGGCCAGCACCTCCCGATCGAGCGCGGATCCCGCCCGGTACTCGACGCCCTCGACCTGCGCCTCGGGCAGCGTGCGGCTCAGCGCCGTCACGTCGTGCCCGCGCCGACGGGCCTCGGCGACGACCGCCGTGCCCGCGTAGCCGCTCCCGCCCAGTACTGTGATTCGCGCCATGCTCGGCTCCTTCTCCGATGAGGTTCGCCCCGCCCGGATCCGCGCGGAGTCCTGTCCCCGTCGATAACCCCGAGCGCCCGGCGGATATTCCGCCGCCCGCCCCGGTTGCGCGCCGACCATCATCGGACCGGTCGAACGCAGCCCGGATCGCGCGCCGCGCCTGCGCTCAGCCTGTCGACTCGGCTCCACCCGCACCTGAAACACCCCGGGCCCAGGCGCTCGACACCGACCGGGCCAGGTCGCCGACCCCGTCCTCGGGAAGCACATGCTGCGCATTCCCCCCGAGCACCAGCTCGGCTACCCCGTGCGCGAGGGACCAGAGCTCGGCGGCGCGGCGGCTCGCCTCGTCTGTCGGAAGGTGTCGCCCCAGGACGGCCTCGAGCCGGGCCTGGATCCGGCACGTCTGCTGCAGGAGTTCCGCGTGGCCGGCCTTATCGATCCCGTGGGCGAACATCACCTCGAAGCGGGCGGGATCCTCCCGGGCGAAACGAACATACTCGTCGGCGATGCGCATCGCGGTTCCGACGAACCCGTCCTCGAGACGAAGACGCTCGAATCGCTCCTCCAGCTCGACGAATCCCGCCAGCGCCGCCGCGGCGAGCATGTCGTCCCGGTCGGCGAAATGCCGGTACGGCGCGGAGGAAGAGACCCCCACTCGCCTCGCGGCCTCGGACACGCTGAACCCTCGCGCCCCGCGCTCGCGCACCAGATCCGCGGTCGCCGCCAGGAGCGCATTGCGCAGATCGCCGTGGTGATAGCCGCGTTCGGACATTCTCGGAACACCTCCATGTTGGAGTCTCTCACATACGCCGCGTACTGTGATGTGTCAGCCCCTTACATTGCTCGTGACGAGCACCCCCGCGAAAGGAATTCACATGCGATACGAAGGAAGCACGGCACTCGTGACCGGCGCCAGCTCGGGCATCGGCGCGGAGTTCGCCCGGCGCCTCGCACGCAGCGGAGCCGACGTCGTCGCGGTGGCGCGCCGCGTCGATGCACTCGAAGCGCTCGCCGACGAGATCACGGCCGAGACCGGACGGAGCGTGCGAGTCGTGCCGTTCGATCTCGTCGCCGAACGGAGCGGATACCGCCTGGCGGACCGTCTCCGCGAGGCCGGGATACGAGTCGATACGGTCGTCAACTGCGCAGGCACGGGATCGACGCGCGAACTACTCGCCTCCTCCGAGGAGGAGATCCGCCGACAGCTCCGGGTGAACGTCGACGCCACGGTCGAGGTATCCCGCGCCCTCCTCCCCCAGCTGATCGAGTCCGGTCGCGGGACGCTCGTCAACATCGCGAGCCTCACCGCCTACATGCCGGTACCAGGGATGGCGGTGTACGCGGCGTCGAAGTCGTTCGTCGTCCGGTTCACCGAAGCACTGGCGCACGAGACCCGGCGTACCGGCGTCACCGTCATGGCACTGTCGCCCGGACCTACCGCGACGGAGTTCTACCGCGCGTCCGGCACTGCGCAAGGCGGCGTCCGCTTCCAGACTCCGGAGCAGGTCGTCACGACCGCGTTCCGCGCATTGGAGCGGCGAAACCCGCCTGTCAGCATCATCTCGGGAATGCGGAATCGCTGGATCAAGCGGCTGCTCGCGTTCCTCCCGAAGCGGACTGTACTGCGCCTGGCGACATCCAGACCAGCCGAATCCTGACACCCGATAGCGCCCGGGCATCACCCGCCGTCCAGGCGATCGAGCAGATCGACCGCGGCGTGCATGTAGTCGCTGATCCAGCGGTCGTAGATGCGCTTGATCGGCAGCGGCGCCAACGACAGGCGTCGCTCGCGGCCGATTCTGCGCCCTGTGACGAGCTCCGCCCGCTCCAGCACCCGCAGGTGCTGGAGCACGGTGGTTCGGTCCAGCTCCGGCAGCAGCGCGCACAGCGATCCGGTGGTGTGCTCGGACCGCTTCAGCTCGTCGAGCATGCGCCGACGCACCGGCGAGGCGAGGGCCTTGAATACGCGGTCGTCATCGGAGCCCTTGTCGACCGGATCATTCATGTTGTAAATTTACAACATGAATGGCAACGAAGCCCTGACCGAACTCTCCTTCACCGTCTCCGGGCGCGTCGCGCGCCCGTGCGCCGAGGCCTACGAAGCAGTCGCAGACCCCGCCCAGCTCTCCCGCTACTTCACCACCGCCGGCGCGCGCGGCCGCCTCGAAGCCGGCGCCGAGGTCCAATGGGACTTCGCCGACTTCCCCGGCGCCTTCCCCGTCGTCGTGGTCGAGGCCGACCCGCCGCGGCGCATCGTCATCGAATGGGGCGGCGAGGCCACCCGCAGCGAAGAGGGCACCACCCGCGTCGTCTTCGAGTTCGAGCCGATCGACGACGACACCCGCACGCTGATCACCATCACCGAGACCTCGTGGCGCGCCACCGTCGACGGCGCCAAGGCCGCCTTCGGCAACTGCGAGGGATGGGTCGGCATGCTCGCAGCGCTCAAGGCCTGGGTGGAGCACGGCGTCAACCTCCGCGAGGGCTTCTACCGCTGACCCGCATCCGGTCGGCATCGGCCCGTAGGATGCCCGACATGGGATCTCGATACGACATCGCCGTCTACCGCGGAACGACGCTGCCCGACTTCATGCAGGCCCTCGACCGCGAGGAGCCCATCGGCCCCGTCGTCGAGGGGCCGTGGGCGGGCGCCTCGCAGATGACGATCGCGCAGGTCGACACCGCCAACGGCCCCAATATCGTGGTCGCGGCGCCGCCCATGCGACGGCCTCGCGGGATCGACTCGCGGCTCGCGAAGCGACTCGGCGCCGAGGCGCTGTTCGCCACCGTCTGGGACTCGGTCTCCACCTACAGCCTGCGCGTCGTCGGCGAGGGCGTCGACCGCTCCCTCTCCGCCGAACCCGACGAGGAGGATGGCGGGGCACCACTCGCCTCCACCCACGGCGAGCCGCTTCCGGAGGAGCCCGGCTGGCCCGACCTCGACGAGGCCTACGTCCAGCAGGTGTTCAAGGGCCGATGCGGCATCGACCCCGGCGTCCTGCCCACCTACGACGCCGTCTGGTACGCCTACGCTCCCGGAAAGTGACCTGCCCGGGCTCTCCGCTCGATGATCGCCCGTTCACCACCACAGATCATTGAGCAGCCAAACGAGATAGATGATCCCCAACGACCCGATCCCGCCAAGAACGATCGCGGCGATCGCCATCCCCATTCCCGCTCCCGAGGCCTTGGCGCGCTGATATCCGTACATGCCATGCAGCATGGCTCCCGCTCCTAGGTACGGACCAAAAAGAGTGATCGAAGCAGGGATAAACCCGAGAACGATACTGGCGACACCCATTACGAGGCCCCACGCTGCGGGAGAGTTCTTTCCCGCAGCGACATCGCGCTCGTGGTTGAAGATCGACCCCGAGGCCGGCACCGGCGAGGCGACGGGCTGCGCTCTGGCGGCTTGCACCTGCGGACGGCGTATCGGCCGGCAGTGCTCCGTCCAACGAACGCCATCCCACCACCGCTCCATGCCGGGTGCATTCCGATCCGGGTGCCAACCGGGAGCCGGGCGGTTGACGTTGGGCGACGGGTAGGACATTCCATCTCCTGAACTCGTGAACAAGGTTGCCGACGCATGGTCGAGTCTGACTTTCCATACTATAGTCTGGCTTTCCACACTGACGTACGCGGGGGAGGCCACTGTGCTTGAAGGGTGCCCCACCCTTCCCCGAACTTCGAAGCGCTGCGAGTGCGCCTGGGCCGCCTCCGTGCGGATAGAGGATGGACATACGACCAACTCGCGGAGATATCCGGAGTCAGTCGCGCCACGCTGATCGCGATGGAAACCGCGACCCCTCGCAGCCGACGCCCCGATCGACCGGCCTCGAGAGGTTCGCTGGAGTCATGGTGGAAGGTGGCGCACGCATTCGGCTTGCCCGTAGCGGATCTGCTCTCCGCTCTGGACGACTGACCGGTCCTGTCGATCCAGGCTCTCTCTTCGCAGCTCCTCCCCCTCCGAATCTTGGTCGCAAACGGTGGGTTTCGACCGGTCAGAACCGCAGAACGCGGCCAAGATTCGGCGTAGGAGGCGGGGTAGCCTGGGGCGGCAGAGCAGCCCCGACCCGAGAGGAGCGGTGCCCCGATGGCCTTCACCGCAGAAGACGAATTCCGCCGCGACGCCAACTACATCGACGACCGCGTCGTCGCCGATCCGGATGCCTTCGATCCCGCCACCACCGCCTCCGGCCGAGGCCTCCCCTGGCCCGTGGAGCCTGGACGATACCGCCTCGTCGGCGCCCGCGCCTGCCCGTTCGCGCACCGGGCCATCATCGTCCGCCGCCTGACGGGCCTCGAGGATGCGCTCTCGCTCGGCCTCTGCGGGCCGACGCACGACTGGAAGTCCTGGACCTTCGACCTCTACGAGGACTCGATCGATCCAGTGCTCGGCGTGGGCCGGCTGCGCGACTGCTTCCTGCGCCGCTTCCCGGAGTACGACAAGGGCATCACGGTGCCGACGCTCGTGGACATCGGCACGAAGCAGGCGGTGACCAACGACTTCACCTCCCTCGTCGCCGACCTCGCCACGGAATGGCGCTCCCTCCACTGGGCCGGCGCGCCGGACCTCTACCCGGAGCCGCTCCGCCCGCAGATCGACGCGATGATCGACCGCATCGCCGGCCCGATCAACTTCGGCGTCTACGCGTGCGGCCTCGCGGACGACCAGGACGCCCACGAGCGCGCGGCGGCCGAGCTCTTCGGCGCCCTGGACGAGCTCGAGGCGCACCTCGCCGAGCAGCGCTACCTCGTCGACGACCGGATCACCCTCGCGGACGTGAACCTGTACGCCACCCTCATCCGCTTCGACTGGGCGTACCACGGCCTGTTCAAGTGCAACCGCGCCAAGATCGCCGAGATGCCCAACCTCTGGGGCTACCTGCGCGACCTCTTCCAGACCCCCGGCTTCGGCGACACCACGAACTTCCCGCAGATCATGGAGCACTACTACACGGTCATCACCGAGCTCAATCCCAACCGCATCGTCCCGGTCGGCCCGGATCCTGCCGCGCTCTACACGCCGCACGGGCGGGAGACGCTCGGCGGCAGCCCCTTCGGCGACGGCGTCGCGCCATCCGCGCCGCCGCCCGAGGATGTGCTGCCCGGCGACGAGCGCGGCGCGTTCGCCTGACCCCTCCCCCTCCGAATCTTGGCTACGTTCGGTCGGTTTCAGCCCGCGAAACCGACCGAACGTAGCCAAGATTTGGGGAGGCAGTTCGGGGGCGGGCAGGGAGGGCGGTCAGGCGTCGGGGGCGAGGATCGGACGCGGATCGAAGGTCACGCGGATGGCGGTGATCAGCCCGTCCTCGACGTGGCTCCAGTTCACCGTGGGAATCGGCTCGGTGGTCGCGGTGTGCAGGTCGAACCAGCTCATCGCGTCATTCCCCTCCACGACGCGGGCGTCGAGCGTGAGATCGGTCATGATCGACTCCGCCATGCCCCGCAGCCCGGCGATGCACTCGTCGGCGCCATCCGCCGTGCCGAGCACCCCGCGGAACCGCACCTCGGGATGCAGCACCGTGCGGAGTCGGTCGAAGTCGCGGTCGCGCCACGCCTCGAAGTAGGTGGTCGCCGCCGCTCGGGTCGTCTCGGTCGGGTTCATGCGCATGCTCCTGTCGTCGTTCGTGCGCTTCCAGCCTCGGGCACCTCGACCCATCCGTCCAACAGCGGATAGAGATCGGAACTATCCTTCACAGTGATGGAACTGCATCAGCTGCGCTACTTCCTCGCGGTCGTCGACGAGGGCAGCTTCACCGCGGCCGCGGGGCGGATGCGCGTCAGCCAGTCCGGCATCAGCACGCAGGTGCAGAAGCTCGAGCGCGAGCTCGGCCTCGCGCTCATCGATCGCTCCGCCCGCCGCATCGCACTCACCCCGGCGGGCGAGCGGCTGGTGCCGAGCGCCCGGAAGGCGCTGGCCGCCGTCGCCGAGGTGACGAGCACCGCGGACGACATCCGCGGCCTCGTCACCGGGTCGCTCCGCGTCGCCACCGTCACCGGCATGGCCTGGCCGCCCCTCTTCGACGCCCTCGCCGCCGTGCACGAGGCGCATCCCGGCATCGATCTGCGCCTGCACGAGGGCAACTCGGCCGACATCCTCGACGAGGTCGCGGCCGGCATCGCCGACATCGCCGTCGCGGCGTGGTCCGGGCCGCCGCCCGACGGCCTCGAGCACGCCGTCGTCTTCGACGATCCGCTCGCGGCCGTCGCGCATCCCGAGCATCCGGTCGCCCGAGCCGAAGGCGTCGAACCCCGGGAGCTCGCCGCGCTCGACCTCATCGCGCTCCCGCGCGGCACCGGGGCCAGGACCGCGCTCGACGAGCTGCTCGCCCGCGCGGGCGCCGCGGGCGAGGTGCGCTGGGAGGTCTCCTCTCCCGCCTACCTCCGCATGCTCGCGGCCCGCGGCATGGGCGTGGGGATCGTCAGCGCGACGACGGCGCGCGGATGGCGGGACGTGGCGGTCCTCCCGGTCCTCGACGAGGGCATCCGGTCCCGCCTCGGCGTCGTCTGGCGCCGGCACCCGGCCCCCGCCGCCCGAGCGCTCCTGCACCGCCTCATCTGACCCAATCCGCCTCCCAGACCGAATCTTGGCCGCGGAACACCGCCATGCCCGGCACCAGCGGCAGGATCGCCGCCGTGGTCAC
>NZ_FUIC01000016.1 GCF_900163695.1 Gulosibacter sp. 10
CCTCGTCGCGTGCCATCCCGAATCCGGGCCGCCGATCCGGCGAGCACCCGCAGCACGCGCGCCGCCGCGCCGCGGGAGGAGACCTGGAGCTTGCGGAGCACGTTCGAGACGTGGAAGCGCACGGTGGCCTGGGAGACGACGAGGGCCTCGGCGATCTGCCGGTTCGACTCGCCGTCGATGAGCCGGTTCGCGATCTCGAGTTCGCGGGCGGTGAGCGCGGCGAGCAGGCGCTCCCGCTCGGAGCGGTCGCGGTTGCGGAGGGCGGCGAGGGCGCTGCGCACCCGCGGCAGGTAGCGCTCGGCGCCGCACTTGCGCAGGATGGTCATGGCGGTGCCGAGGCGGCTGCGCGCCTCGTCCTCGCGTCCGCGCGCGGCGAGGAATTCGCCGTAGTCGGCGAGCATCTGCGCGCGCGGCAGCGGGTATGGGGAGTCGCCGGCGGCGGCCTCCTCGTAGCGCCGTTCGGCTTCGGCGTCGTCGCCGCGGGCCGCCGCCAGCAGGGCGCGCAGCCAGGCGAGCGAGCCCCAGCACTCCTGCCAGCGCGCGCCGCGCCACTTCTCGAGCCGGTCGAGCAGCGCCTCCGCCTCGTCGAGGCGGCCGAGGCGGATGAGGGCCTGCGCCCGGTAGGTGAGGAAGCCGTGCTGCGTGCTCGTGATGCGCTCGAGGTAGGGGTCCTCGGAGGCCGCGATCACGCCCTCCGGGTCGTCGTCGGCGCGGGCGGCCTCGCAGGCGGCGATCACCGCGAGGTCCGGGGCGTAGCTCTCCCACTCGATCTCGTGGCGCCGCCGGGCCTGGGCGACGAGCGGAGCCGGATCCTCCCGGCCGGTGCCGGCCGCCACGAACGCCCGCAGCGCGGTGGCGAGCGGCCGGGTTTCGACGTCGAGCACGTCGTAGGAGACCTCCTCCATGAGCGAGAGCAGCGCGCCGGCCTCCTCGTACTCGCCGAGCATGACGAGGCAATGGGCGTAGACGAGGCGCACGGTGCCGGCGCCCCAGGGGTGGTGGCCCGCATCCACGATCCGCACGGCCTGGCCGGACATCTGCGCGGCCGCCTCGAAGCGGCCGAATGCGGCGAGCGCGCCGGCGATGGCGATGAGCACGTCGGCCTTGATCCCGCCGTCGGGCAGGGCCTGGGCCCGGCCGATCAGCTCGCGCACCGCGCGCTCGGCGGCGGCCATGTCGAACTGGCGGTGGGTGTGCACCATCGCATAGCAGTCGAGCAGCACGAGGTGCTCGCGCGGGGCTACGAGCCAGGCGAGGCGCCGGTCGCGCAGCTCGGCGGGGTCCTCCGGCGCCTGCTCGAAGAAGTGGCGGGCCTGGGGGATGAGCCGCACCACGGCGGAGGGGTCGCTGCTGCGCATGGTCATGATCACGGCCATGAAGGCCAACGAGGCCTGCAGCGTGCGCTCGTCGGGATCCTCGCCCGGCGTGGCGAGCAGGCGGGCGACGCGCTCGTGGGGGAAGGGGATGTCGACGCGGTGCGCCGAGATGAGGATGAGGATGTACTCGCGCAGGGCGCCCTCGGGCAGCTGCTCGTACTCGCCGAACAGGTCGACGAGGTGGAACACGGTCTTGGCGCGCAGGTGCACGACCGCGAGCTCGATGAGCAGCTCCTCGCGGCTCTCGCGGTCGGCCGCCATCGCGAGCGCGCCGCGCAGCACCTCGTCGGCGTTCGCGGAGGCGCCCTGCTCGATCGCGCTCTCGACGTAGTCGATGACCCGCTCGCGCAGCTCGGGCCGCCACGCGTCGGCGCCGGCGAGCGCGTGCTTGACGGCGGGGAAGCCGGTCAGCGTCTCGGCGAGCGCGCCCGAGATGCGCCGGGAGCGCTCGGTGCCGATGGCCCTCCGCACGGCGTGGGCCATGAGCGCGTGATGCGGCACGACGAGCGAGCCGAAGCCGGATTCGCGCAGCACCTGCCGCTCGAACGCCTCGTCCAGCCGCACGGGCTCGTCGAGGCGCGCGGCGGCGGCCTCGAGGGTCGTGCGCGAGATCTCCGAGCCGGCGACGCAGACGATCTCCACGGTGGCGCGGGCCTCGGGGCCGAGCTCCTCGTACTCCACGAGCAGCGGGTTGTCGAGTGGGCGGGCGCCGCGGATGGGGATGTCCCAGGTGAGGTGCAGCTTCGCGATCTCCTCGGGCGTGAGCTGCGAGAGGATGGTGTCGACGTGCAGGAAGGAGCCTCCGGTGACGTTGCGGAGCGCCTCGGCGTTGCGCTTCGCGATGCCGACGCCGAACCGTTCGACGGCCAGTGCGCGGATCTCGGACTCCCGCAGCGGGTGGATGTGGATGGCTTCGCCGTCGGGGTTGCCGGAGAGCTCGTTGAGGAACTCGCCGAAGGAGCCGCGCTCGTGCGGCGTCCTCGTGCCGAAGGCGAGCATGACCCTGCGTCGCGTGAGCCGGGGGACGAGGTAGCGCAGCACGCGGGCCGAGGCGTCGTCGATCCACTGGGCGTCGTCGACGACGATGAGCCGCCCGTCCTCGGGCTCGTCCTCGAGGATGCGGTGCAGGCACTCCCGGGCGATGGGGATGGGGTGCTGGGCGGGCTCGGCCTCGAAGGTCCAGCCGGAGGCCAGGTCGCCGGCGAAGAGCCGCTCCATGAAACTGTAGGGCTCGCCCCGCTCGAAGCGGTCGGCGTGCGCGTAGACGACCGACCAGCCGTGCTGGGTCTCCATGAGCCCCGCGAGCTCGCGCAGCAGGGTGGACTTGCCCATGCCCGGGAGGCCGTCGACGAGCAGCAGCAGCCCCGACTGCTCGACGGCGCGCTTGGCCGCACGACCGAGGGCACTTCGTCGTGCGCGAATGGGATCTGCGGGCCACGCGCCGGGGGACACGTTTCCGACACTAGCAGCGCGGCTCCCGCACGGGAATGCGGAGAACGGCGGATGGCCCCGGAATCGGAAACCGGGTGCCGAAAATTCGGGGCGGGGCCCGGGACGGGGCCCGGTGGGCTATTCCCGATCGCGCGGGTCCGCGCCGTCCTGCTCCTCATCCGGCCGTTCCCGGTCCTGCTGCTCCGGGTCTCGCTGCACCTGGTCTCGCCGACCCTGATCGCGCGGACCAGGGGCGCGCTGATCAGGGTCGCGCTGCTCCCTATCGCGCCGCTCCGGGCCGCGCTGTTCCCGGCCGGGCTGTTCCCCGCCGCGCTGTTCCGGATCGCGCTGCTTTTCGTCGCGTCGTTCCTCGTCGCGCTGTTCCTCGTCGCGCTGTTCCGGGCTGCGCCGCTCCCGGCCGCGCTGTTCCGGGCCGGCGATGGTCCGGTCCCTGCCCGCCACGAGTCCGACGAGCCCGAGCAGGACGAGCCCGATCGCGAAGGACCAGATCGTGGCGGTCCAGCCGCCGGTGAGGTCGTGCAGCCAGCCGGCGATCACGGGGCCGGTGGCCGCCACCAGGTAGCCCACCGACTGCGCCATGCCGGACAGCCGCGCGGCGTCGCGGCTGGAGGCGGTGCGCTCGCCGACGAGGGCGATGGCGATCGCGAAGTAGGCGGAGGTCACGAGTCCGAGCATGGGGGTCCACAACCAGATGAGCGAGGGCGCGTAGAGCGTGCCGAGCACCGGCACGAGGCCGTAGAGGGCGGTGCCCGCCACGACGACGCGGCTGTCGCGGCTGCGCTGCATCAGCACGGCCACGAGCATCGCGCCGGGGATGCCGAGGAGCTGGTTGACGGAGAGGTGGAAGCCCGCCTCGGCCTCGCTGAAGCCGGCGTCGGCGGTGATCGAGGGGATCCAGTTGACGAAGGCGTAGAACACGAAGGACTGCAGCGCCATGTAGCCGGTGACCGCCCACGCGAGCGGAGAGCGCCAGAGCGGCGTCGGCCGCGTGGTCGGCCTGGGCGGGCGCCCGTCGACGAGGAGCGTGCCGGTATCCGTCGTCGTGCGCCTGCCGCGGCCGATGCGCAGCAGCTGCAGCACGATCGCGAGCAGCACGACGGGCAGGGAGGAGGCGAGGGCGATGCGCCAGTCGCCGTGCAGCGCCTGCGTCAGGGGAGTGGCGAGCGCGATGCCGGTGGCGGCCGCCGCGGCCATCGCCGCCGAGTAGAGCCCCGACACGAACGAGGTCTGCCAGGGGAAGTCCCGCTTGACGATCGCCGGGGCCAGCACGTTGAGAACGCCGATGCCCAGGCCCACGCCGGCGGTGCCCGCCCACATCGCCCACGCGGCCGGGATGAGCCGGGTGGCGATGCCCACCGCGAGGGTCAGCAGCGCGAGCACGGAGAGGCGGTCGAAGCCGATGCGCCGGGCGGGCTTCGCGACGAAGGCCGAGACGAGGCCGAAGGTCACCAGCGGCAGGGCGGCGAGCATCCCGAGCTCGGCGGCGCTGAGGCCGTAGTCCGCGCCGATGCGCTGCGCGACCGGGCCGAAGGAGACCACCGCGGCCCGCAGGCACATCGCGATGACGAGGACGTTGACGAGCTTGATGCCGCCGATGCGCCGACCCACTCCATTCCCTCCCGAACGTCCGCAGGGGCCGACCGGCCCCGTACCGAACCCTACCCGGGGCCGGCGCGCACGGCGGCCGGGCGGTGCCGCTCGACCCGGTCGAGGACCGCGCTCGAGGAGGCGGTGCCGCGGCGGCCGCGCGGGATACCGCCGTGGCGGTCCGGGGTGCGGCCGTGGTGCGGAGCTGCCACGCGGCCGTGCGGGACGCCGTCGGGGTGGTCAGGCGACGCGCTCGAGGGTGCCGATCTCGGCGCCCTCGCGGTCGTAGACGCGCAGCAGATCGCCGTCGACCTCGGCGGTGTAGGCCTCGCCGAGCCACGTGTCCACGTCGGGGCAGGCCATGAGCGTGCCGACGAGCGGCCCGATGTTCAGCGTGCCGTCGGCATCCTGACTCCAGGGGCCGCCGAGGCCGTTGCAGCCGTCGCTGCCCGAGACCTCCTCCTCCGAGAACTCGAGGTGCGGCTGCCCCGGCGCAGTGCTGCCCCATTCGCCGATGGGGGAGGGTGAACCCGCGTCGGCGCAGGCGGCGAGCAGCAGGGACGCCGCGCCTGCGGCGAGCAGGGCGGAGAGCGGTCGGCGGACGCGGCGCATGGCGACTCCTTCGGCGGTCGGGTTCGGCGGATCGGGTCCGGTCGGGACGGTGGCCGTATCGGTGACCGGCAGGCTACTGCGGGCGCCTGCGAGCGGGGTCGGTGCGCGAGGATCTGCACTAGGACGCCACTGGCGACGCCATGGGTGCCGTTTCCGCCCTCAACGGCTCGAAACGGCCCTCCTAGTGCAGATGGGAGGCGGTGAACGACGGAGCAGCGGCTGCGCTCGGCGATGAGGCGATGCCGGGATGGACCGGCGGCACCGCCTGCATGACGGAGAGGCGGCGCTCCTGAACTGCTGCGACCGTCATCCTCGAGCCGGATATCCGATGCTGCGAATTGTCTTGGAGCAGCGCGAGCACCGATACTAGGTGGACGGTAGGGAACACTCCGAACCGGTGGTCGCTCGGTTTCGCGGCTGCGGATCGAGAACGCGCTCGACCCGGCGCATCCCTAGGTGTCCGAAACGAACGAATGGAATGACGTATGAACAAGAAGAAGCTGTGGGCACTGCTCGGTATCGGCGCGCTCGGGCTCTCGCTCGCCGCCTGCTCGTCCGATGAGGGTGAGGACGCCGAGGAGGCCCCCGTCGCCGAGGAGACCGAGGCGGAGCAGGAGGCTCCGGAGACGGAGGAGGAGACTCCCGCCGAGGACGACGCCGTGGAGGATGAGGGCGGTTCCGCCCCGGCCGGCGACGTGACCGCTCCCGGCACCGAGCTCGCATTCGGCGAGACGGCCGTCGTGGAGTTCTACTACGCGGGCGAGAGCGGCCTCGTCGAGATCACCCCCGTGGGCATCACCAAGGGCGACCCTGCCGACATGGCGGACTTCGACGACCCGCAGATGGAGGGCATCACCCCCTACTACATCGAGGTCGAGTTCGCCCCGGCGGACGACGCCGCGGTCGCGATGGGCTCGCTCAACGTCAACGGCGCGCTCGACGCCCTCTACGAGGACGGCGAGACCGCGAACCTGGTCACCGTCATCGGCTCGTGGGACAAGTGCAAGAGCGAGTCCGGCTCCTCGGACGCCGCGGTCGGCGACACCACGACCACCTGCGTGCCCGGCTTCTCGAACAACGACAGCCAGGCGGTGACCGGCCTGCAGTTCGACAGCCGCGAAACCGACTACGAGGAAAACCCGGTCGTCTGGACCGAATAGGCATCGTGATGCATGGGACCCCGCTGCGCGTGCCGCGGGGTCCCATGTTTCCCGGCACCGTGAATGGAATGAGTCATGACTAAGAAGCTGCTGGCACTGCTCGGCGTAGGCGCCCTCACGATCACCCTCGCCGCGTGCTCATCGGCCGAGCCCGAGACGAGGCTCGAGCGCGGCGAGAAGCAGGAGATGCCGTACGCCGAGCCCGGCCTGCCGGAGGACCCGGCGACCTCGGAGCCTGCCGAGCCCGCACCCGAGCCCTCCGATCCGGCTCCGTCGGGCACCTCGGATCCGGGCGGGCAGTCCGCGCCTTCCGGCGAGCTGACGCCGCCGGGAACGGAGCTCTCCTTCGGCGAGACGGCGACGATCGACTTCACGGTGGGCACCCAGGGCCAGGGCCTGGTCGAGATCACGCCGCTGAGCATCACCAAGGGCTCGCCCCAGGACACGGAGGAGCTCGGCGACGTCGACGAGGACGCCAAGGGCAACACTCCGTACTTCATCGAGGTGGAGATCACCGGCGTCGACGAGGCGTCCACCTCGCTCGAGTACTACAACGTGGACAGCAACCTCGAGGGTCTCTTCGACAACGGCGAGCGCGCCGATCGCGTCTACACGAGCTCGTGGTCGAAGTGCCCGATCGAGTACTTCCCCTCGGGCTTCGGGCCGGGCGTGACCTTCACCACGTGCATCCCGGTCTACTCGGCGGGCGACGAGCACGAGGTGACCGGCCTGCACTACACCCGCTGGGACACCGACTACGACAGCAAGCCCGTGGTCTGGACCGACAAGTAGGACGAGGGTCCGGCGAACGGGACGGCCCCGCAGCGCTTCCGCTGCGGGGCCGATCCGGTTTCCGCGAGCCGCGACAGCGAGCCGCGAGTTACAGAGCCGCGAGCTGCGGAGACGCGAGCTGCAAGTTACGGAACCGCGCGTCGAGCGCCGCGTGCCGCGCACTGCGAGCCGCGAGCCGCGCATCGGCGGGCGCCGCGAGCCGCGTACCGTGCGTCGGGCACCGCGCGCCAGGAACCTGGGCGGGCGGCCCGGGCGCGGACCGCTCGGTGGCGCTTCCGCCCTCCCGACGGCCCTCGCGAAAGGGTCCTCGCTAAAGGGACTCCAGGCTGCGAGGCGCGAGCGGCGCCCGCCTTAGTGATCGAGCTTGATCTGCTTCCGCAGCCACGTGAAGAACCCGGTGCGGGGCTTCTTCCTCGCGGAGTCGGGCTGCGGCTCCTCGTCCTTGGGCTTCTGCTCCGCGGCCAGCCGGGCGGCGCGCTTCCGCTCGCGCTCGAGCTTGGGCAGGTCGACGGCGATGACGTCGTGGATGCGGCCCGAGCGCTCCTCCGGGTCCTCGACGTCGGTGGGCACCGGCGCGAACTCGGAGTCGAGGTTGTACTGGATGTTCCGCGCGATCTCGGTCCAGGCGGCCTCGTGCGCCGCGCTCACGAGCTCCCGCAGCGCATCCTCGTCCTCGGCGCGCTTGCGGAGCTCCCGCGCGACGAGCTCGGACTGGGCCTTGCGCTTCTTGAGGTTGTCGACGTCGTTCTTGCGGTAGTCGTGCATGTCCATCGGACGCGCGCGGCGCTTGCCGGCGCGCTGGATGATGCGCTCGAGCCGCTCGCACTCCGACTCGGCCTCGGAGACGAGCTGCAGGAGCGAGTCGCGGGCCACATCGATGTAGTGGTCGGCGGCGAACCCGGTGCCGTCGTCCGAGAGGGTCTCGACGAGGATGCGGTTCTTGAGCGAGAGCTGCGTCGCGGCGGCGGCGATGTACACGCCCTCGGCCACGATCTCCTCCGGGGTCGGCTGACTCGGCTCTCGACCGTTCGAGCCGGCAGCCACAGTGGAATCAGCCATAATCCCCTCCAATCTCTGTCCGACTAAGAATCTAGTCGGCTCACGGCCCGGATGGAATTCGGAATCGCGAGAGAAGCGCATTCTCGTGCGGCGGACGGCGGGTTCGGCCCCCTCGCCCGCCCCTTCCCGACGGCCGGCCCCGGACCGCGGGGCCGGAAGCCGTCGGGACGGGCCGTGTCGGTGGCTTGTGGTTGGGTAGTGCCATGACGGATGCGGCGGCCGCGATGGCGGGTTTCGGGGAGGCCACTCGGGAGTGGTTTCTCGGCGCCTTCAGCGCGCCCACGCGGGTGCAGGGGGAGGCGTGGCGGTCGATCGCATCCGGAGAGCACACCCTCGTGGTGGCGCCCACGGGCTCGGGCAAGACGCTCGCGGCGTTCCTCTGGGCGCTCGACCGGCTCGTGCAGGAGCGGGCCGACGAGGGCGGGGATGAGGGCCGACCCGCCACGCGCATCCTCTACATCTCCCCGCTCAAGGCGCTCGGCGTGGACGTAGAGCGCAACCTCCACGCGCCGCTCGTGGGCATCGGGCAGACGGCGCGGCGCCTCGGCACCGAGCCGACGCCGATCTCGGTGGGCGTGCGCTCGGGCGACACGAAGCCCGCCGAGCGGCGCCGGCTGCAGGCGCATCCGCCCGACGTGCTCATCACCACGCCCGAATCGCTCTATCTCATGCTCACCTCCTCGGCCCGCGAGAGCCTCGCCGGTGTCGAGACCGTCATCCTCGACGAGGTGCACGCCGTGGCGGGCACCAAGCGCGGCGCCCACCTCGCGCTCACGCTCGAGCGGCTGGATGCGCTGCTCGAGCGTCCGGCCCAGCGCATCGGCCTCTCGGCCACCGTGCGGCCGCTCGAGACCGTGGCGAAATTCCTGGGCGGCAGCGCGCCGGTGCGCATCGTCGCGCCGCCTAGCGAGAAGGCCTTCGATCTGCGGGTGGTGGTGCCGGTGGCGGACCTCAGCGACCTCGGCTCCTCCGGCGGGCCGGAGCGCTCCGACCGGGGCCGCGCGTCGCAGCGGGAGTCGTCGGAGGAGGGCATCGTCTTCGGCGACGCGACGCAGGCCGCGCATCCGCGCGCGGGATCGATCTGGCCGTACATCGAGACCGAGATCGTGGACCAGGTGCTCGAGCATCGCACCACCATCGTCTTCGTCAACTCGCGCGGACTCGCGGAGCGCCTCGCGGCGAGGCTCAACGAGGAGTACGAGCAGCGGATCGCGGATGCGCGCGCGGCGAGCGGGGGAGGCGGCGCGGCCGGCGTCCACACGGACGGTGCGGACGGCGCGGCGGCCGGAGTCGAAGGCGCGGATGGCATGGATGGCGCAGGTCGTTCGCGCGGTGGGTCGGCGGGGTCCGGCGCCGGGGACGCGGCCCCCGGCGGAGTCGAGAACGGGGAAGATGCGGCGGTCGGTGCGGCGGCAGCCGGCGGCGGTGTCGACTCCGGCATCGGCGCCGGCTTCGGCATCCGAGCCGCACCTGGCGCGGAGGGCGACCGGCCGAGGCCCCGGGTCATGGGCGCGCAGCTCATGGGCGGCTCGGGCGACTTCAAGGGCGCGGACGCGGATCTCGCCCGGGCGCATCACGGCTCCGTGTCGAAGGAGACCCGCGCCGAGGTCGAGGAGGAGCTCAAGGCCGGCCGGCTGCGGTGCGTGGTCGCCACCTCGAGCCTCGAGCTCGGCATCGACATGGGCGATGTCGATCTCGTGATCCAGGTGGAGGCGCCGCCCTCGGTCGCCTCCGGCCTGCAGAGGCTCGGACGCGCGGGGCACCAGGTCGGCGGCGTCTCGCGCGGCCGGCTGCTGCCGAAGCACCGGGCGGACGTGCTCCACTCCGCGGTGGTCGCCTCCCGCATGCTGAGCGGCTCCATCGAGGTGATCGAGCTCATCGAGAACCCGCTCGACGTGCTCGCGCAGCAGATCATCGCCGCCGCCTCGGTCGATCCCTGGGCGGCCGAGGACTGGCTCGCGCTCGTGCGCCGCGCGGCGCCCTTCCAGCGGCTGTCGCGCGGACTGCTCGACTCCACGCTTGACCTGCTCGCTGGCAAGTACCCCTCGGACGAGTTCGCGCAGCTGCGCCCGCGCATCCTGTGGGACCGCGACGCCGACGTCTTCGAGGGCAGACCGGGCGCGCAGCGCCTCGCGGTGACCGGCGGCGGCACCATCCCCGACCGCGGCATGTTCGGCGTGTTCATGTTCACCGGCGCCGAGGGCGCGGAGGAGGACGCGAGCACGGCCTCGGCGGGCACGCGCCGCGAGGGCGGGATGCGCGTGGGCGAGCTCGACGAGGAGATGGTCTACGAGTCCCGCGTGGGCGACGTGATCGCGCTCGGCTCGACCTCCTGGCGCATCCGCGAGATCGGGCCCGATCGCGTGCGGGTGACTCCGGCCTTCGGCGAGCCCGGCCGGCTGCCGTTCTGGCGCGGCGATGCGCTCGGCAGGCCCGCCGAGCTGGGCCGGGCCATCGGCGAATCCGTGCGGGCCATCGCGCAGCGGGATGCGGTGCCCGAGGCGCTCGCCCCGGTGCTCGACGAGCACTCGGAGACGAATCTGCTCGCCTACGTGCGCGAGCAGCGCGAGGTCACCGGCCAGGTGCCGAGCGACCGCGTGCTCGTCGTGGAGCGCAACCGCGACGAGCTCGGCGACTGGCGGGTCATCCTGCACTCGCTCTACGGCCGCCGCGTGCACGCGCCCTGGGCGCTCATGGTGACGGCGCGGGTGCGCGAGCGGTTCGGGATGGAGGCCTCGGCGGTGGCGAGCGACGACGGCATCGTCGTGCGGGTGCCCGATATCGAGGGCGATCCGCCGGGGGCGGAGTTGTTCGCGTTCGAGCGGGAGGAGATCGAGCCCGTCGTGACCCGCGAGGTCGGCGCCTCCGCGCTGTTCGCGGCGCGGTTCCGCGAGAACGCGGCGCGGGCGCTGCTGCTGCCGCGCCTGCATCCCGGCAAGCGCTCGCCCCTGTGGCAGCAGCGGCTGCGCGCGGCGCAGCTGCTCGAGGTCGCGCGCCGGTACCCCGACTTCCCGATCATCCTCGAGACCGTGCGCGAGGTGCTCCACGATGTCTACGACCTCGACGCGTTCACCGAGCTCCTCGGCCGCATCGCGGCCCGGGAGGTGCGGCTCACCGAGGTGATCACGGGCGAGCCCTCGCCCTTCGCGCGCACGATGCTGTTCGGCTACGTCGGCCAGTTCCTCTACGAGGGCGATCAGCCGCTCGCCGAGCGCCGCGCCGCCGCCCTGAGCCTCGACGCCGGGCTGCTCGCGGACCTGCTCGGCGCCACCTCGCTGCGCGAGCTGCTCGACCCGGAGGCCATCGAACAGGTGGCCGACGAGCTGCAGAAGCGCGCCTCCGGATTCCGCATCCGCGGCCTCGAGGGCGTCGCGGATGCGCTGCGGCTGCTCGGACCGCTCTCCACGGCGGAGATCGCGGAACGGCTCGAGTTCGAGGAGGGCGACGGGGCCGGTGAAGCGGGTCCGGACAGTCTCGGCGAGCCGGGAGCATCGGACCGGCCGGGAGCGCCTGGTCGGCCGGGAGCGCCTGACCAGCCGGGAGCATCGGGTCGGGGGAGCCCGGTCGGCTCGGAGGATCGGGACGGTCCGGATGGCGGCGGGCATCCGGCGACGGATCCCGGCGCGGCGCCGGACGCGGCGTCGGCCGAGGCCGGGTCTGCCATGCCTGTCGAGACTGTGCCTGCCGCGTTCGCCGTGCCTGCCGAGGCCGTCCCTGCCGTGCCTGTCGAGGCCGGGTCTGCCGTGCCTGTCGAGACTGTGCCTGCCATGCCTGTCGAGGCCGGGTCTGCCGAGGCCGCGTCCCCCGGGACAGCGCCTCGGCCCATCCCGGACGCGGCGCTCGAGGCGGCTCGCGAGATCGCCGAGGAGCTCATCGCCAGCAAGCGCGCGCTCGCTGTGCGGATCGCAGGCCAGGAGCGCCTCGCCGCGATCGAGGACGCCTCTCGGCTGAGGGACGCGCTCGGCGTGCCGCTGCCGATCGGCGTGCCGAACGCCTTCATCGATCCGGTCGCGGACCCGCTCGGCGACCTCGTCGGCCGCTTCGCGCGGACGAACGCGCCGTTCACGACCGGCGAACTCGCGGCCCGGCTCGGACTCGGCGAGGCGGTGGTCGCGGACGTGCTCGGCCGTCTCGAACTCGCGAACCGGGTGGTCCGCGGCGAGTTCACGCCCGCACGGACGGGCGAGGAATGGGTCGAGGACCGCGTGCTGCGCCGCATCCGCGCCCGCACGCTCGCGAAGCTGCGGCACGAGGTCGAACCCGTCTCGCAGACCGCCTACGCGCGCTTCCTGCCGGAGTGGCAGCAGGTGGGCGCGAGCCTGCGGGGCGTCGACGGCGTGATCGCCGCGATCGACCAGCTGCAGGGCACGGCCATCCCGGCCTCCGCCTGGGAGTCGCTCGTCCTGCCCGCGCGCGTCGAGGACTACGCGCCCGGCATGCTCGACGAACTGCTCGCCTCGGGCGAGGTGCGCTGGCACGGCCGCGGCGGCATCGGCTCCTCGGACGGGTGGATCAGCCTGCACCTCGCCGACACCGAGCACCTGACCCTCGCCGAGAACCCCGCGGCCGATGCGCACTCGCCGCTCGCGGAGCGCATCCGCGCGATGCTCGAACGGCGCGGGGCGATGTTCCTGCCGCAGATCGCGGAGGCGCTCGCCGACAGCCCGGGCGTCGGCGACGGGATGGCATCCGGCGACGGGACCGCGTCCGCCTCGCCGCGGAGCGCGTCGCCTCGGTTCGGTGCCTCGGAGGCCGGTGCCTCGCGCGTCGGCGGTTCGGGCATCAGCGGCTCGGGCGTCGGCTCCCTGCACTTCGAGCGCGCGAGCGCGTCGGGGGAGGACACGGATGCAAGCCGCGCCTCGACGGCGGACCGGCCCTCGTACGATGCGATCGCCGACGCCCTGTGGGAGCTCGCGTGGAGCGGGCTCGTCACGACCGATACGCTCGTGCCGCTGCGCGCCCTGCTCGCGGGTCCGGCCGGATCCGCCTCCCGCACGGCCCACCGCACCGAGCGGCGACCCGCCCGAGGGCGCACCTTCCGCTCCTGGGCCGCGGCCGAGCGCCGCGCCGCGCAGGTGCCGCCGCGCGCATCCGGCCGCTGGTCGATCGTCGGTACCGCGGACGAGGAGGACACCGTCCGCGCGCAGGCCGCCGGCGAGCTCCTCCTCGACCGCTACGGGGTCGTGACCCGCGGCTCGGTCGAGGCGGCGGGCACGAGCGGCGGTTTCGCGCTGCAGTACCGCGTGCTCGCGAAGTTCGAGGAGGCCGGGCAGGCGCGCCGCGGGTACTTCGTCGACCGGCTGGGCGCCGCGCAGTTCGCCACGGCCGGCGCGATCGACGTGCTCCGCCGGGCCGACGATGACCGGTTCCTCGAACGGCCGCCGCACCACGCCCTGACCCTCGCGGCCACCGACCCGGCCAACGCCTACGGCGCCGCGCTGCCCTGGCCCGAGCACGGCGGCTCGCACCGTCCGGGGCGCAAGGCCGGCGCGCTCGTGACCCTCGTGGACGGCGCGCTCGTGCTCTACATCGAGCGCGGGGGCAAGACGCTGCTGCGCTTCGACTGCACGCCCGAGGCCGAACGGGCCGCCGCCCACTCTCTGGCCGACACGGTGCGGCGGGCACGCATCCCGGGGCTCGTCATCGAGAAGGTGAACGGCGAGTACGCGCTGAACTCGCCGCTCGCCCGAGCGCTCGAGGACGGCGGCTTCTCGACGACCCCGCGCGGACTGCGGATGCGCCTATGAGCCTTGGGAAGGCAACGATCGTCGGTGCTGTCGGTGCTGTCGGTGCTGTCGGTGCTGTCGGTGCTGTCGGTTTCGTTCATGCCGTCGGCTCTGTCCGTGTCCGTGCCGGTGTCCGTAGCGTCCGTGGCATCGGCGTCATCCGAGCCGTTCCGGTGCCGTGCAGCGTGGAGCCGATGCTTCGCGCCGTCCCGCAGGCGTCGAGGCTCGGCGCCCTCCGGTACGGGGAGGCGACCCCGCATGCCTGAGGGGGATACCGCCTACCGGGCGGCGTTCAACCTGGACCGGTCGCTCGCGGGGCGCATCGTCGACCGCTTCGAGCTGCGCGTTCCCGACTACGCCACCGCCTCGCTCGTGGGCGAGCGCATCCACCGCGTCGACTCGCGCGGCAAGCACATGCTCATGCGCATCGGCGACTGCACCGTGCACTCGCACTTCGGCATGGACGGCTCCTGGCGGCTCGTCCCGCCCCGCCCGTACGAGGCGCACCGCGGCATCCCGGCGGACACCCCGCGAGGCGCGGCGGCGCGGGCGAGGCTGGGACGGCCGCGTCTCCGCTCCGTGCGCCGCGGCCCGACCGTGGCGTGGCCGGCCGACCACCGCATCCGCGCGATCATCGGTACCGCCGCCGTCATCGCGCTCGGCATCGACCTTGCGCGACTCGAGCTCTGGCCCACCGCCGAGGAGGAGGAACGGCTCGGCTGGCTGGGCCCCGACCTGCTCGACGACGACGTCGACCTCGACGAGGCGGTGCGGCGGGTGGCCGCCGATCCGGGCCGGCCCATCACCGCGGCGCTGCTCGACCAGCGCAACGTGGCCGGGCTCGGCAACGAGTACGTCACCGAGATGTGCTTCCTGCGCGGAGTGCTGCCGAGCAGGACGGTCGGCGAATGCGGCGACATGGGCGAATGGCTGGAGTTGGGACACCGCCTCATGCTCGCCAATCGCGACCGGGTCGAGCGGACCTTCACCGGCGATCTGCGGAACACGGGCTACGTGTTCGGCCGGGAGGGGGAGCCGTGTAGGCGCTGCGGCACGATCATCGTCGCCGGAACGCACGCGTCGGGCAGCGAGCAGCGCGGGGCCGAACTGCGGCAGTCGACCTGGTGCCCGCACTGCCAGGTCTGACCCCCAGGCGGGCGCGAGCGGCCGCGGCTCAGGCGGTCGGCCAGGTGCGGCCGAGCCAGTCGAGCCAGGAGGCGAAATCCTGCGCCTCGTCGTGGG
The DNA here is from genome assembly GCF_900163695.1 of Gulosibacter sp. 10. Classification (GTDB taxonomy): domain Bacteria; phylum Actinomycetota; class Actinomycetes; order Actinomycetales; family Microbacteriaceae; genus Gulosibacter. The sequence goes on from NZ_FUIC01000016.1 coordinate 15,007, forward strand.
TGTAGAGCGTGTACTCGGGGCAGCCCTCGAGCGGGGTCACGCCGCCGTAGGAGTGATCGGGGAGGAACGCCACCACCTGGCCGGTACCGGTGTGCAGCATCGTGAGATTCGAGTTCGCCTCGGCTGCGATGCCCACGAACGGCTCGGGATCGAAGTCGAACTCCAGTCCCGCGTCCTCCCAGGCCCAGTCGGAGGCGCGCACGTACTCCGGGAACTGCTTGCCGAGCGAGTACGCCTCCGAGGAGAGGATGGCCCGCTGGTTGAGCCACCAGCCGCCGTCGGCCGGCTGCGGATTCGTGCCGAACACCTCGAGGATCCCGCCGAAGACGGCGAGGAGCTCGCGCTGCATCGGATGCACGAGCGCGTCCCCGACATCCTGCGGCATCGCGGTGAACCAGCCCCGGAGCGCGTCGCCCTCACCCCAGGTGAGCAGCTCGTAGTCGACGCCGCTCATGCGGACCGGCGTGACCGTCGTCGTCTGCAGCAGCTCGCTGAAATCGGGGGCGAGCCCGAACGACCCGCGCTGCCACTCGTGCGACTGGCCGAGCGCGACGTCGACATCGGGCTGGAGGGTGCGGCCCTTCTTCGCGAGAAACGCATTCCATAGCTCGTTCGGGGTGTCAGCCATGGGAGTACAGTATCGCCGCCGCGTGAACCCAAACCATGCAAATCCTGCGAAATGTGCGACTCGCCGCGCCGGTTCCGGCAGAACCCGCCCGCCCTTTCGCCCGCAGGGCAGGGGGAGTCTGTTCACCTCGATCTGCATTAGGAGGGCAGCGGCGGGCCTATCCTCGCCTCAGCGCGGGGATACCGCCGACACAGCCCTCCTAGCGCAGATCCGTTGCGACCGGAACCGTTCTAGGCTCGGGCACCATGAACCCCATCGAGCACTGGATCGCCGTCCGCAGAGAAGACGGCGAGACCGTCGGCTACCTCGAGCCGCTGAGCGAGGACTACGCGTCGATGCAGCCGCGCACCCTGCTGGGGCACGCGGTCGGGGAGCCGCTCGAATACGTGCCGGCCGAGGAGCTGCTGCTGGAGCGCGGCATCGGCGAGCTCGCCGAGCGGTGGACGCTGGACGCGGGCACCGCGGAGGAGATCCGCGACCTGACGGTCACCGAGCTCTCGCCGAACGGGATCGTGCTCGCGAACTACGTCGAGGCGAAGGCCCTCGCGAACGGCGCACGGCACCGGATCGACTGGCCCGATCTCCAGGGGCGCCTGCGCCGCGCCTGATCTCCGATCCGCAGCAGCGCAACGATGTTCGCTCTAGGCGAGCTGAATAGTGCGTGAAAACGGGTGAGCAAACTTGATTCGAGTGGTATCAAGTTAAGTGCGGGTGGTTGAAGCACCCGCACGGCACGCTCCTCCCGAGATGCGTGTCGGTGCCGTTGTTGCGAATCCAGTGAAGGGAGAACCCATGGCTACGAGAATCGACCCGTTCCGCGAGATCGAGCGTGTCTTCCAGGAGGCGACGCGAACCGCCGGTTCGACGGTGTTCCCGATCGACGTGTACCGGCAGGGCGAGCAGTTCGTCGTGAAGGTCGACCTGCCCGGCGTCGACGCCGAGACGATCGACGTGGACGTCGAGGACCGCACGCTCACCATCCGCGCCGAGCGCAAGCGTCCCGAGGGCGGCGAGGACTTCGAGTGGCTCACCAGCGAGCGGTCGTTCGGCACGTACGCGCGGCAGCTCACGCTCGGCCCGACCCTCGCGGTCGACCGCATCGAGGCCGACTACGCCGACGGCGTGCTCACGCTCACGATCCCGGTCGCCGAGGAGGCCAAGCCGCGCAAGATCCAGGTGACGGCTTCGAAGGCGCCCAGGGTCATCGAGGCCGACGGCGAGCGCGACGACTAGCCCGACGCATCGGAACGAGGCGCGGCCCCCTGTGCGGGGCCGCGCCTCGATCGCGCGGGTCAGGGCAGCACGATCTTCGCGAGCGCGCGCGTGGTGAGGTCGATCGACTCGAGGTCGACGCGCTCGTTGTTCGCGTGCAGCCGGCCGCGGAACTCCGCGAGCGGCAGCCGCGGCGAGTAGAGCCCGAAGCCGTACACGTTCGTGCCCTGCGCGCGGAGGAATCGGCCGTCGCTGCCGCCGGGGCCGATGACGGCAGCCGGTAGCGCCTCCGGGTACTGCTCGCGGAACACGGTGATGATGCGGCTGTACAGCCCGGTGTCGGTGGGCGAGATGTTGCCGGGTTCGAAGAGCGAGCCGGTGACGCGGATGCTCTCGCGCCAGGGCGCCAGCGTCCGCTGCAGCCACTCGTCGACCTCGGCGGCGGTCTGGCCGGGCAGCACGCGGATGTCGAGGTCGATGGTGGCCTCGCCGGGGATGACGTTGAGCTTGTCGCCCGCCCGCACGATGTTCGGCGAGACGGTCATGCGCGTGAGCGCGTGGCCGAGCGCGGCGAGGTCGTCGAGCCGCGGCAGCGCCGCATCCACGCGTGCCGGGTCGAGCAGCGCCGCGGTGAGATCGGCGTCCACGCCGAGCGCGTGCACGAAGCTGCGCCAGTAGGGGAGGATGACCGGCGGCGCGGGGTTCCGCAGCAGGTGCAGGACGATCTCGGCGGCGATCTCCGCGGCGCTGCGGGACCCCCAGGGCACGGCGCCGTGGCCGGGCACGCCGGTGACGTGGATGCGGCGCGGCGAGCGGCCCTTCTCGCCGATGCCGAGGGTGATGCCGGAGTCGGGCCGGCTCGGGTCGATGAGCATGCCGCCCTGCTCGGTGAGGGCGTCGTCGGCGCGCAGGAGGTCGGGGCGGTTGCGGGTGATCCAGCCGGTGCCGTAGTCGCCGCCGGTCTCCTCGTCGGCGACCGCGGCGAACACGAGGTCGCCGCGCAGCCGGCTGCGCTGGGCGATGGCCTGCTTCGTGACCGCCGCCATCGCCGCCGTGAGCGTGAGCATGTCGACGGCGCCGCGGCCCCAGACCTCGCCGTCGACGATCTCGCCGCTGAACGGGCCGCGCCGCCAGCCGGCGGTCTCCACGGGCACGACGTCGAGGTGCCCGATCAGCAGCAGCGAGCGGGCCGAGGGATCGCGGCCGGGCACGCGGACGATCAGCGAGGAGCGGCCTGGGTGCGGGTCGACCACCTCGGACTGGATGCCCGGCACGTCGAGCGCCTTGCCGAAGAAGGCGTCGAGCGTGCGGACGCTCGCGATCTCGTTGCCCGAGTCGGGCGTGCCGTCGTTCACCGCGGCGTTGCGGATGAGCGCCTGCAGCAGCTTGACGGTCTGGTCGGTGAGGCTCAGCTCGGGCTTGGGGTCGGACATACGGGCCTCCCGATCAGCGGTTCGAGTTCATGCTGAGCGCCCGGACGGTGTTGACCACGCCGAAGAAGAGCAGCGAGATGCCGACGAACAGCCACATCCACAGCGCGAAGAGGAACGGGGACATGATCACGCCGATGCCCGCGAGCAGGCTGATGACGGCGTAGACGAACGACCAGCGGCGGCCGGAGGTGCGCTTCGGCAGCCCGGCGGCGTGGATGAACGCGGCGATGGCCTCGAAGATCCAGGTGACGCCCAGCGCGACGCCGATGAAGACCGCGAGCAGGCTCGTCGCGAGCCCGAGGTTGAGGAAGGTCACGACGCTCGCGGCGACGAAGAGGATGCCGAGCAGGATGTGCGCGGCGCGCAGGCCGGTGCCGTGGGTCTTGTTCGTGAATCCGGCGATGAGGTAGACGATGCCGGTGAGCAGCGCGTAGACGGCGATGATGATGGGGATGACCGCGGCGGTCTGCGCCGGCCAGAGGAGGATGAGCAGGCCGGTGATGGCCGCGAGGACGCCGGCCGCGACCAGCGGGCCGCGAACGGTCTTGCGAGTGCTGTCCGAGCTGGATGTGCGAGCCATGAGCCGTCCAATCTTCGGTGGTGGAGCGGGAGTTCCCCCGTTCCGGCCAGTATAGGGATGGGCTAGGCGGCCAGTGCGTCGAGGAAGCGATGATTGATGAACAGCCGATGGCGGCCGGCGCGGGTGCTGGTCAGCGCCCCGCTGTCCACGAGGCGATTGAGCCAGTTCGTCGCGGTCGGGCGGGACACTCCGCAGCGGTCCATGACGTCCTGAATCCTGCAGTACGGCCGCTCGAACAAGAGGTCCGGGAGATCGGCATCGGCGGTGGACACGGTGTCGCGCAGTTCTCGGGGCATGGCCCGCTGGAGGTATTGGATCGTGCTGATGAGTTCGAGCGCTTCGCGGCAGGAGTCCTCGACGCCGGCGAGCATGAAGGCCGGCCATTCTTCCCAGGCGCCATGCTCGGTCACGGCGAGCAGGCGATCGTAGTACTCCTCTTTGCGACGGATGATGTAGCGGGAGAGATAGAGGACGGGCTCCTCGAGCAGTCCGCGTTCGACGAGCATCAGGATGTTCAGGATCCGGCCTGTTCGGCCGTTGCCGTCGGCGAACGGATGGATCGCCTCGAACTGGTAGTGAGCCGCGGCCATGATGACGAGGGGGTCGAGTTCGTCTCGGCTATGGACGAATTCCTCCCACTGGCCGAGCTTGTCGCGGATCGTGGCTGCGCCTTCCGGCGGCGTGTACCGGGGCCTGCCCGTCTTGGAACTGCCGATGTACGTGCCGGGAAGGGACCGGACCCGCATCTCCCGGCCTTGGATTCGTGTGCAGATCAGCGTATTGCAACGGTATGAGCACGTGTAAAGAAGGCGTCGAAATTTTTACACGTCACCGGGACGTGTAAAGCGGTTTGCAACGTCCTCCGAGGTCCGGGCGGCGGCTCCTGCCGTCTCCGGGATACGGCCAGCACGTCCCTCGGAAGCGGTCGCAGTGCGCAGGCAGGCCCTCCAGTCGCGGAATGCGAGCATTCGCCGTCGAGGCGGCCGGCGCGCGGCCACCCGGCTCAGCCGATCAGCGGCAGCCCCCGCACGAGCCGGTCGAGGGCGAGCACGTCGCGGGGGATGAACTCCGCGATCGTGAGGCCGACCACATCGGCCCGCTCCGCGACGTCCTCGACGATCCGGCGCACCTGGGCGCGGGTGAGCCCGCCCCGGTCGGCGCCGAGCCCCAGCCGCACCTCGTCGCTGTCGACGACATCCACGTCGAGGTGGATCGCGACCCTGCTCGCGCCGGTGCCCGCCAGCCACTCGAGCAGCGGCGCGGTCGTCTCCCGCAGCGCCTCCGGGCCGAAGGCGGGCAGGCCCCACTCCGCGACGTGCGCGTAGGCGTCCTCCTCCCACGAGTGGAGGCCGGTGAGCGCGACGCGCTCGGGCGGGATCGTCGCGGGGAGCCGGCCGCCGAACTCCGGGTCGCCGCGGCCGATGAGCGTCGACACGGCCATCGCGTGGTAGCCCGAATAGCCGGTGCCGTTCGTGTCCACGTCGGGATGCGCGTCGAGCCAGATCACCGCGAGGTCGTCGCCGTAGCGCTCGGCGAGCGCGGCGAAGGGAGCGACGCTCACCGAGCACTCGCCGCCGAGGGTGAGGATGCGGTCGACGTCGTGACGGCCCAGGGCCTCCTGCGCGGCGGCGAGCGAGGCGCTCAGCGCGGAGCGGGACTCGATGCCGTCCACCGCGCCCTCGTCCGGGTCGCCGCCGTCGACGGGCACGACCTCGGTGGGGCCGTCGTGCGGCGGCAGCAGCGCGTCGAGCATCCGCGAGCCGATCGCGTAGGCGCGGCGGGCGTACTCGAAGGGCAGCTCGGGCAGGAACTCGCCGACGCTGCTGCGGCCGGCGCCCTGCCATTGCGGCCAGACGAGGCGGAGGGTGCGGGCGTCGTTCAGCGGCGTTGCGGGGGAAGTCATCGTGCTCCTTTGCGTCGTGGTCGCCAGCGTATCGCGCCTGTTCTTGCAGGGAACCGAGGCTGTCCAGCGCATGAGAGCGGGCGTAGCATGTTAGGCGACACTAAGTTTCTCGGGAAAGGCCGCGATCGTTGCGCAAGTACACCGTTGATGTCATTGCAGGGGATGGAATCGGCGTGGAGGTGATGCCGCCTGCGCTGCGCGCGATCGACGCGCTCGCCGGCCGCCACGGCTTCGAGGTCGCCTGGCGCGAGCGGGACTGGAGCTCCGAGCGATATCGCAAGGATGGCGCCTTCATGCCGGAGGACGGCATCGAGCAGCTCGCCGACGGCGACGCCGTCTTCCTCGGCGCGGTCGGCGATGTCGACATCCCCGACCACGTCACGCTGTGGGGCTTGCTCATCCCGTTCCGCCGCGAGTTCCGGCAGTACGTGAACCTGCGCCCGATGCGCATGCTCCCGGGCATCGCCCCCACGAGCTCGCGCGCCGAGGGGCTCGACGTGGTGATCGTGCGCGAGAACACCGAGGGCGAGTACTCCGAGGTCGGCGGTCGCGTCCACCGCGGCGAGCCGGACGAGTTCGCGGTGCAGGAGGCCGTGTTCACGCGCAAGGGCATCAGCCGGGTCGCGCGCTTCGCGGCGCAGCTGGCGCAGCAGCGCAGCGGCCGGATCGTCTCGGCCACCAAGTCGAACGGCATCATCCACTCGATGCCGTTCTGGGACGAGGTCGTCGCCGAGACCGTCGCCGAGTACGAGGGCGTCGAGGTCGAGCCGGTGCTCATCGACGCGCTCGCGGCGCGCACCGTGCTCAAGCCAACCTCGCTCGACGTGGTGGTGGCGTCCAACCTCTTCGGTGACATCCTCTCGGACCTCGCCGCCGCCGTCGCCGGGTCGATCGGCATCGCCCCCTCGGCCAACCTCAACCCCGAGCGCGAGTTCCCCTCGATGTTCGAGCCGGTGCACGGCACCGCGCCGGACATCGTGGGGCAGGGCAAGGCGAACCCCGTCGGCACGCTGTGGGCGGGCGCGATGATGCTCGAGCACCTCGGCGAGCGGGAGGCCGCGGCGGAGCTCACGGCCGCATTCGAGGGCGTGCTCGGAGACGGCGTCTCGACGCCGGATCTCGGCGGCTCGGCGAGCACCGAGGACTTCGGCGCCGCGGTGCTGGACAAGCTGCGGTAGGACGGATTCCGCGCCCGACGCGGGCGATCGCGGGGCCGCGGCCGGATCATCCGGCCGCGGCCCCGCGGCATCGCTAGGCGATCAGCAGCATGACGCCCGCGACGACCGAGGCCGCCGCGATGGTCAGGGCGATCAGCACGAGCACGAGATGCACGGTGTAGAAGGTCGTGCGGCGCCCGGACTCGTCGCGGGCGCGCGGGTCGGCGGAGACGCGCTGGAAGAAGCGCGGCCACGAGATGACATTGAACAGGGCGCCCACGAAGAGCACGATGGCAGCGAAGATCGTCACGCTGCGATCGTACGCCGTGCGGACGAGGCGGGCCGCGCCTCGCCGCCTCGGAACCGTGCTCCGCCGCATCGCCGGGAGCTGTGGACTTCGCCATCGGTGGCGATGAGCGCAGGCGCGATGAGGCCGCGAGACCTGGGATCGAGCGTCCGGGATGGCCCGTCGGGGTGATGCCCGGCGGCGCAGCGGGGCGGTACAGTCCTGCACCATGACGAGTCGGGAGGGTGAGGGCGGGGAACCTGCCGTCGATCCCCCGGGCGGCGCATCGCGGCGGCTCAGCGCCGCCGAGCGCCGCATCGATCGCCTCTCGCGCCGGATGCTCGAGCGGGCCGGTGAGCGCGGCATCCGCGCGGGCCTGATCGAGTTCCTCGTCTTCGGGCTCAAGCAGGCGTGGGCCTGCCTCTTCGGCGCGCTGATGCTCGTGGCGATCATCGCCGCCAGACTCTGGTGGCCGGACGACGCGGTGTTCGCGAGGAACGACGCGCTCGTGATCGCGGCGGTGGTCATCCAGGCGCTGATGCTGCTCGCCCGGCTCGAGACGGGGCGCGAGCTGTGGGTGATCATGCTGTTCCACGTGGTCGGCACCGTGATGGAGCTGTTCAAGACCGGCGTCGGGTCGTGGCTCTACGATCCCGACGGCCTGCTGCGCATCGGGGGAGTGCCGCTGTTCACCGGGTTCATGTACGCGGCGGTCGGCTCCTACATGGTGCGGGTCTACCGGCTCTTCGACCTGCGGTTCGAGCGCTATCCGCGGCTGTGGGCCACGGCGCTGCTGGCGCTCGCGGCCTACGCGAACTTCTTCGCGCATCACTACGTCTGGGATGCGCGGTGGCTGCTCCTCGCGCTGGTGGTGCTCGTATACCGGCGCACGTGGATGCACTACCGCGTCTTCCGCCGCACGTTCCGGATGCCCGTGCTGCTCGCCTTCGCGCTCGTGGCGCTGTTCATCTGGTTCGCCGAGAACATCGCCACCTGGGCGGGCGCGTGGGCGTATCCCGATCAGGTGGACGGCTGGGAGCCCGTGTCCTGGATGAAGCTCGTCTCCTGGTTCCTGCTCATGCTGATCAGCGTGGTGCTGGTCACGGCCGTGTATCCGCCGAAGCCGGCGGCGCCTTCCCGCTAGGGGCGCGGCCGGGGCCCGGACGCCGAGGGCCGGGCGGAGAGAGGATCGGCGGCGCATCGCTACTCCTCTCGTCCGCACACGTGCTGCAGTGCGGCGATGAGTCGGCGCGCGCTCTCGACGCTCACCTCGAGGTATTCGCCGGGTCCGGCGCCGATGTAGACCCAGGTCTCGGTCGAGCCGTCGGCGCGGCTGAGCCCGATCTCGTACTCCTCGGGGTGCGCCGTGCGCACGAGGTCGGTATCGGTCCGTCTGCTGACGACGGGGACGGCGACACCGGGCGCCCGATGGACGCGGTCCTCCGGCAGGTCGGACTCCAGGTGATCGCCCGCGCACCATCGAGGGCACGGGTCATTCTGCCAGGACGGCTGCATACGCTCAGGCCTCCGCTCTCATGAATCGGCCCGCACGGCGTGATCCCATTGGAGCACGAGCCCCCGACATGGACGTCTTCGGGCGCGACCCGCGCCTATCGGCCGATCGCGATGCCCGGCAGCTGCTCCGGGAGCAGCGACTCGGGGGAGGTCTCGAGCACCTCGGCCAGCGCGATCAGCGTGCGCAGGCGAGGATTGGCGGCGGTGCCGGGGTTCGACTGCCCCTTCTCGAGCTTCCGGTAGGTGAAGACCGAGATCCCGGCGGCCGAGGCGACGCGCTCCTGGCTGAGCCGCTTCTCGTGCCGGGCGCGCTGCAGATTGACGCCGAACTCCCGGGCATAGTCGTCCCACGACTCGAGGCGGTGCGTCATGAGACCACTGTGCCGCGCTGATCTCGTTCACATGTGCATGTATACATGCTTTTCGGTGTAGTGTGAACCGGGTGCATAAATTCCGTACTCCGTGTCAGGCTTCTGGCACGGAGGGACGACGATGGAGGAAAATCGAGAAGACGCCGGGGCAGGCCGGCGGGGACAGGACGACGGATATGTTCACGAGGGGAGATCTCGTTTTCGCGGGTCACGACATCGACACGCCGGATCATCGGCGGATCGCCGCCGGCACGCCCGGCATCGTGACCACATCGGGGCTGTGGACGGGGCGGATCACGGTCGAGTTCACCGTCTCGGACCTGTTCGCCGGCTGCACCATCGAGATCACCGTGAGCGACGCCGACCTGCGGTGACCTCCCGGGCCCGTCCGGAGACGATCGGGCCCGGCGCCGCCCGCGGCGATGCGCGCCGGGGTAGCGCCTGGTCCGAATTCCTCGACTCCCGGAGCACCGCGGGCCGGCGGACTCCTTCCGGGATCAGCCCCGATGCGCTCGCAGCCGGAGCGCGAGCTCCAGCGCGAACGCGATGTCGGGCTCGTCGATGTCGGCGTTGAGGAGCGCGGCTATCCGGCCCAGCCGGTCGTAGAGGGACTGCCGGTTCAGCCGGAGGGACTCGGCCGCGGCGGTCTTCTTCCGGCCGCTGCTCAGGTACTCGGCGAGGGTTCGCACGAGGTCGCTCCCATGCGTCCGATCGTGCCGCAGCAGCGGGGCGAGCACGTGCTCCGTGTACTTCGCCGCGGATGCGCCGTCGGCCAGCTCGTAGAGGAGCCAGTCGGCGTTCGGCAGGCTTCCGTCCACGAACCCCGCTCCCGTATGCGGGCCCGCGGTGAGCGCCGATATCGCCGTGGGGCGGAGCCTGCGCCCCAGATCCGCCCAGTTGCCCGTCAGCGGTCCCTGCGCGATGTTCACCGTGCCCGGAGGCATCTCGTCCGCGGTGGTCTCGCGGATCTGCGCGAGAATCCGCTCGGTGGACTCCGGCGAGGCCGCGGGCACGATCACGAGCAGCTCGTCGCCCACCTGGCCGGCCATGAGGGGCCGCTCCGAGAGCGGCGAGCGCATGATCCGGCGCGCCAGCGTGCCCCATCCCTCGGGCACCCGCTTCGCGCCCTGCCACGCGAGCGCCACCGGGAACAGGGGATGGCCGGCCCTGTCGGCGCCGAGGGCGATCGCGCTCTCCTCGGCGGATGATCGAGAGAACTGGCCCTTGCCGAGGTTCCCGAGGAACTCTCCCCGCGTCAGCCCGCGGGCCACGGTGTCGTCGTGCCCTCGGGCGAGGCAGAGCGAGATCATCAGCGCGGTCCGCTCGACCAGCTCGCGTGCGAGGCGGGCGTCGAGCTGCGCGTCGAACTCGAACGCGCTCAGGTCTCCCCAGACCGCGCCGCTGCGCCGCACCGACATGGTGATCATGCCGGAAGGGTCGTTCGCGTTCCTGGCGGATTGGAAGGCGTCGAGCACCCGGTCCTGGCGAAAGCCGGCCGCGTTGAACGCCGTGATCCCCCGCGCGATGTCCTCGAGGATCACCGGGGCGCCCAGCGCCCCCGCGAGGGTGTCGATGAACTCCTGGACGCCCCCGCCGGCAAGGGCCACGGCGTCGACGGCCTCGAGCAGCGGCGCGGCTCGCCGCCGCACCTCGTGGGTCTGATCGATCAGGGCATGGTGGATGGCCTCGGTGATCTCCGCGAAGCGCACTCTGCGGCGGAAGGCGAAGAGCGGCAGTTCGCGCTGCCGCGCTCTGCGCACCAGTTCGCCCGGCAGCTCCTGCGCGTAGGCCCCGCCGAGCTCGATCCCGAGCGCCGCCGCGCCCTCATCGGCGAGGTCGTCGACGAAGCCCCGGAGGACGCGCTCGTCCTCGCCGAGCGGCGAGCCGGTGGAGAGGATGAACTCGCCCCCGCGGAGGAGCCCGCGCACGTCGACGTGGTCGAACACGTGGGCCCATCGGACGAGCCGGTCGAGCGCGGATTCCCCGGCCATCAGCTGCGGGTGCGCCCGGCGCAGCGGCTGGAGGGCGAGGATGTCCGAGAGCGGCATCCCCTTCGGGTGTCCGGCGCCGCCGGACAGCGTGTCGACATCGTCGTCGGTCCTCATGCGCGGCGCGGTCCTTTCACTGTGGAATGCGATCGGCGGGTCCGGCTCCGAGAATCGGGATCCCCTCACCTTCGAGGCGACCGCGGAGACCGGGTGTGCGGCGAATTGCCGCGCCAGGATACCGAAGACGCCTTCGTCTCCGCTCGGAGCGCGACGGGAGCGAGGCGCGTGCAAGAGGCCGCGGCGCGCGCTCGGCGCACCGCGCATCCGCCGCGCGAACGCGTCCTTCGACCCCGACAGAGTGTCGGGTCGAGGGGTCGAATCCCAGTCACGACGTGGGTACGACGCGGTTCGTCGCGTCCGTACAGTTCCTCGTAGCCATACATCGATGGCATGCAATGAGGCATCTGCGATTGGAGGACTGCTCGTGACGACGAATGAGCAATCGGCGAGGAACGCGCCGGCAGGGGCGACGCTGGGAGTCGATATCGGTGGCACGTTCACCGACGTCGCACTGCTCGACCCCTCGGGGCGGCTGTGGGAGCACAAGATCTCGACCAGCACCGGGAGCGAGGCGGATGCGTTCATCCAGGGCTCGCTCGAGCTGCTGGAGCGCGCGGGCGTGGCGCCCGGGGACGTCGGGGAGGTGATCCACGCGTCGACGATCGCCACGAACGCGATCCTCGAGCACAAGGGGCCCGAGGTCGGGCTCATCACCACCGAGGGCTTCCGGGACGTCCTGGAGATCGCGCGGATCCGAACCCCCTCGCTGTACGACCTCGAATGGCAGAAGCCGGCCGCGCTCGTCAAGCGGCGGAACCGTCGCGAGGTGCGCGAGCGCATCGGCGCGGACGGGGGAGTCGTTGCCGAGCTGGACGAGCAGGGCGTGCTCGAGGTCATCCGGGAGTTCAAGGAGACCGGGATCGACACCATCGCGGTCTGCCTGATCAACTCCCCGATCAACGACGCCCACGAGCGCCGGATCGGCGAGCTGCTCGAGACGGAGTTCCCCGAGTGCACGTTCTCGCTCTCGATCGACGTGCTGCGCGAGCTCAAGGAGTACGAGCGCACGAGCACGACCGTGATCAACGCCTACCTCCGCCCGGTGCTGCGCCGGTACCTCGGCAACATCCGTCAGCGCCTCGACGAGGCCGGGATCCAGGCGCCGCTGCGGGTCATGCGCTCGGACGGCGGCATGATGTCCGACACCGCCGCGCAGCAGCGGCCCATGACCGGGGTCATCTCGGGCCCCGCGGCGGGCGTGCTCGCCGCCGAGGTCGTGGCCCAGCGCGCGGAGGTGCGGGACGTGCTCGCGTTCGACATGGGCGGCACCACGGCGAAGGCGGCGCTGGTCGAGGACGGCAGGCTGCCGCGGACCAACGAGTACGAGGTCCGGGCGGGCATCTCCACGCCGAGCCGATTCATCAAGGCCGGCGGCTACCTGCTCATGGTCCCCGCGGTGGACATCGCCGAGGTGGGCAACGGCGCGGGCAGCATCGCCCGCGTCGACGCCGGCGGCGCGCTGCGCGTCGGCCCGGAGAGCGCCGGCGCGGTACCCGGCCCGGCCTGCTACGGGCGGGGCGGCGAGCAGCCCACCATCACGGACGCCAACGTCGTGCTCGGCAGGCTGAACTCCGGCGCGCTCGTCGGCGGGGCGCTCGAGATCGACGCCGATCGCGCCTATCGGGCGATCGAGGAGCGGGTCGCCCGTCCCCTCGGCATCGACGTCATCGAGGCGGCATGGGGCATCCACCACGTCGCGAACTCGAACATGATGCGGGCGATCCGCTCCGTCACAGTGGAGCGGGGCCGTGACCCGCGGGCGGTCAGCCTCGTCGCGTTCGGCGGCAGCGGCCCCGTCCACGCCGTGGACGTCGCGGCGTCGATGCACATCCCCAAGGTCATCGTGCCCAGGCTCTCCGGACTCCTCAGCGCCGTCGGCCTGCTGTCCTCGAGGATGGAGAAGAGCGACAGCCGCGCGTTCGTGCGCCTCCTCGACGACACCGCCGAACCCGAGCTCCGCGAGGCGCTCGCCTCGCTGGCCGCCGAGTGCGCCGACGGCCTCCGCGCCGAGGGACACGAGATCGAAGAGACCGAGCTGCTGCTGGATCTGCGCTTCAGCGGCCAGGAGAACCATCTGAGCATCCCGTTCGGCGACGGCCCGGACGCCCTCGACCGGGTGGTCGAGGAGTTCGATGCGGAGTACGCGCGGACGTACGGGAGCAGCCTCAACGACGAGCCGATCGAGATCGCGAACCTCCGCGTGATCGTCCGAGGGCCGGAGCGCGAGCGCCAGCTCAGCGATTTCGCGCTCGCCGATCCTGCCGAATCCGAGGGCACGCGGCGCTCCTACTTCGGCCCCGAGCTGGGGTTCATGGACACCCCGGTCATCCGCCGCGAGGACCTCGGCGCGACTCCCACCGCCGGCCCGCTGCTCATCGACGAATACGACACCACGGTCGTCGTGCCGCCCCGCGCGCAGGCGACGATCACCGAACAATCCGACATTCACATCGAGGTGAACTCATGACCGCACGCGACCCCATCACGCTGGAACTCATCAAGAACGCACTCTCCTCGCTCGTCGACGAGATGGCCTACACGGTCATCCAGACCGCCCACTCCGAGATCGTCAAGGACGTCATGGACTTTTCCACGGCCTGCTGCGACGCCCAGGGGAGGATGCTCGCGCAGGGCAAGACGATCGCGATGCACCTCGGCGCCGTGCCCGAGGCGATGGAGGCGGTCCAGGCCGAATTCGCGGGGGACATCAACCCCGGCGATGTCTTCACCCTCAACGATCCGTACGAGGGCGGCATGCACCTGCAGGACGTCTTCATCATCAAGCCGGTCTTCACGGGGGAGACCCTCGCCGGCTGGATGGTGGCCGTCGCGCATCAGACCGACATGGGCGGGCGCGTGCCCGGCAGCAACGCGAGCGACTCCACGGAGATCTACCAGGAGGGCATCCGCATCCCGCCGCTCAAGCTGTACGACCGCGGCGAGCGCAACGACACGATCATCCGCTTCATGCACAAGAACGTGCGCGTGCCGGGCCGCGTCCTCGGCGACTGGGGGTCGCAGCTCGCGGCCTGCTCGCTCGGCGAGAAGTCGTACCTCGAGCTCGTCGAGAAGTACGGCCTGGAGGTGCTGGACGACTACTTCAGCGCCCTGCTCGACTACAGCGAGCAGATGATGCGCGCCGAGATCTCGGCCTGGCCCGACGGCAGCTACGAGTTCACCGACTACCTGGACGGCGACGGCTTCGACGAGACGCCCATCCCCATCAAGGTCACGCTGCACATCGACGGCGATTCGCTGGTGGCCGACTACACGGGCAGCGGCGAGCAGGTGACGGGCGCGATCAACTCGACGCTGTCGTTCACCAACTCCTGCACCTATCTCAGCGTGCGCTGCATGATCCGCGAGGACATCCCGAACAACGCGGGGGTGTTCCGACCGATCACCATCAAGGCCCCGGAGGGCACCATCGTCAACGTGGTGAGCCCCGGGGCGGTCGCCGCCCGGGCCGCCACGGGGTATCGCATCGTGGACGCGATGTTCGGCGCGCTCGCGCAGATCGTGCCCGATCGGGTGCCGGCGGCTGGCGAGGGCGGGAACACCGTCGCCTCGCTGAGCGGCCGGCGCGAGGACCGCTCGCCCTTCATCGTGGTCGACATGCTGTGCGGCGCCTGGGGCGGCCGTCCGAACGCCGACGGCGTGGACGCCGTGACGAACCCCTCGCAGAACATGTCCAACACCCCCATCGAGGTGCTCGAGGCGCAGCACCCGGTGCGCGTCGAGCGCTACGGCCTGGTGCGGGACACGGCGGGCGCGGGCCGGTTCCGGGGCGGGATGGCGATCTCGCGCCAGTACCGCATGCTCAACGAGGGCGGCGGGCTGCTGCAGCTCCGCAGCGACCGGTCGCACCACGCGCCGTGGGGCCTCGAAGGGGGCCGGCCGGGGCACGTGTCGCTGAACTTCCTCCTCGAAGGAGACGAGGAGAAGCCGCTCCCGAACAAGGTGACGATGAGCATCCCCAAGGGCACCGGCGTGCGCCACCAGATGGCGGGTGCGGGCGGCTTCGGCGACCCGCTCGAGCGCGACCCCGGGGCGGTCCTCGAGGACGTGCTCGACGACCGGATCTCGCGCGAGTTCGCCCGCCGGGAGTACGGCGTCGTGATCGACGGCGACGCGATCGACGAGCAGGCGACATCGGCGTTGCGCGACGCCGGTGGAGCGGCGAGCGGCGCGTGATGAGCACGACGACGGGCTCTGCGCCGAAGACGAGGATCCGAGATCTCGACCCCTCCGCGAAGCGGAAGGTCCGAGCCGCCTGGTACGGGATGTGGCTCGACCTGTACGACATCTACCTGCCCATCGTGGCACTCACCCCGGCGATGATGTACTTCGAGCCCGAAGGGCTGTCGGTCGCCGAGCGGCTGCTGATCAACAACTTCGTGTTCGTGCTCACCCTCATCGGCCGACCGCTCGGGTCCATCATGTTCGGCGTGCTCGCCGACCGGTTCGGGCGCAAGCGGATCACCGAGATCTCCGTGGTGGGGTTCTCGGCGTGCACGCTGCTGATCGGGGCGCTGCCGGGGTACGCGACCATCGGCATCGCCGCGCTCGTGCTGCTGTTGGCGCTGCGGGCCATCGGCGGGGTGTTCATGGGCGGGGAGTACACGGGCGCCAACCCGCTCGCGATGGAGGCGACGCCTCGCAGCATGCGCGGCCTCGTCGGCGGCGTCATCCAGTCCGGCTACCCGCTGGCGTATGTCAGCGTCTCCGCGTTGGTGGCGGTCCTGCTGCTCGTCCTCCCGAGTGGCGGGCTGGGGGACGCCTACACGACCTGGGGCTGGCGCATCCCGTTCATCGTCGGCGGCGTGCTGGGCTTCGTGTTCTTCGTGCACCTGCGCCGAGGAGTCGAGGAATCCCAGGTGTGGAAGGAGTCGGTCCGTTCGAAGACGAAGGAGAAATCGCCGTTGCGGGCGGTCTTCGTCGGGGAGAGCGGCAAGGCGCTCGCGCAGACGCTGCTGCTCATGACCGGGCTGTGGTTCGGCGTCCAGGCGCTGACCGCGGCGACGCCGACGCTGCTGATGAACGTGCTGGAGATGGACAGCCAGCAGGTCACGGTCGCGCTGCTCATCGCGAACCTGATTCTCGCGGCGAGCTACGTCCTCCTCGGGCGGCTGGGGCAGCGGGTCGGGCGGAAGCGCTTGCTGCTGTGGGGCGGCGTCGTCGCGCTGGTGGTCGGAACGCCCTTCTACTACCTCATGGTGCAGAGCGCGACGAGCCTCAACATCGTCCTGGTGACGATCACCGCGACGGTCGCGCTGGTCGCGGTGGTGGGCGTGTTCGGGCTCGTGCCGACCTACCTCACGGAACGCTTCCCCGCCGAGGTCCGGTCCACCGGCTACGGCATCGGGTACAGCCTCGCGCTGGTCATCCCGAGCGGGTACGGCTACTACATGAACTGGCTCAGCGGGTTCATGCCGTTCGAGTACACCCCGCTGGTCCTGATCGTGCTGGGCGGCGTGCTCACCGTGATCGGCGCCACGATGGGGCCCGATACACGCCATGTGCGGATGAACGACGAGGAGTAGGGCTCCCCGGGACGGACGGTTTCGAGCGCGGAACCGGCCGTCCCGCGTGCCGCATCTGCACTAGGAGGGCAGAAATCGACGGTTCGGGGCGGAAAACGGGGGTACGACCCCGTCAGTGGCGTCCTAGTGCAGATCCGACCCCGAACGGTCGCCCGCGAGCACGCCGTAGACGACCATGTCGGTGCACTCGCGACTGCGCGTCAATTGCTGTATCCCCGCGGCAGCGAGATTCGCGGAAGCTGTGCTGCGGGCGTCCGATCGTGCCGGTTCTCACCGCTGAACGGGCCGGTACCTACCTGTATCGGACGACTGCCTCGCGGATGGCATCCGAATACGAGTAGATGTCGTCGAGCGAATCGATGGGGTGACGCGTCTCGACCTTCTTCTCGTCCAGCAGCCCGAGGTATTTCTGCTTCGTATTGAAATGCAGCCGAGCGATCGGCTTGCGGTTGTTGTCATCGAGGAGGACGGCGAAGTAGGACTTCTGATCCCGATGTGCGATCCGCTGAGGCTTCGCCTCGCTGCAGGCGATGGCCTTCACGATCTGATAGCCCTCGAGCTCTTCGAGAGTGGTCTCGATCTCCGTGTTGCGGCTGAGGTCCTGTTCGACGACCTCTTCACTCGAAATCTCTTCGGGATCTTCGGCGGGAACCGCGTTGGGCGCGGCGCTCGCTCCCAACGCGGCTTTGAGTCGATCGTTGACCTGCTCGGTGAGGTACTGCTTGGAGGCCTTGGTCACGAGGCTGGTGAACTGCCCGCGCACCTTCGCGGTGAACGCGCCCTCGTATACACGAGTCGTGAAGAACTTGATCCAGTCGTCAGAGGGTTCGCGGAACTGGGCGGCGATCTCGCGTTTCAGCGCTCCGACATATTTGAGCTCTTCCGCCGCGTTGATGATCGACTCGAGATCGAAGCTCTCCTTGCTGAGCTTCTGGATCTCGGGGATGAGTGTTTCATCGATGTCGAGAAGGTCCAAGACCAGGAAGGGCTTGGAATCCATCTTGTTCGGGGCGTCGAGGTCGGTGTAGAACTGCCATTCGACGCCGTTCGTCAGTACCGCGAGTCGGGCATTGGTGGTGGTGAAGTAACGGAACAGCTGCGACGCGTGTTCGATCTTCAGCGCGCCGAGCGAGGTCTTGCACTCGATGAGGAGCTGCACCTCTCCGTCGCGCATGATGGCATAGTCGACTTTTTCGCCCCGTTTGGTTCCGACGTCCGCGGTGAACTCAGGGACCACTTCCAGAGGATCGAATACGTCGTAGCCGAGGATGGTGGAGATGAACGGCATCACGAAGGCGTTCTTCGTGGCCTCCTCGGTATCGATCGCCTTCGCCTGGTTCTTGACTTTGACTGCGAGAGCCTCGAGACGCTCACCGAAATCCATTGCCGCTCCTTTGTGACAGTGTTCGCGGCTGGAATTCCGCGTATGAGTCTCACAATAGTGGGTATCCGGCTTTTCGGGGGTCTTCGAGTGGCGCTGGCCGTAGGCGAGTATCCCGCAGTGTTCGAGCCGGCCATCCCGCGGTAAGACCGCGGGACGACGGGTGCGCTCAGAACTCCGGGCGGACCTCGGCGATGTCCTCGAGTGCCTTCTGCACTCGTTCGTACAGCTCGAAGCCCCGCTCGCGCCAGGTGTCCGGCATCTCGGGATTCGTCTCGGCCTGGGCCTGCCAGGCAGCCGACCACTCGTCGAGGTCCTTCTTGAGCCGTCTTCCGAACGGCATCGTCTTGGGGTCGACGGGGTAGTTCTCGGTGAACGACTCCCACAACGGGATGGACACGCCCCACTCGGGGAACATGCGGATGGACCGCAGGCCGTTCGGCAGCACCACCGGCTGATCCCGTTGCGCCCGCGCCATGAGATAGCGGCTCTGCATGTCACCTCGAAGGCGCCATTCCCGAAGGCTGGTCGGCGCGATCCGGTAATCCATCCCCGAGATCCAGATGAGTCCCGTCCCGGGGCCGTCGTCCACGACGGCCAACGACCACAGGCGGGAATCCTGCTCTGAGAAGATCCTCGAGTTCTCGAGCGCCTCCTTGATCGTCGTATCACGAAGGTCCAGCGCCATCGCCGTCGCTTCGGGCCCCTCGTAGACGAACAGCCGAAAATGCGTGTCGTAGCGGTGCCGTGCCGTGGAATCCGGGTCGGCGCATTCCATCCTCATGCGTCCACAGTACGCACCGGCCGGAGCCGGAGCACGGCCGCGAGATGCTACCGGCCGTCGACGGCGCCGAGCCGGAACCCGTCGCCCGAGCGGCCGTCGAGCTTCCAGAACTCGCTCTTCGACACGGGGGCGAAGTGGTACATATCCGAATCCAGGTCGATCACGAGCAGGCGCAGGCCCACCTCCTGCAGCTGCCGGTCGACCTCCGCGAGCAGCGCCGGCGGGGCGTCGCCGCGTTGTTGCACGCTCTCGAGCGCGGTCTGCAGCCGCTCCTCGTCCCAGTGCCGGCGCGTGAGGTCGAGCCGGCCGCACGCCCGGTCCACCTGGTCGCGGATCTGCCCGGGCTCGTCCTCGCCCGACCAGTCGCACCAGCCGACGGTCGCGCGGAGCGGATGGCTGCCGACGCCGATCAGGATGTCGATCTCGCGCGGGCCGTCGTCGGAGAACGAGTCGTCGAGGTCGGGATAGCGATCGCGGAAGTCCTCGGGACCGGCCTCCGCGAGGTACGCGACGGCTTCGCGGAACTTCCGCTGCGCGGCGGCGGTGAGGATGCTCGAGGCGAGCTCGTCGACTGGCAGAGCGTCGTTCGGGGAATGCGCGGGAGAGGATGCTTTCACGAGCCGAGCGTATCGAGCGGGAGGCGGGGAAGCGCGGGATCTCGCTGTGAGTGCGCCGTCTCGATCGGCGGCGGGACGGTCGGATGCGGCCTGCGGCAAGGCGAGGACGCGGCATCGACGGCCCGGGGCAGGGTGCGGAGCGAAGCGAAGCTGCAGCAGGGATGCTCGTGAGACGCCCACGGGGCGGTTCTCGGCCCTGCGGAGGCCGGCCGCGGCTCGCGGTCGATCGTGAGGCCGTTCTGGTATGTCTCGGGGAGCGGCCCGCCCGGCGCCTCCATCGCCGCGGCCGTTGCACGGGGTCGCCCGGACGACACGCATCGGCATGCGCTCCACGGCGCCCCGAAAGAACCCGCCTCCGACGAAAGGAACCCCATGTCCGTAGTGAAGATCAACGCGATCAGCGTCCCCGAAGGCGCCGGCTCCGAGCTCGAGAAGCGGTTCGCCGCCCGGCAGCACGCCGTGGACTCGGCCCCCGGATTCGAGGGGTTCCAGATGCTCCGCCCCGTCGTGGGCGAGGACCGCTACTTCATCGTGACGACCTGGGCCAGCGAGGAGGACTTCCAGGCCTGGCAGCGCGATCGGGGCCCGCACGGCGGCAAGGGCGGGGGCGTCGCGACCGGCGCCCAGCTGCTCGAGTTCGAGATCGTGGACCTCGCCGCGCAGCAGTAGCCCGACCGGCCCTTGCCATCCCCCGCATTCGGCCGCAAGATAGTAAGGCTGACCTAACTTAATTCTCGAGATCGGAGACGGCGAATGGCCGCAGAACGCGTGCAGTGGAACGGCGGATTGCAGGAGGAGGCCGACGCGATCCTCGCGAAGGGCGGCGGCATCGTCGTGTGCCCGACGAAGGTCGGATACATCATCCTCGCCGCCGATCACGAGGGGCTCGAGCGCAAGTTCCGGGTCAAGGGCCGCGCCCGCAACAAGCCCGGCGTCGTGCTCTGCGGTTCGATGGAGCAGCTGCGCACGCTCGCCCGGCTCACGCCCGAGATCGAGGAGTTCTACCGGCTGCACTGGGAGCAGGACATCCTCATGGGCTGCATCCTGCCGTGGAGCGAGGAGGGGCGGGCCCTCATCCCGGACGACGGCTCCGCCGAGCTCGTCATGGACGGGCGCGGCACGAGCTGCTTCATCATCAAGTTCGGCACGCCCGGCGAGCTGCTCGCGCGCTCGCGCTGGGATGCGGGGCGGGGGCTGACCTTCGCGAGCTCCGCGAACCCCTCCGGGCAGGGCAACCGCGGCGTCGTCGAGGGGATCGGCGAGGCGATCGCCGCCGAGGCCGACCTTGTGATCGAGGGCGACGAGTACGTGCGCTCGATCCAGCCGGAGGCCACGTCGGAGACCCGGTACGAGCAGGGCGTGATGGTGTCGTTCGTGGACGGCAGGGGAGCGCTCGTGCCCGAGCAGGGCGGCAAGCGCTCGGTCGTGCCGGCCCCGACGGTGATCCGCAAGGGGCTCGACATCGACCGCATCATGATGAACCTCTCGGCCTGCTTCAACAGCTGGGACTACCGCCACGGCGAGTACTACTAGGCCTGCGAGACGAGCGGCGCGCACCGGACGGTGCGCGCCGCTTTCGAGTTTCCCGACGCCGTCGGTGGTCACCGACCTCACAGAAAAGTATCTTGACGTCGAGATAAATCGGGTGTGAAGTGTTAGGTGAACCTAAGTTGTTCCGACGGATTGGAGATCCCGTGACCGAAGTGCAAGACCTCGCCGGATTCGTCGCCGAGGCGAGCTGGGAGACGCTCAGCCCCGAGGCGCTCGAGCAGCTCAAGATCCGGGTGCTCGACACCCTCGGCGTCGCGATCGGCGCGCTCGACGCCGAGCCGATCGTGGCCATCCGCGGACTGCTCGACGACCTGGGCGGGACCCCGAGCGCCACGCTGATCGGCGGCGGCCGCACGAGCCCCGAGCGCGCCGCGTTCTACAACAGCGCGCTGAGCCGCTACCTCGACTTCATGGATTCGTACCTCGCGAAGGGCGAGACCAACCACCCCTCCGACAACCTCGGTGCCGTGCTCGCCGCGGCCGAGAGCGTCGACGCCTCCGGCGCCGAGCTGCTCACGGCCCTCGCGGTGGCGTACCAGGTGCACACGCGCCTCTCGGACGTCGCGCCGGTGCGCGCCAAGGGCTTCGACCACACGACGCAGGGCGCTTTCGCCGCCGCCGCGGCCGCCGCGAAGGCGATGCGCCTGCCCGCGGAGCAGATCGCGAACGCCGTCGCGATCGCCGGCACCGCGAACGCGGCGCTGCGCGTCACCCGCACCGGCAATCTCAGCCACTGGAAGGGGCTCGCCTACCCCCACGTCTCGAAGGAGGGCGTCTTCGCCGCGCTCCTCGCCTCCCGCGGCATCACTGGCCCCGAGGCGGTCTTCGAGGGCAACAAGGGGTTCAAGGACTCCATCGCCGGCGACTTCGAGCTCGACTGGTCGGGGGAGGACCTCGAGAGCGTGCTGCGCACGATCATCAAGAAGCACAACGCCGAGATCCACTCGCAGTCGGCGCTGGACGCCGCGCAGGACATCCGCGAGCAGGCGGGCTTCGACGCCGCCGCCATCGAGCGGGTGTGCCTGGACACCTTCGACGTCGCCTACTCGATCATCGGCGGCGGCGAGGAGGGGGATAAGCGCAGCATTCGCACGAAGGAGGAGGCGGATCACTCGCTGCCCTGGATGGTCGCGGTCGTGCTGCTCGACGGGCGGCTGAACCCCGAGCAGTACGAGCCGGAGCGCATCGTCGCCGAGGACGTGCAGCGCCTGATGGCCAAGGTCGAGATCGCCCCGAAGGACGAGTTCTCGGCGCGCTTCCCCGACCACATGCCCGCCGATCTCGAGGTGGTGCTGACCGACGGCACCGTGCTGCGCGCGACCCGCGACACCTACCACGGCTTCCACGACAACCCGCTCGACTGGGGCGCCGCGCGCTCGAAGTTCGACGCGCTCGCTGCGCCCTTCGCCTCCGAGGCGCTGCGCGACGAGATCGCCGAGATCGTCCAGGACCTCGAACATCGCGACGTCGCCGACCTCACAGCCGCGCTGGCGCGGGTCTCCGCCGCGCGCGAGCACTGATCCGAATCACGAAAGAAAGGGAATCACCCATGACCAACGCAGTCCCGCACGACGTCTCGTTCAACTTCGTCCCCCGCGCCTACCGGCCGCAGAAGCCCCGCACCTTCGGCATGACCGAGGTGCGCGCCCCCTACTACGACACCTTCGGCACCCGGCACCTGCAGGACGTCTTCGACGTGGCCGGCCAGTGGGTCGACGGCATCAAGTGGGCCGGCGGCTCGTTCTCGCTCATCCCCGTCGAGCAGGTGCGCAGGTTCAGCGAGATCGCGCACGAGCACGGCGCCTACGTCTCCTCGGGCGGCTGGATCGAGACCGTGCTCCGCTACGGCGACGACGCGGTCGACCAGTATCTCAAGGAGGCCAAGGAGGTCGGCTTCGACGTCATCGAGATCTCCACCGGCTTCATCATGCTCAACACCTCCGGCCTGCAGCGGCTCGTCGAGAAGGTCGTCAAGGCCGGCCTCAAGGCCAAGCCTGAGCTGGGCATCCAGATCGGCTCCGGCGGCGACTCGGGCGAGGCCGAGCTCGCGGCCGAGAGCGCCAAGGACATCGGCGACCTCGTCGACCGCGGCCGGAAGGCGCTCGACGCCGGCGCCTCGATCATCATGATCGAGTCGGAGGGCATCACCGAGAACGTGGGCGAGTGGAACACCGGCGCGGCCGCATCCATCATCAACGGCCTCGGCCTTGAGAACGTGATGTTCGAGGCCGCCGACGGCCCCGTCTTCGAGTGGTACATCAAGAACTACGGCAACGAGGTCAACCTCTTCGTCGACCACACCCAGGTGCTGCAGCTCGAGGGGCTCCGCCAGAACATCTGGGGCAACAAGAGCACGTGGGGCCGGGTGATCAACCCCGCCCCGTAGCGGCGCGGGTCCGCCCCGGCGGGTCCGTCTCGGGCCGGGAATGGCCAGGGGCCCGGGCATCGATCCGATCGATGCCCGGGCCCCTGGCCGTTCGCGTCTACGCCAGTGCGGCTTCTGCGGGCTTGAGCGCGTCTGCGAGCTCCGCGAGGCGCCGGCCCTGGAACCGGGCGAGCGCCAGCACGTGCTCGTCGGGTGCGCCGTCGCCGGTGATCGCGCTCACGCCGTAGGGATTGCCGCCTGCGGCGTGCGAGAGCTGGTAGTCGACGTAGCCGGTCGGCACGATCACCGAGCCCCAGTGGAACAGGGTGTGGTGGAGCGAGAGCAGCGTCGACTCCTGGCCGCCGTGGCGCTCGGTGGTGGAGGTGAACGCCGACGCGGGCTTGCCGGCGAGCTGTCCCGCGGCCCACGGGCCGCTCGTGGTGTCGATGAACTGCTTGAGCTGCGAGGCGGGCTGGCCGAAGCGCGTGGGCGCGCCGAGCGCGAAGCCGTCGGCCCAGACGAGGTCCTCGGGCGTCGCGACCTCGATGTGCCGGGTCTCGGCGAGGTGCGAGGACCAGGCTTCGTTCGCGTCGATGACGCCCTGCGGGGCGAGCTCTCCGGCGCGGCGCAGGCGGACCTCGGCGCCGGCCTCCGCGGCGCCTTCGACGAAGGCCTCGGCGATGCGGTAGGTCGAGCCGGTGGACGAGTAGTAGATCACGGCGATGCGCGACATGGATCTCCTCAGTGGTGGATGGGGTGGTCGGTGATGGCTGGTGCGGGCGGGGCCGCAGGGTCAGGCGTGGCGGGCGCCGCCGTCGACGTGCACGGTCTCGCCAGACACGTAGGGGGCGGTCAGCAGCCAGATCGCCGCATCCGCGACGTCCTGCGGGGCGCCGACGCGGCCGGCGAGGCTGCTCTCGGCCGCCTGCTCGTACATCGCGCCGCGCGAGGCGGCGTCGAGGCCGTCCCACGTGCCGGAGTCGGTGACGCCGGGCGAGATCGCGTTCACGCGCAGTGGCGCGAGTTCCTTGGCGAGGTGGCTCGCGAGGAACGAGACGGCGCCGTTGCTGACGCCCATGACCGTGAGGCCGGGGGCGGGGTTCCACGCCGCCGAGCCCGAGAACAGGAGGATGGATCCGGTCTCGGGCATCGACGCCGCGAAGTGCTTGGCGACGAGCATCGGCCCGACCACCTTGGCCTCGAAGGCGCCGGCGATGCCGTCGCGCTCGAGCTCGGCGACGGGCACGTTGTGGTGCGCCGAGGCGGTGATCACGATGTGGTCGACGGCGCCGAGTTTCTCGGCTGCCGCGCGGATGCCCTCCTCGTCCGTCAGGTCGAGATGCACCGACGTCGCGTCGGGCAGCTCCGCCGCGAGCCGGGCGGCGCGGTCGTCGTCGCGGGCGCCGATGACGACGCGCGCGCCGCGATCGGCCGCGGCTCGGGCCACGGCCTCGCCGAGGAATTTCGCGCCGCCGATGACCAGCACGCGCCGGCCGTCCAATGTCTCTGCCATTCGGGTGTCCCTTTCTCTGCCGGTGGGCGCCGCGCGTGCTCGTCGAGCCGGACGCCCAGAACTTACTTTTCGTAAGTTACGTTGAGTAACTTACGCGATCGCGGAGGTTCGGCGCAACCGGGATCCGCGGCGGGTTCGCCGCCCTTGCCCGACGGCGCCGCCGGTGGCAGGGTTGAAGGCAGGATGAAGCGCCGAACGCGGCGTCGGCGGGCGGCGCATCCCGTGCCGGCGCGCGACGAAGGGTGGGGAGGATGGCTGGGAGAAGAGCGGCTGCGGCGCTCGCGGTCGCGGCGGCGGTGCTGCTCGCATCCTGCGCGCAGGACGCGGCGCCGGGCGGCGAGGGCGCATCCGGGTCGTCGGGGCCGATGCCGTCGCAGTCCGCGGAGGTCGGGGCGCCCTCCGGCCTCGGCGAGCCGACCGTGCTCGCGCAGGGACTCGAAGCCCCTTGGTCGATCGCCTTCCACGGCGAGACCGCGTTGATCGCGGAGCGCGACACGGCGCGCATCCTCGAGCTCGGCGCCGACGGCGGGACGCACGAGGTCGGCGTCGTCCCCGGCGTGGAGGCCGCCGGCGAGGGCGGCCTGCTGGGCATCGCCGCGCACGAGGGGCATCTCTACGTCTACAGCACCGGGGCGGGCGAGAACCGCATCGAGCGCTACGAGCTCGAGGGCGAACCTGGCGCGCTCGCGCTCGGCGCGGGCGAGACGCTCCTCGACGGCATCCCGGCGGCGGCCACGCACAACGGCGGGCGCATCGACTTCGGCCCCGACGGCATGCTCTACGCCACGACGGGCGATGCGGGCGACCGCCCGGCCGCGCAGGACCTCGACTCGCTCGCGGGCAAGATCCTGCGCCTCACACCCGAGGGCGAGGTGCCCGCCGACAATCCCTTCGAGGGCTCCTACGTCTACAGCTACGGGCACCGCAACCCGCAGGGCATCGCCTGGGCCGAGGACGGCACGATGCTCGCGAGCGAATTCGGCCAGGACGCCTGGGACGAGCTCAACGTCATCGAGCCCGGCGGCAACTACGGCTGGCCGGAGGTGGAGGGTGCGGCCGGGGACGAGGCCTACGTCGACCCCGTGCAGCAGTGGGCGCCCGCCGACGCGAGCCCGAGCGGCATCGCGATCGCGGCGGGCAGCGTCTACATCGGGAACCTCCGCGGCGAGCGGCTGCGCGAGGTGCCGCTCGACGACCTCGGCTCGGCGCGGGAGCATCTCGTGGGCGAGTACGGACGGCTCCGCGACGTGACGGTCGCGCCCGACGGCGCGCTGTGGGTGCTCACGAACGAGACCGACGGGCGCGGCGATCCCGCCGCCGAGGACGATCTGCTGCTCGAGATCGCCCTCCGGTAGGCGACGCGGACGGACTGCCGGCGCGGCGATGCGCGCGGGATCGGGTGCGGGCCTGCGTCATGCCGGTTCGGGGCGTTGCCGATGGCTCGCGCCTCGCTGTATCCGAACGATGTTAGGTTAATCGTATGTTGGATGCAGGGATGCTGCCGCTCGAGCGCGAACGGGTGCGGCTGCGCGCGATGCGCCGGGAGGATGCGGGCGCCTACGCGGCCGGCGCGGGGGACCCGGCCGTGCGCGCCTACGCGCACCTGCCGGAGCCGGAGTACACCGAGGCGTCGGCGGCGGCGCTCATCGACGGCGCGATCCGCGAGGGCCTGGCGCGGGGCGACCTCGCGGTGCTCGCGATCGCCGATCCGGGCACGGATGCGTTCGCCGGCAGCCTGGTGCTGTTCGGCGCGGAGGGGGACGCGATCGAGGTCGGCTTCTGGGTGCATCCGGACCACCGCGGGCGGCGGCTCGCGGAAGCCGCGCTGGCGCTCGCGGAGGAGTTCGCGCGCCGCAGCGGCTTCGCCGAGCTCGCGGCGCGGACCGTGCCGGGGAACGCCGCATCCCGCCGAGTGCTCGAGCGATCGGGTTTCCGGCCGTCGGGCCGGGGCGCGGACCTCGCGCCCTCGGGCGACGAGGTCGAGCTGCTGCACTACCGCCGCACGCTGACCTCGAGGCCGCCCGGTAGGGGCCGAGGTGCGGTGGCCGCCCGGCTAAGCGCCCAGGCGTGACAGATGCGTCGCAGTCTGCTGTTATCGGCCCCGCGAAACAGCAGACTGCGACGCATCTGCGCCCGGCGACGCTCAGCCCCCGGCGGGCGCTCAGCCCGCGCGCCCTGAGCCTGGGACGGTCAGTCGATGGTCCCGATGTCGCCTCGCACCGCGATCTCGGTGCCGAAGGGCTTGCTCATGCGGAGCACGTCGCCCAGGATGCGCGTCGCGTCCTCGCCTGCGGCGAGGCGGGGCATACCGCGCTCGCCGAGGGTGTCGGCGCCGAGCCGCATGTCGATGGGATGGAGGCGGATGGCGGTCGGGAGGCGGCCCTCCGCGAACTCGAGCTCGGCGAGCAGGCCGTCGGAGAACCGCGCCTCGCTCGAGAACCCCACGGGCTGCCCGTCGGCGCCGTACCGGCGGCCCAGGTGCAGCCGGGAGGGGAAGGCGGTGGTCGGATGCCCGTACTTCTCGAGCATCTCGGCGGGCATCAGCGGGCCGGTCTCGAGGTCGAAGGTCAGCCCGTTGAGCGAGTAGAAGATCGGCGCGCCCCGGTGCACCTCGATGCCGCGGAGCATGTGGGGACCGTGCCCGAACACGGCGCTCGCGCCGGCCTCGACCATCGCGTGCGCGGCCTCGACGAGGAACTCGGCCGGCTGCTCCGAGTACCAGCCCTCGTCCTCGCCCTCGTGCGCGTGCATGCTGACGAGCACTACGTCCGCGGTCGCGGTGGCGTCCTCGATGGCCGCGCAGATCTCCTCGAGGTCCTGGCGGTGCACGTCGAAGCGCACCCTCGCCTGCTCCGCCCGGCGCAGGCTCGCGCCGCCGAACGACGTCCGGTCCGGGTCCAGATTCTCGCGGATCTCGATGCGGTCGGTCTCCCGGTGGGTGGCGTCGATGCCGAGCGCCCGCTGGATCGCGAGGACCTGCTCGAACTGCTCGTCGGTCAGCTCGTAGCGCGCCGACCATCGCAGCGGGTTCAGCCCGGGCCGGGCCGCGACCTTGCGGCCGGCGTCCGCGGCGCGGAACCCGTCCGCGCCCGTGGTGGAGGTTGCGACGAGGCCCACGCGGCCGTGGGGCGAATCCGCGTAGGTCGCCGACCGCGCCTCGGCCAGCGACCTGCCGACGCCCGCCAGCTCGATGCCCTCTGCCGCGAACGCGTCGATCGTGTCGAGGACGCCGAGGTGCCCGTAGTCGCCGGTGTGGTTGTTCGCGCCGGAGACGAGCTCGATGCCGAGCGAGCGGAGCTCGGCGGCGGCCCAGCGGTGCGTGCCGAGGGTGTACCCCTCCGGATAGGCCGGGGTGCTCGGCCGGGGGATCGTGAACTCGGCGTTCGCGAACACCAGGTCGGCGCCGTCGAGCAGCTCGAGCACGCGGGGGTCGAACCGCTCCCGGAGCTTGCGTCCGCCAAAGATCATGTCACCGGCGCCGAGGATGCGCATGGAACTCCTTTTCGCTGCGTACGGGGAAGGTGGTCAGAGCACTCGCGAGAGGAATGCCCGGGTCCGGTCGTGCTGCGGGTTCTCCGTCAGCTGGGCGTACGTGCCCTCTTCGATCACGCGGCCGTCGTCCATCACCACGATGCGGTCGGCCGCCTCGCGGGCGAATCCCAGCTCGTGGGTGACGATCACCATGGTCATGCCGTCCTTCGCGAGCCCGCGCATGACGTCGAGCACCTCGTGCACCATCTCGGGGTCGAGGGCCGAGGTCGGCTCGTCGAAGAGCATGATCTCGGGCTGCATCGCGAGCGCCCGGGCGATCGCCACGCGCTGCTGCTGGCCGCCCGACAGCTCGCCGGGGAACGCCGTGGAGCGATCCCCGAGGCCCACCCGCTCGAGCAGCGCGCGGGCGCGCTCGGTGGCCTCGCGCTTGGAGAGGCCGAGCACGCCGATCGGAGCCTCGACGATGTTCTCGAGCACCGACATGTGCGGGAACAGGTTGAACTGCTGGAAGACCATGCCGATCTTCAGGCGGCTCCGGGCGATGAGGCGCTCGGGCAGCTCGTAGAGCCGGCTGCCGTTCTGGCGGTAGCCGATGCGGTTCCCCAGCACGGAGATGGCGCCGCCGTCGATCGACTCCAGGTGGTTGATGCAGCGCAGGAGCGTGCTCTTCCCGGAGCCGGACGGCCCGATGACGCACACGACCTCGCCGGCCCGCACGTCGAGGTCGATGCCCTGGAGCACCGTGGTGCCGCCGTACTTCTTCACCACGCCGGTGGCGTGGATGGCGAGTGCGTCACTCATCATGCGGTCCCTTCGTTGCCCACCCGGATGGGGCGCCGCCGGCGCTGGCTGCGATCGCTGCGGTCGTAGTGGCGTTCGATGAAGTGCTGGCCGATCATCAGGATCGTCGTGATGATGAGGTACCAGATGGTGGCGACGAGCAGCAGCGGGATCGTCTCGAACGTGCGGGAGTACACGGCCTGCACGGAGTAGAGCAGGTCGGGGAAGGCGATCACCGAGACGAGCGAGGTGGCCTTCAGCATGGAGATCACCTGGTTGCCGGTCGGCGGCAGGATCGTGCGGATGGCCTGGGGGAGGACGATCCGGCGGAAGATCCGCGCCGGCGTCATGCCCAGCGCCTGGGCGGCCTGCACCTGTCCGGCGGGCACTGAGAGGATGCCGCCGCGGATGATCTCGGCCATGTACGCGCCCTCGTTGACGCCGAGGGCGATGACGCCGACCATGAACGGCGTGATCAGGGCGTTGACGTCGATCGGCGCCATCTGCAGCGGCGTGAACGGGATGCCGAACGCGATGGTCGGGTAGAGCGCCGAGATGTTGAAGAGCAGGATGACCTGCACGAGCAGGGGAGTGCCGCGGAACACCCAGAGGTACGCGGCGCTCACGCCCCGCAGCACCCAGGAGGAGGACTGCCGCATCAGCGCGGCGATGACGCCGAGCACGATCGCGATCAGCATCGAGAGGACCGTGAGCAGCACGGTGTTCCAGAGGCCGGCGAGGACCGACCAGGAGGTGAAGTAGTGGACGATCACGTCCCATTGGAAGCGCTCGTTCGTGGCCATCGAGACGACCATGAGCGCGACCGCGACGAGCACGAGGACGCTGACGATCCGGCGCCCCACATGGCGGCGCGGGACGATTACGAGGTCGGCGCCCTCCTTCTGCGCGGCGCTGCCCTGAGCGCTCATCAACCCTCGCGCTCCGCCTGCGCGGCCTCGAGTAGCGCCGTGTAGTCGGCCTCGTCGTTGTTGATCACTTCCGGCGTGGGCGCGAGGTCGCCGAGGCCGTACTCGTCGAGCATCGCGGGCCACTCGCCCGATTCGAGCAGGTAGAGCATCGCCGCGCGGACGGCCTCCTTGAGGCCGTCGTCCTTGGGCGTGAGGACGCCGTTCAGCTCTACCAGCTCGGTGCCGGTGGTCGACAGGGCGAGCGACTCGTCCTGGCTCGCGGTGTAGCGTGAGGCGCCCATGGAGAGGAAGACCGCGTCCGAGCGGCCGCTCTTGAGCGCGAGGATCATGTCCGGGATGCCCTGGAACGCCTGCACCTCGATAGCGGAGTCTCCGGCTTCCACGCAGGCGTCCGAGGCCTCGTTGACCTGCTCCTCCTGGCTCGAGCCGGTGTCGACGCCGACGGTGAGGCCGCAGGCATCGGAGAGCTCGATCCCCTGATGCTCGCTCTCGGCGAGAACGACCAGCGAGGACGGCTCTCCGAACATGACGTCGACGTAGTCGACGATCTCGCGCCGGTCGGGGGTGTCGGTGGTGATGTTCGTCACGAGGTCGTAGCGGCCGGCCTCCAGGCCGGGGATGAGCTGGGCGAAGTCGACGCCGTTGCCACGAACCTCCAGGCCGAACACCTCGCCGAGCTTGTTCGCGAGGTCCACGGAGAGGCCCCGGTCCTGGCCGTCTTCGCCGATCTCGCCGTACGGGAGCCCCGCGGTGTTCTGATAGCCGACGTCGATGTATCCCTGCTCGATGAGCTCGTCGGGTACGAGCTCCCGGATGCTCTCGATCTCGGGGGTCACGTCGAGGCCGCCTGAGGACTCGGCGGGCGCGCCGCCCGTGGTGGGATCGGCGAAGCACGCCGTGAGCGCCAGGGCGGTGACGGCGAGCGCGCCGGCCGCCATCGTCTTTCGGTTCCTCACGTGGCTGCCTCAATTCCTGAAAAGTGTGAGCGGACCAGAGCAGTGTAGTGGCGGACGGCATTTCGACGACGATGTGTTTCGGTTTGTGTCGCCGGATGTCATCGGCGCCGGGTGATGCCGATGCCGATGGCGCGAGCCGAAAGCCGCGGTGGCCTGACGACCACCGCGGCGTGCGCGCGTCCGCCGTGGAGCCTTCTAGTCGGTCAGGTGCTTCTGCGGGAGGTTGACGAGCCCGGTCGAGGCGGGCACGTCCAGCCGGTATCCGCCCAGCCCCATCCGCTGCGTGAACAGCTTGGTGAGCACGATGTAGACCACGGCGCCGACGATGCAGGAGGGCATCGAGGCCGTGAGGTAGGGGAACCAGGCCGAGGGCTCGTAGGTGATCGGGTGCAGCAGCAGCGTGTAGACCACGGCGCCGGCGGCGAGGGCGATGAAAGCCACGGGGTTGTAGCCGTGCCAGTAGGTGAACGCGGATTCGCCGATGGGCTTGTAGAGCTCCCGCACCCTCACCCGCGCCCGACGCAGCAGGAAGTAGTCGGCGATGCCGATGCCGGTGAGGGGCGCGACGAAGATGGCGCCCCAGGAGAGGAAGCGGTCGTAGTTGTTGTAGAGCGCGTCCGGGAAGAACACGAGGATCGCGGCGGGGCCCAGGATGAATACGCCCATGAGCGGCCACGAGATGCGGCCGAAGAACTTGCCGCCGCCGCTGCGCAGCGCCACCATCGAGCCGTAGCCCTGCGAGAGGATCGCGGTGATGTTGGCGCCGGCGATCACGACGAGGCAGACGATGCCGAACGCGGTGCCGGCGAGGGGGATGAACCAGTCGGTGGGCTCGGTGAGGTTGAGGGCGAGCGCGGCGAAGGCGCCGACCACCGCGGCGAACACCGAGGCGAAGAAGATGCCGATCCAGTTGGGCCAGAACGCGGCCCGCGGGTTGCGGGTGAGCCGGGCGAGGTTGCCCATGTTCGGCCACCAGGCGAATCCGCCGGCGATGCCGAGCTCGATCGCGAGCATGAAGCTCACGTGCGGGTTCTCCTCGGGGTCGAGGGGCGGGATCGCGGTGAGCTCCTCCCAGCTCAGGTTCGTGAAGATCAGCACGGTGAGGACGACGAGCACGATGAGCAGCGCGGGCGCCACGACCTTGCTCACACGTTCCACCGAGATCGGCCCGCGGGTGAGTGCGAGCCAGGACGCGAGCACCGTGATGAGCGCGACGATGCTCACCGCCATGCCGGTCTTGCTGAGCTCGAGGCCGAAGGCGCTGTTGAGGATGTTCACGACGCCGTGGCCGAGCATGATCGAGAGGATTGCGGTCCACGCGGCGGCGAAGATGGTGGACATGCCCACCAGGACGATGCGTGCGCCGTGGGCGCCGAAGATGCTGCGCAGCATCACGAACTGCTCGACCCCGTACTTGGCGGAGGCGAGCACGGGGGAGAGTGCGACGAGCAGCACCGCGACGCCGTAGCCGATCACGACGCTGGTGATGGCCTCGACGGCGCCCACGTAGTAGGCGACCGTGGCGCCCTGGAGGAAGGCCCAGGTGGCGATGGCGAGACCGGCGTTGACCGCGCTGTGGTCCCAGAACCCCCAGATGCGCTCGCGGGGCAGCAGCGGGAGCTCGTTGAGCGTGGCGTCCTCGGGGACCTTCTCGGCCTTGATGCTGTCGGTGCGGATGCTCTCCATCAGGCGAAGCTCCACACCAGGAGCAGCCCGGACACCACGACGAGCCCGCCGACGGCGAGCAGCAGATCGAGCCACGGGAGATCCCGCTGCATCATGCCACCACCGCCCGGAGACTCGAGCCGTTCGAGGCGCTGTTCGAGTTCGTCTTCGTACATGGTGTCCATGAAGCAGTGAGTTTTCCACGATCGTCGTGGTATATCAAATTGATGAATCGGCGATGCAGCATTTCTGAAGTCGGGCCGGCCCCTGGCTATACTTGCGCGCGTGCCTGCCTCAACTCCTTCCTCAGCGCCGATGCCCGAACGAACCGCGGTGGCGGTGGTCGGGGCCGGATACGCCGGCCTCTCCGCGGCCCTGAAGCTCCACGACGCGGGGGAGGAGGTGCTCGTGCTCGAGGCGGCGGACCGCGTGGGCGGCCGCATCTTCACGGGTGCCCTCGCGGACGGCACGCCGGTGGATCACGGCGGGCAGTGGGCCGGGCCCACGCAGCATCGCCTGCTCGGGCTCGCCGAGCGCTTCGGCGTCGAGACCTTCCCCACGTACGCCGACGGGGCCAACGTCGAGCTGTGGCACGACGGCGCCGTCCGCCACTTCACGATCGCCGGGCCCGAGGACGGGCCGGGCATGGACGAGTACATCCGCGCCACGGCGCGCATCGACGCGCTCGCGACCACGGTGGATCTCGAGAACCCGGCCGCGACGCCGAACGCCGAGGACCTCGACAGCGAGACCGCGCACTCCTACTTCGAGCGCACCGTGCCGGACGAGGACGCCCGGCTGCGCCTCGCGCTCGCGGTGCAGGGCGTGTGGACGGTCGAGCCGCGGGACATCTCGATGCTGCATCTGCTCTTCTACGTCGCCTCGGCCGGCAGCTTCGAGCAGCTGATGGAGGTGGAGGACTGCGCGCAGGACAGCCGCTTCGTCGCGGGCGCGCAGGCGCCCGCGCTGCGGATCGCGGAGCTGCTGGGCGAGCGCGTGCGACTGGGCTGCGAGGTGACGCGGATCGAGCAGGACGGCGACGCCGTGACGCTCGAGACCTCGCGGGGCGCCGTCGTCGCCGACCGGGTGGTCTTCGCGCTGCCGCCCAGCGCCGCCGCGAAGGTGCGGTTCTCGCCGCGGCTGCCGGACGCGCGGGTGCGGTGGTGGGCGAAGAGCCCGATGGGGGATGTCGCGAAGATCCACGTGGCGTACCCGACGCCGTTCTGGCGCGAGCGGGGGCTGTCGGGCGAGGTGTCGGCGTACGGCGATCCCGCGGTGGGCGTGGTCTTCGACAACTCGCCGCAGGATGCGTCGACCGGGGTGCTGGTGTGCTTCGTCTACGCCGACCGGCTGCGCCGCTGGGCGGCGCTCGACGGGGCCGCCCGCCGTGCGGAGGTGCTCGACCTGCTGAAGCGCGTGTTCGGCGAGGACGCGGCCGAGCCGGTCGAGTACGTCGAGAAGATATGGAACGAGGATGCGTTCGCGGGCGGCGGCTACGCGGCGAACCCCGTGCCCGGCACGTGGATCGAATACGGCGAGCGCGGCTGGCGGGAGCCGGTCGGCCGCATCCACTGGGCGGGCACCGAGACCGCGAGCGTGTGGAACGGCTACATGGATGGCGCGATCTCCTCGGGCTACCGCGCTGCCGACGAGGTGCTCGCCGCCCGCGGCTAGCGGGTCCGTGGTTGGCCGCATTCGGCGGCGGCATTCGCCTGCCGCATTCGTCGGTGGCATTCGTCGGCAACACGAGGCCGTGTTTTGCGACTGCTGGTGCTGGTGCTGGTGCTGGTGCTGGTGCTGGTGCGGCGATGACTATGCGAGCAGCAGTGTGAAGAGCGCTTGGAGGAGCGCGATCCCCAGCCCGACAGCGCCGACGACCTTGAGCGCACCGCCCCGGTAATAAAAGGTATCGATCACGGCTCGTGATGGATGCCGCGGATCGTAGGAGACCAGCACCGGGGCTTCTCGAGTAGCGGCACTGCCGAAGAGCCCATGGTCGGCGTGCTGCCGCGCGCCGCGCGGTCGACTATGCGGCTGCCGCTGATAGGAGAGGAATGTCCTCAATATCCACGCATGTGAGGCGAAAGCGCTTCACCTCCGTGGATATGAGGGAAACGCAGGTTTCGGAGCCCCGTAACCCTGCACCAGTCTCACATCCGCAGCACCCTCACATCCGGTTTGTCGGGAACGGTATCCCGGGGTGGGTCTTACTCGTTGCTCTCGGATTCGGATTCGGATTCGGACTCGGACTCGGACTCGTCCTCGGTCCTCGGCCCTTGGCCTCGGCCGCTCGGTTCCTCGGCCTCCGGCCGCTCGGTTCCCCGGTCCCCGGGTCTCGGCCCTTGGGTCCTGGGCCTTCGGTCGTGGGTTCCGGGTTCCGGGTTCCGGGCGCGGACCCCAGGCCCGGGGGTTCCGCGTCCCGGGGCACTGATTCCGGACCCAGGGTCCCGGACTTCCGGATTCCGCGTGAGCGTCTGGCGCGAGCGGGCGCGCCTCAGCCTGAGCGTCGCCGACCTGACGGCCGAGTACGCCCAGTGCGCCGTCGGCGCCCCCCAGATGCGTCGAAGTCTGCGGTTATCGCGCCCGCATAACCGCAGACTTCGACGCATCTGTCGCCACACACCAGCAAGCCGGCCGGACGCCGCAAACACGGATGCCGCGGCCCGGAAAACGAGGAACCCCCGCAGCAGCGGGGCTGTGCGGGGGAAGTGGTGGCTCCGACCGGCGTCGATCCGGTGACCTTTCGATTTTCAGTCGAACGCTCTACCAACTGAGCTACAGAGCCAGAGAAGGGATAACTCCTCCGAGATGAAACGCCCTCATCTTTCGACAAGGGCGTCGCACTCGCGACCCTGACGGGACTTGAACCCGCGACCTCCGCCGTGACAGGGCGGCGCGCTAACCAACTGCGCTACAGGGCCATATTCGTTTTTCACAGACATCCAACAGTACCAGCTACTCGGCTCTGGTGCCACTCGGCTCCAACGTGACCCCAACGGGATTCGAACCCGTGTTGCCGGCGTGAAAGGCCAGTGTCCTAGGCCACTAGACGATGGGGCCGAGTTAGGCCGTCGTGCTGACTGCCAAGAGTAGAGCTTAGGAGGAAACCAGAACAGCTTGCAACTCGAGGGGCAAAAAAGTGTGGAAATTTTCTGCCAGTACCCTCCGAACGCCTCCGGTTCCGCGTGGTTCCAACGAACACGCCGTCTGGGAAAGCTGTGAACATCGTTGCACAGTCGCAACACAGTGACTAGCGTTGCCGATGTTATTGAAGTGGCTCGCGTGACGCGTGCACATTGACGGAGCTCATGACCCAGAGCGTCCGGAAGAGAGGATTGGATGACTTCGACCAGCGAGAAGCGGGGTCCCACCAGGCGTTTCGGCTTTCGGGCCGGCGTGGTGGCCTTCGTCACCGCAGCCCTAGTCACCCAGGGGGCCTTCTTCGCCAGCGCGAAGGATCTCGATGAATACGCCACGTGGGACGACGTCGTCGACGCGCAGGGCGATGTGGATGAGCAGAATCGGCTCATCGAGGAGATCAACGGGCAGATCTCGCAGCTGAAGACCCAGGTCGCGGAGGCGGAGCAGGTCGCCGAGCAGAAGGGCGAGGCGTACTCCCAGGCCTCCGAGGCGACCACCGAGCAGACCGGCGTCGTCTACAGCCTGCAGCAGCAGGCGGACGAGGCGGACGAAGCGGCGATCGCGGCCGAGCAGGAAGCCGGCGCGGTCGCCGCTTCCATGTCGAACCGCGTCAACGTCGACCCCACCATCCAGCTGCTCACCGAGCCGGATTCCGCGGACGGCTTCCTCATGGGCATGTCGACCCTCTCGAAGGTCGGCACGCACAACGGCGGCGTGTACGAGAACGCGGTCAGCGCCCGGAACAACGCCGAGCAGCTCGGCGAACAGGCTCAGTCCGCGCTCGACGAGCTCGAAGTGCTCGAGGCCGCGGCCGAGGCCGCCTACAACGAGGCGGTCGCCGCGCAGCAGGACCTGCAGACCAAGCGCGACGAGGCGATCAACCAGGGCGCCGAGCTCGAGGCCATGCTGGTGCCCCTCATGGAGCATCGCGACGTGGTCGAGGCCGATTACCAGGAGGGCGAGCGGCTCCGCGAGCTCGAGCGCCAGCGCATCGAGCGGGAGCGCGCCGAGGCGGCCGCCGCAGCGCAGGCCGCGGCCGAGGCGGCGGCTCGGGAGCAGCAGACCAACTCCGGCGGCGGCGGAGGCGGCGGCGGTGGCGGCTCCGCCCCCAGCACCAACACCGGCGGCGGTGGTGGAGGCGGTGGCGGCGGTTCGACCGCCAGCGGCTGGCACGCCCCGCTGCCCGGAGCCTGGGTGACGAGCCCCTTCGGCATGCGACTCCACCCCGTGTACGGCTACTACCGCATGCACAACGGCATCGACCTCGTCAGCGGGGGCGGATGCTGGGCGCCCATCCACGCCGTGACCTCCGGCACGGTCACCTTCGCCGGCTGGTTCGGCGGCTCAGGTTACATGGTCTCCGTGCAGGCCTCCGACGGCACGACGTTCAACAGCGCGCACATGCCCGAGGGCGGCATGAACGTCTACGTCGGCCAGTCCGTCAGCGCCGGCGACGTGATCGGCTACGTGGGCACGACCGGCGCATCCACCGGCTGCCACCTCCACTTCGAGGTGGTCCAGGGCGGATACGTCGACCCGCGCGCCTACCTCGCCAACCGGGGCATCTACTACTAGGCCGAGGCACGTGCCGCGGCGGGCGGCCGGGGAAGCCCCCGGGCGCCCGGACGAACGGCGCAGGGCCGATCTGGGTGGGGCCGACCTCGGCGGGGACCGACCGAGGCAGGGCCGAGACGAAGAACCGCGGTGACGCCGAAGCGTCACCGCGGTTCTTCGTACGAGACGACTACTCGGCGGGCTGGTAGGCCGCGATCGAGCGCTGGATGATCTCATCCGCCTCCGCCGCGGTGCCCCACGCATCCACCTTGACCCACTTGCCGGGCTCGAGGTCCTTGTAGTGCTCGAAGAAGTGCTTGAGCTGCTCCCGCGTGTTCTCGGGAACGTCCTCGAGCTCCTGGAGGTGCGCGAAGCGCGGGTCCTTGTGCGGCACGCAGAGGATCTTGTCGTCGCCGCCGGCCTCGTCCGACATGCGGAGCACGCCCACGGGGCGCACCTTGAGCCCCACGCCGGGGAAGACGGGGTACTCGAGCAGCACAAGCGCGTCGAGCGGGTCGCCGTCGTCGGCGAGCGTGTGCTCGAAGTAGCCGTAGTCGACGGGGTAGACGAACGGGGTGAACAGCACGCGGTCGAGGTAGACGCGACCGGTCTCGTGGTCGACCTCGTACTTGTTGTGGCTGCCGCGGGGGATCTCGATGACGACGTCGTAGGCGCCCATAGACACTGCTCCTTCAGGGATTCGATCGATTGGATGCGTCGCCATAAGGCTAACGCGCCCGGGGCGGCCCTCCCTGTCTGCGCGGGCGGCGACCGGGCTATCAGCGAGCTGGCGCAGACTGGAGGGGTACGAAGGACGAGCGAACGGGAGGATGGGACATGGCGAAGCGGCGGAAGAAGCGCGGCACGGCGCTCGAGGAGTGGCAGAAGCTGGGCGACGGCACGCAGGCGACCGTCGCGGTGCTCGCCGGCGTGCAGGTCACGCTGTTCGCGATCGCGCAGCTCGAACTGGTGTCGCGGGCGAGGGAACGGGTGCGCGGGCGCAAGTGGACGTGGTTCCTCGGCAACTTCGTGAACTTCCTCGGGCCGATTTCGTTCCTGCTGTTCGGCCGCCGACGTAGCCCGAAGGGTTGAGGCAAGGATAGGCTTGGTCCGTGACTGATCGACCTCGCCTTACGCCGTCGGTCGCAAACATCCGAAGGTCTGTGCGCAACGCGCTTCGTGGGTTTGCGGTCGAGGGAGACCTCGTACTCGTCGCCCTCTCGGGCGGCCCTGACTCGTTGGCGCTCGCCGCCGCTCTGGCCTTCGAGGCGCCGCGTGCCGGATTGCGCGCCGGAGCGGTGATCGTCGACCACCAGCTGCAGCCGGGATCCGCCGAGCAGGCGGAGCGCGCGGCGCGGCAGGCGCGCGACCTCGGGCTCGACCCGGTCGTGATCGAGCGGGTCGGCGTGATCGACGAGGGCGCCGGCCCCGAGGCATCCGCCCGCGCGGCGCGCTACGCCGCGATCGACCGGGTGAAGGAGCGCGAGGGCGCGAGCTGGATCGTGCTCGGCCACACGCTCGACGATCAGGCCGAGACCGTGCTGCTCGGCCTCGCCCGGGGCTCGGGCGGCAAGTCGCTGCACGGCATGGCCGTGGTGAACGGCTACCTCGTGCGCCCGCTGCTCGGGCTCGAGCGCGCCGAGACGCACCAGGCCTGCGAGGATCAGGGGCTCGAGCCCTGGTCCGATCCCATGAACGAGGACGAGTCGTACCGGCGCGTCCGCGTGCGCAAGACCGTCATGCCGATGCTCGAGGCCGAGCTCGGCCCGGGCATCGCGAACGCGCTGGCCCGCACGGCCACGACGCTGCGCGAGGATGCGGAGACGCTCGACGCGCTCGCGCTCGAGTGGGCGCACGAGATCGTCGACACCGACGAGGAGGGGCGCGTCACGCTCGACGTGGGCGGCCTCGTCACGCAGCCCGCGGCGCTGCGCCAGCGCATCTGCCGCATCGTCGCCGAGCAGGGCTTCGGCGTCTCGCTCTCCCGCGCGCACACCATGGCGGTGT
The DNA here is from genome assembly GCF_900163695.1 of Gulosibacter sp. 10. Taxonomy (GTDB): domain Bacteria; phylum Actinomycetota; class Actinomycetes; order Actinomycetales; family Microbacteriaceae; genus Gulosibacter. The sequence continues at coordinate 54,478 of NZ_FUIC01000016.1, forward strand.
CGGCGCTCGCCACGGAGTGGCGCGGCCAGGGGCCGATCGACCTGCCGGGGATCCGCGTGGAGCGAGCCGAGGGCCGCATCCTGTTCGGCGCCCCGGGAACGACCGACAGCGATGAGGAGTAACCCGGATGCGCGCCAGCGACTGCCCCGATGAAATCCGTCAGATCCTGCTGACGCAGGAAGAGATCCACGAGCGCATCGCCGAGCTCTCGCGCGATATCGAGCGCGACTACGAGGGGCGCCTGCCGCTGCTCGTCGGCGTGCTCAAGGGCGCGGTCATGGTCGTGAGCGACCTGGCCCGCGAGCTGCGGATAGACGTCGAGATGGACTGGATGGCCGTCTCGTCCTACGGCTCGGGCACCGAGTCGAGCGGCGTGGTGCGCATCATGAAGGACCTCGACACCGACCTCTCGGGCCGCGACGTGCTCATCGTCGAGGACATCATCGACTCGGGGCTCACCCTGACCTGGCTCGCGCAGAACCTCGCGTCGCGCGGCGCCGCATCCATCGAGATCTGCACGCTGCTGCGCAAGCCCTCGCGGCTCAAGACCGACCTCGCGGTGAAGTACATCGGCTTCGACGTGCCGAACGAGTTCGTGGTCGGCTACGGCCTCGACTACGACGAGCGCTTCCGCAACCTCCGCGACGTGGTCGTGCTCAAGCCCGAGGTGTTCGGCGCCACCGCGGCCGACGTGAGCGACGTCATCGAGCCCGCGCGCAAGGTCTTCAAGCCCGGGCTGCCGCAGGCGGGATTCAGCGCCGGATAGCGGTCTCGGGCCGCGCGGGGCACGCCCTGAGCGTACAAGCGCCGTTTTTCAGGCGCTCACCGTTCTCGGGGCCGCCGCCCCCGGTAAGCTTTGCCCATCCGGTCGGGGCCGCGAGCCCGGGCCACTGCGTGCCGCCGACTGAAAGGTAGCGAGCCAGCTCGCCCTCATCCATGAAGACGTTCAAGAAGATCCTCAAGAGCCCCATCCTGATCGTGCTGCTCGCGCTCATCGCGATCGGCGTGGGCTTCAGCTTTTTCACCTCGCAGGGCACCAGCGAGGTGACCACGCAGGAGGGGCTCGAGCTGCTCGAGAAGGAGCAGGTCAAGGAAGTCACCATCAACGGCGGCGACAACCGCGTCAACGTCGTGTTCGCCGAGCCCACCGAGGAGCACGGCGAGCAGATCGTCTTCTACTTCGTCGACGCGCGCGCGGATGCGGTGATCGACGCCGTCTCGAAGGCCGACCCCTCGGAGGGCTTCGACGACGAGATGCCTGGCCCGAACTGGGTCTCCACGGCGCTCTCGCTCCTGCTGCCGCTCGTGCTCATCGGCTTCTTCGTGTGGCTCATGTTCTCGAGCATGCAGGGCGGCGGCGCCGGCGGCGCGATGAAGTTCGCCAAGTCCAAGGCCAAGATGGTCTCGAAGGAGGACCCGCAGGTCACCTTCGAGGACGTGGCCGGCGCGAACGAGGCGCTCGAGGAGCTCGCCGAGATCAAGGAGTTCCTCAAGGAGCCCGCGAAGTTCCAGGCCGTGGGGGCGCGCATCCCCAAGGGCGTGCTGCTGTACGGCCCTCCGGGCACTGGTAAGACGCTGCTCGCGCGGGCCGTGGCGGGCGAGGCGGCCGTGCCCTTCTACTCCATCTCCGGCTCGGACTTCGTCGAGATGTTCGTCGGCGTCGGCGCGAGCCGCGTCCGCGACCTCTTCGAGCAGGCCAAGCAGAACAGCCCGGCGATCATCTTCATCGACGAGATCGACGCGGTCGGCCGCCAGCGCGGCGTCGGCATGGGCGGCGGCAACGACGAGCGCGAGCAGACGCTCAACCAGCTGCTCGTGGAGATGGACGGCTTCGACGCCACGACGAACATCATCCTCATCGCCGCCACCAACCGGCCCGACGTGCTCGACCCGGCGCTGCTGCGCCCGGGTCGCTTCGACCGGCAGATCGGTGTGGACGCGCCCGACATGGAGGGACGCGCCGCGATCCTCAAGGTGCACGCGCAGGGCAAGCCGCTCGCCGACGACGTCGACCTCGGCATCGTCGCGCGCAAGACCCCCGGCTTCACGGGCGCGGACCTCGCGAACGTGCTCAACGAGGCGGCGCTGCTCACGGCCCGCATGAATGCGCAGATCATCGACGCCCGTGCGATCGACGAGGCCATCGACCGCGTGATCGCCGGCCCCCAGCGCCGCAGCCGGGTGATGAACGATCAGGAGAAGCTGATCACCGCTTATCACGAGGGCGGGCACGCGGTGGCGGCCGCCGCGCTGCGGCACACCGACCCGGTGACGAAGATCACGATCCTGCCGCGCGGCCGCGCGCTGGGCTACACGATGGTCGTGCCGCTGGAGGAGAAGTACTCGGTCACCCGCAACGAGCTGCTCGACCAGCTCACCTACGCGATGGGCGGGCGCATCGCCGAGGAGATCGTGTTCCACGACCCGACCACCGGCGCCTCCAACGACATCGAGAAGGCGACGAAGACGGCGCGCAAGATGGTCACCGAGTACGGCATGTCCAACACCGTCGGCGCGCTCAAGCTCGGCGACAACGAGGGGGACTCGCCCTACTCGCAGTCCACAGGCTCGCCGTACTCGGACTCGACCGCGCACGTGATCGACCGCGAGGTGCACGCGCTGCTCGAGAACGCGCTGCAGGAGGCCTGGTACGTCATCAACCGCAACCGAGGGGTGCTGGACCGGCTGGCCGCCGAGTTGCTCGAGTACGAGACCCTCGGGCACGAGCGGCTCGAGGAGATCTTCGCCGACATCGAGAAGCTGCCCGAGCGCCCGCAGTGGCTCTCGAGCTCCGAGCGGCCCGTGAGCGATCTGCCGCCGGTCGAGCTGAAGCCCCACCTGCCGGTGGACGAGCTGGGCCAGGGCGGCGGTCACCGCGGCGGCGCCGCGAACTCGCAGCGTCCGGAGTAGCCGATGGCGGTCGATCGAACCCGCGCCGCGGCCGCCATCCGCGAGTTCCTCGCGGCCTGCGGCCTGGCCGAGGACGATCCGCGCCTGACGCGCACCCCTGCGCGCGTGGCCGCGGCCGCCGAGGAGCTGTTCGCGGGGGAGGGCGCCGACCCGGTGCCGGCCCTGCGCGAGGGGCGGATCTCCGTGGACGCCTCGGCGGATGCCGCTGCCGGCGCGGCTGCCGGGGGCGGTGGCTTGTCGGACGGCGCCGCCTCGGCGAGCGCCGCTCCGGATGGCGTCGCGGAGGGCGATGTCGCGGCAGGGGACCCTGGTGAGGGGGACAGGGGCGGCGCTGAGGACGGCGCCGCTTCGCCGGCCGATGCCGGCGTTCCCGTCTCGGCGGAAGATTCGGCCGGCAACCTCGTGCTGGTGCGGAACGTGCGCTTCCGGTCGATGTGCGAGCACCACCTCCTGCCCTTCGACGGCTGGGTGCATCTCGCGTACCTGCCGGGCGACTCGATCATCGGCTTCGGCCGGCTCTACGACCTCGTCGAGACGGTGTCGAGCCGGCTGTCGCTGCAGGAGCGCCTCGGCGAGGACCTCGTCGAGGCGATCATGGAGGGGCTGGACGCGCTCGGCGCGCTGGCCGTGGTCGAGGCGCGTCAGGGGTGCGTGGCCGATCGCGGGCCGCGCCAGGCCGACTCCGATTCGGTGACCCTCGCGGCGCGGGGCTCCCTGCTCGACCCGCAGGCGCGCGCCGACGCGCTGCGGCTCATCTCCCTCGGAGGCCAGGACCGCGAGTAGCGTCCGCTGCTCCGCTGCTCCGCTGCTCCGCTGCTCCGCTGCTCCGCTGCTCCGCTGCTACGGCGAGCGCGCCGCTGCGGGCGCCCCGCCGCGCCTGGCCGCGCCCGGAACCGCGCGCCCTGGCGGTTATACGTCGCCGTCGAGCCTTCAGATCCTGGGCTGTCGGGTGCTCGACAGCCGCTACTGCCGCTGTCGGCGGTCATCGCCGCCCTTGATCTGCACTAGGAGGGCTATTTCGGAGCCATCCCCGTCATATGGAGGGGATGGCGTCGTCAGTGCCCTCCTAGTGCAGATTCACGTCGCCGCCCCGTGACGGGCGGGGTGTAGGAAGCAGCCCTGGGGGAGAGCGGCTTCGGGGCAGAAAAGCTTCGCAGAACAGCTTCACGGAGCAGCGCACCCGCGGGGGCAGCGCACTCCCCGGGAGCAGAGCGGCTTCGGGGAGCGGGGCACCCCTTGGGCAGAGCAGCTTCGAGGAGCTGGGCAGCTCCGGAGGTAGAGCCGCTTCGAAAACCCCGACAGTCCTGGGCACGGAGCAGCTCCGAAAGCAGCACCCCGGGAGCAGGACAAAATCCGGAAAGCGTCCGCGGCCGTCGCAGCCCGCCTCGGCATTGCGCACTGGAATACATCTGTATACAGTTGCATTCCGAAGGGGTGATGCGCCTCGTCTGGAGGGGGTGATGCGTCTAGGCAAGCGGATTTCCGCGACGACGCCGCTCACGCCGAGCGCTTTGCGGAGTCGTGAACGCTCGCCGAAGGGCGGCCGCAACAGGCCCCTCGAGAGCGGCGGGCCAGGACCGCCCGCCCCTCCGCAGTGAACCCCACCCGACCATCGCGCCGACCGATCCGACGCGGACGACGACAACCCCGGACTCTACCGGGACGAGGAGAACCATGACTGCACGAGCACACGACCGATTCGACGTCATCGTGGTCGGAGGTGGGAACGCGGGTTTCTCGGCGGCCCACGCCGCCGCGGAGCGGGGCCGGCGGGTCCTGCTGCTGGAGCGCGGCGAGGAGGACATGGCCGGCGGCAACAGCTTCTACACGGCCGGCGCCACGCGCATCAACCACGAAGGCCTCGAGAACCTCCAGGAGTTCGTCGAGCCCGACGACCGCCACGCCGCGACCGAGGTGCCGCCCTACAGCAAGGAGGAGTATCTCGCCGACCTGAAGAAGGTCACCGAGGGACGCACCGACCTCGCCATGGCCGAGGTGCTCGTCGACGAGGCGCAGGACGCCGTGCGCTGGCTGCACGGCCTCGGCCTGCGGTACCGGCTCATGTACGAGCGGCAGGCGTACGAACGGCCCGATGGCTCCTACCTGTTCTGGGGCGGGCTACACGTCGGCAACGTCGGCGGAGGCGAGGGGCTCATCGAGGATCACACCCGCGTGGCCGGGGAGCTCGGCACCGAGATCCGCTACGGGGCGCGGGCTACCGACCTGCTCGTCGAGGAGGGCGCCGTGGTCGGCATCCGCTACGAGGACGGCTCGGGGCAGGAGCACGAGGTGCGCGCCGGCCGCGTCATTCTCGCCGCGGGCGGCTTCGAGTCCAGCGCCGTGATGCGGCGCGAGCACCTCGGCGACGGCTGGGAGCACGCCAAGGTGCGCGGCACGCCGTACAACGTCGGCGACATGCTCAAGGCGGCGCTGGCGATCGGCGCCGCACGCGGCGGCGACTGGCAGACCTGCCACAGCGTGCAGTGGGACGCGAAGTTCCCCGAGAACGAGAGCAACCGCGAGTTCACCAACCGCCTGACCCGCCAGAGCTACCCGCTCGGCATCATCGTGAACCGCGAGGGCCGCCGATTCCTCGACGAGGGCGCCGACTTCCGCAACTACACCTACGCGAAGTACGGCAAGGAGATCCTGCGGCAGCCGGGCTCGATCGCATACCAGGTGTTCGATGCGACGCTCCGTCCCAAGCTCCGCGAGGAGGAGTACGACATGCCCGGCATCGGCGTGATCACGGGCGAGACGCTCGAGGAGCTCGCCGCGCGCATGGATGTGGACGCCGAGGCGTTCCTGGGCACCGTCGCGGAGTTCAACGCGGGCATCGCGAAGGAAGCCGAGTTCGACCCCACCGTGCTCGACGGCCGCGAATCCGACGTCGTGCCGCCCAAGAGCAACTGGGCCTGGGCGATCGAGAAGGGGCCGTTCTACGCGTACCCGGTGACGTGCGGCATCACGTTCACGTTCGGCGGGCTCAAGGGCGACCTCGACGGGCGCGTGCTCGACGAGCGCGGCGAGCCCATCCCCGGACTGTTCGTGTGCGGCGAGATGCTCGGCGGCCTGTTCAGCAACAACTATCCGGGCGGCTCCGGCCTCGCCGCGGGGATGGTCTTCGGCCGCCGCGCGGGCGCGGCCGCCGCCGATTCGCCGGAACCGGGGCAGGATGGTGCATAGATAGGCAGACCGTGAGGGAAGGGAGCGGGCCAGTGGGCGTGTACGACGAGATCCGTGCCGCGATCATCGATGGCAGGTTCCCTTCCCACCAGGTTCTGAGCGAGAGCTTCCTCGCGAACGAGTTCGGCACGAGCCGCACCCCCGTGCGCGAGGCGCTGTACCGGCTCGAGCACGAGCAGCTCATCGAGCGCGCCTCGCGAGGGGTCCGGGTGCGCGATTCGTCGCCCGAGGAGATCCTCGACATCTACGAGGTGCGGATCACCCTCGAGGGGGCTGCGGCGAGGGCGGCCGCGCATCGCGCCACCGCGCTCGACCTGGCCCGACTGCGGTCGGCGCAGGAATCGATGCGGGATGCCGACGCCGGGGCCTCCGAGCGGTTCAACTCGAATCGCCGGTTCCACGAGGCGATCTGGGAGGCGAGTCACAATCCCACGCTGATCGACATGCTGCAGCGCCTCGACCTGCACCTCATCCGGTACCCCACCACGACGCTCACATACCGCGATCGGTGGGAGGAAGCGCTGCAGGAGCACGAGGAGCTGCTCGAGGCGATCGAGCGCCGGGATGCGGAGCGGGCGAGGGAGATCGCCGAGCAGCACATGACGGGCGCCCGCGAGGCACGGTTGCAGATGTACGCCGACGCCGAATAGCGGGCCCGGTGCCGGTGGCGCGGAGGCCCGCCTGCCGAGGGCGGCTTTCGTCCGCTCTCGCATGGTCCTCCCCGCTGCGCTCTGCTTTGCCGTGCCCCGCTGCGCCGAGCGCTCGCGGTTTCGATCTGCACTAGGAAGGCAGTTTCGGGCTCATCCCTGCGATTTCGAGGGGATGGTGCTGCCAGTGCCCTCCTAGTGCAGAAATCCCTCCGCGCGGCGGGACGACGGCGCCGCCGTGATGGGACAATGGGCGCATGACCTCACCCGTGCCGCTCCCGACGCCGCGCCCCGAGCTGATGGCCGTGCTCAACGTCACACCGGACTCGTTCTCGGACGGCGGCCTCGTAGAGGCGGCGAGCGCCGCGGACCGCACCGAGAAGGCCGTCGCCAAGGCGCTCCGGCTCGTCGACGAGGGCGCCACGATCATCGACGTCGGTGGCGAATCGACGCGTCCCGGAGCCCGGCGCGTCCCGCAGCAGGAGGAGTCCGCGCGGGTGGTGCCCGTGGTGGCGCGTCTCCTCGAGGCGGGCATCCGGGTGTCGGTCGACACGATGTACGCCGAGACCGCGGCCGCCTGCCTGGACCTGGGCGACGTGTTCATCAACGACGTCTCGGGCGGCCTGGCCGATCCGGCGATGCTCGCGACCGTCGCCGGACGCGGCGGCCGCTTCATCCTGAGCCATTGGCGCGGCCACTCGGTGGTCATGAACGAGCTGGCCGTCTACGAGGACACTGCGCAGGAGGTGCACGCCGAGCTCGTGCAGATGCGCGACCGCGCGCTCGCGGCGGGCATCGCCGCCGAGCGCATCGTGCTCGACCCGGGGCTCGGCTTCGCGAAGGACCGCGACGACAACTGGGCGATCCTCAACCGCTTGGACGACTTCCTGGCGCTCGGGCATCCGCTGCTCATCGGCGTGAGCCGCAAGCGCTTCATCGGCGCGCTGCTCGAGGAGGGCGCGCCCGTCACCGACCGGGATCTGCCGACGGCGGTGATCTCCGCGCTGTGCGCCGTGAGGGGCGTGTGGGGCGTGCGGGTGCACGACGCCCGGGCGACGCGGATCGCGATGGATGTGGTGACGGCGTGGTCGGCGGGCGCTGACCACGGGGCGGAGGCCCGCCGTGCGACGCCGTCGGAACCGGCGGCGGAGGACGGCGACGCGCTGATGCTGCCGGAGAGCGGGCCGACGATCGTCGGCACCGTCGGGGGCGCCGCCCCGGCGGATGACTCGGCTATCGGGAGGGACCAGTGAGCGAGATTCCGGAAGCGCACGGCGAGGCGCCGACGACCGGTGCGGCGCAGCCCACGGCGGGGGATGCGGGAAGCGGCGCGGCGCATCCGGCCGAGCAGGCGATCCGGCTGATGCCCACGAGGCCGGGGCCGGCCGCGCATCCGGCGCTGCCCGCGCCGGAGCTGGACCGCATCGGGATCTCGCGGCTGCACGTGCACGGCCGCCACGGCGTCTTCGCGCACGAGCGCGCGTCGGGCCAGGACTTCTACATCGACGCCGAGGTGTGGATCGACACCCGCGCGGCCGCGCAGACCGACCACATCGAGGACACGCTGCACTACGGGCACCTCATGCGGGCGCTGTACGAGGTGGCGATGCTCGAGCCGGTGGATCTGCTCGAGACGCTCGCGGAGCGGCTCGCGGCGGTGACGTTCGCGTTCGCGGGGCCGCAGGCGGTGCGCATCACGGTGCACAAGCCGCAGGCGCCGGTGAAGCTGCGGTTCGAGGACGTGACGGTGTCGGTGCTGCGCTATCGGCCAGAGGGGGCGGAGCCGGAGATGCCGCGGCGCCCGCACGCCCGCGCGGTGATCGCGCTCGGCGCGAACCTGGGGGCGCGGGAGACGGCGATCCGCGAGGCGATGGACGAGGTGGAGCGGCTCGATGGCGTGTGGTCGCGTCGGCGCTCGAGCCTCTACGAGACGCCGGCGCTCACGACGCACGGCATCGACGAGTCGGTGCCCTCGTATCTCAACGCGGTCATGACGGTGCACACGGATCTCGAGCCGCACGCGCTGCTCGATCGGCTGCAGGCGATCGAGGACGCGCACGGCCGGGTGCGGCAGGAGCGGTGGGGGAGCCGCACGCTCGATCTCGACCTGATCGAGCACGGCGGGCTGCAGCTCGCGGACGAGCGGCTCGAGCTGCCGCATCCGCGAACCTTCGAGCGCGCGTTCGTGCTGGCGCCGTGGGCCGAGATCGAGCCGGAGGCGGCGCTCACGGGGCGGGGGCCCATCCGCGAGCTGCTCGCGCAGACCACCGACGAGATCAGGAAGTATCGGCCGTGACCCGCACCAACCCGTGGCTGCTCGTGCTGTTCGCCCTCGCGGGCGGCGCGGTGACGTGGGCGATCGAGACGTGGCTGACGGCGGCGGGGGCGCGGCTGTTCGTCCCGGCCCCGCCGTTCGGGATCACGCTGCTCGTGATGGCGGTGGTGGTGCTGGTGGTGGCGTGGCCCGTGCGCCGCTACACGCAGGCGCTGCGGCGGGCACTGGATGCGCGCGCCGAGCCGGGCGGGGAGGATGCGGCGAAGAGCGAGGCGGCGGCCCGGGAGGCGGCGCGGCTGCGGGTGGATCCGTTCTGGGCCACATTCGCGGTGGCGCTCGCGAAGGCGGGCAGCATGGCGGGCAGCCTGTTCGCGGGATGCGGCGCCGCGGTGATCGCCTGGCTGGCGACCCGCACCGTGGTGGGCGGAGGCGTGGCGGAGCCGGTGTTCGCGGCCGTGGCCTCGGCGGCGCTGGTGGTCGCGGGGCTCGTGGCGGAGTCGTGGTGCGCGCTGCCGCCGGACGACGGCGCCGAGGAGGGCGCCGCGGAGCCGGTGTAGCGGGGCGCGGCGTGCTGCCGGCCCGGGGCCCCGGAGGTGTGGGAGCGCCCCGGCAGGAGTAGTGTCGTCTCGTTATGACAGAACCGTCCGTCCAGCAGTCGACCGCGTCCACGATCCCGCCGAAGCTCGAGCGCTCGCTCAGCAGCCGCCACATCCAGCTGATCGCCATCGGCGGCGCCATCGGCACGGGCCTCTTCATGGGGTCCGGCAAGACGATCTCGGTGGCGGGTCCGTCCGTGCTGCTCGTGTACCTCATCATCGGCGGGATGCTCTACTTCGTGATGCGCGCGATGGGCGAGCTCCTGCTCTCGCGCAAGTCGTACCGCAACTTCGCGGATGTGGCGGGCGACCTGATCGGGCCGTGGGCGGCGTTCTTCACGGGATGGACGTACTGGTTCTGCTGGGTGGTGACGGCGGTGGCGGATGTGATCGTCATCGCGTCCGTGTACGTGGTGCACCTCGCGCCGGCGATGCCGTCCTGGGCGATCCCGGTGATCGCGCTCTCGGTGATCGTCATCCTCATCGGCCTGAACCTGCCCACCGTGCGGGCGTTCGGCGAGACCGAGTTCTGGTTCGCGATGGTGAAGATCGTCGCGATCCTCGCGCTCATCGTCGTCGGCGTCGTGCTGATCCTCCTCGGCTACGAGAGCGAGCACGGCACCGCGAGCTTCGCGCACCTCTGGACGGAGGGCGGGTTCTTCGCGACCGGGTTCGTGGGGTTCGTGGCGGCGTTCCAGATCGCGACGTTCGCGTTCGTGGGCATCGAGCTGGTGGGCACCACGGCCGCCGAGACGAAGGACCCGGAGCGCAACCTGCCCAAGGCGGTGAACTCCATCCCGATCCGCATCCTGCTCTTCTACATCGGCTCGCTGGTGGTGCTGATGTCGGTGATGCCGTGGACGGCCTACGACGCCGACAACTCGCCGTTTATCCAGGTGTTCGACGCGGCGGGGCTGCCCGCGGCCGCGGCGATCGTCAACCTCGTGGTGCTCACCTCGGCGATGTCATCGGCGAACTCGGGCATCTACTCGACCTCGCGCATGGTGTACGGGCTCGCGACCACCAAGGATGCGCCGGCGATGTTCAAGCGCCTCTCGAAGCGGCGGGTGCCGCAGAACGCGCTCTTCCTCACCGGTGTGATGCTGCTGTCCTCGGTGGCGCTGCTCGTCTTCGGGCTGGGGGAGTCCACCGGGTTCTCGGTGGTGACCACGGTGTCCTCGCTGTGCTTCATGTTCGTGTGGAGCATGATCCTGATCAGCTACATGGTCTACCGGCGCAGGCGGCCGCAGGATCACGCCGCGAGCACGTTCCGGATGCCGCTGGGGCGGGTCATGCCCTGGGTGGTGCTGGCGTTCTTCGCGTTCCTGCTGTGGGCGTTCACGGGTGCACCGGACACGCTGGCGGGCCTGATGGCGACGCCGGTGTGGTTCGTGATCCTCGGCATCGGCTACCTCGTGCTGCGGCGGAGCCCCGCGCACGTGCAGGCCCGCAAGCTGCACCGCACCTACGCGGCGCGCGAGCTCGCGCGCGCGGAGCAGTGGCGGCGGGGTGGGATGACGGAGGATGCGCGGGGATAGCCGTCGCGTCGGCGGTCGTTGCGGAGAGACGCGAGGTTGTGGGTTCCGGCGGGAATGACGGATCCCGTAGAGCCCTCGCCGACTTCACAGATCGGCCTCATTTCAAAGCAATACTTGACAGTATTGTCCCATTGTTGAACGGATGTGTTCCAACGATTTGGATATGGACTATCCGCAGTGACAGCGTCGTTCGTGAGGAGCACGAATCTGCCGAGGTGTCGACGGTGCTCTCCGCATCCCGCGCCGGGACTCGACCCGGAGTGGTGAGGTGCGCAGCGCCTCCGCCCCGGGTATTCGGAGTGCCCGGAAGCGACGGATCGATCACGAGCGCGTTCTGCTGCGGATCGCACGGCGCGGCCGATCGCGACGTGTTGCACGGTAACTCGGGCGAAGACCGCCCGCGGACGAAGGGGTCCCGTTGTCAGCAACTCAGATTCACGGACAGCACGAAACCGCATTGCCGCCGTTGAGGAAAGGCGCCTACAGCAAGCGGCTCACCACGGTCACCATGGTCGCCACGTTGGGAGGCCTGCTCTTCGGCTATGACACCGGCGTGATCAACGGCGCGCTGCTGCCGATGACCGCCGAACTCGGACTGACGGCGTTCACGGAGGGCGTGGTCACGAGCTCTCTGATCTTCGCCGCAGCCGTTGGCGCCATCCTCGGCGGCAGGATCTCGGATGCATGGGGGCGGCGCAAGACCATCATCATGCTCGCGGTGCTCTTCTTCATCGGCGCACTCGTCTGCGTTTTCGCGCCGGGATTCGGCGCGATGGTGCTCGGCCGCATCCTGCTCGGCTTCGGGGTGGGCGGCGCCTCCACCGTCGTCCCCGTGTTCCTCGCAGAACTCGCCCCGTTCGAGATTCGAGGTTCGCTCTCCGGGCGCAACGAGGTGATGATCGCGGTGGGCATCCTGGCCGCTTTCGTGGTCAACGTCATCATCGCCAACGTCTTCGGCCACCTCGACGGCGTGTGGCGCATCATGCTCGCCGTCTGCGCCGTTCCGGCTGCCGGGCTCTTCTTCGGCATGCTGAGGATGCCGGAATCCCCGCGATGGCTCATCGCCAAAGGCCGGTACGACGATGCGCTCGCCGTGCTCAAGACGATCCGACCCGAGGAGCGGGCGGTAGCGGAGCTCGCCGATATCCGTGCCACCGCCGAGGCCGAGCAGCGCAAGGAGAAACTGGACTGGAAGGCTCTCTTCCGCAACAAGTGGGTGCTCCGCATCGTGCTCGTAGGCATCGGACTCGGCGTCTTCCAGCAGTTCACCGGCATCAACTCGATCATGTACTACGGCCAGGTCGTGCTCATCGAGTCCGGTTTCGAGGAATCGGCCGCACTGATCGCGAATATCGTTCCCGGCATCATCGGCGTCGTCGGAGGCTTCATCGCGCTCTGGATGATGGAGAAGATCAACCGGCGTACCACACTGCTGATCGGCTACTCGCTGACCACCGCATGCCACTTCCTCATCGGCATCGCATCGAACGTCTTCCCGGTCGGCGACCCGGCTCGCCCGTTCGTGATCCTCATCCTCGTGGTCGCCTTCGTGGGGTCGATGCAGACCTTTCTCAACGTCGCCACCTGGGTACTGCTCAGCGAGATCTTCCCGATGCGCATCCGCGCGTTCGGGATGGGCGCCGCAGTGTTCATGCTCTGGCTCGCGAACGCGTTCCTGAGCCTGTACTTTCCCACGCTCGTCGCCGCCATCGGTATCTCGGGAACCTTCTTCGGATTCGCGGCGGTCGGCGTGCTGGCGGTGGTCTTCGTGTACTTCGCCGTGCCGGAGAGCCGAGGACGCAGCCTGGAGGAGGTGGAGGAAGGCGTCACCACCGGCGCCATCTATGTGACCAGGGGCAAGAGGAAGTAGCCGCCCGAAGACGCTGTCCGGCGCCGACGGGGAAGCCGTGGACATATTTGTCAAACGCTTGTCCGATTTTGCCCCAAGGCATTGACTGTTCACTATCACCTAGACAAAGAAGTCAGCGGAAGGACGAAAACGTGACCAATACGACCACCAATTCCGGCATCCCGACTGCACGGAGCGTGGATCACCTGGGACTGACGGTGCCCGATCTCGAGCAAGCGGTCGAGTTCTTCACCGCCTACCTGGGCTGCGAGGTGATCTGGCGCTACGGGCCCTATGGCGATGACGGCGACATGATGCGGCGACAGCTGAACGTGCATCCCGAGGCGACGGCGCGAATCGCCTTCCTGCGCATGGGGCCGACGTTCAACCTCGAGCTCTTCGAGTACTCGGCCCCGGATCAGGTGAAGCAGGTGCCGAGGAACAGCGACTACGGGGGCAATCACCTGGGCATCTACGTGGACGACATCGAGGCGGCCGTGGACTATCTGCGTCAGGTGCCCGGCGTGATCCTGCAGGAGGGGCCGAACCTGAACGGCGGCGATGATGATCCCGCCGGGCTGAGCTTCTGCTACTTCCTCACTCCGTGGGGTGCGCAGCTGGAGCTCGTATCCGCGCCGAACGGCATGGCGTACGAGCGGCGCACCGATAGGCGCACCGCGCCGCCGGCCGAGTTCTGGCACTGCGGAGGCGCGACCGTGACGCGCCGCGACGACGAGGGGAACTGACCGATGAGCAACACTCCGAAGATCGGCGACACGGACCTGGCGGAGCTGCTGGCACGGGCCGGACGCCGTATCCGCGTCGGCATCGTGGGCGGCGGCACCGATTCGGTGATCGGCGGCATCCACATGCTCACGCATCGGGTCGACGGGCTCGCCGAGCTCGTGGCAGGGGCGATGAGCATCGACGAGGCGGTGGCGCTCTCCTCGGCCGAGGCGCAGCTCATCAGCCCCGAGCGTCGCTACACCGACTGGCGCCGGATGCTCGAGGCCGAGCGGATACGTGAGGACGGCATCGACGCGGTGATCATCGCGACGCCTCCGCAGGTGCATGCTGAACCCGCCATCGCCTTCCTCGAGGCGGGCATCCACGTGTTCTGCGAGAAGCCCCTCGCCTCGAACGTGGAGGAGGCGGAGCGGCTCCGCGAGGCGGCGGACGCCTCCTCGGCGCTGCTCGCGCTCAACCACTGCTATAGCGGATATCCGATGGTGCGCGAGGCCAAGGCGCTCATCGAGCAGGGCAAGCTCGGCGCGATCACCCTCGTGGAGGGCGAGTACGGCGTCGGCGTCGGCGCGCTCCTGCGGGAGCCCGAGGGCGATGCCCCGAAGCACTGGCACTTCCGCCCGGGGCCGATGGGCAAGGCCGTGGTGCTGGGCGAGATCGGCAGCCATCTCCACCATCTGGCGGAGTTCGTGGTGGGCGACCGGGTCCGCGACGTGCGGGCCGAACTCCAGACCATCGCTCCGCGCAGGGAGGTGTTCGACAACGCCTATCTCAGCATCGGGTTCGAAGGCGGCGCGGTCGGGCGGCTCTGGTCGAGCTACGTCGCGGCGGGGCAGGAGCACGGGCTGCGGCTGCGGGTCTACGGCAGCGAGGCCTCGCTGGCCTGGAGCCAGGAGACACCGGAGGAGCTGCGCATCCTGTACCCCGACAACGGCGCGCAGATCATTACGCGCGGTTCGGCGAACGTCACCGCGGCCGCGCGAGATGCGACGCGCATCCCGCCCGGGCATCCCGAGGGGTACGTGCTGGCGTTCGCGAACCTGTACCGCGAGTTCTTCGCCGCGCTGCTCGCCCGGCTCACGGGCGATTCGGCGGCGGCCCGGGTGGACGGCTGGCTGCCGACCGCGGAGGACGGGGTGCAGACGCTCCGGCTCATCCGCGCCGCCGAGCAGTCGAACGGCGAGGACACCCGTGTGGCGCTGTCCTCGGTGTGATGGAGGAGCGATGACTCGAACGCATCAGCCGACGTCCCGATATGAGGCGGAGCCGAGATGATGAACCGGAACGCGGTGCAGGAGGAACGTTCTGCCTCGCCCGCTTCGACGGGGCATGTGGCGCGCGTGCTCAACGCGTTGGAATCCCTGGCCACCAAGGCGCACACGGTGAACAGCCTGGCCGAGGAGCTGGGGGTGCACCCGCGTACGGTACGGCGGATGCTCGAACCGCTCATCGAGCTGCAGTACGTAGGACTGACCGGAAAGGAGGAGGGGCAGCCGCAGTACCGGGCGACGCTGAAGATCGCGACGCTCGCCGAGCGGCTGATCCGTGATTCCGACCTGCTCAAGGTGAGCGCTCCGTTCGTCGCGAAGCTGCGGAACCTCACGGGGGAGGCCTGCCACTTGAGCATCGGGGCGCGTGAGGGCGTCAGTCACATCCTGCAGGAGGCAGGCCAGAGCCTGGTCTCGGTCAAGCCCCGAGCAGGCGAATACGTGCCGTATCACGCCACGGCGGTGGGCAAGGCGCTGCTCGCCTTCGACCCGCGCTGCATGGACTACCTCCCCGAGCATCTCGTCGCCTACACGCGGCACACCCTGACCACGATGATGCAGCTGCAGCAGAATCTGGCCGAGATCCGTCGCACGGGAGTGAGCCATGACGCGCTCGAGAACAGCATGG
This sequence comes from Gulosibacter sp. 10, assembly GCF_900163695.1. Classification (GTDB taxonomy): domain Bacteria; phylum Actinomycetota; class Actinomycetes; order Actinomycetales; family Microbacteriaceae; genus Gulosibacter. The sequence continues at coordinate 70,119 of NZ_FUIC01000016.1, forward strand.
AGTTGCGGTGCATGGCTGCCCCGGTGTGCGACGCGAGCGGAGTCGTGGCCGCGATCGGGGTCTCGGCGCCATCGTCGAGGTTCACCGAGGACCTGGTGCCGATGGTCTCCCGGCTCGTCCGCGGCGTCGCGTCCGATCTGTCCAAGGCGCTCGGCGGCGATCTGGAATCGATGATCTCGTCCGAATGACGCGGTCGATTCCGCAATGAGTTGAACGAACAGCAAAGGAGCTATTCCGTGAAGATCGGAATCATCACTACGGCACTCTTCGACAGAGACCTCGAAGGGGCGCTGGATACGGTTGCGGGTCTCGGCGTCTCGCAGGTCGAGATCGCCGCGACCGGAGGGTTCTGGCCCGACCGGCATCTGAACCCGGTGGCGGCGATGCGCGATGAGGGCATCGTCGATCGAGCCAAGGACGCGCTGGGCGAGCGGGGGATCGAGGTGTCCGCCATCTCCATCCACGGCAACCCGCTGGATCCGAACCCGGAGGCGGCCGAGTCCTACGCCCGGCAGTACCGCGCGACGTGCGAGCTCGCGGAGCGGTTCGGTACCGACCGCGTCTCGCTGCTCGCCGGGCTGCCCGGCGCGGGGCCGAGGGACGAGGTGCCGAACTGGATCGTGTTCCCGTTCCCCACCCAGCTGGGCGATGCGCTGGAGTGGCAGTGGCACGAGCGGGTCCTCCCGTATTGGCAGGAGGCGGCGGAGCACGCGAAGGCGCATGGCGTGCGGCTGTGCTTCGAGATGGTGCCGAACGATTGCGTCTACAACCCGGAGACGCTGCTGCGGCTCCGGGGCGAGATCGGCGAGGTCGTGGGCGCGAATTACGATCCCTCGCACTTCCTGTTCCAAGGAATCGATCCGCTCGCGGCGATCCGCACGCTGGGGGAGTCGATCTACCACGTCCACGCCAAGGACGTGGCGTCGAACCCGCATGTGCAGGCCAGCCGGGGCGTGCTCGACCCCACTTCCCTCGGCGCGACGGCGCAACGCTCCTGGGCGTATCGCACGCTCGGGTGGGGCCACGGCGCGGACTACTGGACGGACCTGATCACGCAGCTGCGAGTGAGCGGCTATGACGACGTGCTCTCGATCGAGCACGAGGATGCGCTGCTCTCCCCCGAGGAAGGCATGCGCAAGGCCGTCGAGTTCCTCAAGCCGCTGGTGCCCGCCGAGCCCATGCAGGCGGATTGGACGAGTGCGCTGTGAGCGGGCGTGCGCTGATCGCCGTGACGAGCTTCGCGGCTGCCGTGGATACGTCGTTCGCCGACCGTCTGCGGGCGCACGGGGTCGATGTCCGAGTCGTGACGGGGCTCGGCAAGACCTCGCTCGAGGCGGAGGTCATCGAGGCGGCGGAGGGCGCGAGCGGCATCGTCGCCGGATCGGAGACGTATTCGCGCGGGGTGCTCGAACGGCTTCCCAACCTGCGGGCCATCGTGCGCGCCGGCGCGGGCACAGACAGCATCGACGTCGAGGCGGCGCGCGAGCTCGGCATCGAGGTGGACAGCACGCCCGGCGTCAATGCCGAGAGCGTCGCCGATTACACCCTCGCGATGATGCTCGCGAGCTGTCGGCGCATCCGCGAGAACGATCGCTCGGTGAGAGAGGGCGGCTGGCGGATCCCCGAACAGGGCATCGACCTCCACGAGCGCACCGTCGGGCTGATCGGTTTCGGCGCGATCGGCAGGGCCGTCGCGCGACGGCTCGTCGGCTTCGGCTGCCGAGTGGCGGCGCACGACCCCGCCTGGCCGGAAGGACAGCAGCCGCCGGAGGGCATCGTGCTGATGTCCTTCGACGAACTGCTCGAACAGGCAGAGGTGCTGAGCGTGCACGTGCCGCTCCTGCCCGCGACTCGCGACCTCATCGGCGCGGCTGAACTCGAACGGCTGCCGCGCGGAGCGGTGGTGGTGAACGTCGCGCGCGGCGGCATCGTCAACGAGCCGGCGCTGCGCGTCGCCGTCGATGCCGGGCACGTGTCGGTCGCAGCGGTCGACGTGTTCACGCAAGAGCCCGTGGCTCCCTCCAACCCGCTCGTCGGACACCCGCTGATCCTCACCTCATCGCACATCGCAGCCTTCAGCGAAGACGGCTCGGCCGCGATGCTCGACACCGCCGCCGATCGCGTATTGGCGACCCTACGAACCTAAGGAAGATAATGCCCACCTACACCCAGAACACGGTCGAGCTGACAGTCGGTCAGGCCGTGGTGAAGTACCTCGCAGCCCAGTACACGAGTCGTGACGACGTGCAGCGTCGGCTTTTCGCGGGCGCCTTCGGCATCATGGGGCACGGCAACGTGGCCGGCGTCGCGCAGGGTCTCGCTCAGTTCCCGGATGCGCTGCCCTACCACCAGGTGCGCAACGAGCAGTCGATGGTGCACGCCGCCGTCGCCTTCGCGAAGGAGAGCAAGGGGCTCTCGACGTTCGCCTGCTCGTCCTCGATCGGCCCCGGCTCCACGAACATGGTGACGGGCGCCGCCACCGCTACGGTCAACCGACTCCCGGTGCTGCTGCTACCGAGTGATATCTACGTCACCCGGCGGCAGGGGCCGGTGCTGCAGCAGCTGGAGCATCCGCTGGCCGGCGACGTCTCGGTCAACGACGCCTTCCGCCCGGTCAGCCGCTATTTCGACCGCATCTCGCGGGCCGAGCAGCTGCTCACGGCGCTGCCGGAGGCCATGCGCGTGCTCACCACTCCCGGCGAGACAGGCGCCGTGACGCTCTCCCTACCGCAGGACCTGCAGTCGTTCGCCCACGAGTTCCCCGTCTCCTTCTTCGAAGAGCGGGTGTGGGACGTCGACCGCGCGCCGGCCGCGGAGCGCGCGATCCATGAGGCGGTCGAGCTCATCGGCGCTGCGCGGCGTCCGCTCGTCGTGGCGGGTGGCGGACTCCGCTATTCGGAAGCGGAGCAGGCGCTCCACGACTTCGTGCACCGCCTCGGCATCCCGGTGGTCGAGACCTTCGCGGGTCGGGGCTCCGCGCTGGTGGAGGACGACCTCGCCCTCGGCGGTTTGGGCGCCACCGGCAACGTCGCGGCCGGACGGATCGCCGCCGAGGCTGATCTCGTGATCTGCATCGGCACGCGGCTGAATGATTTCATCACCGGTTCGCACACGGCCTTCCGCAACCCGGACGTGAAGTTCATCAACGTCAACGTCTCCCGCTACGACGCGCTCAAGAACGGCGGCGTCCCGGTGGTGGGCGATGCCCGGGTCGTACTCGAGCACCTCGGCGAGGTGGTGGCGGAGTGCGGGCGCACCTCCGAGGCCTACCGACAGGAGGTCGCCGAGGTGCGGCGCGCCTGGCTCGCGGAGCGCGAGGCGGTATTCGCGCCGAGCGGCGTCCCCGTTCCCCCGCAGGCGGAGGTGGTGGGCGCGATGCTGCGGCATGCGCGGCGCGGCGATCTCGTGATCGCTGCGGCCGGCGGTGCGCCGGGCGATCTGCAGCGCGGCTGGGATGCGACTGAGGGGCGTGACTGCCATCTCGAGTGGGGCACCTCGTGCATGGGCTACGAGATCCCCGCGGGCATCGGGGCCCGGTTCGCGCGTCCGGAGGGGCGCATTTCGGTGTTCATCGGCGACGGCACGTTCATGATGCTGCCCTCCGAGATCGTCACCGCCGTGCAGGAGGGGATCGACCTCACGATCGTGCTCTCGGAGAACCACGGCTTCCAGTGCATCCGCGATCTGCAGCTGGCCACCACCGGATACGACTTCGGCAACGAGTTCCGCGTCCGCGAGGGCGAGGCGCTCACGGGCGAGTACCTTGGCCTGGACCTGGGCAAGGTCGCCGAGGGACTCGGTGCGAAGGTGCATCGAGCCGCCGACGCCGGCGAGCTGGAGCGGCTGCTCGACGAGACCCGCGACGCGGCGGGGGTGACGCTGCTGCTCATCGAGACCGATCGCCGCCGCACGCTGCCCGACGCCGATGTCTGGAACGAGGTCGTGCCGCCCGAGGTGGCGAGCGTGGGCACGGGCGAGGCGCTGCATCGCGAGTACCGGGAGGTCCGGGACGAGCGGCAGATGTTCTATTACTGACCGGAATCGCGCCGATGGCGGGATTCGCAGCACGGGCTCCGAAGGCGGGGCCCACGACACGACGATTCGCAGGAAAACAGATTCGCGGTACGCGAGAAGGAGTGGAGCAATGGGATACGTAGTAGTAGTAGGGGGAGCCGGAGGCATCGGCAGCGTGACGGTTCGACGGCTGCTCGCCGACGGACATGGCGCGGCTGTCATCGACGCGGCGCCGGTGGAGGCGGCGGACGAGCGGCTCGACCCGATCCGTCGGGAGTACGGCGAGGTGCCCTACGTGCGGGCGGACATCACGTCGCAGCAGTCGGTCGAGGAGGCATTCGACGCCATCCCGTCGTTCGACCGCGTAGTGGTGTCGGCGGCGATCGTGCAGGAGGAGCCGTTTCTCGAGGTCTCGCACGACGTCTTCCGCAAGCATCTGGACATCAATGTCTATGGGTCGTTCAATGTCGGCCAGGCCGCTGCGAAGCGGTTCCGAAGGGATGGTACGGAAGGCCGGATGGTGTTCTTCTCCTCCTGGGTGCAGGACTACCCGTGGCCGGACATCACCTCGTACAGTGTGAGCAAGGCCGGGGTGAAGCAGCTCGTGAAGATGATGGCGCGGGAACTCGCTCCGCTCAAGATCCGGGTGAATGCGATCGCGCCGGGCATCGTGGATTCGGGCATGGCCCGGTATTCGCTCGATCACGATCCGAAGTACGCGGCCCGGGTGAACGGGCGCATCCCGCTCGACGAGCTGCAGCAGCCGGAGGACATCGCGGCAGGGGTGTCGTACCTGCTCTCGGAGGATGCCCAGGCGGTCACGGGCACGACGCTCCTCGTCGACGGGGGGCTCTCGCTGTTCAAGTTCGACGCCCCCGGGGCCGAGGAATGACGGGGAATCCATTCGCCTCGAGCCGGGGCGGGCCTCCGGGCGCCGGGGTCTTCGTCAACACGGGGAGCCCGGTCAACGCGGAGATATGCGTGCGTGCGGGCTTCTCGTGGGTGATGGTGGACCTCGAGCACGGGATCGGCGACGAGGGCTCGCTGGTGCCGATGCTGTGGGCGACTCGAGCCGCGGGCGGTTACGCGCTGGTGCGCGTCGCCTCGCACGATCCCGCTCGGATCGCCCGCGTGCTCGACCTCGGGGCCGATGCGATCATGCTGCCCTCGGTGGATACCGCCGAGCAGGCTCGGCGCATCGTGGCGGCCGCGACCTGGCCGCCGCACGGGGAGCGCGGCGTGAGCCTGCAGAGCCGGGCGGGCGACTACGGCTCGCTGAGCCACGCGGAAGTCTCGAACCAGGACCGGCGCCCCTACGTGGTCGTGCAGATCGAGACGCCGGAAGGGCTTCGCAATGTGCGCGAGATCGCCGCGGTGGACGGCGTCTCGGCGCTCTTCCTCGGCCCCACCGACCTCACGCACAGCATGGGGATCCCGGGGCGGTTCGACGTGCCGGAGTTCCGCGAGGCGGTGGCGGCGGTCGCGAAATCTGCTGCGGAGGCGGGAAAGACCGCGGCGGTGCTCGCCGCGGATGCGGTGGCCGCCGAGCGGTATCGCGAGGACGGCTATTCCCTGATCGCGATCGGCTCGGACGGCGGCTATCTCAAAGCAAAGGCTCAATCGGTGCTCGCCGACGTCGGCTGACGCGGCGGCGAACCGGAAACGGAGAAGAATCATGAAGATGCACATCGCCGGAAACTGGACGGATGGGCCTGCGGCGCAGCAGGTGATCAACCCGTTCGACGGCTCCGTGATCGACGAGGTGCCGGCCGCGGACGCGGATGCGGTGGACCGGGCCATCGCCGCGGCCTACCGAGCCTCGGAGCGCGCCCGGTCGGCGCCCGCGGCGGAGCGCCAGGCGCTCATGAACAGGGCGGGCGCACTCGCCGACGAGCGGGTGCCGGAGCTCGCCGAGACGATCGCCCGGGAATGCGGCAAGACGCTTCGCGAGGCGACCGTGGAGGCGTCCCGGGCAGGCGACCTCATCCGCCTCGCCGGCCACGAGGGTGCGCAGCTCTACGGCACCGGCCTGCCGCTCGACGCGCATCCCGGCGCCGGCACGCAGCGGCTGGGCTTCACGCTGCGCGAGCCCTGCGGGGTGGTGGCGGCGATCACGCCGTTCAACTTCCCGCTGCTGCTGGTGCTGCACAAGATCGCACCGGCGCTGGGCGCCGGCAACGCGGTCATCCTCAAACCCGCCTCGCACACGCCGCTCACGGCGTTGCAGCTCACGGAGATCTTCCTCGACGCCGGTTTCGATCCCGAGCTCGTGTCCTGCATCACCGGGTCGGGAGGGGTGATCGGCGACGCGCTCTCGGCGGATGAGCGGGTGCGCAAGATCAGCTTCACCGGCAGCACGGAGGTGGGCAATCGCATCACGCAGCGGGCGGGGGTGAAGAAGCTGTCGCTCGAGCTCGGGGCGAGCTGCCCGACGGTGGTGCTCGATGACGCCGATGTGGAGAAGGCGGCGAGCGCGATCGCGGCGGGCGGCTACGCCAATGCCGGCCAGGTCTGCATCTCGGTGCAGCGGGCGATCGTGCAGGAGGGCGTCTACGGCGACTTCCTCGATGCGCTCAGCGCCAAGGTCCGCGACCTGCGCACGGGCGATCCGTTCGCGGAATCCACCGATGTGGGGCCGCTCGTGAGCGAGCGCGAGGCGGAGCGCGTCGAGCGCAGCATCCGGGCGTCCGTGGAGCGCGGCTCGGAGCTCCTGCTGGGAGGGGAGCGCAGCGGTGCGCTGCTGCAGCCGGCGATAGTCGCGAATGTCGACGTGCACGATCCGCTCAGTCAGGAGGAGCTGTTCGGCCCCGCGGTGGCGGTCACGAAGGTGGCGAGTGTGGACGAGGCGATCGCCGCCGCCAACGGCACCAGGTACGGGCTCGGTGCCGGAGTCTTCACGGGGAACCTCGGCAGCAGCATTCGCTTCATCCGCGAGGTGCGCGCGGGGGTGGTCCACGCGAACTGGACTCCGCTGTGGCGGGCCGATTTGATGCCGTACGGCGGCATGAAGGCGAGCGGTATCGGCAAGGAAGGCATCCGCTCGTCGGTGAGCGAGATGACGGAAGAGAAGACGGTTGTCCTGCACGGCGATGTGTAGGACGAGACGAAGGAGAAGACGATGACGGAGAACACGCTGCCCGGACGTCGGGTACTGATCACGGGCGGATCGGGCGGGCTGGCGGTGCCGACCGCGGAGCTGCTGCTGCGCGAGGGTGCGGTCGTGACGTTGTTCGCGAGGAATGAGGAGAAGCTGGCCAAGGCGCGGGCGGAGCTCGAGCCGGTCGCTGCGGGCAACCTCCGGGTGTTCGCGGGCGACACGACCGAGGAGGACGACGTTCGCAGGGCAGTGGAGTTCGCGGCCGATGGCGCGGCGCTCGACGGCCTCGTGACGTGCGCCGGGATGAGCCAGCAGGTCCCGATCACGGAGGTGGGGTTCGAGGAGTGGCGCAAGGTCGTCGACCTGAACCTGTTCGGCAGCTTCCTCGCGATCCGCGAGGCGGCGAAGGCGATGTGCCGGCAGCGCTCGGGCACCATCGTGGCCTTTTCGTCGATCGCGGCGGCGGTGACGCACCGCTACGTGTCGGCGTACTCGGTGAGCAAGGAGGCCGTGGACTCGCTCGTGAAGAACGCCGCGGACGAGCTCGGGCCATGGGGGATTCGGGTGAATTCGGTCCGCCCCGGCGTGATCCTGACCGAGATGTCGGAGGACCTCGTCGCCGACGAGGAGCTGGCGGGCGACTATGTCGAGCAGACGCCGCTGGGACGCTTCGGCGAGCCGGCCGAGGTGGCTTCGGTGGTGCGGTTCCTGCTCAGCGATGAGTCGTCCTGGGTCACGGGCACGACGATCAGCGTGGACGGGGGCCAGCACCTGCGCCGCGGACCGAACCTGACCGGCTATCTGGGGATCGAACTGCCGGGGTAGGGGCTGGTAGGGGGCACGCCGCCGATCTCGACTTGGGAGCCGGGTTGGCGGCGTGGTGCATTCGGCACCGGGAAACGTGATGCTCGTGTCTTCGCCCAGCATTGATCGGTGCGAAAAAGCCGGTACCGTCTTGTGAGTTGGGTGGGAACGGACCGGGTTGTGCGTTTTCCTGCCCTCACCTGGGCTCGAAACCCTTGTGAAAGATGAACGCTCGCCCGATGACCTCCGTAGAACAGCGCCGAAGCAGTCGTAGGCAGGGCCGGCAGAAACTCGGACAAGGACTGCCCGAACGCCGGTTCCGCCCCGAGCTGCACGGCGTACGAGGACTGGCGATTCTCGGGGTGGTGCTGTTCCACTTGTTCGGCGCCGGGCGGATCTCGGGCGGCATCGATATCTTCCTGGCGATCTCGGGTTACCTGTTCTCCGCGATGCTGCTGCGCGAGGCAGTGGCGACAGACGGCCGGATCGCCATGGGCCGGTATCTCGGGCGCCTCGCGAAGCGCATTCTCGCGCCGGCGGCGATCGTGGTCGTGGCGACTCTGGCGATCGGGCTGCTCGTCTCACCCGTCACGAGCCACACGCAACTATGGGCGGAAGCACGTGCATCGCTGCTGTACTTCGAGAACTTCGAGCTGATCAACTCGCAGCTGGCGTACGGAGCGGCCGGCCCGGAGACCTCGCCGTTCCAGCACTTCTGGTCGCTCTCGGTGCAGGGCCAGTTCTATCTGGTGTGACCGATCGTGACCGTCATCGCCGTATGGCTCGCGAAGCGCCTCAAGCAGCCCGCCGTACGAGTCATGGCCGTGCTCATCGGGATCGTGCTCATCGGCTCCTTCGGGTACGCGTTCTACGTCGGCGGCTTCAACCAGGACGAGGCCTACCTGACGTCTGCGACGCGCGCGTGGGAGCTCGCGTTCGGCGGTCTTCTCGGCCTCCTGGGCGCAGGACTGGCGCTGCCCGGATGGATGCGCATTCCGGCAGGCTGGATCGGCGTCGGCCTGATCGTGTCGTCAGGTTTTGTGCTTGACGGGGCACAGCTCTTCCCAGGACCGTGGGCGCTGTGGCCGCTACTCGGTTTGACGCTCGTGCTCGCGTCGGCAGGCCCCGGCGGCGCTGCCAGCGATTCACGGGCAACCGCAGCGCGTTTCATGTCGAACCGAGCCTTTGCGTGGATCGGCGACCACGCATACGGACTATATCTCTGGCATTGGCCGCTGTTGATCTTCTACCTGGAAATCCGTGCTCGCGAGGCGGTCGGCATCCGCGGAGCCGCCTTGATATTCGCGGTCTCCCTGGTGCTGGCCATCGCCATGCGTCGGTTCGTCGAGCTGCCGCTGCAGACCTGGTCCCGTCCGAAGTCGAATGCATCGGCTCCGGCACGGAACAGAGTCGCCCTTGCATCAGCCATGGTCGTGCTGCTGATCGGAGGTGTGGCATCAACCACGGTGATTCACATCAAGGACCAGGAGCCTGCCGCGGTATTCGAGGATTGGGATTGGGAAACTTACCCGGGCGCTCTCGCGGTTGACGGAGAGCCGGTTCCGGACGCTGCCGCAGTTCCAAGCCTCGATGCCCTGTCGGGGATGCGCCCCGACTACTACGGGTGGGATTGTCGCCAGCCGGGAAATGATAATCCGGGAACTGAGCAAGTACGTATTTGTGAGGATCCTGACGCACCGGAAGAGCCGTCGGCTACTGTAGTCCTGGCGGGTGGGTCGCACGCGGGACAATGGCATCATGCGTTCCGCGCGCTTACCGCCGAGTACGGGTGGAAATTGAAAATCGCGGACCGAGGGTCTTGCTTCTTTCATGTTTCGGATGGTCCGGAAGTGGCGAAATGCATGGAATGGCAAGGGGACTTTATAGATTGGGTTGATTCGGAGGGAGTCGACCTCGTGGTCACTCCCGGGTCGAGGATCTCCCCGGAGGATGCTACGGAGTACATTGCGGAGGGTGCGGTCGGCCGTTGGACGGCGATTCGCGCGGCTGGGGCAGAAATTTTGTTGATCAGAGGCACCCCGCCATCAACCTTCAGCGCAGCTGACTGTCTTGCCTCTGATAATTCTCCGGAGACGTGCGGTCCGCTGGTCGGAGAGATTTCCAGTCTGAGTCCGCTTGAAGACCTGGACTTGCCCGAAGAAGTCTCGGTAATTGATGTGCTGCCACATGTCTGCCCCGCAGCGTTCGAAGAGGATGGGGAGCGGTGCTCCGCAGTCGTGGGAAACGTAGTCGTATGGTACGACGCGTCGCATATGACGCCCGTCTACGTCGAAACGCTCACGCCGGTTCTTGAAGTGCATCTTCGTGATGAGGTCCCTTGGCTGTTCGAGTGAGAGCGCTGGGTGGCGGGTGCTTTCATCGCCAGTTGGCGCCAGCGCAGGACGTGTGAAGCATTGGTCGCTGCAGCTGAAGGGGGCCATGGTTGAGGAGCGGAGCGGTCGCCGGTCCTGAGACGGCGACGATGTAGGTACACTTATCCAATGCGTAGGGTCAGGGATTGCGAGCGCTGGGGCCCGGCGAAGACGTACGGCAGCGTTGCCGACTTCCTTGCCGCCCGCCCCGCTGCCGGGCTGAACTCGGTCGAAGTCGGCGGGCGGTATTTGGACGTTCTCGTAGAGGATCGAAAGTCTCCGGTCACTATTGTTGCGTTCCACAGTGCGCTCACGAAATCAGTCAAGGCGATGCCTGCCTTCAGCGGCAGGCAGGTCGCCGCTGCGGCAGGAGTGAATCTGGTTGCAGTCTCGGATCCGACTATTGAGATGGGTGATATCGACCTCGCCTGGTTTTTTGGAAACCGCGACACCGGCCCCCTGGTCGAGGTGTTCGCGCCTCTTATCAAGCATGCGGCACGCTCTCTCCGGTCTCGGCGGATAATACTTTTCGGGTCATCGGGTGGTGGCTATGCTGCGATCAATTTTGGGAGTCAGTTTCCGGGGGCGATCGTCTTGGCGCTGAATCCAAGGCTTGACCTTGCGGGCCCGCCGTTGCCGAATTTTGATCCATATTTTGAGATCGGTCACGGATCGCTCGATGATAGTTCGCGTCACGTTATTTTTGACAAGTTTATTTCGCCAAGCATGCGGCAAAAGTATGCAAGTGGCTTGCCTTTCCATCTTTGCATTTTTCAAAACACGGGTGATCACTACTTCAAAAAACAATTCGAGCCGTTCGTGGAGGGGCTTGCTGGGGATGATTGGCTGCACGTGCGTACCGAATACACCGGAAAGGGTCATGGTGCGGTGCCCAAGCAGGTCCTGAGTGAAATGATTTCCGGGTTGACGCGACCGGGTGCGGTGCGCGATTCTATAAGGGCAGCTGGATTTGTCACTCCGGAGGGCGGGCATGCAGTGTCGGCGGGGTCCAGGATTCAAAGGTTCGGTCATTCGCTGAAGAGACTGTTTATTTCTTATTGAAGCCTGTTTGTTGATTCATGCATTTGCCTGGATAATCGGGCCCGGCTTGCGGTGGAGACTTCCACATGGGGCGCCGCCGCTCGACGAAGTGCTTCCGTGTGGATGGTGCACGTTCCGACGCTGAGCCGTCGGCAGGTATCCATCGGTTCGACTCCCGATGCAGCGTCGTTGTGGCGAGGCGGCGTAGTCTGATGGTCTGGTCACCCCGAACGTGTGAGAAAGGCAACGGGTGCGCATTCTCCTCCTGACCCACTACTTTGCTCCGGAAACCGGCGCACCTCAGCGGCGTTGGGGCGCATTCGTCCGCGAGTTTTCGGAGGCGGGGCACGAGATCGCGGTGATGTGCCCACCGCCGCATCACCCCGAAGGAAGGGTGCCGAAGCAGTACCGGGCTTCGCTCCGTCCGGGAAGCTCCCAGCGCGAACGGCAGCGGGTGCGGGTCTTCAGAGTGGGGTATCTGCCGCATCGCGGAGATATCGTGACGAGAACGATGGACCACCTCGTAAGCTCTTGCAGCTCGATTCGCCGGGCTCGCAAGGTGGCGCGTCAGGGGATCTTCCGCCCGGATGTCGTCATAGCGACCGCCCCGGCTGTCCCCACGCTCCTGGCAGGCCAGCGCCTGGCGAGGTATTTCGCCGTGCCCTTCATCGCGGAGATGCGCGATGCGTGGCCAGACCTCGTAACGCATGTGGGAGGAGCGACCGGTGGCAGCCTGAAGTCATCGATCAAGGAGCTCATTCACAAAGGAGTCTCCCGTCTGCAGCGTTCGGCGGATGCGGTCGTTACCACTACCGAGTCCTTCGCCGATGTGCTGCGGCACCGAGGCGTAGCGACAGTGGAAGTGATTCGGAACGGTGCGTATCCGAACGTATTCGCCCAGTTGCCGGCGATCACTGATGATCACGCTGATCTCCGCGTGCTGTACATGGGGACCGTCGGGCGCAGTCAAGGGCTCGACGTGGTTGTCCGGGCCGTGCATCGTCTGCGAGAAGAGGGCTTCTCTATCAGCGCCCGCATCATCGGATCGGGCCATGAGCGGAACGAGCTCATCGAATTGAACGAGCGGCTCGGCAACCCCGTGGACATCCGCGGCCCCGTCTCTGCGGCAGAGGTCGTGGACCATTACGCATGGGCAGATTCGACGATCGTGTCGTTGAAGGATTGGGAACCATTCGCCTGGACCGTGCCGTCGAAACTGTACGAGCTCCTGGCGACGGGACGTCACGTTACGGCGGTTCTGGCGGGTGAGGGCGCGGATATCGTGCGGGAAACCGGTGGTGGCGACGTCGTCCATCCCGGCGATGCTGAAGGGCTTGTTCGGCTTTGGTCGGCGCTTATCGAGGACCGTTCTCGGCTGCTAGTCGGAAACAGCGGTAAAGAATGGGTTCGACAGCACGTGCTGTTCAGAGGGCTGGCCGGTACATACCTTGAGATGCTCGAGAGCGTCGTAGAGAACAACCCCGCCGGCCGCCGAGATGTAAACTCGAGCCCTTGAGCGCGGCCGAAGACCTGCCGATGCGGTCAAACTTTTGATCATGAACCTGAAAGGGCAGACGAAACGATGAGTCTCAAGCGTCCGTGGCTGCAGCGGTTGTGGCTCACCGGCCAGAGCGTTGCCGAGTACACGGTCGATGACCCGGTGCAGTTGGCGCTGCAGGTGTCTCGCCGGATGCCTCCGGCGCTTCGTTCTGCAGCAGGCAACTCGCTTGCGAGGCTCGGGTCTGCCGCCCGCGGACCGGTCGAGGCGATCGGCCGCGAAATGGCTGGTGACCGCGAAGCGGCTGAGCTGTCGCTCGAGCGGAACGTCGATATCGTGAGCTCGAGGTCAGGATCGCGCAAAGCCCGTCGGGTGATTCCGCATCTCGCCGACCTGGCGTTGGCGATAGGGCAGCCGGATCGGGCCCGAGCTCTGCTGGAAGAACTTCCCCTGTCGGAGCGCCGGGCGCCTTGGTACGCGACTGCTGCGAGGATTGCACTGTATCTCGGCGATCATGACGCCGCGGTCGAAATGGCGAGCCGACACCCGTACAACGAAAAGCTTGCAAAGCGGATGATCGGAGAGCAGGAGATCTTCTCGGGTTATCCGATAGTCCTGCCCGTCGAGACCGGATATCAGCCAGAAGAAGGCCGTGTGCTGCACGTCCTCACGAATTCGCTTCCGCATACGGGAAGCGGCTATGCACAACGAAGCCACTCGGTTCTTCGTTCGTTGAAAACTGAAGGCTTCGAGGTCTGTGCAGTGACACGCCCAGGCTATCCGGTGCAAATCGGCGTCCCGTGGGCGGCTGAACGAGACGTGGTCGACGACATCACCTACTGTCGGCTGCTTCCCGGTCGACTGGGGCAGGGGCTCAGGGAACGTCTTGAACAATTCGCGGCGCTGCTCGCCCACGAGGTGCGAGAATTCCGGCCCAGCATGCTGCATACTACGACCCACTTCGTGAACGGTCTTGTGACCGGCGCCGTCGCACGTGCCTTCGGAATTCCTTGGGTCTACGAAGTCCGTGGCCAACTTGCGGACACATGGGCCGCCACGAGAGGTCCCGGCGCAATGGAATCCCAGCGGTATCGTCAGTTCGTGGAACGCGAACTCGCGGTTGCGGGTGCTGCGGATGCCGTTGTCACGTTGGGGGATCGGATGAAGGAGTCCTTGGTTCGTGGCGGTATCGACGCGGAGAAGATCTCAGTGTGCCCGAATGCAGTAGGAGCGCCATTCACCGATGAGCCGCCCTCCCGATCGGAAGCACGAAGAAGGCTCGGCCTGGAAGCCGACGCCGAGTATGTCGGTACGGTCTCCAGCATCGTCGATTACGAGGGGCTGGACCTTCTCGTACGAGCCGTTGCCAGGTTGGCTCCATCGCATCCTCGTCTCCGCCTGCGCATCGCCGGTGACGGAGTGGCACTGCCGGGGTTGAAAGTGCTTGCAGAGAGGCTCGAGATCGCGCATCTGTGCGACTTTCCAGGCCGTGTTCCGCGTGCGGAAGCGGTGTGGCACCACGCCGCGCTCGATATCTTCGTGGTGCCCCGCAAGGACCTGCCGGTCACTCGCAGCGTTACGCCCATGAAGTCGGTCGAGGCATCCGCGCTCGGTCGCCCTGTCATTGCATCGAACCTGCCGGCTTTGGAAGAGCTGGTCGTGAATGGAGTGACGGGGGCGCTGTTCGAGCCGGAAGATGTCGAATCGCTCGCAGGAAGCCTGGCAACGCTTCTCGATGCTCCAGATCGTCAGCTCCGGATGGGCGAAGCTGCGCGGAGATGGGCCCTCGAAACGCGGACTTGGACGGCGAACGCCGAGATCTATTCCACGATCTACAGCCGGCTCGGCGTGCGACGCCCGGGGGCTTGAGACCTGCCGTCCTGCGTTGACTGTTGGTGCGGAGGCATGTGTCGCTATCCTTGGTTCCGTGGCGCAACACCATCGCACTGCTACCGGTGTTCCGCCGAGCCGCCGTTCGTGGCGTACCCTGTCGCCATGCTGTTTTCAGCGGGCGCTGTCGCACCGGTCAACGAGCCTGTGACGAAGTAATTGTTGATGGAAGGTTTGAATATGACTACATCCGAGCGGGCAACTGTCGAGTTTGGGACGGTCTGCGTAGTCGGGTTGGGCTACATCGGACTGCCGACGGCGGCGTTCATCGCTTCGCGGGGTCCGAACGTGATCGGCGTGGATGTGAACGAGTCGTTCGTCGAGCGCATCAACAAGGGCGAGGTGCCGTTCTTCGAACCGGACTTCGAAGACCTGCTCAAGAACGTCGTGAACGAGGGCAAGCTGCGCGCGCAGACCGACACCCCCTGGGCAGAGGCGTACATCGTCGCCGTCCCCACACCGTTCCGCGAGGATTATTCGGTCGACACGAAATACATCGAAGCGGCAGGCGCCAAGATCGCTGCGCAGCTCAAGGGCGGCGAACTCATCGTTCTCGAGTCGACCTCTCCTCCTGGAACCACCGAGAAACTCGCGGAGCTCGTGCTCGGACAGCGTCCTGATCTCACCAGCGAAGACGGCCTCGAGAACAGCATCTACTTCACTCATGCCCCGGAACGGGTCCTTCCCGGGCGAATCATGAAGGAGATGGCGGATAACGATCGCATCATCGGGGGCGTCACCCCGCACGGTGCGCAGTTGGCACGCGATCTGTATGCGACTTTCGTTGAGCGCGGCGAACTGCTTCTGACCGATGCGAAGACCGCTGAGATGGCCAAGCTTACGGAGAATTCGTTCCGCGACGTCAACATCGCTTTCGCTAACGAGCTCTCGATCATCTCGGAGAAGCTCGGCATCGATGTGTGGGAACTCATCGAACTCGCCAACCATCATCCGCGTGTGAACATTCTTCAGCCGGGTCCCGGTGTGGGCGGACACTGCATCGCAGTGGATCCGTGGTTCATCGTCAACGCCGCGCCGACGGAATCCCGTCTGATTCGGACTGCGCGCGAGGTGAACGACAGCAAGCCCACCTACGTCATCGACAAGGTTCAGGCCCTCAGCGATCGTTTCAAGGATCCGGTGGTAGCGGCCCTCGGCATCGCCTTCAAGGCGAATATCGATGATCTTCGCGAATCGCCTTCTCTCAACATCGTCGACGACCTTGCCGATCGCATCCCCGGGGCGGATCTCCGGGTTGTGGAGCCGAATGTCGAAGAGCTTCCCGAGCGACTCGCAAAGCACGAGAACGTGCGCAAACAGGACCTCGAGACGGCGATTGCCGATGCCGACATCATCCTCCTGCTCGTCGATCACGATGAATTCAAGGGGGTCGATTCGGCCGTGCTGAACGAGAAGGCCGTTATCGACACCAAGGGCCTGTGGCGCTAGCCGCTTGATGCGGGTCGTCGAAGGCGGCGGCATACGGCGCAAACGATAGGGGCGTCGACGCACCTAGGGCGTCGACGCCCCTTGTGATTCCAGAGCTCCGTTGTTAGTCCGGCAAGGACTTGACGGGCGTTGCCCAGGCTGACGACGCTCATCGGACGCGTGTTACCTTATGAGGATTGTGAACGTGCACCGTAGGGGAGCGCCTCAGGGCGGTGCTCATCGGGAAGACCCTGGATTGCGAGGAGAGCGCATGCGCCTGTTGGTGACCGGCGGTGCCGGCTACATCGGTGCTCACTTCGTCGCACTTGCGGTGGAACGAGGCTTCTCGGAGATCATCGTGGTGGACGATCTGTCCACGGGCCTACGGCGTCGGGTACCCGCTGAGGCGGCTCTGCACGAGTTCGACCTGGCTGCTGATGACTCCGTGCCGCGGCTCGCGAGTCTCCTTCAGGACGCTCGAACTCAGGCAGTCGTGCATTTCGCTGCGAAGAAGGTCGTCAGCGACTCGGTTTCGTTCCCCGAGGAGTACTTCCGCACGAACATCGGGGCCACGCTGAACGTACTCGAGGCGATGCGCGAGGCCGGAGTGCCGCATCTGGTCTTCTCATCTTCAGCCGCCGTCTACGGCGAGCCCGACTCGCGGGTCGTATACGAGTCGGAACCATGTCAGCCCATCAACCCCTACGGGCAGTCGAAGTATGTGAGCGAGCTATCCCTCGCCAACGCCTCTCGAGCTTGGGGGCTCAAGGCAACGGTGCTTCGGTACTTCAATGTGGCCGGCGCGCGAAACTCGTTGTTGGCAGACACCACGACGACCAACCTGATGCCCGCAATACGAGACGGCATCACGCACAGTCGTGTTGTTTCGATCTTCGGAGACGACTATGACACGCCAGATGGCACGTGCATTCGCGACTACGTGCATGTCGAGGACCTGGTCGAGGCGCATCTGGTGGCGCTCGAACGGTTGAGCAGCGAGCAAGACGCCGGTACTCGGGCGTACAACGTCGGAACGGGAAGCGGCAGCAGTGTGTTGGAGGTCGTCGAGAGCTTCAACCGCATTCCCGGGATCCAAGTCCCGTACCAATACCAAGACCGAAGGCCCGGCGACCCCGCTGCGCTCATCGCCAATGTTGACAAGATTGAATCCGAGCTGGGCTGGAGAGCCCGGTTCACGACGAACGATCTTGTGGCGTCTGTGGTGGAGTTTCCGCCACTCCACGTAGAGGAGGCCGTCGAACCTTGAACGCCTTGGATTACCTGTTCCGCCGGCCGAGCATGATCGCCATGAACCGGGCTCGTCGCAGTTTCATCCTGCAGGACACGATCTCAGTTCCTGGTGAGGGTAAAATCGAGATCGAGGACGGTTCGATCTGGAAGCGGCGACGTAAGCGAAGCCTCGCGCGGAAGATGCACGGCTGGCTTTTCTACTACTATTTGCGCCCATTCCATGATGGCGATGACTCTGCTGTGCTTGAGAAGCTGATCGGTCTACTGCGTTACTGGAGGGAGGCTGTCGGCCTCCCCCCTTCTCGCATTCCAATGGCTTATCATGACGAGACGACTGCTCAACGCGTTATTGCGCTAACATGCTTGCTCCAAGACTACTCGGAGCTCCTGGGCCCGGATGAAAAGGCGTTCATCGAGCAAATTCTTCAAGAGAATTCCAGAATGCTTGCCGACGAGGAATTTCACAGCACTGGCACGAACCACGGGATGTACCAGGATCTTGCATTGGAGGTCGTGAGCCCGCACCTTCCGGATGGTGAAGAGCTGTCTTCACTGGCCACTTCGCGCCTCAACTCATACTTTGCGGACGCGTTCACCGAAGATGGCGTGCACAAAGAGCAGTCTCCCGAGTATCACATTATTGTGAGCAGTCACCTGCGCAGATACGTGGACTTTCTCGAGCAGCGGCAAGACCCTCGAGCGGGAAAGCTGCACGATATATGGCACGCTTCCGAACGGTACGCGATTATGAGCATTTCCCCCCTTGGGAAATTTGCTCCGGTGAGTGACACCACTGCTCGAGCGGTAATATCCTCTGGGTATGCTGCAGCCTATGATTCACCGGAGTTCTTGTATGCGGTTTCTCAAGGAGCTCTTGGGGTTGCACCGTCGGACACCTGTTATGTAGCGGAGAGCACTGGTGTCGCGATCTACCGACAGGACTGGAGCGACCTGGAATCCACGTACCTCTACTTCAGCGCAGCATATAATTCCGACTACCACAAGCACTCCGATGAGCTGAGCGTCTATCTCGTGCATCGAGGTATCGAGGTGCTTCGCGAGGCGGGGCCCAACGGATATGAAATGCGAGACCCGTACACCGAGTACGCGTTCTCCAGTTTTGGCCATAACACCCTTATCGTGAATGGCGAAGGGCTTTCGAGGGTTGAGCCCGATGATATGGGCAAGGTAGCGCTTGAAAGCGTGCCTGCGGCCGACGCAGTTGCATTCTCCGTGGAGGGGAGGAATCTTAGGTACACGGATGTCGAGCATGTCCGTCAAATCACCGTGCCGCAGTCGCAAGCCGGGGTGGCAGCTAAGACCATTGTGATCGAAGATGTTGTAAAGGGGCAAGGCGGCAATCATTACGAATTGTTGTGGCACTTCGGGCCCGAGGTTCATGCGACGCTCTCGGAAGGCGTCGTCCAGCTTATGGATAGCCGTGGGCGCCAGTTGGCGGAAATCAGCGTGGACTCGAATGCATCCTTCTCGGTTGATGCTGTCAGGGGGATTGAAGAGCCGATGATTCAAGGATGGTACTTTCCTGAAATGGGGAGTCGTGCCCCCGCTGACACCCTTATCGTCTCGTTCTCCGGCAGCGAGAGCCGACTCCGTACCGAGATCACACTTCATTGACCTGTTATCGATAGACTTGCAAGGATATAAATGCTAAAATTATTCCGGAGATTTACCCGCAAGCAAAAGGCGGTAATGGGTTTCTTTCTCCTGGCTGCCGTTATCGCTTCTGTCGCAGCTTTTTGGCTTGACGATACCATTCTGATTGTTTCTCTATTCTGGCTGCTCGCGCTGAGTGTTTTTATCATGATTATGTTTATTCGACGGCTCAACGCGGCAATAGCCCGTGTTCGTCGTGATCCCGGAAGTCTGCTAAAAAAAAAGAACGTTGAGCCGCGGAGCCGGCTAGAGTCCTCCAAGGACATCGAGACACTCCGCAAGGAGCTCCGTAGCGGCAAACGGCCGGCAGTCGTCTTTCCGCTCGCGAAGAAGATTCTTCAGCAGGCCGGCGGGATCAGGGAAGCCGGCCAGGTGCTCGGACACCTGAAGTCCGATCTGCCTCTCGCCACCTCGGAGCGCGAGTTCATCGAACGCGTGCGATCGTTGAACAGGTATCTCGACGCGGAGTATGAGCTCCCGCAGCAGCACCACACGTACAACTACGTGCCTGCGAAGGACAAGGTTCTGTATGCGGTGGGCATCTCGCCTATCTCAGTGAGCAACGGGTATACCTCGCGTACGCAGGGCGTGGCCACGGGCATGGCGAGCCGGGGACTCGACGTGGTGGTCGCCCCTATGCCGGGGAAGCCCTGGGACAAGGGGCCTCAGCCCGGGTATCGCGTGCCCGGAGAACACCGTCGTTTCACCCGGGCGATCAACGGCGTGACGTACGCGCATAATCCGGGCGGCAAGGCATGGGAAGGCGACATCGACGTCTTCTTCCAGATCAGCGCCGACGCCTATGTTCGCGAAGCGCTCATCGACAAGCCTGAATTCATACTCGCGGCCTCGAACTACCTCTCTGCGCTGCCGGCCCTTATCGCGGCTCGTCGTCTCGGCATCCCGTTCGTGTACGAGATGCGAGGTTTCTGGGAAGTGACCGCGGCATCGGTGAACCCTGCCTGGGCCGACACGGATCAGTACGCGCTCGACCGGAAGTTTGAGCTGTTCGTCGCGCAGAATGCGGATAAGATCGTCGTCATCACCGACGAGATGAAGCAGGACCTCATCGAACGCGGAGTCGACGGCGCGAAGATCTCCGTCGCGCCGAACTGCGTCGACCCGGAGAAGTTCGCCCCGCTCGGCAAGGACCTCAACCTCTGTAAGAGGATCGGGTTCGAGCGTCCGGAACTGCCGGTCATCGGCTTTGCCGGAAGTGTTACCGACTACGAGGGGCTCGACCTCGTCGTGCAGGCACTTGCCGATCTGAAGGAAGCCGGCAAGGAATTCAATTTTCTCCTGATCGGCGGCGGAAAGCACCTGCCGGTGCTCCAGAAGGAGATCGGACGGCTCCGTCTCGATGCCGAGACGCGACAGATCAGCGGTATCCCGAATGAACAAATGCCGGTGTATCTCTCGAGCATCGATATCTTTCCGCTTGCGCGGCAATCGCTGCCCGTCACGGAGCTCGTCTCGCCGCTCAAACCGCTCGAAGCCATGGCGACGGGTGGAGCGGTGCTGCTTTCGGACGTGTCGCCTCACGGAGTCTTCTACGGCGAGAACCAGGATCGTGCGCTCAAGTTCGACAAGGGCGATGCGTCGAGCCTGCGGTCACAACTCGAGCGACTGCTCGATGATGCCGAGCTTCGGCGTCGTCTCGGTTGGAACGCTCGCGAATGGATCTTGGAGAATCGGCAGTGGTCCCATTCGGGTGCCGTGTTCGAAACGGTGTTCCGCGGTCTTCGAGCGGAGTGGAAGCGTGCTTCATCGGCGGATGCTGAGGCGCCCTTGAAGTCGTACACCGTCGCCTTCATCGGCGATGTCTTCACCACGGATACCTTCGTGCCTGAACTCACCGCGGTGCGCGTCACCCCCGATGATTGGCGTGAGCAGTACAAGGCGCAGAAGATCGACGCCTTGTTCATCGAGTCCGCCTGGCGGGGGAACGACGGGGCATGGACCGGAACCGTGGGCTACTACGACGACGAGACGCACGCGCCCATCGTCGAGCTCATCGAGTACAGCCGTGAGAACGGTATCCCGGTCATGTTCTGGAACAAGGAAGATCCAGTGCACTTCAACCGGTTCAAGCGCACTGCGGCCCTGTGCGACTACGTCTTCACGACTGATGCTCGGACCATTCCCGCCTACAAGTCGCTCGAGGCGAACCGTATCAAGGTCGTCGCGTCGGCTCCGTTCGCAGCGCAGCCGCTCCTGCACAATCCGCTTCCCACGACCCGTGAGAAGGAAGACACGATCGCGTACGGCGGCACCTATTACGGAGACAAGTACGCGACGCGCAAGCAAGGGCTCGACTTCCTCTTCTATGAATCGGCACCGTACGGGCTCGCGATCTATGAGCGCATCCACAACGACCCGAACTCGCCGTACAAGCTGCCGGAGCGTTTCAAGCGGTACGCCCGTGAGAGCCTCAGCTACCCGGAGATGTGCCAGGCCTACAAGGCGCACCCGATTCACCTGAACGGCAATTCCGTGGTCGATTCGCCTTCGATGTTCTCGCGAAGGGTCGTGGAGATCACGGCTTCCGGTGCGAGCGTCCTGAGCTCGCCCGGGCAGGGGGTCGACGAGACCCTGGCCGGAACCGTACCGACGGTTTCCACGGCTGAAGAGGCCTTCGGAGCACTGCGGCGCTGGAAGGAATCGGAGCAGGTACGTCATCGTGATCTCTGGCGATCGCTGCGCCACGTGTACGAGGCTCACACCTGCGCGCATCGACTCGTCTACATGCTGCGCGTCGCAGGGCTTTCCGTGCAGAGCCCGCGTCTGGAACGGTTCGCGGTTGAATGCTCAGTCGAGGACGTCCTCGTCTTCGAGCAACAATCAGTCAGGCCGGATCTCTACCTTCTCGACTCCGAACCCACGCAAGAACTTGCGGGTCTCCCCGTTCGGCACGTACTGGCAGAACGACGCGGTTCTGAATTGCGCGAACGCGGTATCGACCATGTCATCCGTGCGCAGCGCCCGGTCGGCAAACTCGGCAACCACGATGTCGAGGATCTCGTCAGCGCTCTGCGGTTCGGCCAATGGAAGGCGGTCGGAAAGCGCGCGGTACGCTGGGACAAGGGGGATCCCTATGTTCCGATCGCAACGTTGAACGCGGATATCAATCAGCGCATCGTCCTCTACGGGCTGGAGGCCTACGAGTCCATCACGGCTGGGACCGAACCCGTCCTCGACGATGGCGAGGTATTCGCCTGGCAGGTGGTTACCGAAGCATCGGAGCCGAAGTCAGATTCGATCATCGAACAGGCGGGCAAGCCGACCGTGCTGATCGCTGGCCACGACTTCAAGTTCTTCCCGCAGATCAGTGCTGCTATTCAAGAGGCAGGTCACAAAGTCCTGGTCGACCGCTGGCAGGGGCATGCGATCCACGACGAGGAGTACAGCCGCAAACTGCTTGCCGAAGCGGACGTGATCTTCTGCGAGTGGGCTTTGGGTAACGTGCGGTGGTACAGCCAGAACAAGCTACCCGGCCAGAAGCTCATCACTCGTCTGCATGCGCAGGAACTGCGCACCCGCCATTTGGCTGATGCGAATATCGACAACATCGATACGTTCGTCTTCGTGTCGCCGGTAGGAATGCGGCGGGCGCAGGTGCTGTTCGGAATCCCGTCGTCGAAGTGCGTGGTGATCGGCAACACGTTTGATTTCGATCGCTTCGACTCCTACCGTCCCGACATCAACGCGAAGAATCTTGGATTCGTGGGCTCGGTGCCGCAGTCGAAGCGCTTCGACATCGCCCTGGATATCGTCGAGCAGTTGGCGGCTGAGGACCCGGAAGTCAAATTGCTCGTGAAGGGCAAGGAATACACCGAGTACGAGTGGCTCTTGAAGCGGCCTGCGGAGAAGGCCTTCTTCGAGGAGCAGTATCGCCGCATTGGGCAGTCGTCCGCGTTGCAGGAAGCCGTCGTCTTCGGCGGCCACAGCTCGGACATCGCCGCTTGGTACAACTCCGAGCCCGGTTTCGTGCTGTCGACGAGTGATCACGAGGGGACGCATCAGGCGATCGCCGAAGGCGGCGCCGCGGGGTGCGTGCCGATCATCTTGCCGTGGGCAGGCGCCGAGCTGGTGTACGGCCGGCGCTGGCTGGTGCGTGACGCCGAGGAAGCCGTGGCGCGTATCCGCGAACTCGTAGCGGATCCGGAGAAGTTCAAGACCGAGTCCAACGCGGTGCGTGAATACATGTACGAGCATTTCCGTCCGGAACGGATCGGTCGAGAAATCGTGAATCTTCTGTAGCAGGTACGTGGGCAAGAAGCCGCCGTCACAAACGGGTGACGGCGGCTTCTGCGTTATGCGGTGAGCAGTTACTCGCTGCTGTGGACCGGCGAGAAATCCGGAAGCCGTTGGCCGACGCCGAGGAGTTCCGCGATTGCGGCGACCGATCGTTCGGCGGCTTTACCGTCACCGTACGGGTTGACCGCGTTCGCCATCTCGCGGTAGGCGGTGTCGTCATCCAGCAGCCGAGCCGATTCCGCGACGATGCGCTCCTCATCGGTCCCGACCAGCCGCACGGTGCCGGCTTCGATCGCCTCGGGGCGCTCGGTGTTCTCGCGCATGACCAGCACCGGCTTGCCCAGGCTCGGAGCCTCCTCCTGCACACCGCCCGAGTCGGTGAGGACGAGCGCGGCACGTCCCATGAGCTTCGTGAACTCGTTGTAGGGCAGAGGGTCGGTCACGATGATGTTCGAACGACCCTCGATGTGGGGGAAGACGGCATCGCGGACGCGAGGGTTCAGGTGCGCGGGCAGCACGAAATTGATATCCGTGTATTGCTCGGAGAGGCGGCGCATGGCTTTGCCGATGGCGGACATCGTGTCGAGATTCTCGCGCCGGTGCGTGGTGATGAGTACCAGGCGCTGCCCGCTGTCCGCCGCCTGCTGGAGCCGTTCATCGGCGAACGTGGTGTTCCAGGCCGTGGCTTCCAGCAACGCATCGATGACGGTGTTGCCGGTGACCGGCACCGTCGAGGCGTCCACCTGTTCACGAAGCAGGTTTTCCCTCGACTCGGCTGTCGGCGCGAGGTGCAGAGAAGCTACTCGGCTGATGAGACGACGGTTCGCCTCTTCGGGGAAAGGCGAGAAGAGGTTGCCGGTTCGAAGTCCGGCCTCCACATGAACGACCCTGACCTCTCGGTTGAACGCGGTAATGGCGGCGGACATCGCGGTCGACGTGTCGCCGTGCACGAGAATCGCGTCCGGCCGCTCTTTTTCGATCACCGCGTCGAGTTCTTCGACGACCCGGGAGACGATCTGGTTCAAGGATTGGCCGGGGCGCATGATTCCCAGGTCGTACTTGGGCGTGATGCCGAACATCGAATTGACCTGATCGAGCATCTCGCGATGTTGGCCCGTCGAGACTGCGAACGCGTCGAAGCGATCATCGGCCTCAAGGGCGGTCACGACCGGGGCGACCTTGATGGCCTCCGGGCGAGTGCCGTAGACGGTGATTACCTTGGGTACAGTCACGTGAGCATTCCTTTAGCGCTGGGGGTCGAGAGATCGTCCTGAGGGGAGTGTATGGGATGCGAATCAGGCATCCCGATCCATGTCATCGGCCTCATCGTCTAGTTCATCATCGGTGTTGGCGGACACGATCGCCTTCGGCGGGATCGAGCCGTCGAGGATCTGCTGCGTCCGGTCCTCCAACGTCTGTCCGTACTTCTTGCGGATCCACGCGCCTCGCCGTTCTCCGCGACGTTTGAGCGCGCGGAGATACTCCTCATAATGGGGGAGTACCTCATCGGTGCCGCCGTCTTCGATGATCTCCCCCTTGTCCATCCAGATGACTCGGGTGCAGAGGTCCCGGATTGCGGGCGCCGAGTGGTTGACGAGAAAGCCGGTTCCCGAGCGGGAAATGAGGTCTCGCATGGCCTCGTTCGAACGCTCTTTGAAGGCGCCATCGCCCGTCGAAAGGGCTTCGTCGATCATGAGGATCTCCGGGTCGGCGGAAACGGAGATCGCGAACCGGAGACGGGCCACCATGCCGGACGAGTATGTGCGCATGGGCATGTAGATGGATTCGCCGATGTCGGCGAGTTCTGCGACGCGGTCTATTCGGGATTCCGCATCGTCGGGTGAGAGCCCCATCGCGAGCAGGCCGATCCTGATGTTGTCGAGGCCAGTGAGTTTCGGCATCAACGCGGCGCTGACTCCCATGAGCTGCGGCTTCGACTTGGCGAGGACCGACCCCGAGGTCGGCGTCTCGAGTCCTGCCAGGACTCGCAGAAGGGTGCTCTTTCCCGAACCGTTTCGGCCGACGAGGCCGATGAACTCCCCTTTGAACGCGACGAGTGAAACACCGCGGAGGGCTTCGACGGTGGACTTCGTGCCGCTCGAGCCGAAGAGGCGCCGGCGCTTGTCCCGGTTGCCGACACGAACCCTGTAGGTGAGCCGGATGCTGTCCGCGAGCATCGTCAGTTCATTCGGGGTTTCCGCAGTGTCACTTGTACTGGTCACGGCTGTACGATTCCTCTCCCTGCCAGAACACGAAAAAGCCCACGATGAGAAGGCCCACGGCCCACGCGCTGAGCGTGATCCATTGCTGCGGATCGGGGAACGTGCCGTCGATCAGGATGCCTCGGTAGGACTCGAGCAGGACATACACGGGGTTCAGCTCGATCACCGTCAGGAGCGCAGGCACCTTCTCCGCGAGATTGCCGATCGGAAAGATCACACCGGACCCGTACATCAGCAGCCGGGTGAGGAACGGCATCGTGCGGCTGACGTCCGGAAGCACCGTGCCGAGTCTGGCGAAGATGAGCGTGAGGCCGAAGTCCAGGAGGGTCTGGAGGAGTAGCAGCACCGGGAATAGGAGCCATGCCAGTTCCGGAAGCTCGTGCGGGGGCATTCCCATGATGATCACGAACATGACCAGCAAGGCCGGGATGCGCTGGAGAAAGTCGTATACGAGGTCCGCGAGCGGGAGCGCCATCCGGGGGAATTGGAAGGCCCGGATCATCGCCTTCGACGAGCTGATCGTCTTCGTCCCGGTCGAGAGCGCCGTGCTGGTGTACTGGTACATGAACACGCCGATGATGATGAACGCGACGAAATTGTCCATGCCGCGATCCAAGCCGAGCAGCACGCCGAAGATCAGCCAGTAGAACGTTGCATCGAGCAGGGGCTTGAAAATGAGCCAGAGCGAGCCGAGACGGCTGTCGTCGTTGTCGGTCATCACTCGACTGCGCGACTGCAGCCAGATGAAGTGTCTCCGCTGCCAGAGCTGCTTGACATAGCGTCCGAGCGGGGGGCGTCCAGTAACCTCATGGAGGTCATCGATGCCGTACATGCTCTGGACAGTTGCGGCGAACTTGGACCCCTCGAGGCTCCTCAGAGTCCGCTGCTCGTGCAGCGATCTGCTTGCGCCCGCCTCATCTGAACGAGTCTTGCTCACTAAGCGACACCAACCTCAGGGTAAACCGGCGCCGTCGGCATCGGTACTGATGTGTAAGAGGCTAATTCTAGTGGTCGATCGTCTGACATGGCGAGGGCGAGCAACGTGTGTGATGGTTAAGGGCTTGTGGGTGGGATCGGACGCATCCGCCAAGAGTAGGGATGGTTGATGGCGAGGACGAAACGGACGATCAGACTCAAGGAGATCGCCCCCAACAGTTACAGCGAGAAGACTCCGGCTCCGCAGTACATGCAGCGCACTGACGGATCCCTCGAGTTGAAGGCGTACGTGGCCCGCGGAGACGACCGCGGGTTCCTGCGGACCGGCAACCAGCTGGTAGCGGGTCCGCCGATCGTGTTCATGGGCGGTTCGTTCGTCGAATCGATGTACGCGGATGAAGACAAGCGGTTCGTTTCGCAGATCGAACGGCGTCTGCATGCGAAGGGGTACGGGTATCGATGCCTCAACGCCGGATACTCGGGCTCGACTACGCTGCATTCGTTCAATGTGCTTGTCAACAAGATCCTGCCTATCGTGCGGGAGGCGGGGACCGTGGTGTTCTTCCTGCCGCAGACCGATAGCTTCATCGTCGGTACTAAAGGGAGCTACTGGAACGGAACCAAGCGGTTCGCGACCCTGCTCCCCGCCGATGAACCATCCGAGCAGAGCGGTTGGAACGACCTGCATGCGACTCGTGCGATCCTGCGGCTCGTCGTTGCGGCGTGCAAGAACTTCGGTGTCGACCTGGTCCTTGCGGCCTCGCCATTCCGTGACGCGCCCCATGGTGACGACCCTTACCTGGCGAACAAGCTCCGCCCGGCAGAGCGTTACGAACGTGTTCAAGCGCTTCGCGCAGAACTTGCGCATATGCCGTGCTCGGTGGGGCGGGAATCCGCAGTACCCGCAATCGATGGCCATGCTCTTCTCTCAGGACAAGCGCAGTACTTCTACGATGATCTGCATCTCAACGATGAGGGGCAGCAGATGTTCGCCGAGTCCTTCGCGACCGAGCTGATGAAGCACCTCGAACGTCGTCGACGCCCCATCTGGAGCGCGCGGAAGCGTCGGCTCAAACGATTCGTCAAGAGGATGATCGTGCGCAAGCGGTGACGCATGGCATATGTGAAGCCGGAGCTGTGCGAAGCCGATGCAACCGCACGGGCTGATCCCAACCCTTCCGCCCCCTCGCATACACTTGGGCCGCACCGACCTTAGGCAACGGGGGAGTAATGAGCGGTCTCGACCATCCGAACATCCAGTGGCGACGCGTATCGAACAAGTACGCCACGCTCTGCGCCTTCAACTACGCGGTGCCGACGGTGATCTTCGCCGCCATCGCGATCGGGCTCAGCTTCATCCCCGACAACGGCTGGTGGTGGCTCTTCGGCGCGATCCCCGCCGTGCTCTTCGCGAGCCAGATCTTCTTCGTCGTCGTCCGCGCACGCGCGATCGGCTACGCGCTGCGCCAGGACGACCTCGTCTACCGCGCGGGCATCCTCTGGAGCCGCATGGTCGCCGTCCCGTACGGCCGCCTCCAGCTCGTCGACGTGCACCGCGGCCCGATCGAGCGGATGCTCGGACTCGCCACGGTCAAGACCGTCACCGCCGCGGCCTCCACCCAGGTCGCCATCCCCGGCCTTCCCTATGCGGAGGCCGAGCAGCTGCGCGACCACCTCATCCAGGTCGCCGAGACCCGCCGGGCAGGCCTGTGATGTCGCAGCAGAACCCTCCGCAGGGCCGTCCACCGCAGCAGGGAGGTTCCGGGAACGGTCGGCAGGGGCCCGGGCATCCGGCCCCGAACGGCGACGGCGGCCAGCACGCCCCGGGCCGCTGGCCGCAGCACGGGCAGCAGCCGTATCCGCAGCAGCACGGCGGCGGACACCAGCAGCCCGGCATGCCGCCGCAGCCGGGACAGCCGCCGGCCGGATTCCCGAACCAGCCGCCCCAGCCCGGCGGGGGAGCCCGGCCCGGCTCCGCGCCGCAGCAGTACCAGGGCGGACCGCCCCCGCACCCGGGCCAGCAGCATCCCGGCCAGCAGGGGCCCGGTCAGCATCACCCCGGGCAGCAGGGCGCCCCGCAGCAGCCGCTCGCGACCAGCCTCGCCGACGGCGACTGGCACCAGATGCACAAGCTCACGCCGTGGCTGAACTTCGGCGGCGGCATCATCGCGAGCTTCTTCATCCTCTTCTGGATCCTCGTCTCCCTCATCGGCTCGATCTTCGACAACGAGCTCGACTTCCCCCTCGGCGCGGTGCTCGGGCTCGCGGCGCTCGGATTCGTGATCCTCGTCGCGCTGATCGGCGTCATCGTCTTCCTCGACTTCAAGAACCGGCAGTTCCGGCTCACGAGCGAGGTCTTCGAGCTGCGCAGCGGCGTGATCGGCAAGAACAACCGCCAGGTGCGCCTCGACCGCCTGCAGTCGGTCAACCTCACCCGGCCGCTGCTGCCGCGGCTGCTCGGCCTCACCCAGCTCGAGACGAGCGGCGCCGGCAAGGACAGCGACATCAAGCTGCAGTACCTGAGCAAGGACCAGGCCGAGTCCCTGCGCACCGACGTGCTGCGCCGCGCATCGGGCGCGAAGAAGCGCAAGCAGCACGGCTACTCGGCCCCCGCCCCCGGCCAGCAGCAGGTCCCCGCGGGCGCTCCTCCGGCGCCGGGGCGGAACGCGCCCGGCGCGGCCCCCGCCGGCCACGCGCCCGCGCCGCAGCCGCACCGCCGGCGCACGCTCAGCGACTACATCGACGCCGCCGTGGACGACTTCTCCTCACCCGAGCTCGCCGAGGGCAGCGTGCCGCAGCAGGCCGTCGTCAACGTCGCGCCCGGTCGGGTGGCCGGCGCGACCTTCCTCAGCATGGTCGTCACTGCCATCGTGCTGTTCGTGTTCGGCCTGATCATCGGCCTCCCGCTCGCGATCATCCTGAGCGCCTCCATCGACAACGTCTCGTTCGGCGTCGTGTTCATCGCCGCCGTCGCCGGCGCACTCGGCATCGGCGTCTTCCTGCTCATCATCGGCGGCATCGCCGCGGTGAGCACCCTCATGAGCTCGATGAACTACACCATCGCCGGCACCAGCGACGGCGTGCGCATCGGCCGCGGCCTGCTCAACCAGACCAACGACACCGTGCCGCCCGGCCGCATCCACAGCGTGCAGCTGCGCCAGCCCTGGCTCTGGCGCAAGTTCGGCTGGTACGAGGTGCGCGTCGACCGCGCCGACCTGCAGAACAGCGCCTCCTCGGACAGCAACGAGCAGTCGCAGAACCTGCGCCGCCAGGTGATCCTGCCCGTCGGCACCTGGACCGACGCGCAGCGCGTGCTCTCCCTCGTGCTGCCCATGCACATGAGCCAGCACACCGCGGAGATCCTCACCACCGCGATGAAGCCGGGCCCGCAGCCCACCTTCATCCCCACGCCCTCGAAGGCGCGGATCCTCCACCCGTTCACCTCGCGCCGCCTCGGCTACGCGATCGACCGCGGCGTGATCTACCTGCGCAAGGGCTACTTCGACCGCCGCATCGCGATGATCCCCGGCGAGCGCATCCAGTCCATCACGCTGCACGACAGCCCCATCCAGCGCGGCCTCGGCGTCGTCTCGCTGTGGATCAACACCGTCGGCCGCGCCGTGACCACGCGCCTGCCGAACGTGGACGCCGCCACCTCGACGCAGCTCTTCGACCAGCTCGAGAGCCTCGCCATCGCCCGCGCCGCTGCCGACACCTCGCACCGCTGGAGCGAGGCCGCCGCGCGCACCGCGCTCGCGACCGCGCACATGGTGGCGCAGGATGCGCAGGCCAGCGGCCAGCGCGTCGACCCGTACACGATGCGCGTGCTGGAGGCCGAGGCGGCCTGGCAACGCGAGCAGGGCGGGCAGGATGCGCAGGGGCACGGGCAGGCGCCGACCGGGGCCACCGGGTCCGGGGGTTCGGGGCAGCGTCCCGGTTCCCAGGGATCCGGGCCTCAGGGGGCTGATCCTCAGGGCTCCGGTTCGCGCGGGCCCGATTCGTACGGGCCCGGCGCGCAGGGGCCTGGCCCTCAGAGCGCCGGCCCGCACGGCTCCGGTCCTCAGGGGCACGGTTCGGCGCAGCCGTTCGGCGGACCCGCGGGCGGGCAGCCCGGCGGCTGGCAGCCTCCGGCCTCCCCTCCGGCTCCCGCGGCTCGGCCGGCGCAGCCGCCGTACCCGCCGCAGCCCGGCCGCGAGGACGCCGCAGGATCGCAGCCGCGCCCGGCGCAGCAGCCCGCACCGGACTCGCCGCGGCGGCAGGGCGCCCAGGACGGTCCGGCGCAGCAGCCGGCGCCCGGCGCGCCGGGGTCGGCTTTCGACGGATCGGGCCGTCCCGATCGGGGCGCGCCCGGGCAGGGCGCGCCCTACGGGCAGCCTCCTTGCCCGTCCGAGACCCCGCATCCGGGCGATCCATCGCGCGAGGGCAGGCCGCCCCAGCAGGGCGCCGCGCCGCAGTACGGCACCGCACCGCAGCATGACCGGGCGCCGCAGCCGAGTCGGCCGCCGTACGCCCCGCAACAGCCTCCGCAGCCCGGCGCCGATCAGGCTCCGCGCTCCGCGCAGCCGCAGGGCGAGCCTCGCCCCGAGGCCGCTCCGGAGCCGCCGCTCCGTCGCGATCGCCGGCGCGGTCCCGGCGCGGGTCAGGGCCCCGAGGCAGGCGCATCCGATCGGCCGGCGACACCGCCGCAGCCGAGCGGGTACACGCCCGTGCCGCCATCGGCCCCGCAGTACCCGCCGCAGGCGCCTGCCGGTTCGCAGCCTGATCAGCAGCCTCCTGTCACCAGGCCGCGTGATGAGCGGCCGAGCCCGCAGTACCCGCCCCAGGCGCCCGTAGGCCCGCAGCCGGATGCGCAGCGTCCCGTAGCCGAGCCGCGAGATGAGCAGCCGAGCCCGCAGTACCCGCCGCAGGCCCCCGGAAGCTCACAGCCCGAACCGCAGCATCCCGCGGGGCAGGCGCCCGACGAACGGCGAAGCTCCGGGCACGATGAGGAAGGCGCCGAACCCTCGGCCCCCGACGCGCCGCGCGAGACCGGCGGCGACGAGCTCCCGCCGCTGCCCCCGCTGCCGCCGCACGGACCGGCGCGGTGAGCGCATCCGAGCGCGACGGACGGCTGGGCGTCGGCATCGTCGGCGACGAGCCGACCGCGGCCGTCCTCGCCCGGGGCCTGGCCGGAGCGGGCCACGCCATCATCGGCGCGGCCATCGACGACGACCAGGCACTCGAGCGCGCCGAAGCCCTGCTTCCGGGGCTGCAGCGGCTCGCCGACCGGCAGGTGATCGAGCGCAGCGAGCTCGTGATCCTCGCCGAGCCCGAGGAGCGGCTCGAGCGCCGGGTGCGGGAGCTCACCGACGCCGGCGCGTGGGTGCCCGGCCAGCTCGTGATGCACAACCTCGCGGGCCACGGCACGCGCATCCTCGGCGCCGCGCTCGACCGCGGCGCCATCCCGCTCGCCATCCACCCGGCCATCGACATCACCGGCACCTCGCTCGACCTCACGCGTCTCCGCGAGGGATGGTGCGCCGTCACCGCGCCCCGGCCGGTGCTGCCGATCGCGCAGGCCCTCGTCGTCGAGCTCGGCGCCGAGCCCGTCGTGATCGCGGAGGAGGACCGCGGCACCTACGCCGAGGCCATCGAGACCGCCACCTCCTTCACCCGCTCGATCGTGAAGCAGGCCACCGCGCTGCTCGCTGGCGTCGGCGTCGAGCAGCCGGGCTTCGTGCTCTCGAGCCTCGTGCGCTCGGCCGCCGACAACGCCCTCGCCGACGCGAGCCCGGAGCTGCCGGAGGGGCTGTAGGGCAGTCGACGGCCGCCCCGCCTCGCGACGACCGCCGAGTAGGCTCGTCCCCGTGACTCGAATCCTCCGGACCGTGACCGAGACCCGCGCGGCGATCGCCGAACTCGCCGCCCGAGCCGGAGCCGAGCCCGACAAGGCCCGTCTCGCCCTCGTGCCCACCATGGGCGCCCTGCACGACGGCCACCGAGCGCTCATCCGCCTCGCGCGGGAACGGGCCGAGATCGTGATCGTGTCGATCTTCGTCAACCCGCTGCAGTTCGCGCCCGACGAGGACCTCGACCGCTACCCGCGCACCCCCGAGGCCGACCTCGCGGTGCTCGAGGCCGAGGGCGTCCACGCCGCGTTCATGCCCGCCGTCGCCGAGATGTACCCCGACCTCGAGCACGTCACGACGGTGTCGGCGGGCGAGGCCGGGCGCATCCTCGAAGGCGAATACCGGCCCACCCACTTCGACGGCGTGCTCACCGTCGTCGCCAAGCTCTTCAACATCATCCGCCCCGACATCGCCGTGTTCGGCGAGAAGGACGCCCAGCAGCTCGCGCTCGTGCGCCGGATGGTGCGCGACCTCGACTTCCCGCTCGAGATCGTCGCGCATCCCATCGTCCGCGAAGCCGACGGCCTGGCCCGCTCGAGCCGCAACGCCTACCTCGGCGAGGAGGAGCGCGGCATCGCCCTGACCCTCAAGCGCGCGCTCGACGCGGTCGAGGCCGCCGCGCCCCGCGGACGGGACGACGCCATCGCCGCAGGCCGGGCGGTCTACGACGCCCAGGCATTGGCTAGCATGGACTACTTGGAGCTCGTCGACGCCGCCACATTCGCGCCGATCGACGACACGTTCGCAGGCGAAGCGCTCGCGCTCACCGCCGCCAGAATCGGCACCACACGACTCATCGACAACCGGCCGGTCGCGATGCGCCACTAGCGCACGCGCGCCGGCCCACCGCATCCGGCCACTCGAACCCGCGAGGAAAACAGCATGGCAAACACGCCTGACCAGCACGAACCGCTTACCGAGCAGGAAGCATCCGAGCAGAAGCAGGTGCGCCTCGACAAGCGGGAGCGCATGATCGAGGCCGGGCTGCCCGCATACCCCATCTCCCTGCCGATCACCACGACGATCGACGAGGTCGTCGCCGGCCACCAGGGGCTCGAGGCCGACGTGAAGACCGGCGACATCGTCGGCGTCGCCGGCCGCATCGTGCACCTCCGAAACACCGGCAAGCTGTGCTTCGCCGCCCTGCAGTCGGGTACGGGCGCGCGCATCCAGGCGATGATCTCGCTCGCCGAGGTGGGCGAGGAGGCGCTCGCGCAGTGGAAGGAGTTCGTCGACCTCGGCGACCAGATCTTCGTCGCCGGCGAGGTCATCACCTCCCGCCGCGGCGAGCTCTCGATCATGGCGACCGAATGGCGCATGGCCGCGAAGGCGATCCGCCCGCTGCCGAACCTCCACACCGAGCTGAACGAGGAGACGCGCGTGCGCCAGCGCTACCTCGACCTCATCACCCGGCCCGCCGCGCGCGACATGGTGCGCACCCGCGCGCTCACCAACGCCTCCCTGCGCGACACCTTCACCCGGCACGGCTTCCTCGAGGTCGAGACGCCGATGCTTCAGACCCTCCACGGCGGCGCCGCGGCGCGTCCCTTCTCCACGCACTCCAACGCCTTCGACACCGAGCTCTTCCTCCGCATCGCGCCCGAGCTCTACCTCAAGCGCGCCCTCGTGGGCGGGCTCGAGCGCGTCTTCGAGATCAACCGCAACTTCCGCAACGAAGGCGCCGACTCGACCCACTCGCCCGAGTTCGCGATGCTCGAGGCGTACCAGGCCTACGGCGACTACAACTCGATCGCCGACCTCACCCAGGAGCTCGTGCAGAACGCCGCCCGCGCCGTCTCCGGCGACGGCAGCTGCGTCGTGACCTGGGCCGACGGCACGCAGTTCGACCTCGGCGGCGACTGGCCGCGCATGTCGATGTACGAGTCGCTCTCGGAGGCCGCCGGCGTCGAGGTCACCCCCGAGACCTCGGTCGAGGAGCTGCAGGCGCTCGCGGACCGCGAGGGCGTCGAGCTCTCGCTGCCCAACCACGGCAAGCTCGTCGAAGAGCTCTGGGAGCACTTCGTCAAGGACCGGCTCGACAAGCCCGTGTTCGTCATCGACTTCCCCGTCGAGACCTCGCCGCTCACCGCCGCCCACCGCAGCAAGCCCGGCGTCGTCGAGAAGTGGGACCTCTACGTCCGCGGCTTCGAGCTGGCCACCGGCTACTCCGAGCTCATCGACCCCGTCGACCAGCGCGCCCGCTTCGTCGAGCAGGCCCGCGAATCCGCCCGCGGCGACGACGAGGCCATGCAGCTCGACGAGGACTTCCTCGCCGCGCTCGAGCACGGCATGCCTCCCGCCGGCGGCATGGGCATGGGCATCGACCGCCTGCTGATGGCCCTCACCGGCCTCGGCATCCGCGAGACCGTGCTCTTCCCGCTCGTGAAGTAGGCATTCGCCACCACGCCGCCCCGCAGGGTTCTTTCCTGCGGGGCGGCGTCGCGTTTCCGGCGAGGAACGGTGCCGAGGAAGCCTCTACCGCTGGACCTGCAGTAAGACGTCTGCGACGAAGGCAAGCTCTCGTTTCTGACGGGGTGGCTGCAGCACAAACGTCTTATCGCAGAGCACCTCGCTAAGAACCAGTTGACGCCTGTGGCAGGGAGGTCACTCCGCTCATGTGTGCGAGAACCGGGCAGCCCCGCATAGCTGTGCCGCTTGCCGTGCGCCTTTCCGTCGATTTAAGCCGGGACCTGCACTAAGACGTTCCTGACGGAGGTACGTCTTCGCAGAGACGGACTTGTGCCTGCAGCGGACGTCTTACTGCAGATTCGGGTGGTCCGGCTAGCCCTGAGGTTGTGGACGGCCGAATATCCACCTGTTGTGCAGTTGCCACCGTCTTCCTGCGGCCGGTGCAGCCACTATCGGCGCATGGATCTGCAGGCACTGCTCGAGCAAAGGCATGGAGTGGTCACCGCTGCGGAGCTGCGGTCGATCGGCGTGACGCGTCATGGCACGGGACTGCTGCTCTCGGGCGGAACGCTTCGGCGCATCGCACGAGGACGGTATGCGGTTCCCGATCCGCTCGATAAATACGGGCGGGCTCGTGCGCTCAACGGTCTCGTCACCTGTGTGAGCGCGCTCGCGGACCATGGCCTCTGGGTTCCAGAACGGTCAGGTGCTCATCACGTTCGAGTGACCCGTGAAGTCGCGCAGCGCATCATCAGCGATCCGGTCGCTCGTAGCATCGCCCCCAGAACCGAACTGCATGTGCTCCCGCGCCGCATACCGGGCGCCGTGTCAAGTCGGGGGAGGGGGCGGTGCAGCGCCCTGCGCCACCCGCCGGTCGACTCCCTCTGGCACACGATCCTCACCGCTGCGCACTGCTGCGAGGTCGACGAGCTCGTCGCGGTGCTCGAGTCGGCGATGCGCCGCGGCGTCGCGCAGGAGGACATCCTCGCGGCGGCGGGCCACGGCAACGCGCGCCTCCGCCGTGCCGCGGGACTGCTCGAGCAAGGTGCGGAATCCGGGGCCGAGTCGATCGCGAGAGTGCGGTTGCGGGCACTGCGGGTGCCGATGCGCATCCAGGCTCGGATCGGCCGCTGGCCGGTGGACCTGCTACTCGGCGAACGGCTCGTCATCGAGATCGACGGCCGCAGCTACCACTCCGCCGAGCACGACTTCCTGCGCGACCGCGTGAAGGACCGCGAGCTGCACGAGCTGGGCTGCACCGTGATGCGGTTCACCTATAGCGAGATCATGCGCGACTGGGAGGCGTGCTTCGCGCAGATCCGACGGTTCGTCCGGGCAGGACGTCACCGCGCGCCGGGGAGGGGCCCGCTGCCGCCGATTCGCTGAGGGCGCGGCGACACTCCCTCGGAGGTTGCGGCGGCGACGCCCGCCCGGACGCGGCGACGGTGGCGCCTGCCTGGACGCCGTGACGGCAATGCCCGCCCGGAGGTCGCGACGGCGACACCTGCGTGGAGGCTGCGTGGTGGAGTCTGCGATGCTGAGGCCCCGGAGGCCGTGACGGGGCGGCGCCTGCGTGGTGGAGGCTGCGACGGTGGCGCCTGCCTGGACATTGCAATGGCGACGCTCGCCTGGAGGCTGCGACGTTGACGCTCCGGAGGCCGTGACGGGGCGAGGCACGCTCGAAGGCTGCCGACGCCGCGAAGGCTGCGACGGCGACGCCAACCGTAGAGGTCGGGCCCTTCTGGGACTAGACTGGCCGGGATATGACGCAAGAATGGTGGCTCAACGCGCTGTGGTCGGTGACCCCGACCATCATCATCGGCATCCTCTTCGGCCTGATCCTGTACGCCGCCATCAACGCCGACCGCAAGGTGCGCCGCGAACGGGCGAGCATCGAGCAGGAGGAGCGCGCCCGCTTCGAGCGCGAGCAGCAGGCCGAGGCGGCCGGCGCGGAGCCGCCCGCCGCGACCCCGTAGCCGTACCCCCGCACCCTGAGAGCCCTCGGGAAAACATCAGTAATCGTGGGGATTCGCCTCCTACCCTGAGGTGGTCCAGCAGGGGATGACGCTTGCTTCATCCCCGGTTTCAGGCCGTGCATCGAGGGGAGGAACGTGCGTCGAGCCATGATCACGATCGCCGCGGCGGTCTTCCTCGCAGCCACTACGAGCGGCTGCACGAGCGCATCCCCGCAGGCGGTGGACGGCTCCGCAGAGTTCGACGACGTGGTCGACCGGATCGAGTCGCTCGAGGGCGTCGAGCACGTCGAGCTGTACGCCAACGAGCGGACCTCGGCCGCGAGCCTCTCGGTGATGCTCGACGGCACCGTGGAGACGGGGCCGCTCGAGGAGATCGGCGCGGCCGTCTCCGGATTCGTGTCCACCGCGAACGACCGCGGCTACCAGGCGTCCGAGCCGCTCGTCCGCCACGAGAGCTCCACGTTCTCCTACTTCAACGGCGTCGACCCCGAGATCGTCGGCGAGCAGCTCGGCTATTGGATGGCCCTGCAGCAGTTCGGCGCCGAAGCGGTGAAGGTCCGCACCTACACCGGCAACGTCGATGTGCCCGCCTCCGGCCTCCACGCCGATGAGCCCGCCGAGCCGGTGCAGCAGCAGCCGCCCCGGTACGTGCTCGTCGAGCTCCCCCACGACGAGAGCACCGCCGCGCAGACCGACATCCTCAGCGGCCTCGCCTCCGTCCGCGACCCCGGCGCGACCGGCGGGCAGTGGGACTTCCTCAACCTCGCCCCGAACACGAAGGGCCAGTACGCCTCACCGAACTTCCCCTCCTCGACCGAGCTCTCCTATGCGGTGACCGCGGGCAACCACTTCGCCGAGGTCGCCGGGATGGCGAACATCGAGGTGGTGCGCGACCGCGGGCACGATACGCCGCTGCAGATCCGCATCGCCGTCTTCGACGGCTCGATGGACGGCGTCGACAGCGCCGCGGCGGAGGAGGCCTTCGCCCGGACCCAGGCCTGGCAGCAGCTCAACACCCTCATCGCGATGCTCGAGAGCGCGGGCTCGCTCGACTACGGCGTGGAGGTGCTCGCCAACCCGCTCTCGGACGGCGGCAACTTCCAGCTCGAGTTCTCGGTGCACGGCTGCCAGTTCACGGGCGACCCCGACTGGCCCGTGCTCGCGGGCGAGCTCGACCGGGTCTGGCACGAGAACCGAGCCGCCGAGCGGAAGGACGCGAACCCCGGCTGCGACGCCGCGCCGACGCCCGATGAGGGGACTCCCGAGGCCGGCGACACCGACGGCGATGCGGGGGCGGACGGCGGCCAGGCCGCGCCGAGCGCCGAGGGCGGCGAGGACGCGGACGGCGATGAGGACACGGACGACACGACCGCGCCGGGCACGACCGGCGAGGATTCGGCGCACGAGGGCGATTCCCACCCGGAGGACTCGCGGCCGTAGCGCTCGGATCCGCGTGCTGTAGGGCGGCTGCGCCCGGACGCACGCCGAGGGCGAACAGGGGCGCGAAATCGAGGCGCCCCGAAGTACGCTCGAATTCAACCTGGCCACCGGTGCAGCACTGGCGCCGGAAACCAGCCCGAAGGAGTCATCCGCAATGTTTGAACGCTTTACCGACCGCGCACGTCGCGTGATCGTCCTCGCCCAGGAAGAGGCAAAGCTGCTCAACCACAACTACATCGGCACCGAGCACCTGCTGCTCGGCCTCATCCACGAGGGCGATGGCGTTGCGGCGAAGGCGCTTGAGTCGCTGGGGATCTCGCTCGAGGCGGTCCGCGACCAGGTCCAGGACATCATCGGCAAGGGGCAGCAGAAGCCGAACGGGCACATCCCGTTCACGCCCCGCGCCAAGAAGGTGCTCGAGCTCTCGCTCCGCGAGGCGCTGCAGCTCGGCCACAACTACATCGGCACCGAGCACATCCTGCTCGGCCTCATCCGCGAGGGCGAGGGAGTCGCGGCGCAGGTGCTCGTCAAGCTCGGCGCCGACCTCAACTCGGTGCGCCAGCAGGTCATCCAGCTGCTCGCCGGCTTCCAGGGCAAGGAGCCCGTCGCCGCGGGCGCGGAGAACCAGTCCTCCTCGCAGCAGACCGGCTCGGCCGTGCTCGACCAGTTCGGCGAGAACTTCACGCAGCTCGCGCGCGACTCCAAGCTCGACCCGGTCATCGGGCGCGAGAAGGAGATCGAGCGCGTCATGCAGATCCTGTCGCGCCGCACCAAGAACAACCCCGTGCTGATCGGCGAGCCCGGGGTCGGCAAGACCGCCGTCGTCGAGGGCCTCGCGCAGGCGATCGTCGCGGGCGAGGTGCCCGAGACGCTCAAGGACAAGCAGGTCTACGGCCTCGACCTCGGATCGCTCATCGCCGGCTCGCGCTACCGCGGCGACTTCGAGGAGCGCCTCAAGAAGGTCACCAAGGAGATCAAGACCCGCGGCGACATCATCGTGTTCATCGACGAGATCCACACCCTCGTGGGCGCGGGCTCGGCCGAGGGCGCGATCGACGCGGCGAACATCCTCAAGCCCATGCTGGCCCGCGGCGAGATGCAGACCATCGGCGCCACGACGCTCGACGAGTACAAGAAGCACTTCGAGAAGGACGCGGCCCTCGAGCGTCGCTTCCAGCCGATCGTGGTGGACGAGCCCTCGGCCGCCCACTCGATCAACATCCTCAAGGGTCTCCGCGACAAGTACGAGGCGTTCCACAAGGTGACGATCACCGACGAGGCCATCGTCGCGGCCGTCAACCTCTCGGACCGCTACGTCTCCGACCGCCAGCTGCCCGACAAGGCGATCGACCTGATCGACGAGGCCGGCGCCCGCCTGCGCCTCTCGGTGCTCTCCTCTCCGCCGGAGCTGCGCGAGCTCGACGAGAAGATCGCGAAGGTCCGCAGCGACAAGGAGGAGTCGATCGACCTCCAGGACTTCGAGAAGGCCGCGTCCCTGCGCGACGACGAGAAGCAGCTGCTCGGCGAGCGCCTGCGCCTCGAGAAGCAGTGGAAGGCCGGCGACGTGAAGGCCACCGGCACGGTCGACGCCGGGCTCATCGCCGAGGTGCTCGCCCAGGCCACCGGCATCCCGGTGTTCAAGCTCACCGAGGAGGAGACCGCCCGTCTCGTGTTCATGGAGGATGCGCTGCACCAGCGCGTCATCGGCCAGCGCGAGGCCGTCTCGGCCCTGTCGAAGACCATCCGCCGCACCCGCGCGGGGCTCAAGGACCCGAACCGCCCCTCGGGCTCGTTCATCTTCGCGGGCCCCACCGGCGTCGGCAAGACCGAGCTCGCCAAGGCGCTCGCGGAGTTCCTCTTCGACGACGAGTCGGCGCTCATCACCCTCGACATGTCGGAGTTCGGCGAGAAGCACACCGTCTCGCGGCTCTTCGGCGCCCCTCCAGGGTTCGTCGGCTTCGAGGACGGCGGCCAGCTCACCGAGAAGGTGCGCCGCAAGCCGTTCTCGGTCGTGCTCTTCGACGAGATCGAGAAGGCCCACCCGGACATCTTCAACTCGCTGCTGCAGATTCTCGAGGAAGGCCGCCTGACCGATGGTCAGGGCCGCGTGGTCGACTTCAAGAACACCGTGATCATCATGACCACGAACCTCGGCACGAAGGACATCACCGGCGGCCCCGTCGGCTTCCAGGTCGAGGGCGACAGCGAGACCTCGTACGAGCGGATGAAGGCGAAGGTCAACGAAGAGCTCAAGAAGCACTTCAAGCCCGAGTTCCTCAACCGCGTCGACGACACGATCGTGTTCCCGCAGCTCTCGCCGAAGGAACTGCTCGAGATCGTCGACCTGTTCACCAAGCGCCTCGCCGAGCGCATGCTCGACCAGGACATGACCGTCGAGCTGACGACGGGCGCGAAGGAGCAGCTCATCAAAGTCGGATACGACCCGTCGCTGGGCGCGCGCCCGCTGCGCCGCGCGATGCAGCACGAGGTCGAGGACCAGCTGTCGGAGCTCATCCTCCGCGGCGAGCTCCGCGGCGGCGACCACGTGAAGGTCGACTACGAGGACGCGAAGTTCGACTTCGACGTGCAGCGCAAGGAGCGCCAGCGCGTCGGCGCCGGCTCGGGCTTCGTGAACTCGGAGGGCGTCGTGGAGACCAACGCGGATGCCGGCGCCGCCGGCATCGCCGAGGGCTCGGCCGCGACCACCGATCGCGACAACTAGCCGGTCGAACGCCGGAACGGCCCCGGGGAGCACTGCTCCCCGGGGCCGTTCCGCATGTGGCGGCTAGTGGTGGAATCCGCCGTCGCCCTCGTCCGGCGCGGCGCCCCGCTCCCGGCGCTCGAGGTAGTCCGTCTCGGCCTTGATATCCGCGACCAGCGTCCGCGCGAGGTCGCGGCTGAGCCCGTTGCGCACCACGATCCGCTGCACCGTGATGTCGGCGAGGTCGGCCGGCAGCGGATAGGCGGGGATGAGCCAGCCGCGCATCCGCAGCCGGTCGGAGAGGTCGTAGAGCGTCCAGCCCCGATCCTCCGACTCGGACAGCCGCCACGCGAACACCGGCAGATCCTCCGCGGCGTTCCACAGCTCGAACTGCGGGAGCGCGCCGATCTCGGCGGCGAGGTACCGGGCCACGTCGATCGTGGCCTGCTGCACGCGGCGGAACCCGTCGAATCCGAGGCGCAGGAACAGGTAGTACTGCAGCAGCACCTGCGCGCCGGGCCGCGAGAAGTTCAGCGCGAACGTCGGCATGCTGCCGCCGAGGTAGCTCACGTGGAACACGAGATCCTCCGGCAGCGCCTCCCTGCTGCGCCACACCACCCAGCCGAGGCCCGGATAGACGAGGCCGTACTTGTGCGCCGAGACGTTGATCGAGGCCACCCGCCGGACCCGGAAGTCCCACTCCAGCTCAGGCTGCAGGAAGGGCGCGATCATGCCGCCCGAGGCCGCGTCCACGTGGATCTCGATATCGAGCCCGCGCCGCCGCTCGATCTCATCGAGCGCCTCCGCGATCCGCTTCACCGGCTCGTACATGCCCGTGTAGGTGACGCCGAGGATCGCGACCACGCCGATGGTGTTCTCGTCCACGTACCGGTCGAGGTCGTGGCCGTCGAGCACCCGATGCTCGGGCGTGATCGGCACGTAGCGGGGCTCGACGTCGAAGTAGTTGCAGAACTTCTCCCAGCACACCTGCACCGCGGAGGAAAGCACGAGGTTCGGCCGCTCCGTCGACTCGCCCCGGAGCCGGCGCCGGTGCTGCCAGCGGCGCTTGAGCGCGAGGCCGCCGAGCATGCAGGCCTCCGAGGAGCCGACGGTGGAGGTGCCGAGGGCGCGATCCCCGTCGGGCGCGTGCCACAGGTCCGCGAGCATCCGCCAGCAGCGCGACTCGATCTCCGCGGTGGCCGGATACTCGTCCTTGTCGATCATGTTCTTGTCGGCCGACTCCGCGTAGAGGCGGTTGGCGTGGTCCTCCATCCACGTGCCGACGAAGGTCGCGAGGTTGAGCCGCGCGTTGCCGTCCAGCATCGCCTCGTCGTGCACGAGCTGATAGGCGGTCTCGGGCAGCGACTCGCCGTCGGGCAGCCGCGTTCGGGGCAGCTCGGTGGCCTCGCCGGGCCGCGCGAAGAGCGGGTTGAGCTCGAGCTGCTCGGAATCGTCGTGGGCGTGATGGCGGGGCATGACGGTCCTCCTCTTCCTCGGCGGGAGGCGCAGCGCCGCCTTCCGCGGTCGATCTTGCCGCGACCATACGCGGGCAGGTTGAGCGGATGCGGATGGCCGGGCTCAGGAGGCCGGCTCGGCGGGATAGGCGACCCGCGCGTCCGCGCCGATCACGGCGCCGGCGCTCAGCTCGGCCGGGTTCGCCTGATGCTGCCCGAGCACATGGACGACCGCGCGGCCGTGCGCGAGCAGGTGGTCGGCGATGAGCCGCCGGTGGCAGCGCCACCACACCGCCTCCGAGCACATCACCGCGCAGCGCTCCGCCGCGCCCCAGCCGAGCAGCACCTTGAGGTCCTCGTGGAACGCGTCGGAAAGCGCGTGATCCGCGTAGTTGTGGAAGCTGCGGTTCTGCCACCAGCCGTTGACCTCGAAGGGCACGGTGCGGCTGACCGGGCGCCGACCCGTGAGCGCCTCGAGCCGGCGGAGCCGGATGCCCTCGCGGTCGAGCGACTCGGCCAGGGCATCCGCGTTGAACTGCGGATACCGGTTCGAGCCGGCGAGCTTGCGGACGTCGACGACCGAGCGGATCGAGTGCTCGCGGAGCAGGCCGATGAACTCCTCGATCGAGTGGTTCGAATGGCCGATGGTGAACAGCCCGGCGCCGGGAGCCGTGTCGGTTCCGGCGCGGGAAGACGCGTCCTCGGGCATGCGGCCTCCTTCCTGCGCTGCCCCTCCATGGAATCACGGGCGGCTGCGGAGCCCGCGCAGGCTCGCATGCCGCCGGCCGCGTCCGCCGCGCATCCGACCGGAACTAAGGTGGAGCGCATGAGTGCTCGGAGTGCTGGCGACCAGGCGCCGCTGTGGCAGGTGCTGTTCGTCGCGTTCCTCCCGACGTTCATCTACTCGATCGGGCAGGGCGCGATCGTGCCCATCATCCCCACCGTCGCCGCCTCGCTCGGCGCGGATGTGGCCTTCGCGGGCTTCATCGCCGGCTCGCTCATCATCGGCCAGGCGCTCGGCAACATCCCCGCCGCGGCCGTCGTGCGCAAGGTGGGGGAACGCCGCGCCATGATCATCGCCTCGCTCGCGACCGTGCTCGGCGCCTCCATCTCGTTCTTCGCCACGTCGACGTGGATGCTGCTCGCGGGCATCGCGCTGCAGGGGCTCATGACGGCGACCTTTGCCCTCGCGCGGCAGTCGTTCCTCTCCACGTACGTGCCGCTGCGGTACCGGGCCCGCGCGATGTCCTCGCTGGGCGGCGTGTTCCGCTCGGGCATGTTCGTCGGCCCGTTCCTCGCCGCCTGGCTCATCTCGATGACCGGCGACCCGCAGAACAACTTCCTCGCGTTCATCGCCTGCTCGCTGCTCGTGGTCGTCGCGCTGCTGATCATGCCCGACATCGAGCGCTACGCGAAGCCGAACATGAAGGCCGACAAGGAGCCCGCGCCGCGGCAGACGCTGTGGCAGGTCGTGGTGGCGCGACGGGACGTGCTGCTGCGGCTCGGCCTCGGCGCCGGCTCGATGATGGCGCTGCGCTCGGCCAGGCAGGTGCTGCTGCCGCTGTGGGGCTACTCCATCGGCATGGATGTCGCGAGCGTCGCCGTGGTCGTGGGCATCGGCGGCGCGATCGACTTCGCGCTGTTCTTCACGAGCGGCTGGATCATGGACAGGTGGGGTCGGGCCGCGTGCGGGGTCCCCGCGCTCATGGGGCTCGGGCTCGGATTCCTCGGGCTCGCGTTCGTGCACGACGTGCCCGGCAACGAGGCCTGGTTCGTGGTGATGACGTGCTGGCTGGCGCTCGCGAACGGCATCGGCTCCGGCATCGTGATGACCCTCGGCGCGGATCTCGCCGACCCGCAGGATCCGGCGCCGTTCCTCGGCGCCTGGCGCACGATCGTGGATGCGTCGGGCGCGACGGTGCCCTTCGTCGTCTCCGGGCTGGTCGCGCTGGCCGGGCTGCCGGTCACCGCCGCCGCGTTCGGCGTGATCGGCCTGGCGGGCGGCGCGCTCTTCTGGCGCAACATCCCCCGCTACATCCAGCCCCCGCCCAAGACCGGCCCCATCGACCTCTCCGGCGAGTAACCCCCTCCTCTCCCTCTCTCCCTCCCCTCCCTCTCCGAATCTTGGCTACGAATGGTCGGTTCGACGTGCCCGAACCAACCGTTCGTGGCCAAGATTCGGTGGGGGCGGGGAGGCCCGGGCGCCGGGGCGGATTTTGGCGGTGAAACGTTGGTTTGGGGTGCGTGAGCTCACCGTTTGTGGCCAAGATTCGGAGGGAGTGGAGGATGTCCGGGAGCCGGGACGGATTTTGGCCACGAATGGTTGGTCTGCGAGGTGCAGACCGACCATTCGTGGCCAAGATTTCCCCGGGGGAGGGGGCGGAAGGGGGAGGGGAAAGAGGGAGAGGCGGTTAGCGGTGGCGGAGGATGAAGGCCGCCGCCTGCTCGAGCTGCTGCTCGCCGGTGCGGATGCGGCCCGCCGAGGTGAACAGCCCGTGCGCGTGATGCGGCAGGTGGATCAGCTCCACATGCGTGCCGAGCGTCGCGAGGTGCCGGGCGTACTCCACCGCCTCATCGCCGAGCGGATCCAGGCCCAGCGCGAGGATCCACGCGGGCGGCTG
The DNA here is from genome assembly GCF_900163695.1 of Gulosibacter sp. 10. GTDB lineage: Bacteria > Actinomycetota > Actinomycetes > Actinomycetales > Microbacteriaceae > Gulosibacter. The sequence continues at coordinate 115,092 of NZ_FUIC01000016.1, forward strand.
CGCGCCGGCGGCAGCCACGGCAGGGCCGGTGATTCCGCCCCCTTCGGTGTCGGGGGCTCCCGCACGGCCGAGCGTCGTCGTGTGGGCATCGGCGATCCCGTCCCGGTCGGGCACGGCCCCTTCGGCGTCGGAGTGTCCCGCACCGCCGGGAGCGGTCGCCCGGGCATCGGCGGCGCCGACGAGGGCGCCGTCTGCGGCTCCGTCCCGGGCGGCCTCGGCCTCGGCGCGGACACGCAGCAGCGGCGAGACCCGGGGATCGCGCGCATCATCGGGCGAGGCGAGGAAATGCTCGGCGAACCACCGCATCGAATCCGCCGTGAGCGGGAAGCCCTCGGCGATGCGCGAGTATCCGGGCGACTCGGCGGAGAGGTCGACCACCGGGTAGAGCAGCACCTGCGCGACCACCGACGTGCCGGGCACCTGCATCGACGGCTCGGCGGCGAGGGCCGTGGCGATGCCGCCGCCCGCGCTGTCGCCGACCACGACGATGCGCGATGCATCCCAGCCCCGCGACTCCGCCGCATCGCGCACCCACTCGACCGCCGCGCGGCCGTCGAGGTGCGCCGCGGGGAAGCGGTGCTCGGGCCCGAGCCGGTAGTCGACCGCGACCACGGGCAGCCCGGTGCGGGTCGCCAGCCGGCGGCAGACCGGGTCGTGGGTCGAGAGCGAGCCCATGACCCAGCCGCCGCCGTGCACGAACACGATCACCGCATCCGCCGCCGAGCGCTCCGCGCGGTCGTCGTAGACCCGCACCGCGAAGTCGCCGACGCGCACGTCCTCGACCGAGGCCACCGCATCCGGCGCCAGCCCGTTGGCCGCGCTCGAGACCTCGTAGTTCCGCCGCGCCTCGGCCATCGTGGCCGCGTCCTGGAAGGACTTGCACCCCGCCTCGCGGAACGCCGCGATCAGCGGCCGCTGATCCTCGGCGACCCGCTCGAGCGGAATCATGCGGGCACCGCCGCGGTGGAGCGGACCACGTAGTCCTCGAACTCGAATGAGCCGGCCAGGTCGCGGTACTCCTCGACCGTGCCCGACCAGTTGTTGACGACCTTGCCCTTCGAGTTCTTGTACCAGCTCGAGCAGTCGCTCGAGTAGGCGGAGCCGCGCATCTCGTCCTGCAGCGCCTCGTTGAAGGCGTCGAGCCGGTCGCGGCGCACCTCCACGGACGCGCCCTCGATGCCGGCGGTCTTGCGGAGCGCGTCGATCACGTAGGCCTGCTGGATCTCGAGCATCGTCACGACCGAGTTGTGGTTGAGGTTCGTGTTGGGGCCGTACATGAGGAACATGTTCGGGAAGCCGTCGACCGACAGCCCCACGTACGCCTCCGCGTCCTCCTCGCCCCAGCGCTCGGCGAGCGTGACGCCCTCGCGGCCGACGATGCGCAGATCGCCCTGGAAGTTCTGCGAGTGGAAGCCGGTGCCGTAGATGATCACGTCGGCCTCGTGCTCCACGCCGTCCGCCGTGACGATGCCGCGCTCGGTGAAGTGCGAGATGCCGTCGGTCACGAGCGACACGTTCTCGCGCAGGAAGGTCGGGTAGTAGGCGGAGGTGCGGAGGATGCGCTTGCAGCCGAACTCGTAGGCGGGGGTGAGCTTCGCGCGCAGCTCCGGGTCCTCGATCACCGAGTGGAGGTAGTCGATGGCCTCCTGGGCGCCCTCGGCCTGGCCGGAGGTGTTCGAGCGGGTGCGCTCGAAGCCCGCCTCGCGGAGCTCGTGGATGGCTCGGCGCGAGGCCTCGAAGGTCTCGGGATGCTGCTCGAACGTGTCGAGCTGCTCCTCCGTGAACTCGATCTGCTCGCGCGGCAGGATGTAGTTCGCCGAGCGCTGGAAGACCTCGAGGCGCTCGGCGTCCTCGGCCACGAACGGCACGTACTGCACGGCCGAGGCGGCGGATCCGATCGAGATGACCTTCTTGCCCTTGAGATCGACGTCGTGGCGCCATTCGGCGGAGTGGAACTGGATGCCCCGGAAGCGCTCGCGGCCCTCCCACTCGGGGACCTTCGGCGAGTTGAGCTGGCCCCAGGCGGGGATGAAGAAGTCGGCCGTGTACTCCTCGCCGTTCCGGAGCCGCAGGAACCAGTGCGCCTCCTCCTCGACCCAGCGGGCCTCGACGATCTCGGCGCCGTAGTGCATGTGCCGCTCGAGGCCGAACGCGTCGCGGAGCTGCTGCTGGTAGCCGAGCATCTCGTCCTGCCCCGCGAACATCTTCGAGACGCGCAGGTGCGGGAAGAAGGTGTAGCAGTACACGTGCGCCTGGGTGTCGCAGGCGGCGCCCGGGTACGTGTTGTCGCGCCAGACGCCGCCGACCGAGTCGGCCTTCTCGAACACGGCGAAGTCGGTCTCGCCGGCGCGGACGAGCTGGGCCGCCATGCCGAGCCCGCCGAATCCGGAGCCGAGGATGGCCACGCGGTAGTGCTTGGGAGTAGTCATGAGTGTGATCCTTAGAGAGTAGTGGAGAGCTGTCTGGCCGGCTGCGGCAGCGCCTCGTCTGCGCCGGGCATCCGGATGATCTGCCGCAGGACGGTGCCGGCGGCGAGCGCATCCATTCCCTCGTTGATGTCCTCGAGGTCGATGGTGTCGCTGATGAGCCGCTCGAGGGGAAGGTGCCCTTCGCGCCAGAGCTGCTCGAATCGGGGGATGTCGCGGCTCGGGACCGCGGAGCCCAGGTAGGAGCCGATGACGACCTCCGCGCGCGCGGTGAGCCTGAGCGGCTCGATCTCGCTCATGGCGCCGGGGGCGGGGAGCCCCACGGTGACGAGCGTGCCGCCGAAGCCGATCATGCGGTAGGCGGTCTCGAAGGCGCGGGGATGTCCGACGGCCTCGATGACGATGTCGGCGGTGACGCCCTGGTCCACCGCATCCGCCGGCGTGTAGGCGGCGTGCGCGCCCCACTCGCGGGCGAGGTCGAGCTTGGCCTCGTTCGCGTCGACGGCGATGACCTGGCGGGGCCCGATGCCGAGGGCGGTGAGGAGCGCGGCCATGCCGACGCCGCCGAGGCCGACCACGGCGATCGTGTGCCTCGGCTCGAGCTTGGCGGCGTTGAGCACGGCGCCGCCGCCGGTGAGCACCGCGCAGCCGAGCACGGCGGCGATCTCGGGCGGCACGTCGTCCCCGACGGGCACGACCGAGCGGCGGTCGACGACGGCGTACTCGGCGAAGCCCGAGCAGCCGAGGTGGTGCTTGACGGGCTCCTCGCCTCGGCGCAGGTGCAGGCTGCCGTCGAGCAGCGTGCCGGCCTCGTTGCTCTGCGAGCCGCGCGAGCAGGGGAGCCGGCCGTCGGTGCCGCACTCGGCGCATTCGCCGCAGCGGGGGAGGAAGGTGAGCACGACCCGCTGCCCGGGCTCGAGATCCCGCACGCCCTCGCCCACCTGCTCCACGATGCCGGCGGCCTCGTGGCCGAGCAGCATCGGGACGGGGCGGGGCCGGGAGCCGTTGACGACCGAGAGGTCGGAGTGGCAGATGCTGGCGGCCTCGATGCGCACGAGCAGCTCGTGCTCGCGCGGGTCGTCGAGCGTGAGCGTGTCGATGCTGATCGGGCGGCTCTGGGCGTAGGGGGCCTCGGCGCCGAGCTCGTTGAGGACGGCGCCGCGAATCGTCCGGGGGGTCTGCGGTGTGCTCATGTGATCTTCCTCGACCGGTGATGGGGCGGCCCGGCGCGGGATGCGCGCCGGTTGCTGTGCTTCGAGCATGCCGAGCGCCCCGCACCGCATCCATGTGGAAACATCCATATCTGATCCGGTCGCATAGAGTTATGCGCATGATCGAGCCGGACATCCCCGCGGGAGACCACGAAGCCCTCGTCGCGTGGTCGCGGCGGCAGCAGCGCCTCACCGCATCCATCTCCGAGTTCGCGGTGGCGATCACCTCCATCCGCGACAACGCCGCGGCGCTGCAGCAGCTCGTCTCGCGCACGCGCACCCTGCTCGACGTCGACATGGCCTACCTCAGCCTCAACGGCACCGACGGCTCCGGGTTCACGAGCATCGTCGAGACCGACGGCGTCTGGACCGAGGAGTACCGCACGCTGCGGATGCCGCTGGGCTCGGGCGTGCTCGGCCGCGTCGCGCAGGCCGGCGGGCCGGTGCAGACGAACCGCTACCACGGGGACGAGACGATCGTGCACGACGAGGAGGTGGACCGCATCGTGCGCGCCGAGGGGGTGCAGGCCATCCTCGGCGCGCCGATGCGCTCGGGCGGCCGCGTCATCGGCGGCCTCATGGTCGCGAACCGGCACGAGCACCGGTTCACGCCCGAGCAGGTGTTCATCGCGCAGACCCTCGCCAATCTCGCGGCCGTGTCGCTCGACAACATGAACCGGCTCGACGAGCTCATGATGACGGTGCAGTCGCTGCGCACCCGCAGCGCCGAGTCCGAGCGCAGGCTCGAGACCGAGCGGCGGCTCACGGGCGCGGACGAGGCGCTCATGGACGCGATCGCGGGCGGCGGCGGGCTCGCGGAGCTGCGGGACGGGATGACCCGGGCCATCGGGCGGCCGGTGCAGCTGGTCGACCTCACCGTGCGCTTCGACCTGCGCAGCGCCGCGGCGGAGGTCGGGGATGCGGAGCGGCCCCTGTTCGTGCTGTCCGCCCGCACGGATTCGCCGATGCCGAGCGTGCGCGAGGACGGCACGCCCTACGCGGTGATGGCCGCGACGCGCGACACCGATCTCGTCGGCGCCGTGATGGTGGACGGCGAGCTCTCGCAGAGCGACGAGGTGGTGCTGCGGCGCTGCGCCCTCGTGCTCGGCACCTTCCTCAGCGCGCAGCACCGGGAGCGCGGCGACATCGCGCGTCGCCGTCGGGAGCTCGTCGAGCAGGTGCTCGCCCCCGCGCCGAGCGGCCTCGGCGTCGGCGCGCTCGCGCAGCTCTCCGAGCTCGGCATCGAGCCGGGGCGGCCCTTCCGCATCCTCATCGGCGACGGCTCCGGCGCCTCCCTCCGCGACCTCCAGCACCGTCTCGAGCTCGACTTCGGCCTCTCGCTGCTGTACGCCGAGATCGGCGAGCAGGTGGTGGCGATCGTGCCCGAGGCGGCGTTCGAGCGCATCCAGGACGCCCTCGACTCGCGGGGCGCGAGGCGCTGGGGCGGCCTGCTCGTGGGGCACTCGCCGTCGCTGCACTCCTTCGAGGTGGTGCCGGAGGAGTACGCGCTCGTGAACCGCGTGCTCGAGGCGGCGCGGCGCTCGGGGCATCCGCGCACGCTCGTGTCGCTCGTCTCCTACGGCGCGATCGGGGCGTTCCTGTCGAAGGTGACGATCGAGCCCACGCGGCGCGCGATCTTCGAGTTCATCGGGTCGGTCGTCGACTACGACCGCGAGCACGGCACGGCGCTCGCGGAGACCGCCGCCGCCTACCTCGACTCTGGGCATTCGGTGGCGCGCACGGCGCGGAGCCTGCACCTGCACGAGAACACGGTGCGGCAGCGGCTCGAGCGCATCTCGACGCTGCTCGGCGAGGACTGGGCGGTGGGCCAGCGCGGCCTGGACTTCCACATCATGTTCGCCGCCAACCGCCTGGTAGGCGAGTAGCCCCCGCACCCTCGCCCCCACCCCACCCAACCCATACCCAATACGAAAAATTGCGACGACCCGCCGTAAACGATCCC
>NZ_FUIC01000046.1 GCF_900163695.1 Gulosibacter sp. 10
CCTCGGCGGTAACCCACCGACCAGCCGAGTACGACCAACCTCCTGACCGGGTACATCTAGTCCGGTGTACGCATCTGCTCAGTGAGTGATCGGTTCGGCGATTCATACCATTTCGATCTGCACCCGCTGTTCCCCCTGGTTCTCGCGTCGGGCACTCCCTCTTCACGGCACGAGCCTCCCAAAGATCCGTAATCCACTCCACTCATCGCATCGTGCCCGCGCTCGAGGAGGGACTAACGGCGATCCGCGAGCCGATCCAAGAGCCTCCCGACCTCGGCGAGCACGAGTTCGGGCTCGGTGAGCGGCACGAGATGACCCGAGCGCTCGGCTCGGACGAAGCGGATCGGCGGATGCTCGGCCGCGGTGCGCTCGTGCGCGGCGACCATGGCCTCCCGCCTCGTCCGCGCGCGGGCGGACCGCGCGGGCCTCGTCCCCGAGATGAGGGTGACGGGGATGCCGTCGAGATCGGGCGGCGTCGACCGCAGCTCCTGCAGGCCGCTCCGGAAGTGCGCGAACTCCGCGGCCTCGGCTCGCTCGGCGTCCCGGCCGAGCGCCTGCGCGCGGACCGCCCGTGCCACGGGCGCCGGAAGCGGGTACGACCCGCGGGCCGCCGCGCGGAGCCGGCTCCGCATGGCGAGCGATCCCATCGCCCGTTGCAGCATCCGCCTGCGTCCACCCCTTGCCACGGGCAGGTCGAGGTGCTCGTCGCTGGGGTCCACGAGCACCATGCCGGCGACCCGGCCGGGACGCAGGGCGGCCGCGACGCGGGCGACGGGGCCGCCCCAGCTGTGTCCGACGAGCACGACGGGCCCGTTCGTCGCGCCGTCGATGAGCCGAGCGAGGTCGTCGGCCAGGCGCGCGAGGGTCCTCGGCTCGGGATCGCGGTCGCTCCGCCCCAGCCCCGCCCGATCGTAGAGGATCGACGGGGCCCGCTCCGCGACCGCGGCGTGCAGCGGCGACCACACGAGCCCGGGGGTTCCCATGCCTGCCTCCCACAGCACGACGGGTCCGCGAGCCGCGGCTCGCGTCCGTGGTGCCAGCCTCCGGTAGTGCAGCGCCCGGCCGTCCGCCGTCCGGAGGAGCCGAGCGGCGCCGACGACCTCCTCGAGGCCCTCGTCATCCGGCACGCTGGTGCTCCTCTCCGCTGCGGCGACTGCAGTATTCTGAGGGCAGCCTAACCTAACCACGCCAGCCTCTTCGAGAACGGACCTCCATGCGCCAGGCCTTCCTCGGCTACACCACCCGCTCGCTCCTCGTCTGCGTCGTGCTCGGCGCCTTCACGGCGGCCGTCCTGCACCTCGCCCGCTTCATCGGGATGCTGCTGCTCGCCGTCGCGCCGTGGTTGGGCTCGCCCTCCGCGCTCATCCCGTGGTTCGCCTTCATCATCGTGGCCGCGCTGCTCGTGCAGCGTCCCGGCGCAGCAGTGCTGACGGCGCTCATCGGCACCGTGGCCGGGGTGGGCGCGATGTCGCTCATGGCAGGAGTGGTGGTGGAGGCCGTCTTCCTCGTCGGCCGCGCGGTGCGGCGGCGCCGGCGCGGCGCGATCGCCCCGGTCGGAGACCGCGCCGAGCTGTGGCTCGCCGTCACCGCGGGGATCCTCACCGGCGGGATGAGCTACGCGACGCTCTTCACGATTCAGGAGTTCCTCGCGCTGCCGGCCGGGCTCATCGTCCTGGGCCTCGTCGTGCGGATCGTCGCGGGCATCCTGTATGGGTGGCTGGCGTTCGCCGTCGTGCGCGGCCTGCTGCGGGCCGGGTTCGACCCGGGCGGTCCCCGCCGGGCCCGACGCCTTGAGAGCACGACCTCGCCCTCGGCCGGGAGCCCGCGCTGATCCCCGCCGTCGCCGTCCACGATCTGCGCGTCGACTACCCCGGGCACGAGCGGGTCCTCGACGGCCTGAGCGCGGAGTTCGCACCCGGCAGCTATTCACTCGTCGCGGGCCCGACCGGGTCGGGGAAGAGCACGCTGGCCCTCGCGGTGATCGGCGTGCTCGAGGAGGCGACCGGTGCCGAGCTGTCGGGCTCGGTGCGCGTCCTCGACCGCGACATCGCCGAGGAGCCCGCCGCCGAGCGCGGCCGTGCCGTCGCCGCGGTCTGGCAGCGGCCGGACGTGCAGCTGTTCCGCGGGAGCGTGCTCGACGAGGTGCGCGCCGGACTCGATCATCGGCTCGTCGTGGCGGCCGAGGGCACCGCCCGCGCCCGAGAGGCGCTGCGTCTCGTCGGACTCGACCACCTCGACGAGGAGCGCGATCCGATGTCGCTCTCGGGCGGCGAGCAGCAGCGCCTGGCCCTCGCCGCCGCCCTCGTCCTCGATGCCCCGGTGCTGGTGCTCGACGAGGCGACCAGCGCGCTGGATGCGCGGGCCGCGCGGCGGTTCGGCGAGGCGCTCGACCGCATCCGCCGCTCGCGGTCCGTGACGATCATCGCCATCGATCATCGGCCCGATGCGCATCTCCCCCGCGCGGATCGGCTGCTCGTGCTCGACGAGGGGCGGATCGTGCTCGACGGCGCTCCGGATCGCGTCTACCGGGAGCACCGGTCGCGGATCGATCGGCTCGGAGTGCGGCTGCCCCGAGGATCGCGGCCGTCATCCGTCGCGTCTCCCGGCGCAGCCGCTCCCGGCACCGCTGATCCCGGCAGCGCCGGGACGGCGCTGCGTCTCGAGGGGGCCGAGGTGTCGGTCCGCGGCGTGCGCATCCTGCACGGGATCGATCTGCACCTGCCCGAAGGCGCCGTCGCCGTGCTGAGCGGCGACAACGGCGCGGGCAAGTCCACCCTGCTGCGGCTGCTCGCCGCCGAGGTGCGCCTCTCCCGCGGCCGGGTGCACCCGCGCCGGCGCACTCGAATCCGCCGGGGCATCGGCTCCGCGCCGCAGCGGGCGGGCGATCTGCCGCTCACCCCGACGGTGGCCGGCGAGATCCGCAGCGCCCTCGCGGCGGGATCCGCCCGCCGGGACGCGACGACCGCCGAGCGGGTCTCGCGCCTGCTCGAGGAGGCCGGTCTCGAGCGGCATGCCGCATCGCACCCCCTCCGGCTGTCTGGCGGGCAGCGTCAGCGGCTCGCGGTCGCCGCGGCGATCGCGAGCGGAGCCCGCGCGGAGCCGAGGCTCGTCCTGCTCGACGAGCCCACCAGCGCGCAGGACCGTCGAGGGACGGAGCTCGTGCTCGGCCTCGTCGCCGCGGGATCCCGGTACCGGGTCACGATCATCGCGACCCACGATCCGGAGGCGTTCGCGGCGGTGGCCACGCATCGCATCGAGCTGGATGCGGGGCGACTGACGGCGGTGCCGCAAGGATGACGGGAGCCGGACGGGCGCCGCTCGTGCACCCCATCGCCGTCCTGCTGCTCCCGCTGCCGGCGATCGTGTGCATCCTGTTCGCGCGCGACCTCCGCTTCGGGCTGCTCTGCCTCGCCGTCGCCCTCCTCGCCACGGCGTTGCGGGATCCTCGGCTCGCGCTGCGCGTGCTCCTCCTCGCAGCCGCGGCGACGGGAGTGCTCTGGACGGGCTTCGCGCTGTCGCTGCACGGCGCGGACGACCGGGCGCTCGTCGCCCTCCGCGGCGCGATCCGCATCGTCTCCATCATGCTCCTCTACGTCGCGACGTCCGCCGCCGTCCGCTGGCCCGTCCTCCGCGACACCCTCGTCGAGCGGTACCGCATGCCCTACCGGGTCGCCGACGTCCTCGGACTCGGCGGGCGATTCGCGGTGCTCATCCGCCGGGACCTGCGTGCCGCGGGCTCGCTGGCGCGCCTCCGCGCGCGTGGCCGCCCGCTCCGCACCGCGCGGCTGCTCTTGAAACTCGCCGTGCCCGTGCTGATGGCCTCGTTCCGGCACGCGGACGAGCTGAGCATCGCCATGGACGCCCGCGGGTTCGGGGAGCACGAACGGCGGACCGTGCACGACGCCGTGCCGCCCCGACTGCGGGACGCCGTCGTCCTCCTGCTGGTCTGGGCCGCGTCCGCGGCCGCCGCCATGCTGCTCGCGTGAAGGTGCGGGGCCCGTCCATCCGCCCGAGCCCCGCGATCACGATCACTGCGCGGTGTAGCCGCCGTCGATCACGAGTTCCGACCCGGTGACGAACGACGCCTCATCCGAGGCGAGGAACAGGATGCCGTTCGCGATCTCCTCGGGACGACCCAGCCGGCCGATGGGGTGGAGGGCGACGAGCGCCTCGCGGCCCGCATCGACATCGCCGCCCTCGCCCGCGACCGCTTCGACCATGGGAGTCCAGATGTAGCCGGGGTGCACGGAGTTCACACGGATGCCGTATCCCGACTTCGCGCAGTGCAGCGCGCTCGACTTCGTGAAGATGCGCACGCCGCCCTTGCTGGCGTTGTACGCCGCGAGGTTCGGATCGCCCACGAGCCCCTCGATGGACGAGACGTTGACGATCGAGCCGCCGCCGCTGTCCTTCATGGCGCCGATGGCGGCCTGCGTGCCGATGAACACGGCGTCGAGGTTGATCGACTGCAGCCAGCGCCATTTCTCGAGCGTCTCGACCTCGACGCTCGCCGTCGACGCCACGCCGGCGTTGTTCACGAGGATGTCGAGCCCGCCGAACTTCTCGACGGTCTTCTCGACGACGCTCGCCCACGCGCCCTCATCGGCCACGTCGTGCTCGAGGAAGAGCGCGTTCTCCCCCGAGGCGTCGATCGCGTCCGCGACGGCCCGTCCGGCCGCCGCATCGACATCCGTGACCACGACCTTCGCGCCCTCATCGGCGAGAAGACGCGCCGCGGCCTCGCCGATCCCCTTCGCCGCGCCCGTGATGATGGCGACCTTGCCCTCGACTCTGTTCATGATCTGGCTCTGCCCTTCTGTTCGGATCCGCCCGCTGCGCGCGGGCTCGACACCAGGTCGACGGCGGAGCCTGCCGCTCCTTCGCGGCCTGGACCCGGTCAACATAACACTCTGCGGTCACACGCTCCTGGCCGGCTAGCGCGCCGGGCTCACGAGGTGCTCGGCCGTCGCCCCGGGGCCGGTGAAGCGCTCGGCCACCTCCCGGATGAGGGCGCGCATCGCCGAACCGGAGTGCGTCGGCGTCATGTCGGTGCGGCGCGCCACGCTCACCGTGCGGGTGAGCCGCTCGTCGGCGAGCGGCGTCACCCGCAGCAGCGGCCTGCCCACGGTCACCATCGCGGGCACGACCGCGACGCCGATGCCCCGCTCCGCGAACCGCAGCGCCGCGTCCATCTCCACCCCCTCGACCGCGATCCGCGGCTCGAGCCCCCGCTCCCGGAACGCGAGGTCCACCGCAGCGCGCAGATCGTAGTTCTTCGGGAAGAGCACCTGCGGCACGCCCGCCAGCTCGGCGAGGCCGACGGGACCGCCGCCGAACGGATCCTCGCGGACCGCGGAAGACACCACGACCAGGCGCTCGCTCAGCACCGGCTCGCGCTCGATGACCGCCCTCGCGGTGCCCGAGGAGACGCTCGTCACGATGATCGCCAGATCCAGCGAGCCCTCCACGAGCGCCTCGATCAGGCTCCGCGATCCCCGCTCCAGCATCTCGATGTCGATCCCCGGATGGCGGGCCTGGAACTCGACGAGCACCTCCGTCACCAGGCTCGTGCAGAGCGTCGGCGTCGCGCCGAGCCGCACCCTGCCGCGCTTCAGCCCCGCCAGCTCGGCCATCTCGCTCCGCGCCGTGGCGGCATCGGCGAGCATGCGCTTCGCGAGCGGCAGCAGCCGTTCCCCCGCCGCGGTGAGCGTCACGTTGCCGCGGGCGCGGTGGAAGAGATCCACCCCGAGCTCCTGCTCGAGGGTCGCGATCTGCCTGCTCAGCGAGGGCTGCGCCAGGTGCAGGCGCTCGGCGGCACGGGTGAAGTGCCCGGTGCGCGCCACCTCCGCGAAGCCGGCGAGCTGTTCGAGATTCATGTCGATAGCCTAAACGCATCGTGATGATGAGAACTATTCATTAGAAGAATCAAGTCGGGCTCCCTAGCGTGGAGCGCATGAATGCATCCAGCAGCGTCAACGAACGTCTCATCTCCACCTCCGTCCTCGTCATCGGCACCGGCGGCGCCGGACTCCGCGCCTCGATCGAGCTCGCCGAGCGCGGCATCCAGGTGCTCGCCGTCGGCAAGCGCCGCAAGCACGACGCCCACACGACCCTCGCGGCCGGCGGCATCAACGCCGCGCTCGGCACGATGGACCCCGAGGACAGCTGGCAGCAGCACGCCGCGGACACCCTGCGCGAGTCCTACTTCCTCGCCGACCCCCGCATCGTCGAGATCGTCACCCGCAACGCCGCCCGCGGCATCGAGGACCTCGAGCGCTGGGGCATGCCCTTCGCCCGCGAGGAGGACGGCCGCATCAGCCAGCGATTCTTCGGCGCGCACCTGTACCGCCGCACCTGCTATTCGGGCGACTACACGGGCCTCGAGATCCAGCGCACCCTGCTCCGCCGCGCGCAGGAGCTGCAAGTGCCCATCATCGACACCGTCTACATCACCCGGCTCCTCGAGAGCGACGGCCGCATCTTCGGCGCCTACGGCTTCGACATCGTCGACGGCACGCCAGTCGTGATCCACGCCGACGCCGTCATCATCGCCGCCGGCGGACACAACCGCATCTGGCGGCACACCTCCTCGCGCCGGGACGAGAACACCGGCGACTCCTTCCGGCTCGCGGCGCTCGCGGGCGCGAAGATCCGCGACGCCGAGCTCGTGCAGTTCCACCCCTCCGGCCTGCTCGAGCCCTCCGACGCGGCCGGCACGCTCGTCTCGGAGGCCGCGCGCGGCGAGGGCGGCATCCTCCGCAACGCCCTCGGCGAGCGGTTCATGGAGAAGTACGACCCGGAGCGCATGGAGCTCTCCACCCGCGACCGCGTCGCGCTCGCGAACTACACCGAGATCGCCGAGGGGCGGGGCACCGAGAAGGGCGGCGTGTACCTCGACGTCTCGCACCTGCCGCGCGAGCAGGTGCTCGGCAAGCTGCCGCGCGTCTACCGCACCCTCATCGACCTGCAGATGCTCGACATCACGAAGGAGCCGATCGAGGTCGCGCCCACCGCCCACTACTCGATGGGCGGCGTCTGGGTGGACGCCGAGACCCACGGCACCGGCGTCGATGGCCTGTACGCCATCGGCGAGGCCGCGAGCGGCCTCCACGGCGCCAACCGTCTCGGCGGCAACTCGCTCATCGAGCTGCTCGTCTACGGGCGGCTCACCGGCGGCGACGCCGCGGCGTACGTGACCGGGCTCACCGAGATCCGCCGCGACCCCGAGGCCGTCGCCGAGGCGCGCGCCGAGATGCAGGGGCTGCTGACCGGCGACGGCCAGGAGAGCCCCCGCCTGCTGCAGCGCAGCCTGCGCAACGTCATGACCGAGCACGCCGGCGTGGTGCGCGACGAGGAGGGCCTCAAGGCCGGTCTCGCCAAGCTCGACGAGCTCGAGGAGCGCGTCGCGAACCTCACCGCGCATCCCGACATCGCGGGCTTCGACGACCTCGCCCACGCCTTCGACCTCTACGGCTCGATGCTCGCGGCCCGCGCCACCCTCGAGTGCGCGCTCGAGCGCCGCGAGACCCGCGGCTGCCACAACCGCTCCGACTTCCCCGAGCAGCGCGAGGAGCTGCGCGGCAACATGGTCTGGACGCCCGACGGCGGCGTCACCTTCGAGCCGGTGGCCGAGGCCCCCGACTCCTTCCGCGAGCTGGCCGCCCGGCAGATCGACGACTCCCCCGTCGGCAAGCTGGCCGAGTAGCCGCGCCACCACGACCGGGTGCCCGATCCCTCGGGCGCCCGGTCGCCGTTTCCGGCGGGCCTCGCCCTACTCCCGCCGGCGGCGTCAGCGCCCCGGGCCGGCTGGCTCCGCCGTGGCCGCCCATGCCTCCCAGAGCCGCGCGTACACGCCTCCGGACGCGACGAGCTCGTCGTGGGCGCCGTCCTCGATGATCCGCCCCTCGGCCATCACGAGGACGCGGTCGCACGCCGCCGCCTGGCTGAGCCGATGGGCGATCACGATCCCCGTGCGCCCCGCGAGCGCCGCATCCGCGGCGCGGTCGAGCAGGCCGGCCTCGGCCGAGCCCGACTCGGCCGTGGCTTCATCGAGGATCGCGAGCTCGGGATCCGCGAGCACGACGCGCGCGAGCGCGATCTGCTGCGCCTGTGCGGCCGTCAACTCGCGGCCGCCCGATCCGAGCCGCGTGTCCAGGCCCGCGGGCAGCAGCGCCAGCAGTCCCGACGAGCCGGTGGCCTCGAGCGCCGCCTCGATCTCCGAGTCCTCGGCGCCGGGAGCCGCGAGGGTCAGGTTCTCCCGCAGCGTCCCCGCGAACACGTGCACCTCCTGGCTGATCACGGCGGTCCGCTCGGGGCGCTCGACCGTGCCCGCGTCGGGCGGGTGGATGCCGGCGATCACGGCCGCGAGCGTGGTCTTCCCCGCCCCCGAGGCGCCGACGACCGCGACGCGCCGTCCGGGCTCGATCGTCAAGTCGACGCCGTCCAGCGCCCGGCGGCCCTCGTCGTAGCCGAAGACGGCGCCGCGCAGGCGGACCGCGGCGCGCTCCCCGGACGCATCCCTCCGCGCCGTCGCATCCCGCTCGTTCTCATCCGCGTCTGGGCCTCCCATTGCCGGGCTCCCCTCGGCGACGGGCGCGAGGATGACGCCGATCATGCGGTTCAGCGAGGCGGCCACCGACTGCAGCACGTCGACGACGAACAGCAGATGGTTGATCGGGCCGAACAGCCGCAGGAAGAGCAGCATCGCCGTCGTGGCGGCCCCGACCGTGGAGAGCCCCGCGTCGATGAGCCAGAATCCGGCGAGCAGGATCGCGGCCATGCCGAGATACTCGGCGAGGTTGAGGCGCCCGAAGAACATGTTCTGCACGGTGCGCGCCCGCAGCGAATAGCGCACCACCTGCCACGAGGCCTCGAGCACCCGCTCGTGGCGGCGGCGCCCCAGCCCGAACCCGACGACGGTGTCGTAGCCGCGCTGCGATTCCAGCAGCTGCTGCGCCCGGTCGCTCATCGCGGCGCGCTCCGCCTGGTAGATGCGCGGAGCGGTCCGCAGGTACCAGCGCATCGTGACGCCGTAGACGGGCAGCACGGCGATGAGCGCGAGCCCGAACCACGGGTCCAGGGCGGTCATGCCCGCCAGGGTGACAGCGATCGTGAAGCCCGTCGTGGTGAAGGCCGGGATGATCGACGGCGCGGCGTCGGCGATCTGCGCGACGTCGTCGCTCGTGCGCGACACGAGGTCGCCGGTGCCCGCGCGTTCGATCGTGTGCTGCGGCAGGGCCATCGCCCGCTCGACGAGGCGCTCCCGCAGCCTGGCGAGGATCGCGTGATACGTGCGGGCGGCCAGCACCGTGGTCAGCGCCGATCCCGCCGCGCCCGCGATCGCGGCGGCGATCATGGCCGCCACCACCCGGAGCAGCGTCGACAGGTCGCCGGTGCCGTCGTGCACGCGGTCCACGAGGTAGCCGATCGCCGCCGGCGCGACGAGCCCCGCGGCCGCGCTGGCGATGCCGAGCACGACGACGAGCAGGAGCCGGAGGCGGTGACCCCGGCTCGTCCGCCAGACCTCCCGCCAGGTCTGCCTGCCCTCGGATACGGGCAGCCCGTGCGTCATGATCCGACCTCCTCGGTGTCGTGGATGTCGGTGTCGCGAATGCTGGTGCCGCGAATGTCGACGACGCGCTCGCAGGCGTTCAGCAGCGCGGGCGAGGAGGCGATGAGGATCGTCGACCGGCCCCTGCGCGCATCCGGGATCCGCGAGGCGATCCGCGCCTCGGTGACGGAGTCGACCGCGATCGTCGGATCGTGCAGCACCAGCACCGGGGCGTCGGCGGCGAGGGCGCGCGCCAGCGCGAGACGCTGGCGCTGACCGCCCGAGAAGCGGTTGCCCATCTCGCCCGCCGAGGCGTCCATGCCGCCCGCGACGTCGAGGAAGTCCTCGCACGCCGCGGCGGCCACCGCTCGGCGGATGCGGTCGCCGCCGCCCGCCGCCGGGTCGAGGTTCTCCGCAATCGAGCCGCTGAAGAGCACGGCGTGATGCGAGCCGACGGTGATCGACGCGCGGTATTCGGCGTCGGCGAGCCGGTCGGCGGGCTCGCCGTCGACCCGCACCCGGATTCCGGTGCCGTGATTCGGATGCAGCAGGGCGTGCGCGATGCGCGCGGCCGTCGCGTCGTCGGCGCGCAGCCCCACGAGCGCGCCGGGCTCCACCCGGATCGGCTCGTGCCCGGGCACGGACAGCAGCAGCTCGGGCGGCGCGCCGGACGGTCCAGGCGCCGGAGTATCCCCGCTGCGCTCGTCCTGACGCCGCGGCTCATCCTGCCGGTCTGCGCCCTGCCGGCCTGCATCCTGCCGGCCTGCATCCTGCTGTGCCGCATCCTGCAGGTCTGCCTCCTCCCGCTCTTCGGCCGAGGATTCCGCGGATGCCGCGGCGGCTCGGTGCTGCTCGAGCATCCGGCCGCTGGAGGCGACTCCGGCCGCCCAGAGCGGCACCGCGTTGCCGGTGAGCATGCGCATCGGCGGCAGGAGCGCCTGCGCGAGCCCGACCGCGGCGATGAGCCCGCCGACGCTGAGCTCGCCGCTGATCGCGTACCATCCGGCGAGCCCTGCGATACCCGCGATGAACGCGCCGCTCAGCGCATCGCTGCCGGTGAGGTAGCGGCCGAGCGCGCCGACCGAGCGGTACGCGCCGTCCCGCGTGAGGGTGCTCGCCTCGCGGTAGCGGCGCGTGGCTTCGGCCTCGGCGCGCACGCCCTTGATCACCCGGTAGCCGGTGACGAGGTCGGTCGCGCGACCCACGGCCCCGGCCAGCAGGGTCTGGTACTCGCGGCTCGCCGCCGCGTACCTGCGGCTGAAGCGCCCCATCAGCAGCACCGCCAGCGGTGCCCCCACGAGCACGACCACGCCCAGCGGCCAGTGGATCACCAGCAGCGACACGGCGATGAAGACGACTCCGGCGAGTTCGCCGATCGGGTACACGGTCAGCCCCAGCATGCCGACGCGGGCCACGTCGTTCGTCATCGTCGACACCACCTCGCCGCCGGGACCGCGGGCGGCGCCTCCCTCGGGATGGAGGATGCTGCGGGAGAGCGTCGCGCGGAGACGGTGCTGCACGATCTCCGCCGCGCGGTCGGTCATCTGCGCGGCGAATCGGAACGAGAGCGAGAGCATGAGGAAGTTCGCGCCCAGCACCAGCAGCCAGAACACGAGCGGCATCCCGGCCCCGGTTGCGAGCGCGCGATCGATGGCGGCGCCGGCGATGACCGGCACGATCGCCTCGCCGATCTGGTGCGCCATCGAGAACACGGCCGCGGGCACGGTCAGCCGTTTCGCGGAAAGCAGCACCCGCAGCAGGAATCGCGGTGCGCTCATGCCCTCGGGGATCTCGAACGGCGTCACGGCGGGCGGCGTGGATGCGGCCTGCCCGAACACCGGCAGCCGGCGGGTCAGCGCTCCCCGTCCGAGGCCGGCGGGGTCGGCGGCGCTAATCCGCGCCATGGCCGTGTCCCTCCGCAGCGGGTCGAGGGCCCGTCATCGGGTGCGACGGCGATACGTGCGGATGCGCGGCGAGACGGGGAGCGATCCTGAACATACGTGCAGCGGTTCCTTCGGGTCGGGGGACGTGAGATGGCGATGCCTCCGGAGTCGCCGGGCGGCTCGCGCAGGAGCCATTCCGGATAACGAGTGGCGCCCCGGCCGCACTCGGGTCGGGCGACTCGTTCGCAGAGCCATCAAGTAAGGCTACCCTTACTTTCGGCTCTACGGGTTCCCGTCTTTTCGCCATCCGGGTTCCCGTCGATGAACCCGATGCGGCGCGTTCGGCGGATACGCTATGCCGCATGAACCCGCAGGCGACGCCGCCGTATTTCGACGACCTCGACGGCGAGGGGCTCTCCCCGAAGACGAGCCATCCCGCCTACACGAGGGCCGCGCCCGGCTGGTTCTGGGATGAGGGCGACCCTCGCGCGCCCTTCGGCGGCGACGACGGCAACGACACGCTCCGGAACCTCGAGGAGTACTACCGGGAAGGCGGCGACGACGAGCATGCTCCCGGCTTAGTCGCGTCGATGCTCGCCGATTGGGGTTACGTGCCCGAGCACATCTGGGAGAGCGGGCAGGGAGAGATCGTCGAGTGGCTCGACGCCGATGCGATGCACATCCGCTACCTGCATGGCGAGGCGGATGCGTTCGTCGCCGCTGCCTGCGCGCAGTTCAAGATCGCGGGCTGCATCCACCCCGCGCTGCACTTCTGGGCCGAACGCGCGACGATGCTGCTCGAGCACGTGCTCGACGAGTGGGAGCAGCGGGCCTTTCAGGCTTCGGCGGGGCGCTACGCGGAACGGCTGAGCGCGATCCGAGCCGTGCTCGCGGCGGCACCCGAACCGTCGCAGGACTAGACCGGAGCCGGGCGGGACCGGGCTGGACCGGGCTGAAACAGGCCGAGGCATGGTCCCCACCTCAGAAACCGGTCGCACTCTCGAGCCTCGGTGCGCCTCGCCGAGTTATCGCCGCGAGCATCTCCGCCGGCGTCGCGTGCGCGTTGGCCGGTCGCGTTGCCCACCATGATGATGCCGATAAACCCGACCAGTGCCGCGTGCACGTGGATCGATCCGGCACGTGCACGTCCTCGATCTCGCCATCACCACCAGCACCGCGAGCGAGCGGGCCGGTGCATTCGGCACTGGCAATCTGCGCGCATCTGCGCCGCAGGGTTCCGGTACCCCCGCACCTTCGACTCGACCTGCCTGCGAACTCATACGGCCTTCACCTGCCGAGTCGAGGCCTACCTGCCCCCAAGTCGGGGATGTCGGTGGGTCGTGGTCTACTGCAGTCATGGACCCGAACCCGCTGTTATCCCTCCGGAAGTACGCCGGAATACCGGCCGGCAAACGCCACGGGGACGGCAGCGCGGCGGCGGCTGCGCGGGCGGGAACACGCGGGGTTGAAGTCGCTGCGGGGTTATCCACAGCCCGAAGAAAACAGCGACCCGCGTAGTAGAATGAATGCACGAATACCGCAGGCAAGCAGACCGTATGCGAGGGGGTGGGACGATGACCACGACGAACACCGGCACCACGGGCGCCGGCACCGCAGGCGCGGCGGGCAACACGGGTACCACTGGCACCACGGATGCACCCACCTCAGACGGTGGCACTTCTCCCGCCAACGCCCGTAGCAGCGCAGGCAACGCCTCCGGGAATGACCGGCCCCGCCAGGGCGCTTCCTCTCGCCCTGTGGGGACTCCGGAACACCTCAAGGGCGGTACCCGCACCCCGGCAGCCATGCACAACCGGCGACTGCTCCTGGACGCCCTCGGTCACGCGGCAAAACTTCGGGCTTCCGCGGAAGCCCTCGAAGCCCAGTTGTTGGCGGCCTCGTATGAGCACTGCCGGGAGATCACCGCCGGCCACGGCCCTGACGCGTTCGAGCAAGAACTGAAGTCCCTCGCGGCAGAGATCGGTGCGGTTACCCGCACCAGTGACCGCACGGTCTCGGCGAAGCTCAACGCAGCACCCGCCCTGGAGGCGCGCTATCCCCGCACCGCCGAAGCCTGGGGGCAAGGCGCCATCAGCACCGGGCACGTACGCGTGATCGAGCGCTGCGGCGACGGCCTCACCCGTCCCGAGTCGATCCGCGCGTATGAGGAACTCGTCGTTGCCAAAGCCCTCGAAACCACCCCGGGCCGGTTACGGGTGTATGCGAAGCGTGTCGCGGCGGACCTGGAACCCGAGGAAACCGAGCAGCGTCTTCGCCAGGCGCAGGACGACCGCCGGGTGTGGGTGCAGGACGAGCCCGACGGCATGTGCCAGCTCTCCGCGTTGTTGCCCGCAGTCGTGGGTGCAGGGATCTTCGACCGGCTCACCCAGACAGCGAAACAACTTCACGGCGCAGACCAGCATCCGGACGAGGAACGCACCTTCGACCAGGCCCGCGCCGACGTGCTCGCGGACCTGCTCCTCACCGGGCAGATCGCCCCGGGCTCCCCGAACCATGTCGCGAAACCAATCCAAGCGACCGTTGCGATCACGGTACCCGCGATCTCGTTGATCACCGCAGACCGAGCCGCAACGACCGCAACGACCATGAGTGCCTCAGTCGACCCGGTCGCAACCGTGCCGAGTCCCGTCGCGCAGGACAGCGACACCGCCCATACACGACCCGACACCAGCACCAGCGTGAGCACCAGCGTGAGCACGCCTGCTTTCGCCGCGCACATGACCGCCACCGGCACTCCCCCGACGACCACGGACGTCGACTCCTCCGGCCTTTCCCCTTGCGGTCCGACGACGATGCCCATCCACGAGACGACCACGACGCCCATCACCGGACAGCCCAAACAAGCCGAGCAGAACGCTCCCGGAAACCCGATTCCACTGACCGCGTTCACGGGCCCTGCGGAACTCGCCGGCCGCACCCCGATCCCGATCCACACCGCCCTCGAGTTCTGCGGGGACACGGCGACCTGGTACCGGGTCCTCACCGACCCGGTCCACGGCACCCCATTGACCGCGGAGACCTACCGGCCGCCCGCCGCGCTGCGCCGACTACTCCAGATCCGGGACGTGACCTGCGTGGCCCCGGGTTGTCGCCGGTTGGCGAAGGACTGCGATATCGACCACACGACCCCCTGGGCCGCAGGCGGGCCCACGAAATACGAGAACCTCGCCGTGCTATGCCGTGGGCATCACACGATGCGTGAGGCCGGGTGGGTGCTGGAGCAGGATGGTCCCGGGCGGATGGTGTGGGTGTCGCCGACCGGGCAGCGGTTCGTCGAATACGAAGACCACGTCGCCCCAGGACTCCGCCACACCGGACAACGCCACCGCGCCGGCGAGCAGCATGCCGACCGATACCACGCCGAACCATCGCAGTACCCGGTCCAGCAACACGCAGGACAGCAGCCCTCGGGACGTCAACATCCGGGACGGCAACACACGGGACACCAGAACGCAGCACATCAGCACGCGGCACATCAGCGCACGAACCGACAGCACACGGAACAACAGCGCGCAGAACGGGACTCCCGCGATCAACGCCACACAGTGCGCAGCCATATGCGTCGAAACACCAGGCATCAGCCAGCCTCTGCACCGCCGGGAGACGACCCGCCGCCGTTCTAACTCGCCCTCTCGGCCATCCGCCGAACCCCCGGCTTCCGCTGCCCGATAGCGCGTCGCTATCGCTATAGCTGGCCTGCACGCCAACCGCTTCCCCGCGCGTTGGCGGCCCGCTCCACGCATCGGGGGCGTGTGTCATCCGGTGAATTCACGCCCCAACGCTCAAGCCACCGGATCAACGGCACCTCACTCGATCACCGCGTCGAGGCCCCTCATGACTCCGGAGGCTAGGGCGCAACGCCCAACTCATAACCCAGAATCACCGCATGCACCCGATCGCGCAAATGCAGCTTCGCGAAGATCGAGTTGATATGCGACTTCACCGTCGACGGCGCGAGCGTGAACTCCACGGCGATCTCGGCATTGGTCGACCCGCGCACCACCGCTTCGAAGACATCCCGCTCACGCGGACTCAACGAGCCCAGCACCGCCTGCCGCCGAGCCTCCCGCGCCACCCGGGCCTCCAGGACCTCCGGCGCCTCCCGATCATCGGCAAGGGCACGGCGCTCCTCCTCCGAATATCCCTTCCGTCCTCCGAATCCCGCTCCCTCCACGGGCTGCGGCTCGTCTCCCCGGACGTAATGCTCCAGCAGCCGCGCCGTGACCCGCGGCGCCACCACCGCCGCGCCCGAGGCCACGGTCTTCACCGCCTCGACCAGCGCCTCGGGCCTGATGCTCTTGAGCAGGAACGCGCTCGCCCCGGCCCGCAGTCCGCCGAACGCGTACTCGTCCAGGTCGAAGGTTGTCAACACGATCACCCTCGCCCCCGCATGCCGCTCGACAATCATTCGCGTCGCCTCGATGCCGCCCATCCCCGGCATGCGCACATCCATCAGCACCACATCGGGACCGCACCGGTCCACCAGCTCCACGCCCAGCTCACCGCGCTCCGCCTCGCCCACAACCTCGATGCCGTCATCCGAATCGAGAATCAGCGCGATGCCCGCCCGCTCGAGCGGCTGGTCGTCCACCACGACCACGCGGATGACCGATCTCGACTCCCCCATCACCGATCCCCCTCGCCAAGCGGCAGCACCGCGCGCGTACGCCACCCGGTGCTCGGCGCTCCATCGCCAGTGGGCACCGGACCTGCCTCCAAAGCACCGCCGAACGCCTCCGCCCGCTCCCGCATCGCCCGCAGACCGACCCCGCCGGAGCGCTCGCTCGAATCCTTCGGCCTTCCGTTATCCGTGACCGCGATCACAAGATTCCCGCCGTCCCGTTCGACGACCGCCTCCACATAGGTCGCACCCGCCGAATGCCGGAGCGTGTTCGTCAGCGACTCGCGGAGGATCCGGTAGGCCGTGGTGCGCAGCGCTGGATCCCCCGGCAGCTCCGACTCGCCCCCGAGCAGCACGACCGGCAGCCCCGCCGACCGGAACCCCTCGACCAGCTCCTCGAGCGAGGGCAGATTGTGCCCCGACCGCTCGAGATCGACGTCGAGGCTGCCGTCGCCGTCCCGGAGCACCCGCAGAATCCGCTGCATCTCCTCGAGCGCCTGCGAGCCGACCTCGCCCAGCTGCTCGAGCGCATCCCGCGCCCGCTGCGGATGCTTCTCCCAGCCCGACCGCGCCCCGCCCGCGAGCGCGACCATCACCGTCACCGAATGCGCCACCACGTCGTGCATCTCCGCAGTGATCCGCGCCCGCTCCGCCGCGGCCGCGCGCTCCTCCCGCGCCGCGATCAGCTCCTCGAGCGCGAGCCGGCGCGCACGGCTCGCGCGCACCGCGATCCCGATCGCGAGCGCCACCAGCGAGCCCGGCTGCAGCAGCACCCTGGCGCCCTGCTCGCGCAGGCCGAGGAGCATCAGCACGACGGACACCGCGAAGATCACCGCCTCGCCGGCGAGATAGCCGAGGATCGCGGTGCGCAGCCGGCGCCGGGACGCGAGCGTGTAGACCGTGACGTCGCTCTCGAAGAACGCCACACTCGTCCCCGTCCAGGCCACCGGGTTGAGCGCGGCGAGCGCGGCGACGACCACCAGCACCGTCGCCGGATGCGAACGCCGCCACCACAGCGCCAAGCCGATCGCGGCCACGCACGCGAAACCGAGCCAGACGTACGGCGGTCGGTTCAGCACGAGCACGAAGACCGTGGGGACGGTGCACACCACGATCGCGAGCACGTCGAAGATCCTCGGCCGACGGCCGAACCACTCCGCGATACTCGAGCGCCGCAGGAGGCGCTCCTGCGGCACCTGCGGCGCGGGCTCGATGTGCACACTCGCCTCCTCTCGGCCGCGATGCCGCGGCTCGTCGCATGACGGCGAGACCGCATCCCGCCGAAGAACCTCGTGCCGCATCGCCACGAATCGTCGATACCGACGCTAGGCGACTCCGCCCGGCAGGACCACCACCCGCGGGTGGAGGCCGTTTCCGCCGGCTCCATCGAATCCCACCCACGGCTGGTGCCCCCGCCCCCGACGCGATTCCTAGCGTTGCAGGCATCGGCGAATCGCGCCGAACAGAACAGCTCGAACAGCAAGAACAGCAAGAACAGCAAATCACGCCGAACCGCCGATGCGCCAAGGTACCGGCACGACGACGACCGCCGCACGACAGCGACGGTCCGCGCACCCCATCACGGCCGACGCACTCATGACGGCCGGCACACCCATGACCGCCGATCGGCGACACCCACGAGAACCACCGCAACGCAAGGAGCCCCACGATGAGCACTCCCGTCCGCAGCCCGCAGGGCGGCAGTCCCTGCACCCGCAGCTCCGGATGGCTGCTGCGCGCCGAGCGCGTCGGCAAGACGTTCGGACAGACCAGCGCCCTGGTCGACGCGACCTTCGAGCTCGCCCCCGGCGAGGCGGTGGCCGTCATGGGCCCGAGCGGATCCGGCAAATCCACGCTGCTGCACGTGCTCGCCGGCATCCTCGCCCCGGATTCGGGCACGGTGATCGTGCGCCGAACCGACGGCGAGGGCATCGACGACCTCGCCGCGCTGCCGGACGCCGCGCGCTCCGGCTTCCGGCTCCGCCGCTTCGGATTCGTGTTCCAGCAGGGCCTCCTGCTGCCCGAGCTCACCGCGGCGGAGAACGTCGCACTGCCGCTGCTGCTCTCCGGCACCGCCCGCGCCGAGGCGGAGGCCCGCGCCGAGCACCTGCTCGGGCGACTCGGCATCGGCGGCTTCGGCGGCAGGCGGATCGGCGCGCTGTCCGGCGGGCAGGCGCAGCGGGTCGCGATCGCGAGGGCGCTCTCGACGGAGCCGTCGATCGTCTTCGCCGACGAGCCGACCGGCGCCCTCGACTCGCGCACCGCGGACGGCGTCCTCGGCGCGCTCCTGGAGACGCGCGGGCAGGACGGCCGCGCGCTCGTGGTCGTCACCCACGACGAGCGCGTCGCCGCACGCTGCGACCGCACCGTGCGCCTCCACGACGGCCGAATCGAGGCCGGGCGATGAACGAGGACACGACGGGCGGGAGCACGACGAGCGAGAGCGCCGCAAGCGGGAGCACAACAAGCGAGAACACCACAAGCGAGAGCACGATGAACCAGAGCACGATGAGCGGCCTCGCGACCGACAGCCGCGAGACGAGCCGGACCGGGACGAGCCGGACCGGGACGAGCCGAACCGGGACAAGCCGACCCGGGACAAGCCGACCCGGGACGAGCCGACCCGCGCTGAGCAGCCGCAAAACGAGAGGTCGCAAGACGAGCGGCCGCGCGACCTGGATGCTCGTGCGCCCGCGCCGGGGCTCGGCAGTCGTCGTCCGGCTGCAGCTGATCGCTGCCGGCGTCACGACCCTCCTGACCTTCGCCGTCGCCGCTCTCGTCGCCGTGTTCTGGCGGGTGCCCGCCGACGAGATCGGGTACCGCGTGCTCGCCCTCGCGCTCGCCGGGCTGCTGCTCGTGCCGCTCATCACCCTCGGAACCGCCGCCGCCCGTCTCGCGGTCCGCAGCCGCGAGGATCGGCTCGCCACGCTCCGGCTGCTCGGAGCCACCGCGGGCCGGGTCCGCCGCATCGCGGTCGCCGAGGTCGCGCTCATCGCCGCCATCGGCGTCGCGCTCGGCACCCTGCTCGCCATCCCGCTCCCCTGGGCGCTGAGCCTCCTGAGCGTGTACGGACGGCCGCTCGCGCCCGAGGACCTCCTGCTGCCGTGGTGGCTGGTCGTCGCCATCCCGCCCGCGCTCATCGGCATCGCGACGGCGAGCGGGGCGCTCGGGCTGCGTCGGGTCGTCGTCTCCCCGCTCGGCGTGCGGATGCGCCAGCAGCAGCCCCGCATGAGCGTGCTGCGCGTCGTCGCGGCCCTCCTCGTCGTCGGCGCCGCCGTGCTCGTCATGCAGACCGTCTCGCCGGGATGGGGCGTCGTCGTGATCATCGGCGCCATCGCCGCCGCCGTGGTCGCCGTGATGGCGGTGCTCGGGGTGGTCGGCCCGTTCCTCGTGACGCTCGTCGCCCGCCGCCGCGCGGCCCGCACCCAGGACGCCGCGACCCTGATCGCGATGCGCGGCGTCCTCGACGATCCGCGGTCCGCCTGGCGAGGGGTCTCGGCGCTCGCACTCGCCTCGTTCGTCCTCGTCCCGGCAGGCAGCATGCTCGGCTACCTCGAGATGATCCGCGGGAGCAAGAGCCGCGAGATCATGACCCGCGATCAGCTCCTGCTCTTCGCCGACGCCCGCACGATGCTCATCGCCATGGCCGCCGTCTCGTTCCTCGTCGTCGCCTGCCAGGTGGCGATCACCCAGACGGCCTCGATCGTGGAGCGGCGCGACCTCTACACAGCGCTCGACCGGCTGGGCATGCCGCTCGACCAGCTCGACCGCGCCCGCCGCATCCGCGTCGCCATGCCCGCCCGCGTCGCCGTCATCGGCGCCGTCGGCATCGCCGTGGCGGTCGCGTTCTGGCTCGTGATCATCGCCGCGGTCACCGCGCCCCTGTTCCTCGTCGGCGTGGGCGTACTCCTCCTCGCAGGGCTGCTGCTCATCCGGCTCGGGGTCGGGAGCACCAGGCCGGTCCTGCGCCAGGTGCTCGCCGCGCCGGCGCGCGGCGAGTGATCCCGGCCTCGAGCCCCCGCACACCCGCGAAATCCCGCACACCCTCGACCAGGAGCAGCATGCGCATCGCCTTCTTCAGCGACCAGCACCCCGGCACGCTCGGCGGACTGCAGACCTCGATCGCCCTGCAGCGCACGCACCTCGAACGGCTCGGCCACCGGGTCACCGTCTGCGCGCCCGACTCCCGCCACGTCGCCAACCCCGGCCACGTGCGCCCGCACGACGTGATCCTGCGCGCCAGACAGGTCGGAGAGCACTCGTTCAGCCTCGCCGGGGACCGGTACGCGACGGCCATCGACGCCGAGTTCTCGCGCCTGCCCCCGGTCGACCTCGTCCACGTCCAGGCCGACGTGTGGGGAGCCTGGAACGGCTACCGGTTCGCGGACCGCCACGAGCTGCCGATCGTCCACACCATGCACACGAACATCGAGGAGGGGCTGCCCGCGATCATGCCCTTCCCCCGCGCCTGCTTCCGGCTGCTCTTCGCCGCCCAGCAGCGATACGTGGCGGGGCGCCCCATCCGGAGCGTGGCGGAGTACGCGACCGCCTTCGCCGAGCGCGCCGATGCCCTCATCGCGCCGAGCGAGCACTTCGCGGATCGCCTTCGCGGGTACGGTGTGGCGCGGGAGATCCACGTGCTGCCCACCGGCGTGGACGATCCCACGATCGACGTCCTCCGCAGGTTCCGGAGGCCTCGCCGCGGTCGGCCGGTGCTCGTGTGGCCAGGTCGGATCAGCCGCGAGAAGCGGCTCCACGAGTTCCTCGCCGCCTTCGCCCGAGTCCGGCACGACGCCGAGGTCCACGTCTACGGCTCGGGCCCCGATTCCGCCCGCTGCAGGCAGTTCGCGGAGCAGTCGGGGCTCGGCGGCAGGGTCCGGTTCTTCGGGGCCGTCGATCACCTCGCCGCGCTCACCGCGATGCGGGACGCCGAAGCCGTCGTGCAGAGCTCCGTGGGCTACGAGACGCAGGGGCTCACAGCCTACGAGGCCGCGTCGCTCGGCACCCCGACCCTGCTCCGGGATCGGACGCTCGCGCGCGACCTCCCCGCGCCCCTCCGGTTCGCGGCCGCGGACACCGCGGTCGGCTCCTTCGCGGTGCTGATCGAAGAGTTCCTCCGGCTCGACCGCCGGCGCCGGTCGCGGCCCGCGCCCACCGATCGATTCCTCCAGAGCGCGCTCTCCGAGCGGGCGGAGCTGCTCTACCGGCTCGCCATCGAAGCCCATGCGCGGAAGCGCTCCCCGGGCGGCGGCCGTGCGCGCTGATCCGGGCCGCGAATCGCCCCGGCGAATCGTGCGGGAGGTCGACGGGAGCGAGACCGTCGTCTTCGACTACGGCCCCGAGCGCTCCGCCGCGATCCTCGCCGTGCACGGCTTCCGCGGCACGCACTACGGACTCGACCCGCTCGCGCGAGCCCTCGCCGCGAAGGGATTCCGGGTCCTCGTGCCGGATCTTCCGGGCTGCGGCGAATCCGCGCCCTTACGGGGCCGGCACGACGCCGCCGGCTACGGCGACTGGCTCGACGCCCTGGCCCGCGGGATCGGCGGCCCGGCCGTGCTGCTCGGGCACTCGTTCGGCAGCGTGATCGCCGCCGCCGCAATCGCCCGCGGCGCCGAATGCCGCGGCACCGTGCTCGTCAACCCCATCCTGTCGCAGCCGCTCGACGGGCCCCGCCGCATCGCCACCGCGGCGGCCCGCGGCTACTACCGGCTCGCGGCCCTGCTCCCCGAGCGGATCGGGACGATGCTGCTGGCGAGCCGCGCCGTCGCCTCGCTGACGGGCGGGATGCTCGCCTCCGTCCGGAGCCCGGGCCTGCGCCGCTGGATCGGGGCCGAGCACCGCCGGCAGGCGGGCACGTTCCACGACCGCGCCGTCGTCCTCGAGACGTTCGCCGCCGCGAGCGGCTCGACGGTCCCCATGTTCGCGGACGGGATCGACGTGCCGACGCTCCTCCTCTGCGGCGAGCGCGACCCGCTGCACCCGCGCCCGTCCGCAGGCATTCCGTCCCCAGGCATTCCTTCCCCGGACGACGACGCCCAAGCCCTCCGCGTCATCCCGCGGCGAGGCCACCTGCTGCCCTACGAGGCGCCCGGGCTGCTCGCCGAGTGCATCGGCGACTGGATCCGCGAGCGGCTCGCGGGCTGACCGCGCGCGATTGGTGCGACGGGCATGATGCGCGCGCGGCGCGACGCACTCCCGCCTCCCGTCCGTGCAGGCCTTCCCGTCTGTGTCGGCGTATGACGCGACCGCGGAACACATCCCGCCCCGCCCGCCGTTGCATCGGGTACGGCGACGCGGGATTCCCACCGCCCCGCCGTGATCCGAACGAGCAAGGAGAGCAGCATGACCAGAATCGTCCAGTACTCCGAGAACGGCGACGTCGACCGGCTCCGCATCGAGGAGGCCGACACGCCGCGGACGGGGCCCGGCCAGGTGCGCGTGCGCGTGCTCTACGCCGGCCTGAACCCGGTCGATTGGAAGATCCTCGGCGGCGCCTTCGGCGCGGTCGACGGCACGTCCGGCATCGGCGCGGACTTCTCCGGCGTCGTCGACGAGGTCGGCGACGGCATCGAGGACTTCGCGCCCGGCGACCTCGTCTTCGGCGGGCTCCCCCACCACGCTCAGGCCGAGCACCTCCTCATCGAGGACCCCGACGAGCGGCTCGACAAGGTCCCGGCCGGGCTCGGCATCGACACCGCCGCCGGGCTCTACATCGCCGGCCGCACCGCCATCGCGGGAATCCGCGCGATCGCCCCGACCGAGGGCGAGACCGTCTACGTCTCCGGCGCATCCGGCGGCGTCGGGATCATCGCCGCGCAGATCGCACGCGACCTCGGCGCGCGAGTCATCGGCAGCGCGAGCGAGGCGAACCACGCGCTGCTGCGCTCCCTCGGCATCGAGCCGATCGCCTACGGCGAGGGCATCGAGGACCGCCTCCGCGAGGCGGCGCCCGAGGGCATCCGCGCCGCCTACTCGACGCAGGACGCCGCCGAGCTCGACCTGCTGATCGACCTCGGCGTCCCCGCCGGACGCATCGTGTCGATCGGCGCCGGTCCCGGCGTCGTCGAGAGCCACGGCGTGCGGACCGACGGCGAGGCGAAGGCGCGGCGGGAGGACCTCCGCTGGCTCGCGCAGGCGATCGCGTACGGGCACATCCACGTCCCGGTCGCGCGGGTCTTCGCGCTCGACGAGGTGCAGGAGGCCTACCGCCACCTGCAGCAGGCGCACCCCGCCGGCAAGGTCCTGCTCCGGGTGGAGGCGAAGCCGCTCACGCCCGAGCAGCGCGCGGCCGTCATCGGCTAGCGCGCCGCACCGGCGGGCTGTACGGACGGGTTGCACGGGCCGGTCGTACGGGCGGGACGCGCCGGATGCGTCGGCATCGGGCGCGGCCCTCCCGCGCGCACCGTTCCCCTCCCGCGCGTTCCGCCCGCGCCCCGCCCGGGCGCCATGGTCGGGGTGCCCGGCTCGGATGCCCAGTCCGGATGCCGAGTCCGAGTGCCCCGACCCGGTTGATTCATACCCTCCAGGGGTATACGGTCGAAGTGATCCCTCCGTGAGGGAACCTCCCTCGCGCGAGCAGTGCAATACCTGCCGGATCGGCAGGAGTACGGGAGGAGCGCGGCATGCACGACGAGCACACGACGCACGGGCACGCAGGGCACGGGCAAGCACAGCACGAGCACGCAGAACACGGACACGCGACGGCCCACGACGGGCACGACGCCCCGGACCCCGGCGGCCGGAGTGAGCACGAGCACCACACGGGACACGGCGGCCAGGCCTCGGCGCACGCCGGGCACGAAGGCCACGGCGAGCATCCGGGGCATAACGCTCACGCAGGGCATAACGCCCACGCAGGGCACGATGCCCACACGGGCCACGACGGTCACGCGGACCACAGCGGGCATAGCGGCCATGGCGGGCACGAGGGCCACGAGGGCCACGGCGGTCACGCGGGGCATGCCGGCCACGTCGCGCAGTTCCGCCGGCTGTTCTGGATCATGCTCATCCTCGCGGTGCCGGTGGTCGGCTTCAACACGATGTTCTCGCACCTGCTCGGCTACCACCTGCCCGACGCCGAATGGATCCGCTGGATCTCCCCGGTGCTCGGCACGGTCGTCTACGTCTGGGGCGGCCATCCCTTCCTCACGGGCGCGCTCGACGAGCTGCGCGACCGCAAGCCGGGCATGATGCTGCTGATCGGCCTCGCCATCACGGTCGCCTTCCTCGCCTCCTGGGGATCGACGCTCGGCCTGCTCGACGAGGAGCTCGACTTCTGGTGGGAGCTCGCCCTGCTCGTGGTGATCATGCTGCTCGGGCACTGGCTCGAAATGCGGTCGCTCGCGCAGACCACCTCGGCGCTCGACTCGCTCGCCGCGCTGCTCCCCGACGAGGCCGAGCGGGTCGAGGGCGAGGAGACCGTGACGGTATCCCCCGCCGACCTCGAGGTGGGCGACGTCGTCGTCGTGCGCCCCGGCTCCTCCGTCCCCGCGGACGGCGAGATCGTGGACGGCAGCGCCTCCATGGACGAGTCGATGGTCACCGGCGAGTCGAGGACGGTGCGGCGCGAGCCCGGCGACCGCGTCGTCGCCGGCACCGTGGCCACCGACTCCGGGCTGCGCGTCCAGGTCACCGCCATCGGCGACGACACCGCGCTCGCCGGCATCCGCAAGCTCGTCTCCGACGCCCAGGCCTCCTCCTCCCGCGCCCAGCGGATCGCCGACACCGCCGCGGCCTGGCTGTTCTGGTTCGCCCTCGGCGCGGCCATCGTCACCGCGATCGTCTGGGCCGCGGTCGGGATGCCCGAGGAGGCGGTGGTGCGCACGATCACGGTGCTCGTGATCGCCTGCCCGCACGCGCTCGGCCTCGCGATCCCCCTCGTCGTCTCCATCGCCACCGAACGTGCAGCGCGCGCCGGCGTGCTCGTCAAGGACCGCCTCGCGCTCGAGTCGATGCGCACGGTGGATGCGGTGCTCTTCGACAAGACGGGCACGCTGACCAAGGGCGAGCCGACCGTCACCGCGGTCGAGCCCGCCGAGGGGCGCGACGAGGACGAGGTGCTCGCGCTCGCCGCCGCCGCGGAGGCCGACAGCGAGCATCCGCTCGCCCGGGCCATCGTCGGCGCCGCCACCGAGCGCGAGCTGACCGTGCCCGGCGCCCAGGACTTCTCCTCCTCCCCCGCCGTCGGGGTGAAGGCGACGGTGGACGGGAGCACCGTCGAGGTGGGCGGCCCGTACCTGCTCGAATCGCGGGAGGCCGAGGAGCTCGGCGTGGCCGACAGTTGGCGCGAGGAGGGCGCGATCATCCTGCACGTGCTCGTCGACGGCGAGGTCGTCGGCGCGCTCCGGCTCGCCGACGAGATCCGCCCCGAATCGCGTCAGGCGGTGGATGCGCTTCACGCGCGGGGCACCCAGGTGGTCATGATCACGGGCGACGCCCGGGCGGTGGCGGACACCGTGGCGTCCGAGCTCGGCATCGACCGGGTCTTCGCCGGCGTGCGCCCCGAGGACAAGGCCGCCAAGGTCGCCGAGCTGCAGGACGAGGGCCGCACGGTGGCCATGGTCGGCGACGGCGTGAACGACGCCCCCGCCCTCGCCCAGGCGGACGTGGGCATCGCGATCGGCGCCGGCACCGACGTCGCCATCGGCTCGGCGGGCGTCATCCTCGCCTCCTCCGACCCGCGGGCCGTGCTCTCCGTCTTCGAGCTCTCGCGCGCCACCTACCGCAAGATGAAGCAGAACCTGTGGTGGGCCGCCGGCTACAACCTCATCTCGGTGCCGCTGGCCGCCGGCGTGCTCGCGCCGATCGGCTTCGTGCTGCCGATGAGCGTGGGCGCCATCCTCATGTCGGCCTCTACCGTCGTCGTCGCGCTCAACGCCCAGCTGCTGCGACGGCTCGACCTCGAGCCCGGGGCGCGGGAATAGCGCGGAGCCGTCCGCGACGCCGGTGGTATATTCCGGCCATGACGCCGGATCCGCACCAGCACCAGCCGCAGCACCCGAACTCGCAGCCGCAGCAGCAGTATTCGCAGCCGCAGCAGCACCCCCAGGACTCGTATCGGCCGGACTCGTATCAGCAGGCCTCCTACCAGCAAGACTCCTACCGGCAAGGCCCCTACCAGCAGCCGGCGCCGAACCCGCAGTACGGGCAGCCGGACGGTCGGGCGCCCCAGCCGTCAGCCGGAGCGCAGCCGCCAGCCGGAGCGCAGCCACCCGGAGGAGCGCAGCCGCGGCGACGCGCCCCGGCGGTGCTGATCGCCGCGACCGTCGCGGGCGTGGCCGGCCTGGTCATCGGCGGCCTCGGCGGCTTCCTGCTGTTCGGCGAGCGCGGCGGATCCGAGGATCGCGGCGAGCAGGTCATCGCCGAGGGCTGCGCCGTGCTCGAGCGGCTCGAGGACGAGTTCCCGCTCGGCGAGGACGCGCTCGCACTCGAGGATCCCCTCATCTTCGAGCTCGGCGGCGCGGGGCAGCTCTTCATGGCCGCCGACCGGGTCGACTCCGAGCTCGAACCCTTCTCGACCGCCGGACGCGACCTCGCGACGGCCACATCCCGCGTCGACCTCGCCGCGGCAGACGAGGCCGCGGCGGAGCTCCTCGAGCTCTGCGGGGCCCGCTGATCCGCGGGGCTCGCGTCGGCGGCATCCGCAGCACCCGTGCCGGCACCCGCGGTAGCCGCAGCATCCATCGCACCGCGAATCGAGGAGGCCCGCCCGTCATGGCGCCCGCATCCGCGCGTCACGCCCTCGCCGCGCTGTGCCTCGTGCTCCTGCTCGCCGCGCAGTGCGTCTTCGCCGCCCCGGCCACCGCGACGGCCGCCGAGCCCGGACCCCGCACCGACTCGAGTCCCGGCACCGATCCCGAGCTGACTGCGCTGCTCGACGAGTACCTGGCCGCCCAGCCGGCCACGAGCCTGAGCGCCGCGCTCATCGAGGACGGCGAGATCACGGCGGTCCTCGAGCACGGCGACGCGCAGCTCGACACGCCCTTCCACATCGCCTCCCTCTCGAAGTCCTTCACCGCGGCGACCGTGATGATCCTCGTCGACTGCGGGCTTGTCGACCTCGACGCCCCGGTCACCGACTACATCGCGGACTTCGAGCTCGCGGACGGCAGGCAGGACGAGATCACGGTGCGGATGCTGCTCTCGCACACCACCGGCCTCGGCCTGAAGACCTATCAGGAGAACGACGCCCCGGCGCCCGCCGACGGCGAGGAGCTCCTCGACCGGCTCGCGGAGGTGGAGCTCGCGCGCGAGCCCGGCGCCGCCCACGAGTACTTCAGCAGCAACTACTCGCTCGCGGCCCTCCTCGTCGAGCGCGTGACCGGCTCCTCCTTCGACGAAGTGCTGCGGGCCGAGCTCTTCGAGCCGCTCGGGATGCACGACTCGACCTCCGTGACCGCTTGCGGCGATCCGGCGGCGGGCACCGGCAGCGGCCACGCGCTCGCCTTCGGCAGCCCGCTGGCCGTCCCCGAGCCGCCCGGGCTGTGCCTCGGCACGGGCGGCGTCGTCTCCACTGCCGGCGACCTCGCGACCTGGCTGACCTTCATCGCCGATGGCGGGACGACGCCGGACGGCGCCCGGCTCATCGCCGAGACCTCGGTGCACGAGATGCTCTCGCCGCAGCCCGCGACCGAGGGCGCCGCGGGCGACTGGTACGGCCTCGGGTGGATCGGCGCGGAGCTCTCGGACGGCACCCCCGTCCTGAGCCACGGCGGCGCGCTCACCACCTGGTCCTCGCACATGACGCTGCTCGTCGACGAGGAGGGGCGCCCCACCGGCACGGCCGCGGTCGTGCTCGCCGATACCGCGAGCAGCCCAGCGCAGCTCGTCGGCGCGATGCTCGCGCATGCGACCGGACTCGACCAGCCCGAGTTCACTCGCGACGGGCGGCCCGCCGACGACTTCGTGCCCCTGGGCCTGAGCGTGCTCGCGCTCGGCCTCGCGCTGGGATGCGTCCTCCGCGCGCGGCGCTGGCCGGGGCTCCACCGGCGGCGCGGGGCGTTCGTCGGCGGGCTCCTCTGGCCGGTCGCCCTGGCGGCCATCGGCGTCGCGCTGCCCGTGTACCTCACCGCCCAGAAGTACGGCGCGCCCCTGAGCCTCGCGGGCGCGTGGCCCACCATGCTCGGCACCGCGCCCGTGGCCGTCCTGCTGTCGGGCTCGCTCGTGCTCGCCGGCGCGGGGGTGCTCATCGCCCGGTCGCTCGCGTGGGCGGCGCGCCGGCGCGCCGGGCGGTCGGATGATGAGGAGCCGCGCGGCGAGGAGCACCACGACGAGGGGTCCCGCCCCGCGCAGTGACGTCGGGCGAGCGACGTCACTGCGCGATGCCGTCGTACGGCTCAGGACTCCCGTCTGCCGGAGGCTCCGGCGATTCGCGCCACCGCCGACCGGTTCACCTTCTTGGTGAAGCAGCGGGCCGTTTTCCGGGTACTCATGATCTCGTCTCCCATCCTCGACCACGACCTTCGCGGGCCTCGCCACCATTCTCTGCGCAGGCGGAGGTCGCTGGCGGGCTCATCATCGCCGGCGAGGAGGAACCAGCCATTCTCTGCGCAGGCGGAGGTGGCTGGCCTAGCATGTGGCGCATGAAGGCAGCGCAGCATTCAGATCCGGTGGCGTTCCACGCCGAGGGCCCGCTCTGGTGGCCCGACGACGGCTCCGAGGTCGCCGGCATGCTGCGCTGGGTCGATCTGATCAACGGGCAGGTGCTCACCGATGCGCCGGCCGGCATCATCCGCGCGGACGTGGGCAGCTCCATCGCGGCCTTCCTCCGCCCCCGGCGCGGCGGCGGCGCGGTCGTGGCCACGGAGCACGGGCTGAGCATCGCCGACGATGCGCGGCTCGACGACCTGAAGCCGTTCGCCGAGCTCATCGACGACCCCGCCGTGCGCCTCAACGAGGGCGGCTGCGCCCCCGACGGGGCGCTGCTGGTCGGCGCGATGCGCTACGACGCCGCACCGGGCGGCGGGCGGCTCATCGAGATCCTTCCCGACGGCACGGCGAGCACGGTGCGCGAGGACGTGACCGTCTCGAACGGCATCGCCTGGAGCCCGGACGGCTCGCTCGCCTACTACAACGACACCCCCTCGCGGCAGACCGCGGTGTACTCGTGGGATCCCGAGCGCCGCCTGCACGACCCGAGGCGGTTCTTCGCCCTCGACGACGGGGACGACGCGGTGGGGCCCGACGGCCTCTGCGTGGACGTCGACGGCAATGTGTGGACCGCGATCTACGGCGGCTCGCGCGTCGAATGCCACGACCCGTCCGGCCGGCTCGTCGAGGTCGTCGAGCTGCCGGTCACGAACGTCACCGCCTGCGCGTTCGGCGGCGAGGGCTTCGACCGGCTGTTCATCACCACGAGCCGCGAGAACCTCGCCGACGACGAGCAGCCGGAGGCGGGGGCCGTGTTCGTCGCCGAGCCCGGCGTCCGGGGACTGCCCGTCCACCAGTTCGGCGGCTGAACCGGCCGTCGCGAAGCAGAGAAGAGGGATTGCGATGAAGGCCATCACCGTGGAGCCGGGACGTTCCGGCTCGATGCGCGTCGAGGAGATCGACGATCCGGTCCCGGGCGAGGGCGAGCTCCTCGTCGAGGGGCTCGTGCTCGGGGTCTGCGGCACCGACCGCGAGCTCAACGCGGGCGATTACGGCTGGGCGCCCGAGGGCGCCGACCGGCTCGTGATCGGCCACGAGTCGCTCGGCCGGGTCATCTCGGCGCCCGAGGGCTCGGAATTCCAGGAGGGAGACCTCATCGTCGGGGTGGTGCGCCGGCCCGACCCCGAGCCCTGCCAGGCCTGCGCGCACGGCGATTTCGACATGTGCCGCAACGGCGACTACCGCGAGCGCGGGATCAAGGAGATCCACGGCTTCGGGTCGCAGCGGTGGGTGGTCGACCAGCGCTTCGCCGTCAAGGTCGATCCGGAGCTCGGGCACGGCGGCGCGCTGCTCGAGCCCGCCTCGGTGGTCGCGAAGGCCTGGGATCAGGTGGAGCAGGTGGGCGCCCGCGCCTGGTTCGGCCCGGCCACGGCGGTCGTGGTCGGCGCGGGGCCGATCGGCCTGCTCGCCTCGCTCATCGGCGTGCAGAAGGGGCTCGACGTCCACGTGGTCGACCGGGTCGAGGAGGGGCTGAAGCCCGACCTCATCGCGCAGCTCGGCGCCACCTATCACAGCGCCGACGTCGGCGAGGTGCTCGACCGAGTGCGTCCCGACGTGGTCATCGAGACCACGGGCGCGGAGCCGGTGCTCGCGGCGGTGCTGGCGCGCACCCGTCCGTACGCGATCGTGTGCCTGCTCGGCATGGGCGTCACCCGCGAGCCGAGCAGCGTGCCGCTCGCCTCCACGGGGCGCGACATGGTGCTGAACAACGCGGTGCTCCTGGGCTCGGTGAACGCGAACGTGCGGCACTGGGAGATGGCCGCCGAAGCGCTCGCCGCGGCGGACAAGTCCTGGCTGGGCTCGCTGATCACCCGCACGGTGCCGCTGTCGGACCTCGGCGACGCCTTCGAGCCGCAGGAGGACGACATCAAGGTGATCGTCGACCTCCAGGCCTGAGCGAGCCGAGCACAGGCCGGAGCGAGCCCAAGCCGGAGTAAACACAGGCCGGAGTAAACACGGGCCGGAGCCGGGCCGAGGCTGACATAGCATGCCGGATGTCGGCCCCGCCCGGATTACCGAGGGCGTTCACAGCCGCACGGCCGCGCCGCTCCTAGTCTTGATTGACATGTCTTCGGAAACGCATGCCATCCGGCTCGCCCCGGCCGAGCTGAAGAACGACTGCATCGCGGCGGTCCGAGCCGCGGGAGGCGATGCGGCGACCGCCGAGGCCCTCGCCGAGGCGACCGTGCAGGCCGAGCTCCGGCGGAAGCCCGATGTCGGCGCGACGCATCTGCTCGACTACCTCGACGCGCTGCGGGACGGCCGGCTGAACGGCAGCCCGCATCCGCGGCTCGAGCAGCCGCGTCCCGCCGTGATCCGCGTGGACGCGGACGAGGGCGCGGCCCAGGTCTCCTTCCGGCAGGCGCTGCCGAGCCTCGTCCGGAGCGCCCGCGAGGTGGGCGTCGCCGCGCTCAGCATCAGCAACTCCTTCAGCACGGGCGAGCTCGCCCACTACACCACGCACGTCGCGGAGTCCGGGCTGCTGGCCCTCGCGTGCACGAACTCGCCGGCGCTCATGTCGGCCTTCGGGTCGCGCGAGCCGATCACCGGCACGAATCCGCTCTCCTTCGCGCTCCCCCATGCGCTCGGACCGCGCGTCTTCGACCAGGCCAGCAGCGAGACCGCCTGGGTATCGGTGCGCGACGCCGCCGAGAACGACGACGCCATCCCCCGCGGCTGGGCGCTCGACCCGGCGGGATCCCCCACCACCGACGCCGGGGAGGCGCTCGACGGCGCGCTGCTGCCCTTCGGCGGCGTGAAGGGCGCGAACATCGCGTTCATGGTCGAGATGCTCGCCGCGCTGTCCGGCGGCTCCTTCTCCATCGATGCGGCGCCCTTCGACAGCGGCGCCCGCTCCTCGCGGCTGGGCCTGTTCATCGCGGCGATCGACCCGGCGGCGTTCGACCCGGGCTTCGCGGACCGGGCCGAGGCCCATCACCAGCGGCTCGCCGACGCCCACGGCGTCGACTTCGGGCGGAGGAAGCGGCTGCCCGCCGAGATCGCGCTGCCGCGCGAGGTCCATGAGGCGCTCCGCAGCACCGCCCGCGCCGTGCCCGAGTCGAGCCGGTGAGCGGCATGCGATCCGACCGGCTCATCCAGACCGTCGAGGCCCACGTCGAGGGGCTTCCGGTGCGCGTCGTCACCGGCGGCGTCGGCGCGTTCCCCGGCGGGTCGATGTCCGAGCGCCGGGACTGGTTCATCGCGCATTCCGACGACCTGCGCACCTTCCTCATGTGCGAGCCGCGCGGCCACGGCTGGCTGTCCGGCGCGATCCTGCAGCCGCCCACCCGGAGCGATGCCGACTGGGGCGTGCTGTTCATCGAGGTCACCGGGGTGCTCCCCATGTGCGGCGCCGGCACGATGGCGGTCGCGACCGTGCTCGTCGAGACCGGCATGGTGCCGGTCGTGGAGCCCGTCACCACGATCCGCCTCGAGGCGCCGATCGGGCTCGTCACCGCCGAGGTGCGGGTGCGCGAGGGGCGCGCCGAATCGGTCACCATCCGCAACGTCGCCTCCTACGCCCACGAGCTCGACGCGGTGCTCGACGTGCCGGGATTCGGCGAGGTCGGCTGCGATATCGCCTTCGGCGGCAACTACTACGCCTTCGTCGAGGCGGCCGACCTCGGCATCCCCTTCGAGCGCGACCGCGTCGACGAGATCCTCGCGGCCGGCCGCGCGATCATGGCGGCGGTGAACGAGCAGCGGGAGCCCGTGCATCCCGAGACCGGCTATCGCGGCTGCGAGCACGCCGTGCTGCTCGCGCCCGGCTCCGACGCCCGGCTCACGCGCCACGCGCTCGTCAACGCGCCGGGCTGGCTCGACCGCTCCCCCGGCGGCACCGGCACGAGCGCGCGCATGGCGCAGCTCCACGCGCGCGGCCTGCTCGGGCTCCACGAGGAGTTCCGGAACGAGTCGTTCATCGGCACCGCCTTCGACGCCCGCCTCCTCGATGCGACCGCCGTCGGCGGGCACGAGGCGGTCCTCCCGTCGATCACCGGCCGGGCGTGGCTCACGGCCACCGCGCAGTACCTGCTGGACCCCGAGGACCCGTTCCCCGCGGGCTTCGTGCTGTAGCCGCTCGCGCGGCGAATCCGGGAGCGGCCACGGGGACGGGCGGATGCGGGATGCATCCGCCCGTCTCGCTAGCCGCTGTGCGCGGTGTCCTGCACCTCGCCGACGAGCTCCTCCACGATGTCCTCGAGGAAGAGGATGCCGACGACCTCGCCGTCTGCATCCTCGGCCCGCGCGAGATGCGCGCCGCGGGCGCGCAAGAAGTCGAGGGCGTCCTCGATCTCGGCATCCCGTCGCACCCCGGGCAGGGGCCGGATGCGATCGCTCGGGATGGGCGCATCGCGCACCTCCGGGGCCGAGAGGTCGAGCACGTCCTTGAGGTGGACGTAGTGGCTCGGCTGCCCGTCCTCGGCGCGCAGCACGTACCGGGAGTAGCCCCGCTCGGCCACGGCGGCCTGGACCTGCCGCGGCGTGACGGTCGGCGGCAGCTGGACGATCTCCGCCAGCGGCACCGCGACCTCGTGCACGCGCTTCTCGGTGAACTCGAACGCGGCCGTGATCGTGCCGCCGGTGTCGGTGAGCGTGCCCTCGCGGGTCGACTGCTCGACGATGGTCGCGACCTGGTCGATCGTGTACGCGCTCGTCGCCTCGTCCTTGGGCTCCACCCGGAACAGCCGCAGCGCCATGTTCGCGATCCAGTTGAGCGACTTGATGACGACGCCGACGAGCCTCGAGACGAGCACGAGCGGCGGCGCGAGGATGAGCGCGGCGCGGTCGGGCACCGAGAACGCGAGGTTCTTCGGCACCATCTCGCCGAACACGACGTGGAGGAAGGTGACCAGCAGGAGCGCGATGACGAACGCGGTGACCGACACCATCTCGGCGGTCAGGCCGGTCCACGCGAGCAGCGGGTACTCGAGCAGGTGGTGGATGGCCGGCTCGGAGACGTTGAGGATCACGAGCGAGCAGACGGTGATGCCGAGCTGGCTCGTCGCCAGCATCAGGGTCGCGTGCTCCATCGCGTAGAGCGTGGTGCGCGCCGCCTTGCTGCCGGCGGCCGCGCGCGGCTCGATCTGCGAGCGGCGCGCGGAGATCACGGCGAACTCGGCGCCGACGAAGAAGCCGTTGACGATCAGCAGGACGACGAGCCAGATGAGGCCGGGGAGGTATTCGCTCACTGCTGGGCTCCCTTCTCGAACTCGTCCAGCACGCGCTCATGGGCGCCGAACGCGGGGTCGGTCTCGGGATCGTCCGAGCGGTAGCCGAGGCGCTCGATGCGCGCCCCGTCGATCTCCTCCACCCGCAGGCGGCCGTGCTCCAGCTCGATCTCCTCCCCGAGGTCGGGGATCCGCTCGAGCCGGTCGAACACGAAGCCCGCGACGGTCTCGTAGTCGTCGCTCTCGGGCACTCGCACGCCCGCGCGCGACCAGAGCTCGTCGGGGCGCAGGGAGGCGGGGAAAAGGATGGCGTCCTCGCCCGCCCGGATCTCGTCGTGCGGCTGGTCGTGCTCGTCGCGCACCTCGCCGAGCAGCTCCTCCACGAGGTCCTCGAGCGTCACGATGCCGGCGGTGCCGCCGTGCTCGTCCACGACCACCGCGAGCTGGAAGCTGCGGTTGCGGAGCACCTCGAGCAGCGTGCCCACTCCGGCGGTCTCGGGCACCTTGACGACCTCGGACATGAGTTCGCTCACGGGCGTGTAGCTGCGCCGCTCGAAGTCGATCGCGTAGGCGCTCTTGAC
The DNA here is from genome assembly GCF_900163695.1 of Gulosibacter sp. 10. GTDB lineage: Bacteria > Actinomycetota > Actinomycetes > Actinomycetales > Microbacteriaceae > Gulosibacter. The sequence continues at coordinate 34,473 of NZ_FUIC01000046.1, forward strand.
GTGCACCACGCCGACGATGTCGTCGACGCCCTCGTCGGTGATCGGGAACCGCGAATGGCCGGTCTCCGAGGAGTGCTCGACGAGCTGCTCGACCGTGGCCGTGCGGGGCAGCATCATGGCCCTCACGCGGGGAGTCATCACCTCCTCGGCCGTGTGGGAGGAGAACTGCAGCGTGCGGTGCAGGATCGTGGCGTCGTCGCGGTCCAGCGCCCCCTCGAGCGCGGAGCGCTGCACGAGGAAGCTCAGCTCCTCGGCCGTGCGAGCCCCGGAGAGCTCCTCCTTGGGCTCGATGCCCATCGAGCGGATCACCCGGTTCGCGGTGCCGTTGAGCAGCAGCACGACGGGCTTGAAGATCCAGGTGAAGGCGATCTGGAAGGGGACGACGAGCTTGGCGGTGGCGAGCGGCACCGCGAGAGCGAAGTTCTTGGGGATCAGCTCGCCGAGGATCATCGAGAACAGCGTCGCGAGGACGATGGCGACGACCGCGCCGATGCCGGGCACCGCGACCTCGGGCAGTCCGAGGCCGAGGAGCGGCTGCCGCAGCAGCGAGCTGATCGCGGGTTCGAAGGTGTAGCCGGCCAGCAGCGTGGTGAGCGTGATGCCCAGCTGCGCCGAGGAGAGGTGGGTCGAGGTGACCTTCAACGCCGAGATCGTCGGGCCGAGCCGGCGTTCGCCGCGGGCGCGCCGCTGCTCCAGCTCGGGACGATCGAGGTTGACGAGGGCGAATTCGGACGCGACGAAGAGTCCCGTTCCGATCGTGAGCAGAACGCCCGCGACGATGCCCCATGTTTCGTTCATCGAAGCCCGTCCTCCATGTTCTCCGGGAGGGCGGGCTCGGGACTATGACTGCAACTGTCATCCATGGATGGAAAAGATAGGGCAAGAACCTGAACGACACGCCGCACGACCGGCGCGTCGCGAGGATCGGGCCCGCCGCGCTGCGCCGGTTCACGGCGCGGGCTCGGCTGCGCCTCGGGTTTCGACATCGTGCGGAGGCTACGGTGAACCCGTGACGACGCTCGAAGTGCTCGCGATGATCGGCGAGATCCTCGCCCTGATCGGCCTCTGCGCGGGCCTGCCGCTGCTCGTCCTCGGCGCCGCGCTCCGCGCCTCGGAGCGGGGCTGGGAGCCGACCGAGCTCGCGGTGACCAGGGCCGAGGGGCGGGCCCGCGTGCGCTGGTTCGCCGGCGGCGACTTCCGCGAGCGGCCGCTGCGCCGCGACGAGGAGCATCTCGACGACGGGCTGTACCGCGGATTCGTGAGCGGTCGGCGCCGGGGCCGGGTCCGCTTCGCGGCGCCGGCGAAGGGCGGCGGTCACTGCTGGGCGGCCGGGGCGACCCTCACCGCCGCCGGGGTGGTCGGGTTCGTCGTCTCGCTGCTGCCCATGTTCCTCTGAACGCCCCGGCGCCTCCGAGCGGACCGAGGCGCGGCTCAGTAGCGGCCGCGGGAGCGCCACTTCTTGGGGCGGCCGAGGTCCACGTAGATCGAGGAGCGGCGGCCGGGACGGTCCGGGTCGTAGCGCAGCTCGTACCGCTGGCCCACCTTGGGCGTGACGCCGGCGGAGAACGGGATCGCCGCCCGGTGCCAGCGCGTGGTGCCCTCGTCGTCGACGTACTGCAGCGTCGCCTCCCATCGGTGCACGTCCGAGGTCGTGCGCGTGACCACCTGCGTGACGACGGCGTCGGCGAGCGTTCCGCGCATGCGGCTCCACGCCTGGCGGCCGGTGCGCCGCGCCTTGATCCGCATGCAGATCGGGTGGATCGCGAGCACCGCCGCGCCGAGCACGGCGAGCACGATCGGGATCGTCGCGGACACCTCGGTGGTGGTCGAGGCGATCACCCCGCCGATGCCGCCGCCCAGCAGGGCGATGCCCGACGCGTAGGCGAGGAACCAGGCGGGCCCCTGCCCCGCGCGGTACCGATAGCCGAAGTCGGCGGCCGAGGCGGCCAGCAGCGGCAGGAGCACGAGCATGAAGAGGATCTCCGCCAGCCGCACCACCTGCTCGGGCACGCCCTCCACCCCCGTGAGCCGGTACTCGTTGCCCCAGTTGCTCCAGACGCCGCCCGCGAAGTACTGCGAACCGGCCCAGCCGAGGGCGATGCAGATGAAGAAGGAGACGATCCACAGCGCGATCGCCAGGTTCCGCAGCGGCCTCTCGCGCCGCCACCAGCGGTGGGCGGGGTTGACGGTGCTCATGCGTTTCGTCCTTTCCCGAGTGCCGCCTCGATCAGCGCGAGCAGCGCCGGCGCCGCGCCGCTCGCCCGCAGGACGTCGCCCGCCGACCGCAGCTCTTCCGCGTCGACGCCCCGGCTCAGCATCTCCGCGGCTTCGTCGCCGCTCACGGCGGGCGCCGCAGTTCCGGTCCGGATGCGCTGCTGCGTGGTCGTGGTGATGTCGGCGGCCGCGACCTCGCCGAGGATGGTCTCGACGTCGGTGCGCGCGAGCTCGCCCGCCCGGCGCTCGAGCTCCACCATCCGCTCGTAGGCGAGGGGGTTGCCCATCTTCACGCGCCGGGCGGAGATGAGCTGGGAGAGCATCGGCGCGCTGACGCCGAGCACCTGCGCGAGCCGGCGCTGCGGGATGCCGTAGGCCCGCCGCACCGCGCCGAGCCTCGCCTCGAGGGTGTCGCCGTACAGCTCGCACTGCGCCCGGCGGTTGGCGTGCACGGCCGGGTCCTCATGCGCCGTCATTCCGCCTCCCAGGTGAACCGGTCGCCCTCGCCGCGCACGCAGGTGAGCGTCGTGCCGTCGGAGGCGGCGGACTGCCGGCCCTCCTCGTGCCACCCGCAGGGCTCGCCGGAGCCCGCGAGCGCCGTCGGGCTCGGCGCGGGCTCCTCGGTCCCGGCGGCCAGCACGCCCAGGAGGACGGCGGTCACCAGCGCCGCGCCCGCGAGCAGGAACAGCATGACGGGGAGCCCCTCGACCGGCTGCTGCCGGAGCGGGGGGAGCCCCGGGCGGACGCG
>NZ_FUIC01000048.1 GCF_900163695.1 Gulosibacter sp. 10
CCTGGATCCACCGATTAGATAAGCGATGTGCAGTTGCGACGCTGAGGAATCGATGGTGCGCGGTTGAGCGTTTTGGGGTCGTTGATGTCTCCCGGCCTGGCACCGGTTGTGTCCACTGATGGGTTTCCGAGCATTCCTTTCTGCTGCTCGGCCGGGCGCCCCTTTTCGGGCTGGGTGGTCACGGTGTGGCCAGCTGTGGTGGGCTCAGCGTGTTGTGCCATAGCCGGTCAAAGGCGGTGGCCCATTTCCAGTGCGTAGGTAAATGCAGGATCAGTTTGCGAGCCCGATGCGCAATCCGGGCGGGAATATTGACCAGTTTCTGGCGCAGGCTGACCGTTCTGGCATTGACCAGCTTGCCACCGGCAACACTGCCTGCTGCTCGCAGCAGATTGTGGCTGATGGCCGCGATGACTAGCCAGGCCGCGTTGGCATAAAACCGCCCGGAGGGCATGTGGGCTAATGGCCCGGCTTTGAGATCAGCAAAAACCTGCTCGACGACGGCATGTTGACGGTGGACTTTGTCTGCAGCCACCGTATCCAAGACAGATTGTTCGACGGTAGTAAAGAAGGCGTGATAACGGAACGTGTCAAACAGCTGGCCTTGAGCGGCTGCCAGTTTGGTGGTATTGAGTTCCGGGATGCGGCGGACCACCAACCGGCCAGCCAGTTGCTCCTCTTGGGCTTTGGACGAGAAGGCGGTGAAATCAATTTCAGCCACCTGCGCATCAGAGATCCATCGACCCGTTTCGTCGTCATAGATCGCCTGTGGGTAATTGATCCCTCTCCAGGCCTCGGCCGGGATGTGAGCAATAGCTTTCTTCACGGCAGCGTTTTGGGGCAGGGTCACTGAGTAGTGGACTCCAGCCGCGCGGACTGCTTTGGCGACGTTGGCACTATAAAAGGCCGAATCAAACCGCGCCAACACAGGGGTATCGGGATCGATGATGCGTTTGGCAGTGGCCAGGCTGTCACTGACTAATTTGTCAGCGCCTCGCACCGAATGAGCTGCCCCTTTGCGTAACTGCTGACCAAGCACCAGCGGTGCTGCTTTGGCTGTGGAAATCGTGGCGGTCAATCCGTTGAGGCCGCGCAGTTTGTTATAGCCGATTCCAGCACCGTGTTTGTTGGGCGAAAAGACTTCAATAACCGTGTCATCCACGTCGACAAAGACCATGTCACCACCGGTGCCATCCGGTGACCTGACCGGCAACAAGTCCG
>NZ_FUIC01000027.1 GCF_900163695.1 Gulosibacter sp. 10
GAGGTTCTCCCCTTCCGCAACCCCAACACCGCCACCAACCTCCTGACCGGGTACAACTAGATCGTTCCACCGTGGAATCATGGAGAATCTGTGAGCAGCAAAACGCTCGCTCTGCCAATTCACATATGGCAAGAGTAGATAGGGTCCGTGATGTAGGCCGGCCTGCACTCATTTCTATGCTGAAATCTTAGAGGCCAAAGAGTGAAGATAGCGTAATCTTGATGAGTCGGTTATTGACGGCTAATCATCCTTTGTTGGGGGTGTGTTTTCAATATCTTCAGGCCTGAGGAGACTCCTTGCGCCTATTATTTCTATTCCGATAAGTTGTCCGTTGCCGTTGAAGTCAAGATTGATCTCACCTTCCCCCAGAGGGGGAGTTATGCCGGTGGCGGTGTATTCGACGCCGCCGTTCGAGCTTTGGCTCAGGGGGATATAAGCCGCGTTAGCTTCTGGGTCGTATTCGATATTCATCGGCCGTCTGCGCCTCCTCCGACGTGAGATTTCGTAACGGTAATAATTGCGCCAGTTGTGTTGTTCACGACTGCCCGGACATTATACGCCACAAATATCGATGTATTCTTTTTAGTTCCCCTTGAGTCGCTTCCCTTCTTGGAATGTGCTTCTCACCGAGGTATCAGGGATATTTCGCCCCCCGCTGCATCTTCAGCGCACGGGTTGTCCGCTTTGCGGTGAGTCGGAGCACTGGCATCCACCAAGGATCTGCCGCAAGCGGGTACGACTGCTCCAGTCGCGGACCGCCGCTAGTCCCTCCTCGAGCGCGGGCCGCGGCGCGATGAGCGACACCGGCTCCGGGGGAGCGCTGCGAGCGCGTCGATTCGGGGATGCGCCTGTCCCTGAAAGCCGTCCTGCCCGCCGGCATCCCGCTCGTCGTCATGACCGCGATCTGCCTCTTCCTGCTGACGGGCGCGGTGCTGTGGTCCGTGCTCTGCCTCGTCTTCGGGAAGCTCGGGCCGCGGCTCTCGAGCAGCGCCGCCCGGCACGACGGCGAGGGCTGACCGCCGCACCGCCGTCCCGCGACCGGATGACGCCGGGCCGCGCCGGGCGCGTTCTGCCCAGAGCAGAACGCCCGCGGCGTCCCCGGCCCGCCGGTTAGCATCGAGTATGCGCAAGTCAGTCGAAGAAGCCGGCCGGGTCGTGCCGATCCGCTCCGCGCGCGACGACCGTCCCGAGCCGCTCTGGCGGCACCTGCTGGGCGAGGAGCTGCGCCGCCGCCGGCACGAGCGCGGCGAGCGCCTCGAGGACACGGCCTCGCGGGCGGGGGTCTCGCCGCAGTACCTCTCGGAGATCGAGCGTGGACGCAAGGAGCCCTCGAGCGAGATGATCGCGGCCGTGGCCGGCGCGCTCGAATCGACGCTGCTCGACCTCGCCGAGTCCGTCTCGAACCGCCTCCGGGCCGATGCCGGCGCCGCGGGCGCGAGCCCGCAGACGGGATCCGCCCGGGTGCTCGCACTCGCGGCGTAGCGGCCGCGCTCAGCGGTGCTCGATCACGTGGTCGAGCAGCCCGTACTCCTGCGCCTGTGCCGCGGTGAACACGCGGTCGTGGTCGGTGTCGGTGCGCAGCCGCTCGGCGGGCCGGCCCGTGTGGCGGGCGAGGACGCCCTCGAGCTCGGCGCGGATGCGCACCGCCTCGTCGGCCTGCAGGATGAGCTCGGGGATGGTGCCGCGCCGCCCCTGGTTGCCGGGCTGATGCAGCACGATGCGCGTGTGCGGCAGGGCCATCCGCTTGCCGGCGGCGCCCGCCGCGAGGAGCACCGCGCCGACGCCCACGGCCTGGCCCACGCACGTGGTCGCGACATCGGCGCGGATGAACCGCATCGTGTCGTAGATCGCGAGCATCGCGCTCGGATCGCCGTCCTCGCAGTTGATGTAGAACTGGATGTCGCTGTCGGCGCCGGTCGACTCGAGGTAGAGGAGCTGCGCGATGATCGTGTTCGCCACGCCGGCGTCGATCGCGGTGCCCAGGTAGATGATGCGCTCGGTGAGCAGGTGCGAGTACACATCCATGATCCGATCGCCACGGGGGTGCTGCGAGACGACGTTGGGAATCGTGTAGCTAGTGCTCATCGGTCTGCTCCTGCTCGGTACCGGCCCGATCGGCGTCCGCGTCGGCGACGGCGAAGCCGGTGCTGCGCAGGCCGCGGGGCAGGATCTCCTCGAAGCGCTCGACGATCGCGTCGACGAAGCCGTACTCCCGGGCCTCCTCGGCGCTGTACCAGTGGTCGTGCAGCGAGTCCTCGAAGACCTGCTCCACGGGCCGCCCCGTGTCGGCCGCGGTCAGGGCGAGGAGCGTGTCGCGGGTGTGGCGCAGGTCGCCGGCCTGCAGCTCCACGTCCACGGTCGAGCCGCCGATGCCCGCGGACCCCTGGTGCATGAGGATGCGCGCGTGCGGCAGCGCCCGCCGCTTGCCGGGCGCGCCCGAGGTGAGCAGGAACTGGCCCGCGCTGTACGCGATGCCGAGGGCCAGCGTGGCGACGTCGTTGGGGATGAGCCGCATCAGGTCGCGGATCGCGAGCATGGCGGGCACGGAGCCGCCGGGGGAGTGGATCCACAGCGCGATATCGGCGGCCGGGTCCTCGACGGCGAGCGCCACGAGCTGCGTCGCGAGCAGCGTGCCGTTGTCGTCGTCCAGGGCGCCGTCGAGCACGAGGATCCGCTGCTCGAAGAGTTCGCGCCGCACGGTCTCGGTGAACACGGGAGGCTTGGGTGCATCGTTCATGCCTCGAGCCTGCGGGAGCGGGCGGGCCGGCGGGCCGGATGCTGCTCACGGCGGATCCGCTGCGGGCAGCGGCACGGCCGGCGGATGCGGTCAGCGGTCGCCGGGGCGCACGGCCCCGGTCTCGTAGGCGAGGACGATCAGCGCGGCGCGATCCCGGGCGTCGAGCTTCGCGAGCAGGCGGCTCACGTAGGTCCGGGCCGTGGCCGGGCTGAGGAACAGCGCCTTCGCGATCTCCTCATTGCTGAGGCCCCGGCCGACGAGCGCGAACACCTCCGCCTCCCGCTCCGTGAGCTCGGCCGGGAGCGCGGCGCCGCGGCCCGCGGTCGCGGCGCGCATCACGCGGCCGGCGACGGCGGGGTCGAGCAGCGAGCCGCCCGCGGCCACGGCGCGGATCGCCCTGCGGAGCTCGGCGGGGGAGACGTCCTTGAGGAGGTAGCCATCGGCGCCGGCGCGGATGGCGTCGAACAGATCGGCGTCGTCGTCGAAGGTCGTGAGCACCAGCACCCCGGTCGACGCGAGCTCCGGGTCGGCCGCCAGCTCGCGCGTCGCCTCGACGCCGTTCATCCCCGGCATGCTCAGGTCCATGAGCACCACGTCGGGGCGCAGCTCCCGGCAGCGGGCGATCGCGCTCCGGCCGTCCGCCGCCTCGCCGACCACCGAGATGTCGCCGTCGCGCTCGGCGAGGGGCCGCAGCCCGGCGCGCACGAGCTCCTGATCGTCGACCAGCAGGATGCGGATCACGGCGCCGCCCCCTCGCCGGCGCCGGAGCCGGAGCCGGCGCCGGCGCCGAGCGGCAGCCTCGCCCGCACCGCGCAGCCGCGGCCGGGCCGGCTCCGCACCCGCAGGGCGCCGCCGAGCAGCTCGGCCCGCTCGCGCATCCCCGGCACGCCGCTGCCGCCGCGCAGCGAGGAGGCCCCGGCGCCGTCGTCCACCACCTCGAGCTCGAGGCCGCCTTCGGCTGCGCGGGCCGCGATGCGGAGCTCCCGCGCGCCGGCATGGCGCAGCACGTTCGTCACGGCCTCGGTGAGGATGCCGCGTGCCGCCGCGGCCAGCTCCGGCGGCAGCGGCGGCAGTGCGCCGATGTCGACGGTCGCGAGGATCCCGGCCTGCTCCGCGGTGCGGACGAGGGGCGCCGCGCCGAGTGGATCCGTGTCGAGCGGGTCCGCGCCGAGTGGATCCGCGTCGGGCGCGCCCGCGCCGGGATCGTCCTCCCCGGACGGGTCCGCGCTCGACTCATCCAGCCCCGGGTCTCCCGCGCCGGGCCGGTCGGAGCGCAGCGTCCGCACCGCGTGCCGCAGCTCCCGCAGCGTGCCCGCGTTGGCGGTCCGCACCAGCTCGACCGCCTCGCGGGCCGCGGCGGATGCGTCCGCCGTCTCGAGCTCCTCCGCGGCCACCGAGGCGTGGAGCGCCGCGACGGTGAGGCCGTGCCCGACGCTGTCGTGCAGGTCGCGGGCGATGCGCAGCCGCTGCTCGTCGAGCTGTCGCTCGACGGCATGGGCCTGCTCGGCGGCGACCAGCTCGGCGATGCGCTGGGCCTGCCTGCGGCGCTCGCGCGCGAGCCTCGTGGCGAGGCCGAGGGCGATCGCGGCCGCCGCGAGGGCCACCTCGGTCACGTACTCGTAGGGCGCGAAGCGGGCCGAATCGTCGCCGCCGGTGAGGCGGAAGTAGGTGGCGATCGCCAGCAGCACGGCCGCGCCGCCGGCGGCCCAGATCGTGCGCCCGCGGGCAGCGGCGAGGTAGAGCGAGGCGGTCGCAGGCAGCACCATGCCGAGCGGCGGCAGATCGACCGTGTAGTAGGCGAAGATGCCGAGCACGGTGAGCACGAGCGCGAGGCGCGGCAGTCGCGCGCCGAGCACCGCCAGCGCCCCGAAGCCGGCCACGGCCAGGAAGGCCGCGGGGGTGGCCTCGGGCTCGGCGGCGAGCACGAGCACGCACAGCACGAGCAGGGCGCCGCAGGCGAGCAGCGACTCCACGAGCCGGTCCCGCAGTCGTCCTTCCGCATCGGTCATGCCTCCACCCTAGGCAGCCCGGCGGCGCGACTCGCGGGATCGGGCGCCGCCTCGCCGCATCGTCGCCCCGGGGCGACACCGGATGTCGTCCGCGGGCGACACGAGCCGCGCCCCGCTCCGGATGCGCGGGGCGCGGCGCCGGACGGAGGGTGGCAGCATGCACGACACCGCACCGAACCAGAACCCGAATCCGCACCCGAATCCCCGTCCGATCCGGACCGGGAAGCGCCCGAACTGGCCGCTGATCCTCGGCCTGTCGGCGCTCGGCCTGCTCTGGCCGCTCGCCGAGCTCACCGGCATCCCCCAGGGCCCCGTGCGGGCCGCGCTCGTCCTCGGCATCACGGGCCTCTGCTGGATCGGGGTCGTGGGCCTCGGCGGCTTCCCGCGGCCGGTGCTCACCCTCACCCTCGTGGGCGTCGCGACCGGGCTGCTCTGGCAGCTGGTGGCCCTCCTGCTCGGCGGCGGGGCGCCGGGCTGGGCGCTGCCCTTCGCGATCGGCACGCAGGCCGGCTGGGGAGCGCTGGCCGGGCTCGCCGCCTGGGGGCTGCAGGCGATCCGCGGCGGGGAGCGGCGATGACGGTCCGAGGCCTCCGGGCGCTCGCCGGCCCCGTCGCGCTCGCGCTGCTCGGCGCGGCGGCGCTGAGCGGCTGCGGCGTCATCCCCGGCACCGGCCCGGTGCGACCCGTCGTCGAGCACGGGTTCGAGCGGCCGCTGCCGATCCCGCCGCTCGCCGAATCCCGCGTCGAGGACGGCGTGCGCGTGTTCAGCCTGACCGCGCAGGCGGGGGAGCAGGAGTTCGCCCCGGCGACCGAGCCGGGCACGGCCACGCCCACCTGGGGCTTCGACGGCGATTTCCTGGGCCCCACGCTGCGGGCCGAGCGCGGCGAGCAGGTGGCCGTGGAGGTCGCGAACGCGCTCGACGAGCCCACGAGCGTCCACTGGCACGGGATGCACCTGCCCGCGGCGATGGACGGCGGCCCGCATCAGGAGATCGAGCCGGGCGGCGACTGGCGGCCGGAGTGGACGATCGACCAGCCCGCGGCCACGCTCTGGTACCACCCGCATCCGCACGGCGCGACGGAGGCGCACGTGCACAACGGCCTCGCGGGCATGTTCCTCATCGAGGACGACGCTACGGCCGAGGCGGCGCTGCCGCGGGAGTACGGGGTGGACGACGTGCCCGTCATCGTGCAGGACCGCTCCTTCGACGAGGAGGGCCGGTTCCGGTTCGAGCAGGACGGCGCGGAGCCCGGGGAGCTCGGCGACACGATTCTCGCCAACGGCGCCGTGGGCGCCTACCACGAGGTGACGACCGAGCGGATCCGGCTGCGGCTGCTCAACGGCTCGACCGCGAGGACGTCCCAGTTCACGGTGCCGGGGCACGAGATGACGATGATCGCCGGCGACGGCGGGCTGCTGCCGGAGCCGGTGGGCCTCGATGCGCTGCGGCTCGCACCGGGCGAGCGGGCCGAGATCGTGCTCCGGCTCGAGCCCGGGGAGACCGTCCGCCTGCGCTCCGCCGAGGCGGACCTCGGCGGCGTCGCGGTGCCGGGGGTCATGGGCGGCGAGGCGGCCTTCGACGTGCTCGAGCTCCGGGCCGACGAGGAGCTCGCGCCCTCACCTGAACCCGACTGGCCGGAATCCGCGCACGCGGAGGAGGACGCGCTGCACGAGCAGGACGTGGCGCGCATCCGCGATTTCACGCTCTCCGGCCGCGAGATCAACGGCCGGCGGATGGACATGGAGCGCATCGACGTCGTCGCCCGGCTGGACGAGACCGAGCTCTGGGAGGTGCGCAGCACCGAGCCGATCCCGCACAGCTTCCACGTGCACGACGTGCAGTTCCGGATCGTCTCGGTGGACGGGGAGGCGCCGCCGCCCGAGCTGGCGGGGCGCAAGGACACGGTGTACCTCGAGCCGAACCGCCGCTATCTGCTGCTCATGCGGTTCGAGGACTACGCCGACGCCGAGCACGCGTACATGTTCCACTGCCACATGCTGCTGCACGAGGACGAGGGGATGATGGGCCAGTTCGTCGTGATCGCGCCCGGCGAGGACGCGCCCGAACGGCTGCCCGACGCGGGCGGGCACCAGCACGGCGGAGAATAGGGTCGGCGGCGCCCGAACCGGGGCGCCCGGCTCGCGAACCTTGAAATAGTCATATTGCAATTTGTTTATATGTATGATGGAGTGGGGGTATGGAGATGGAGGCAGGACTGCCCGAGGCGGCGCAGCTCTTCAAGGTGCTGGGGCACGAATCGCGCCTGTGGCTGCTGCGGCTGCTGGGCGAGGAGCCCCGTACCGTCGGCGCCCTCGTCGCCGAGACGGGCATGTCGCAGCCGCTCGTGTCCCAGCACCTCCGCACACTGCGGAGCGCCGGGCTCGTGGCGGTGAGCCGGTCCGGCAAGGAGTCGACCTACTCGCTGGCCGACCTGCACGTCTCCCATGTCATCTCGGATGCGCTGGTGCACGTCCGAGAGCCCGCCTCGGAGCCCGACGGCCCCGAGGTCGATCCCACCCGACACGATCAAGGAGCAGCACGACCATGAGCGCAACCGACACCCACGACATCCACCACGACACCGCCGAGCACGAGCACGGCGAGGCCTGCGGGCACGAGGCCGTGCAGCACGGCGACCACGTGGACTACCTGCACGACGGGCACCGCCATGCCCTGCACGGGGACCACTACGACGAGCACGACGCCCCGGCGGAGCACACGCCCGCGGAGCACGAGCACGGCGAGGCCTGCGGGCACGAGGCGGTCCGGCACGGCGACCACGTGGACTACCTGCACGACGGCCACAAGCACGCGGTCCACGGCGACCACTACGACGAGCACTAGTCCCGTTCGCGGGGCCGCATCGCCGGACGGCGGGGCGCGAGATCCTTCTCGCCCCCGCCGTCTACGCGTTCAGCGGCGCTCGAGCAGGCGGAACGTCGACGTCTCGTCGAGGGGTCGGGCCTCGAATCCCGCCCGCTCGGCCTCGGCGTCGAACGTCTCGGGCGCCGGGTGGTGGTACACGTGCTCGGTGGTCTCCTCAGTGAGCACCCGGTCTCCGTCCAGGGCGATATAGGTCATGCGCCACCGCATCGCCTCGCCGCCGATCGGCCTCGCCTCCGCGATGCCCCGATAGGCGATCTCGCCCACGGTCGCCGCCGTGAACTCGTACGGCTCCACGGGGGCCGGCCGCGCGGGCGCCTGCAGATCGAGCACGACGCCGCCGCCCGCCGGGAGGCGCGCCGCGAGCTCCGCGAGCACCGCGGCGCGCTCCCCGACGTCGAAGTGCCCGAGCACGCCGAGCGCGACCGCGCCGCCGAGCTCGGCCGGGAGATCCCGGTCGAAGAACCCCTCGGGGCGGACGGTGATGCGCGGATGCCAGTCCGGGCGGCCGGCGATCCTGCCGAGCGCCAGGCTGCGCATCGCGGCGCTCGGCTCGAGCGCGAGCACGTGCGCGGCGGGGAGGCGATCGAGCACCCAGCCGGCGTTCGCGCCCGACCCCGCGCCGATCTCGAGGATCGGCCCGCGGTCGGGACGGAACAGCGGCACGGCGGCCTCGAGCGCGCGCTCGATCTCGGCGCGATAGGGGAGGGCGTAGAGGTCGTAGGCGCTCGCGGTCGCCAGATACGGGTCGGTCATCGCTGCGGTGTCCTGTCTGCGGTGGGTGCTGCGGTTGGCGGATCGGGCGTCCGAGCCGCTACTCTACTGATAATAGTTATCATTTCATGACGCTTCGGCGTCTTAGAAAGCGCTCCCATGCAGACGCAACCGCGCGCACTCGACGCGCTGGTGATCGGCGCGGGCCCGGCGGGCATCGGCACCGCCCTCGCGCTCGCGGCGGTCGAGGACCTCCGCTTCGGCGTGATCGACCGCGGCGAGATCGGCCAGACCTTCCTCGACTGGCCCCGGGCCCAGACCTTCCTGACGCCCTCGTTCACCGCGAACGGGTTCGGCGCCACCGATCTCAACGCCATCCATCCCAAGACCTCTCCCGCCTACACGCTGGGCGTCGACTACCCGAACGGCCGGCAGTACGCGAAGTACCTCCGCAGCGTGGCGCATCACTTCGAGCTGCCCGTGCTCCGCAGCACGGAGGCGACGCACGTGCGCCGTCGGGACGCCGGCTTCGAGGTCGAGACCTCGCGCGGGCCGGTGCTCGCGCGGACCCTCGTCTGGGCCGGAGGCGAGTTCCACGCGCCGGAGCCGCCCAGGATCGCGGGCCTCGGCCTCGTGGACCACTCGAGCGACGCCGACGCCTGGCGTCCGCGCGAGGGGCGCCTCGTCGTCATCGGCGGGTACGAATCCGGCGTGGACATCGCCTGCCACCACGTCGAGCGGGGGAGCCGCGTCGCGATCGCGGACCGCGCGACGCCGTGGGACGCCGCAACGGGCGCCGACCCGTCCTTCCGCCTCGCTCCGCGCTCGCGCATGCGGCTGGAGGCGGCCCTCGCGACGGGCCGGCTCGAGCTGCTGGCCGCGAACGCCCTGCGGGTGAAGCCCGACGGCGACGGATTCGCGGTCGCGCTCGACGACGGCACGAGGGCGGCCTCGGACTCCCGGCCCGTGGCCGCGACCGGATTCGGGCCCGGGCTCGGCCCGGTCGCGGAGCTCTTCGAGCGCCGCGAGGACGGCTGGCCACTCGTCGACGAGGAGGATCAGTCGACGATCGCGCCCGACCTCTTCCTCGCCGGCCCCTCGCTGCGCCACGGCGAGGCGAAGTTCTGCTTCGTCTACAAGTTCCGGCAGCGCTTCGCCCACGTGGCGCGCGTGATCGGCGAGCGCCTGGGCCGGAACGTCGACGCCCTCGAGGCCTGGCGCGAGGCGGGGATGCTCACCGAGGATCTCGCGAGCTGCGACGCGGACTGCGAATGCTGATCGACCGGCCGCGCACCTGGCCGCTCACCGTCCTGCTCGCGGCGTCGATCGCCGCGGGGGTCGCGATCGGCGTCCTCCTGCCCTCCGCCGGCGAAGCGCTCGGCGCTGCGGTGGATCCGCTCGTGCTGCTGCTCGTCGCCGCGATCGTCTTCGCGCTCCGGTTCGACGGCGTCGCGGGGCTGCGGGGCGCTCCGAGAACCGTGCTCGCCGCGGTCGGCGTCAACTTCCTCGTCGTCCCCGTGGTCGCGCTCCTCCTCTCCCGGGTCGTGCCCGACGAGGCGCTCCGGCTCGGCGTGCTCGTCTACTGCCTCGCGCCCTGCACGGACTGGTTCCTGGGATTCATCCGCCTCGCCGGCGGCGACACGCGGGCGGGAGCCGCGCTGATCCCCGTGCAGATGGGCCTGCAGCTCGCGCTGTACTCGTTCTGGCTGGCGCTCTTCGCGGGCGAGCAGGCGGGGATCGGGCTCGGCGACGCGCTCGGCACGATGCTGACGTGGTTCGCGCTGCCCGCGGGCGCCGCGCTGCTCGGGCGGGCCCTACTGCGGATCGCGGCGCCCCGCGTGGTGCGGGACCGGGTGATCGCGGGAGCGGATGCGGCCGCGCCGTTCGTGATCGCGGCGCTCATCGTCTGCCTGTTCGCGGCCAACGTCGGGGTGATCCTCGAGGATGCGCGGGCGTTCGGCTGGGTGCTGCTGGTCGTGTTCCTCTTCTTCCTCGCGATCTTCGCGATCGGGGAGGGGGTGACGCGCGGGCTGCGGCTCGAGGGCCCCGCCGCTACGACGGTGGTGATGACGACATCGGCGCGCAACGCCCCCATGATGATCGGGCTCACCGCGGTCGCGCTGCCCGACCAGCCGGCCGTGGTCGCCGCGATCGCCATCGGCATGCTCGTGGAGTTCCCGCACCTCACGGCGCTCACCGCGCTGCTGCGGCGCCGCGCCCGCCGGCGGAGCGACGCGGGGAGCCCGCCGGGGGATCGAGCGCCGGCGGAGCGCTCACGCGTCTAGCCGCGTCGATCGGGATTGCGCGCGCGGCGTCCGATTCCGGCACGGCGGACGACCTCGTCGACGCCTGTCGCGTCGACGAGAACGTAGAATCGGTCCGGATGAGTGAACGCCCCCAGAACGCCGCGAGTATCGACGTGACGCCGTTGTCGCTGCACGTGTCGAACGACGATATCGAGGCGCGATTCGGGAGGGACGCGGGCGAGGACCCCGCCGTCGCCGCGCACGTCGAGTCGCGCCGGAGCATGTTCCGCACGGTCGCGGTCGTCGGGACGATCCTCGTCGCGATCGGCGTCGCGATCATCGCGGTCGACGCGATGACAGGGCTCGACGGGACGGCATGGGGCGGCTCGCTGGCCGTGATCGGGGGCTTGCCGGCGGCGATCGCGGGTACGCTCGCGCTGCGCCGCATGTCGCCGGCGACGGCGTATCGGATCGCACGGTTCGCGGAGGCGAACGGGCTGTCGTTCCGGCGCTGGAAGGCGGGCGCCGGATACACGGGCATGCCGTTCGCCTACGGGCACGGGCACAGCCGGTTCCTCGTGCTGAACGGGCGCCGGAAAGGGCTGCCGGTGGAGTTCGGGAACCTCTCGTTCTCGGAGGGCGCGGGACGGCACGTGTGGCGCCGGTGCGGGTACGTCGCAATCGGTCTGCCGGGCGCGCTGCCGCACATGATCCTCGACGCGCGGCATTCGCAGGCGCTGCTGGGGCTGACGCTGCCGAACCCTCCGCACAAGGACCACCGCGTGGACGTGGGCTCGGGGCGCTCGTTCGCGCTCGTGGCGGCGGAGGGGGCGGAGCCGATCGCACGGGCGCTGTTCACCCCCGAGGTCGTCGAGCGCTTCGCGCGCCTCGCGAAGCGATTCGACATGGAGATCAGGGGCGACCGGCTGTTCCTGTACTCCCGTCGCGACGTCTCGACGGGGTCAGCAGATCGGTGGCGCGAGACGATGGGCATGGTCGACGACGTGGCGGGATCGGTGTCGACGTGGCCGGTGTGGCCGATGGTGCGGGGGATGCGCGGCGTCGCGGACCATCCGCCGATGCGGACGGGGCGCGTGCGCAAGTACCTCCTGCCGACGATCATCGGCGTCGTGCTGTTCGCGCTCCTGCTCTGGTACGGGCTGACGGGAGGCGACGTCGGCGCATAGCGGCGATGGGGCCCGCTACGAGCTCCCGCGCGGCGGCGGTCATCCGGCGGTGAAGCGAGCGCCGTTCAGGCGAGCCACCAGACCGCCGCGCCGATGAGGGCGCTCGACCCGACGAGCACGGCGAGCGCTCGAGGCCGGAGCTGCTCGTCCACGTGGAAGCGGTAGTCGCCCCAGCCCTCGCAGTCCTCTGTGCCGGGGTACACGAGTCGGCGGGGTCGCCAGGTGCAGATGACGAGCCAGTCGACGACGAGGATGTCGAAGAGGGCGAACAGGACGCTCACGACGAGCGCCATGAGCGACAGTTCGAAGAACCCTGCCCCGAGGTGCGTCGCGCCCCAGGACCAGGTCACGCCGCCGACGCCGCCGAGCAGGGCGAGCACGAACAGGATGCCGCCGATCCTCCCGGCGAGCTTCTGCCCGGGGCTCGGCTCGGGCGCGGCCCGTCGGATGTCCTCGGGATAGTCGTCGAGGAACGCGTAGGGGGCCAGGAACTCCACCGCGATCAGCACCGCCCCGCAGGCGAGCGCGGCGAGCAGTCCGAAGCCGAGCGCATGCGCCCACCACTCCGCCGCTGTCGCCGTGCCGATCACCCCTCCGCCTCCCCGGTGCGTCTCCCGGGCTCAGCCTATGCGCGCCGGCCGAAGCGGCCCCGCAGATCGGCCGTGGAGGGCACCCGCTGCCAGGCGCGGAGACCGTAGAGCGGACGGCCCTCGCGCGGGCGCCGCTATCGGGCGCCGGGCGCCGCCTTCGCCCGCCGCGCGCGGGCCTGCCACCGGCCTTCCCGGTGCTCGATCCCGATGGGGTAGTCGAAGCACTCCGTCACGAGCTCGGTGGTGAGCACGTCGGTCGCGGCGCCCGCGGCGAGCACGCGGCCCTCCTTGACGAGCATCGCGTGGCTGGTCGTCTCGGGCAGCTCCTCGAAGTGGTGCGTCACGAGCACCGTCGCGAGCTCGGGCTGCGAGCGGTGCAGCAGGTCGACGGTCTCGAGCAGCTGCTCCCGCGCAGCCACGTCCAGGCCGGTCGACGGCTCGTCGAGCAGCAGCAGCGGCGGATCGGTGAGCAGCGCGCGGGCGATCAGCGTCCGGCCGCGCTCGCCCTGCGACATCGTCGGCCAGGTCGCGCCCTCGAGGGCGCCGAGGCCGAGCATCTCGATGAGGCGGTCGGCGCGCTCCACCTGCTCGTGCGTGGGCTCCCAGCGCATCATCCGCTCGGTCGTGCCGGTGGCGCCGGTGAGCACCACGTCCCGCACCGTCAGCGGCGAGCGCACCGGATGCCGCGGGTTCACGTGCCCGATCGACTCCCGCAGCCTGCGGATCTCGACCCGGCCGAGCCGGTGCCCGAGCACGGATACGGTGCCGCTCGTGGGATGCCGCTCCGCGCCGCATATGCTGAGGATCGTGCTCTTGCCGGCCCCGTTGGGGCCGATGAGCGCCCAGTGCTCGCCGGAGCGGACCGTGAACGCGACGTCGCTGAGGATGCGGCGGGAGCTCCGGACGAAATCCACCGCCTCCAGCCGAAGAATCTCTGCGGAAGTCATGCTGCTGCCACCCTAGCCCCCGCCGTCCGGTTCGCCGCGACCATCACCGCCGCCAGGCTCGCGGACAGCACGGAGCGGTCGCTCGCCGCGGCCCACCCGGTTCCGCCGCCCGCCCGGTCCCGGTACTCGATGATCGTCAGCGCCTCGCTGTCGCTGCCCGCGGCGACGCTGGTCTGGTGCAGCGCCAGCACGTCGAGGCCGACGCCGCGATCGGCCAGCGCCGCCGTGAGCGCCTCGACCGGTCCGACGCCGTCGTGGACGCTCGACCGGGTCTCGCCGTCGATGCGCAGGTCCAGGCGCGTGCGGGGCGCTCCCGCGACGTCGGAGGACTCCGCGCCGACGAGGGCGATCGCCCCATCCGCGGCCGCATACGCGTCGCGGAAGAGCCGCCACAGCTCCTCCGCGGAGACCTCGTCCCCCGTGCGGTCGGCGTGCCGCTGCACGTGGCGGGAGAAATCGATCTGCATGCGCCGGGGGAGCTCCACGCCGTACTCCGCCTCCAGCAGGTAGGCGATACCGCCCTTGCCCGACTGCGAGTTGACGCGGATCACGGCGTCGTAGCTCCGACCGATGTCCGCCGGGTCGATGGGCAGGTACGGGACGCGCCACGCGATCTCGCCCTCCGGGCGGCCCTCGGCCGCCGCGCGGGCGCGGTGCTCGGCGAATCCCTTCCTGATCGCGTCCTGATGCGTGCCGCTGAAGGCGGTGTGCACGAGGTCGCCCACGTAGGGGTGCCGGGCCGGCACCTCGGCCCGGTTGGCGTACTCGACGGTGCGGCGGATCTCGTCGATGTCGGAGAAGTCGATCATCGGGTCCACGCCCTGGGCGTGCAGGTTCAGCGCGAGGGTCGCGATGTCGACGTTGCCGGTGCGCTCGCCGTTGCCGAACAGGCAGCCCTCGATCCGCTGCGCCCCGGCCAGCATCGCGAGCTCGGCGCACGCGATGCCGGTGCCGCGGTCGTTGTGCGGGTGCACCGAGAGGATGACGCTCTCGCGCCGGGCGAGGCGCCTGTGCATGTACTCGATCTGGTCGGCGTACACGTTCGGCGTCGCGATCTCGACCGTGGCGGGCAGGTTGAGGATCACCGGGCGCTCCGGGCGCGCATCCCACAGGTCGGTCATCGCATCGCAGACGTCGAGCGCGTAGCCGGGCTCGGTGAGGTTGAACACCTCGGGCGAGAACTCGAACCGCACGTTCGGCAGGTCGCCCGCGAACTCGAGCACGTCCCGCCCGCCGTCGAGGATGAGCCGGGTCAGCTCCTCGGCGTCGCGGCCGAGCACGGTCTCGCGCCAGACGGGCGCGGTGGCGGTGTACATGTGGATCACGACCGGATTCGCGATGCCGCGGATCGACGCGACCGTGCGCTCGATGAGATCCCGCCGGGCCGGGGTGAACACCACGATCGTCACGTCCTCCGGCGCGAGGCCGGTGTCGGCGATGAGCCGCACGAAGTCGTAGTCCGTCTGCGAGGCGGACGGGTAGCCCACCTCGATCTCCTTGTAGCCCATGGCCGCCATGAGCTCGAAGAGGCGGCGCTTGCGGGCGGGGTCCATGGGCTCCGGCAGCGCCTGGTTGCCGTCGCGCAGGTCGACGGGCACCCAGAGGGGAGCGCGCTCGAGCCTGTGCGTCGGCCATTCGCGCTCCTCGGCGGCGAGCGGCACCTCGACCCGCGAGTAGGCGTCGGCGTATCGGTGTGAGGGCATCTGCGAGCCCCGCTGGCGGTTCCAGGACGGGGCGGCGGCCGGGATGGCGCCGGCGGGGGTGGAGATGCTGGGGAATACTGAGGTGGTCATGGTTCGAGACTTTCTGCTTCGCCGCGCGGGGATCCGCGGCGCCGGGGCGACCGGCCGAGGCGGGACTCCACGGCGGGCAGCCGGTCGGGCTAGGCCCCGCCGTGGCGGCGAAGGAGAAGGAGCTCGGATGGGAACATGGAGAGACCGTATCACAACTCCTCAGACAAGTAGAGGTGCACTATGGCGCAGGTGAGGCGCACCCCGCTCGCGGATCAGGCCGCGGAGCTGCTGCTCGACCGCATCCGCTCGGGCGAATGGGAACTCGGGGCCAGGCTGCCGGGCGAGACGACGCTGGGGCCGCAGCTCGGCGTGGGCCGCTCCACCGTGCGGGAGGCCATCCGCCAGCTCGCGGGCCGAGGCGTGCTCGAGTCGCGGCAGGGGGCGGGCGTGTTCGTGACCGCCCTCGACGTCGCGGAGGAGTGGGGCGAGGTGCTGCGGCGGGCGGCCGTCGCGTCGGTCATCGAGGCGCGGATCGCGATCGAGGCCGAGGCCGCCTCGCTGGCCGCGGAGCGGCGCTCGCCCGCCGCGATGCGCTCGATCCGCCGGGCGTTCGCCGACCGGCGGAGCGCCCCGGAGGAGATCGAGGGGCTCGTGGACGCGGACATGCGCCTCCATCGCTCGATCGTCGCGGCGGCCGAGAACCCGGTGCTGCTCGAGCTCTTCGACTCCTTCGTGCCGAGGCTGCGGCAGGCGATGATCGACATGCTGCGCCTCGGCCGGCACCTCGAGGCGGACGCGGACGACCGCATCCACGCCGAGCTCGTCGAGGCGATCGCCCGGCGGGATGCGGAGGAGGCCCGGGCGATCAGCCGCGCGCACCTGGACGGGATGCGTGCCGGGCTGCGCTAGCACCGGATCCGTCGAGCGCCGAGCTCCGCGTCAGCCCTCCGAGCGCCGGACACCGGGTCCGGGCCCCGTGACGAGCGCGGAGAGGCGGGCGATGGCGGCCTCCAGCGGTCCGCGGCCGATGAGGAGCGTCCACGCCATGCAGCCGATCGCGATGCCGATGGTGAGCGGCCAGAACGGCTCGGTGGCGCGGAACCCGTCGAGGGGGCTCGCGAATCCGGTCTCGCGCAGCTCGGCGGAGATCCAGAGCTGCCAGACCACGAGATGCGCGGTGTACGCGGTGAGCGGCATGGCGCCGACCGCGCGCAGCGGCCAGGAGAGCCATCGGAGGGGCCTCGGCGCGGCGAGGAGCACGCAGAGGCCGATGACGGCGAGGGCGAAGCCGCCGGAGCCGATGGCCTCGCCCATCCCGGAGGAGTGGGGCGCGTCCTGGAGCGCCGCGAGCCAGGATCCCTCCTCGGCGCCGTTGCCGATGGGGCCGATCGCCCCGTAGCCGATCACGGCGAGGACGGCGCCGATGCAGAGCAGCCCCGGCGCGTTCCGCTCGGGCGCGCGCCGGAGCAGGCGCCCCGCGGCGATGCCCGCGGCGAGGAACGCGGTCCAGAGGAGGAACGGGTAGTGCCAGCCGGCGAGCGTCGAGAGCATCTGGCCCCACTGCGAGCCGCCCTCCGGTCCGCCGGTGCCGTCGATCGCGGCGACGGCGAACGGCCCGAGGACGGCGATGCCCGCCGCCGCGCACCAGAGCACCGCATCCGAGAGCCTGACGAGCCCGATGCCGATGAGGAAGAGGATGCCGTAGGCGGGCAGGATGACGTAGACGGGGGTGTCGAGGAGCAGCAGCGCGGCGCCGAGCAGCCACACGAGCAGCGCGCGGATCGCGAGCCGGAAGCCGAAGCCGGTCCCCGGCGGGACGCCGGCCCGGTCGTCCGGGTCCGACGGCGAGGTGAGCGCGAGCGATACGCCCGCGAGCGTCGCGAAGAGGATCGAGGACCTGCCGTCGACGAGGCCGCCCCAGGTCGAGGGCTCCGACCAGAGCAGGTCGGGGACGACGGCGACGTGCGCGGCGAACATCCCCACCACGGCGAGCCCGCGGGCGAGGTCGACGCCGGGGATGCGCTGCGCGGGCCCCAGTCTCGCGAGATTGCGCCGGATGCGGTCGAGGAGCCCCGTCCGCTCCGCCCTCGGCGCGCGGGTCTCACTCGACATAGCCGGTGGCGTGCTCGGCGACGTCGCGCGCATAGAACTGCGGCAGGTTGTAGGCGGTGATGGCGCTGTTCCAGCCGTCGTCGTCGGTGAGATCGCCGCCCTGGCCGCACAGGTACAGGGCGGCGGTGAGGACCGCGTCGTCGATCTGATGCGGATCGGAGACGCCGTCGAGGTTGCCGTCCTGCGCGTTCTCCTCCCACGTGGTGGGGATGAACTGCATCGGCCCCACGGCGCGGTCCCATTCCGTGTCCTCGTCGAGCTCGCCGCCGTCCGTGTCGGGGATCTCCAGCACGCCGTCCGAGCCGTCCAGCGGGATGCCGATGATCGGCGGCTCCACCTGGCCGTCCTCGTCGGTCTGCGAGCCGTCGATCTGGCCATGGACGGATTCCACGGCGCCGATGCCGGCGAGCGTGTTCCAGCCGATGCCGCAGTCGGGGTGCGTCTCGTCGAGGCGGATCGAGGCGCCGGCGTAGGCGGCCAGCACGCGCTCGGGGATGCCGGTGCGCTCGGCGGTCTCGGCCAGCCAGGCGGCGTCGGCGAGCTGCCCGATCGGCACGAGCGCGACGTCCTCGTGGGCGGGGTCCGCGGCGGCGATCTCCTGGGGCGGGGCGACCGGGTAGCCCTGGTCGGTGAAGCTCGGCTGCTCCTCCTCGCCGGGGCCGCAGGCGGACAGGAGCAGGGCCGAGACGCAGCCCAGCGCGGGGACGGCGGCGCGTCGGGCGCGCGGGGGACGGGTGCGTGCGCGGGTGCTGGGCAGAGCCATGGGTGTGCTGCTCCTCGTCTTCGCGGTCTCGGTGGGGCCGTCTGCCGGCGGGCACTCTCGCATCCGCCGGGCCTCCCTCGTGCGGCGCCGGGCCGCATGGGAGGCCTCGACAGTACCCGCCTCGCATCCGAGGCGTCTTGGCGCGGGGCGTCTTGATGCTGGTTCGCGCTACAGGTGCAGGCGCTTGGCGAGCTCGTGGCGGGCGACGTGGCCGCCGGCGACCTGCAGCGCGGTGATCGTCACCGCGCTGAGCGCCACGCACGCCACGCTCGGCCAGGCTGTGTCCACCCAGCCGAGCACGAGAAAGAGGATGGGCACGAGCCCCAGCAGCACGGTGAGCCCGCTGTAGACGATGTGCTCGCCCGTCTCGATGCGCATCACCCACACCGTGATGAGCAGCGCCACCACCGAGCACGCGCAGATCGCCGGCACCGCGAACGTCAGCGCCCAGCCGTGCCATCCCGTGAGGTAGTCCCAGTACACGCAGACCAGGCTCACGATCACGACGAGGTACGCGGTGCCCTTCGCGAGGTTCCTGCGCTTGCGGGCGGCCATGAGCACCACGAGCCACATGGCGCTCACGCCCAG
This sequence comes from Gulosibacter sp. 10, assembly GCF_900163695.1. Lineage (GTDB taxonomy): Bacteria > Actinomycetota > Actinomycetes > Actinomycetales > Microbacteriaceae > Gulosibacter. Next base: position 18,511 of record NZ_FUIC01000027.1, read on the forward strand.
CCAGATCGACCGGAAGACGCCGATGTCGGCGCGATCCCGGCTGAAGAGCAGCTGCGCCGCGAGCGAGAGCACGATCACGGCGAGCGAGGAGAGGAACAGCACCTTCAGCACCCTGCGGCGCGAGAAGCTCAGCGGCACGGCCGGGAACGGGCTCGGCACGGAGCCGCCCGCGAGCGGGGCCGAGCACAGGGGGCAGCGCGCCCAGTTGCCCTCGACGTCGATCCGGCATGCCTCGCAGCGCCTCATGATTCCCTCTCCGCCAGCTCCGCCTCGGTGACCCTGGCCGCGGCGACCGAGACCTCGACGCCGCGCTCGGCGAGCGCTCGGGCGAACTCCCGGATGTGATCCGTCTCGACGAACGGCGAGGTGAAGCTCACCGTGAGCAGGCCCGCGTGCGACATCGCGCAGAACTGCGGCCGCACGGCCGAGACGTGGAAGAGCATCCGCCCCACGTGCGCCTCCGCCGGGTCCGGCAGCGTGACGCGGCCGAGGTTCGAGACCGCCACGGTGAGGCCGCGGTTGTTCGCGAGGTTGATCCAGCCGAGGATGAGGTCCTTGAGCGGCCGCGGCACGATGCGCAGCCCGGGCATCCGCTCGAAGCGGATGAGCCGCCGCAGCTTCTTCTCGAGCGCCTGCGGGGTGGCCTTCGGCTTGAACTGCCGCTCGAGCTTGCGGGCGATCTCGCCGAGCTCCTCGGGCTCCTCGCCGTAGGTGTGGGCCACGCGGATGGTGGCGAAGAAGTTGCGGGCCGAGGTCGAGGGGAAGAACTGCCGCAGGTTCACGGGCACGGAGGCGGCGATGGTGGGGCGCGTGCCGAGCCCGCCCGAGGCGAGGCGGATCGATTCGAAGAAGAGGGCGGTGAGGTACATCGTCAGCGCGACGCCCTCCGCGCGCGCGAGCGCCAGCACCTCCTTCGCCGGCATCGTCAGCTCCACCGCGCGCGTGCGGTTGTCCGGCGTGCGGGTGCCGCGGACGCGGTGGACCCGCTGCGCCGGCCTGCGGCGCCGGGAGCGCGCGGGGCCCTCGGGCTCGGGATCGTGCACCTCGTCCTCGACGGTGAGGGCGGCGGGCATCGCCTCCTCGCTGAAGCTGCTCGGCGCATCCGACCCGCGGCGGCGCGTGCGGCGGAAGTACTGCGCGAAGCTGTCCACGGTGAGGTCGTGCGTCACCGGCGCCGTCCGCTCCTCCGGCTCGATGACCGCGGCGGGGGAGCGCCGCTCCTCCGGCCGTCCCCCGGGGCGCTCCTCCTCGACCTCGCGCAGCCGGATGTATGCGGTCACGAGGTCGGTGAGGAACCACAGCGCGCCCGTGCCGTCGGAGAGCGCGTGGAAGAGCTCCAGCGTGATGCGGCGCCGGTGGTAGAGGACCCGGAACAGCAGGTTCCGGCGGTCGCGCTGATAGATGGGCGCGCACGTGTGCTGCGTCTCGGGCTCGGCCGCGGGCCGCAGGTCGCTGTCCTGCAGGTAGTACCAGAACACGCCGCTGCGCAGCACCGCGTGGTAGAGCGGGTACCGGTCGTACGTGGCGTCGAGCGCCTCCTGCAGCAGCGCCGGGTCGACCTCGTGGTCGACCTCGGCGGTCACGCGGAAGACCTTCGGGTCGACCTCCGTCCGCGCCGCGAGGAAGATGTTCGAGGCGTTGTCGAGGCGCACCCACGCCCGGCGGATCACGATCGCTCCTCCGACGGGCGCTCGGCGGCGGAATCATCGAGGAAGGCGTTGATCACCTCGTACGCCTCGCGGAGCGGCCGGGCGAAGCGCGGCAGCGCGATGAAGCCGTGCAGGGCGCCGGGCACCCGGTGGGTCCGCACCCGGGCGCCCGCCTCCTCGAGGGCGCGCCCGTAGGCCTCGCCCTCGTCGCACAGCAGGTCGAGCTCGGCGGTGAGCAGCAGCGTGTCGGGCTGCCCGGAGAGGTCCTCGGCCAGCAGGGGAGCGACGAGCGGGTCGCGGCGGCGCTCCGGATCCGGCACGTAGAGCTCCATGTAGTCGCGCACCTCGCTGTTCGTGAGCCGGTAGTCGGAGCCGTGCTCGCGCACCGAGGCGAACGGGGAGGTCTCGGGGTCGTGGTCCCAGTAGGTCACCGGGTAGAGCAGGATCTGGCGGCTCGCGCCCCGGTGCCCGCGGCGGCGCAGCAGCAGCGAGACGGCGGCGGCGAGGTTGCCACCGGCGGAGTCGCCCACGAGCACGATCTTCTCGGCGTCGTCCACGCTCGCCCGCTCCGGCTCGTCGAGCAGCAGCGAGGCGACGCGATAGCAGTCGTCGAGACCCGCCGGGAACGGATGCTCGGGCGCGAGCCGGTAGTCCACCGAGGCCACGACGCAGCCGGTCAGCTCGGCCATCGTGGCGCAGGCCGGGGTGTAGCTCTCGATGTCGCCGGTGACCCAGCCGCCGCCGTGGAAGAAGAGGAGGAGCTCCTCGCGCCGCTGCTCCTTGGGGCGGAAGATGCGCACGGGGATGCGGTGGCCGCCGTCCTCCGAGACGATCTGCCGGTCCATGAAGCGATACAGCGGCGCGGGCAGCACCGCGAGCTGGCGCTGCAGGCGCCGCACCTTCGCGTAGTCCTCCCGCATGTTGACCCTCGGGGCGGCGAACAGGCGGAGCACCGCGCGGAACAACCGGTTCATAGGGCGTGGCCGATGCCGGCGGCGGTGAGATCCCATGCCTTTCAGGGTAGGGGGCGCTGCTGTAGCCTGGATGCATGTTCATCCTGCTCTTCCACTAGGCGGCGGACCGGGCCGACCCCTCGTCGAGACGCTCCGAGGTGCGACGGCCACGGCACTCCGGCCTCTCGAGGCCGCCGTTTTCGCGCGCCCGATCCACCGGCATTCCACGCCGCGGGCGCGCCCCAGTGGAGAAGGACGAATGCTGATCACCACCCATCGAACCGCTGCGCGCGCGGACGCGCAGCTCACCATCAAGAACGCCTCCATCGCGCGGGGCGGACGCCCCGTGCTCGACCGCCTCGAGCTCACGGTCGGCCCGGCCTCGCGCATCGCGATCGTCGGCGAGAACGGCCGGGGGAAATCCACCCTGCTGCAGCTGCTCGCGGGCGCGCTGCCCGCCGACTCGGGCAGCGTATCCCGGGTCGGGACGCTCGGATTCGCGGAGCAGGAGATGCCCGCCGGCGAGAACCGGACGGTGGGCGAGGCGGTCGCCGACGCCATCGCCGAATCCCTCGCCGCGCTCGAGGCACTGGATGCCGCCGGAGCGGCCCTCGCGGAGGGCGGAGCCGGGGCGGAGGCGCGTTACGCGGAGGCGCTCGAGCGCGCCGAAGCCCTCGACGCGTGGGACTCGGAGCGCCGCGTCGACATCGCCCTCGAGGCGCTCGGTGCGGAAGCCGACCGGTCGCGCCGGCTCGCCGAGCTGTCGGTCGGGCAGCGCTACCGGGTGCGGCTCGCGTGCCTGCTCGGGAGCGACGCCGACTTCCTCGTGCTCGACGAGCCGACCAACCACCTCGATCGGGAGGCGCTCGCGTTCCTCGCCGAGCGGCTCCGTGCCTGGAGGGGCGGGGTGGTGCTCGTGAGTCACGACCGCGCGCTGCTCCGCGACGTCGCTGAGACCTTCGTCGACCTCGATCCCTCGCACGACGGGCGGGCGCGCGTGTACGGCGGCGGATTCGATGGCTACCGCGAGGGCCGCCGCGCCGAGCGCCTCCGCTGGGAGCAGGCCCATGCTCGGGAGCAGGCCGAACGGGCGCGGCTCGAGGGCGATCTGGCCGCCGCGCAGGATCGGCTGCGCACGGGGTGGCGGCCGCCGAAGGGCACTGGCAGGCACACGCGCGCCACCCGGGCGGACGGACTCGTGCAGAGCGTGCACCGCAGGCGGGACGCGCTCGAGGCGCACGCCGTGCGCGTGCCCGAGCCGCCGCAGGAGCTCGCCGCGCCGGCGCCGGCGCGCGTGCCGAAGGGCGTGCTGATCGAGGCCGCCGGCGTCGCCGTCGCGGATCGGCTGCGGCGACCGGTCGCCCTCGCGCTGCGAGGAGGGGAGCGGCTCCTCGTCACGGGGCCGAACGGGGCCGGCAAGTCCACCCTGCTCGCGGTGCTGGCCGCGCGGATGGCGCCGACCACCGGAACGGTGCGCCTCGCCGAGGGGGTCCGGGCGGGACTGCTGCGGCAGGAGACGGCGCTGCCGCCCGACCTGCGGGCCGCCGAGGCCTACGAGGCGGCGATGAACCGGCTCATCGCCTCCGGCGGGCTCCACCCGGGCGAGGCGGCGAGCCTCGGATCGCTCGGTCTGTTGCGCGGCGTGGAAGCGGACAGGCGGGTCGGCGAGCTGTCCATGGGGCAGCGGCGGCGGCTCGACCTGGCGGTGCTGCTCGCCTCCCGCCCGCACGTGCTGCTGCTCGACGAACCGACGAACCACCTGTCGATGGCCCTCGTGGACGAGCTGGGCGAGGCGCTCGCGACGAGCCCCGCGGCGGTGATCGTGTCGACGCACGACCGCCAGCTCATCCGGGACCTCGACTCGTGGCCGCGGCTCGAGCTGGGCCGGCCGGTCACCCGGGCCGCGGCAGCCGGGCCCGAGTGATGGCCAGCCGCACGAGCGCCTTCGATCCCCACTCCGAAATCGTCGGCGAGGTCGGTCGCGTCCAGCATCGCGTCGACGGCCTCGGCCCAGGGATGCTGCCGGGCGTAGACGCGCATGCGATGCCAGTCCTCGAAATCGCCGCGCTCGAGCGCCGTGACGGACCCCTCGAGTCCCCAGGACTCGACGGGGTCGTCCGGCGTGATGTCGAGGTTGCGGAACCTGAGCTCAGACACCGCTCGGCTCCATTCGCTCGAGTACCGTGGCGATGCGCTTGAAGCTGAGATAGTCGGTCATCGCGATCATATCCAGGTAGTCGCGCATTTGGCCCCGAGTCACGAGCGGGAACGCTTTGCTGCTCAGCAACTCTTGTCGGAACTCGGCCGGGCACTCCTCGATGGGCTCGACGGCCGACGGGACACGCGGCGGCGGATCACCCGGACCCGACGAGTCGTCGGGGAACTCTCCGGGCTTTCGGCGACGGCCTGCATCGGCATCCATCAGGGCACCTTCTTTCCCGTGGCTCCGTTCGAGCTCGATTCTCTTGTCAACCGGCTAGACAGCATCGTCTACCGGCTAGACGGCTGCGGCACGCGGCAGTGCGATCGGAGCGCAGCCCCGAGCCTGGAGCCGTTCGCATCTCGTCGAGACCAGCACGCTGCCGACGAGCAGGGCGACGGACGCGCCGCCGGCCGGCAGCGAATCCATGCCCGCGAGGAGCGCGGTCGATGTGCCGGCGATCGCCATGAGCACGGCGAGCGCGCAGGCCGAACGCCGCGCGAGGGAGGGGAGCCGAGGCCGGAGCCGGGGCGCCGAGGCACGCCGAGGCGGACGGGGTCGCGAGCCGTACCGCGTCGCGAGCACGGCGACGGGCAGGACGCAGACCGCGATCGCCAGCAGCCACGGCAGGCGCGTCGCCCACCAGGCGCCCGAGTGCGGGGCGGGCATCGGCAGCTCGCCGAGCCACATGAGCGCCACGAGCACGAGGATCACCGGCATGTGCCACAGGTACACGCTCATGGAGTGCCGGCTCGCGGCGCCGACGCACGCGGCCACGGCCGGCACCGCGGTGAGCCGGGCGAGCCCGGGGCGGGTGCGCTGGAGCACGAAGAACTGCGCGACCCCGAGCAGCGCGATGGCCGCGGTGGGCGGGTTGAGGTTCTCGATCATGTCGGCCGACCAGCCGCAGCCGATGAGCACGAGGATCGCGGCCAGCGGCACGGCCGCGGCGATCGTCAGCCGGCGGCGCGACCACGCCGCGCACGCGCCGTCGCGCATCGCGAACCCGAGCTGCTGCATGAGCAGCCAGACGAAGGCGAGGTTGAGGTAGCCGAGCGGCTCCGCAAGGGTGCGCGCGAGCACCTCGACCGCGATCACGCCACCGGCGAGGGCGAGCAGCACCGCCCGCGGCGCCCGCTCGTGCAGCCGCGTCATCGCGGGCACGAGCGCCGTGGCGCCGAGATAGACGGCGAGGAACCAGAGCGGCTGCCCGATGCGCAGGCTCGCCTCGGCGAGCAGCGCGGGATCGGCGCCGAGCGCTCCCGCGAGCAGCAGCGCCCCGCTCACCGCCGCGATCATCATCGCCGCGGGCGCCGCGAGCCGCCGCACCCGGCCGAGCACGTACTCCCGGGCAGTCGCGCCGCGGGCGCGCATCGCCCGCCACTGCGAGAGCGCCGCGAAGCCGCCCGCGATGAAGAACATGGGCATGACCTGCAGCAGCCAGGTGATGGGTGCGAACCAGGGCTCGCCCGAGAGCGCGACGCTCGTGCGCAGCGCGCCGTGCGCATCCGGCTGCGCGCCCACCATCAGCGCGTGCAGCACGACGACGGCGAGGAGGCACGCCGCGCGGACCGCGTCGATGCCCGCATCCCGAGGGGAGCCGCCGCGCCTCGTGCCGGTCGGCGTTGCCGAGCTCTGGAACAGCGTCGTGGTCATCAATCCTTCTCCTTCTCCTTCTCCGGAACTGCCGAGGACGCTACGGAGCGGGTCGGCGGCGCGGAGTCACCCGCAGGGGTGAACCGGCGCGAGCCGATCGGGGGAGGGCGGCAGGCGTCTGTGCCACACTCGAGGCATGTCGTGCACCGTGATGACCCCGGCCAGGATCCGCAGAGCGGTCCGCGCGGCGCCCGCCGCGGACCCGACGACCGCCCCGACCCGGATCCTCGACCACGACCATCCCGACGTGCGCCGGTTCCTGCGGAGCATCGACCGCGAGGCCGGCCCCCGGGAGCGCGACCCGCAGGAGTATCTGCGCGCGGCGCACCGACGGATCCGCGACGCCATCCGTCCCGTGTACTCGATGGCCGATACGCGCAGTGTCTCGGGCACGCTCCGCCGGGGGCGGGGATCCTGCAGCCAGCGCTTCGCCGTGCTCGAGGCCGCGGCGCGGGCGCGGGGCATCCCCACCCGCTCGCGCGGGCTCGTGATGGACGGCGAGTTCTGGTACCCCCGCTTCCCGATGCTCCGCCGCGCGGTGCCGAGGTTCGTGCTGCTCGCGTGGCCCGAGCTGCGGCTCGACGGCGAATGGGTCAGCGTCACCAGGGCGCTCGCCGGCCCCGGCCGGGCCGACGCGGGGCCCTCCTTCGGCAACGCCGGCGCCGAGACGCTCTTCGACGCGGTCGGCCGCGGCGCCGCGGACTGGCGCGCCGCCGGCGTGCAGGGCTGCGCCTGCGACGACGCCGCATTCGCGCGCTTCGTGCGGCGCGACCTCGGCACCCACTCCTCGCGCGACGAGCTCTTCGCCCGCTACGGGCAGAACCTCCCGGGCCCCGTCCGGCTCGCCGTCGAGCCGCTGTTCGGGCGATGGTCCGCCGGGGCGACGAGCCGCTGACCGCGATCCGCGGGGCGGAACGCGCCGGCGGGCCGCCCCGGAGGTGGAACGGTGCGGGGATCCGCCGCGATCCGATGGCGAGTGGTGTCCGCGGACGCGGCGCGACGACGATACGCTAGAAGCCATGTCCAAGGTTCTTTCTTCTCTTCCCGTCGGCGAACGCGTCGGCATCGCCTTCTCCGGTGGCCTCGACACCTCCGTCGCCGTGGCCTGGATGCGCGACAAGGGCGCGATTCCCTGCACCTACACCGCGAACATCGGCCAGCCCGACGAGCCCGACATCGAGGCCGTCCCCGGCCGCGCCAAGGAGTACGGCGCCGAGATCGCCCGCCTGGTGGACGTGCAGGAGCTGCTCGTGCAGGAGGGCATCGTCGCGCTGCAGACCGGCGCCTTCCACATCCGCTCGGGCGGCAAGACCTACTTCAACACGACGCCGATCGGCCGCGCCGTCACGGGCACCATGCTCGTGCGCGCCATGAAGGAGGACGGCGTCGACATCTGGGGCGACGGGTCGACCTACAAGGGCAACGACATCGAGCGGTTCTACCGCTACGGCCTCATGGCCAACCCGAACCTGCGCATCTACAAGCCCTGGCTCGACGCGGAGTTCGTCGCCGAGCTCGGCGGCCGCAAGGAGATGTCCGAGTGGCTCGTGGCCCACGGCTTCCCCTACCGCGACTCCACCGAGAAGGCCTACTCGACCGACGCCAACATCTGGGGCGCCACCCACGAGGCCAAGGATCTTGAGTTCCTCGACAACGGCGTGACGATCGTCGAGCCGATCATGGGCGTCGCCCCCTGGGACGAGTCGGTCGAGATCAAGGCCGAGGACGTCACCGTCACCTTCGACGCGGGCCTGCCCGTGGCGATCAACGGTGTCGAGTACACCGACCTCGTCGCGCTCGTCCGCGAGGCCAACGCGATCGGCGGCCGTCACGGCCTCGGCATCTCGGACCAGATCGAGAACCGCATCATCGAGGCGAAGTCGCGCGGCATCTACGAGGCCCCCGGCATGGCGCTGCTGCACGCCGCCTACGAGCGCCTCGTCAACGCGATCCACAACGAGGACACGATCGCGACCTACCACAACGAAGGGCGCAAGCTCGGCCGCCTCATGTACGAGGGCCGCTGGCTCGACCCCCAGTCGCTCATGCAGCGCGAGGCGATCGTCCGCTGGGTGGCCTCGGCCGTCACCGGCTCGGTCACGCTACGCCTGCGCCGCGGCGACGACTACTCGATCATGAACACCGAGGGCCCCAACCTCTCGTACCACCCCGAGAAGCTCTCGATGGAGCGAGTCGGCGACGCCGCCTTCGGCCCCGACGAGCGCATCGGCCAGCTCACCATGCGCAACCTCGACATCGCCGACTCGCGGTCGCGCCTCGAGCAGTACGCGAGCCAGGGCATCGTGGCGGGGGAGACCGCCGAGCTCGTCGGCAAGATGGAGGCGGGCGGCGCGCAGGCGATCGTCTCGGGCGGCGAGCGCGACAACGAGGCGCTCGACGCCGCCTCGAACCACGCGGCCTTCGACGCCGGCACCGACTAGCGGCGCGCGAGAGATCCCCGGCGGGGCATCCGCCGGGGATCTCCCGCGTTTCCGGGCGGGCCTACTCGGGCGCCGCGGCGGTGGTGCGCAGCCAGCCCCGCACCGAGCGCGCCGAGGCGTAGACGGCGAGGACGGCGACGCCCGCGGTCAGGAGGAACACCGTCTGGCGGTTCTCGCGGACGGTCTCGCACCATGCGGGGCCCTCCTCGTAGACCTCGCCGGCGCGAAGACCGTCGACGCCGGTCCACGCGTCATACGCGTCGAGGGCATCGCCGGCGTGCATCGTCACGGCATGGCTCTCGGCGGGCAGTATCGCCCCGTGGTGCAGCGCAGGACAGGCGATGCCCTCGTCGACGGAGGGGGAGATCTTCACCACGGGGCTCGAGAAGTAGAGCCAGCCGCAGAGCACGAGCAGCGCCAGCGCCGCGGTCAGCGCGACGCCGGCCCGCCAGGAGCTCGCGATGACGCGGCGGCGGTGCCGCTCGCGGCGGATGCGGATGTCGTCGGGGTCCATGCGGGCTCCATTCGCGCGGGTGCATCGTTCCCCACCAGGCTACGTGCCGCCGAAGGCTCAGGCCCGCGCCGCGAGCTCCTCCGCCCGGGCGACGGCCGCGTCGAACTCCGCCTGCGCGCGCTCGACGCCGAGCGCGGGCAGCATCGGCGCGAGCGTCCGACTGGTCACGACGGGGACCACCGGGATGCCGAGCCCCTGCTCGAGCACGATGCGGATGGGCGGGATGACGTGGTCCATCGCCTCCTCCGGGCTGCCCGGGTCGTAGGCGGCGCCGCGCGCCGAGACGACGTACGCCGTCCTTCCCCGGTACGGCTGCGTGTCCGAGTCGAAGGGCGCGGTGAGGCCCGGGACGTGGACGAGATCGATCCAGGCCTTGAGCTGCGAGGGCATCGAGAAGTTGTACATCGGGGCGCCGATGAGCAGCGCGTCGGCCGCGCCCAGCTCCTCGAGGACGGCCCGCTGCTGCGCCTCGAGCTCCGGCGGCGCCGTGCGCCCGTCGCGCAGCCGCTCGGGGAAGTGCAGGGCGAGCGCCGAGAAATGCGGCAGCGGGTCCGCCACGAGGTCCCTCGCGACGGTCGAGTAGTCCTCGCCGCGGGCCTCCCAGACGCGCTGGAACGCATCGCCGATGCGTCGCGTGCGGGAGTCGTCGCTGATGGAGGAGTCGATGCGGAGCAGACGTGGCATGCGGCAAGGGTACGCGACCGCGCGATCCGCGCAGCGAACGATCTCCCAAGAATTCCGTCCGCGCTGTCGATATCGCCCCGCCCCGTCCGTCATCATGATGTCGAGCCGCCCGGTTCGACGATGGAGTCCCGCACCGAACGGCGCGACCGCGCTCGCGGGAGGACGAGGAGGAATCATGAAATACGCACTGCTGCTCATGGGGCACAAGCAGGATCCGAGCTGCGGCGCCGAGGGCGGGGCCGACCCCGAGGCGTTCTTCGCCTTCGACCGGGAGATCACCGAGGCCGGCATCGTCGTCAGCTCCTTCGCGCTCGAGGACCCGGACCAGGGCGTCTGGGTCGGCAGCGACGACCGGGGCGAGCGCATCGTCTCGTCGGGGCCGTTCGCCGAGGTGCAGGAGTTCGTCGGCGGCACCTACATCATCGACGTCGCGGACCTCGACGAGGCGATCGAGTGGGCGCGCCGGAGCCCCGGCTCCGAGCCCGGCGGCCACGTCGAGATCCGTCCCGTGGCGCCCTACTGATCCTCATGGATCACCGCGACCCCGCGGGCTCGGGAGCGGGACGCCCCGGGCCCGCGGGACATCCCGAGCGAGGAGCGCGCGGGCGCGATGCGACCGGAGCGGATGCGCGGGCGCGGCGGGCGCTCGCGGGCCTCGGCCGCGACGGCCGAGGCCGCATCCTCGCCACCCTCGCCCGCCGGTTCGGCGATCTCGACCTCGCCGAGGACATGACCCAGGAGGCGATCGCCCAGGCGCTGCGCACCTGGCCGGAGACCGGCGTGCCGGACTCCCCGGAGGCCTGGCTCAAGACCGTCGCGAAGCGGAAGGCGCTCGACGCGGTGCGCAGGGACGCCGACCTCGCCCAGAAGCTCGCCCGGCTGCGGGTCGAGGAGGAGCGCGCCCCGGTGCCCGCCGCCTTCCGCGACCCCGCGCTGCAGGACGACGCCGGGCCGCTCGTCGGCGACGACCGGCTCGAGCTGTGCTTCGCCTGCGCGCACCCCGCGCTGCGGCTCGAGGACCGGGTGGCGCTCACCCTCCGCTTCGTCGCCGGGCTGGGCACGGAGGAGGTGGCGCACGCGCTGCTCGTGCCCGTCCCGACGATGCAGCAGCGCATCGTGCGGGCCAAGAGGCGGATCCGCGCCCTCGGCATCCGGTTCGGCGCGCCGGGCCGCGATGCGCTGGCCGAGCGGTTCGGGGGCGTGCTCCGCGTCGTGTACCTGCTCTACGCGGAGGGCTACGCGCGCCTCGCCGGCGAGCGGCACGTGCGCGACGACCTCACGGCCGAGGCCATCCGCCTCGCGGCGCTGCTGCGCGCCCTCGCGCCGCGATCCGCCGAGGCCCGGGGACTGCACGCGCTGCTCCTGCTCACGGAGGCGCGGCGCGCGGCGAGGACGGACGACGAGGGCCGCCCCGTCCCGCTCGCGCGGCAGGATCGGGGGCGCTGGGATCGCGCGCTCATCGCCGAGGGGATCGGCCTCGCGGAATCCGCCGCCGGGGCCGCGGACGCCGGCCCGTTCGCGATCCAGGCGGCGATCGCCGCCGTGCACGCGGAGGCGGGCTCCTTCGACGCGACCGACTGGGCGCAGATCGCGGTGCTCTACCGATTGCTCGAGGAGCGCGAGCCCGGACCGGTCGTGCGGCTCGGCCGCGCCGTGGCGATCGGCCGCCATCGGGGCGCCGAGGAGGGCCTGCGCAGGCTCGACGCGCTCGGCGGCGATCCCGCCCTGGACCGCTTCCGGCCCTTCCACATCGCCAGGGCGATCACGCTCGAGGAGCTCGGCGAGGCGCGTGCGGCGCGCGAGGCCTACCGCCGCGCGCTCGAGCTGCCGGGCAACGACGCGGAGGACGAGTTCCTGGCCGCAGCGATGGCGGGCATCGAGCGGGAGGCGAGGGGCGCGGGCGGCCCCGGTCCGGCTCCAGCGGCCTCGCCGTAGGATCGGCGGACGAAGCCCGGCCCGGCCAGGGCGTAGCGGGGCGCTGCGCGGCCGCGAATCACGATTGGACACCGATGCACACGACCGGAACGGCGCGCGCCGAGCTCCTGAGCCCCGCCGAGATCGAGGCCCGCCTGGCCGAGGCGTCGATCGCCTACCTGCCGCTCGGCACGCTCGAGTTCCACGGGCCCCATCTGCCGATCGGCCTGGACGCGCTCACGGCGCACGGGGTGTGCCTCGAGGCCGCGCGGCGGATCGGGGGAGTCGTGCTGCCGCCCGTGTACCAGGGGTTCGGCGGCGACCACGCGCGATACCCGTGGTCGATCATGATGCCGGGCGGCGAGGGGATCGCCGGTCACGTGCTGGCGACGCTCGAACGGCTCGACGCGCTCGGCGTGCGCCGCGCCGTGCTCTTCAGCGGCCACTGCGCGCACGAGCAGCTCGAGCTGATCGACGACCTCGAGCGGCGCTGGTCCGGGCTGACCGGCCGCGCGCTCGAGCTGACGGCCACCTCCGTGGACCGATGCGCATCGACGCCGATCGCGCCCGACCACGCGGGGCGCTTCGAGACGACGCTGCTGGCCGGCATCGATCCCGGACTCGTCCATCTCGATCGGCTCCCGCGCGGCGCGGCGCCCGATCCCGACGAGGACCCGTACGGTGAGAGCCGGTTCGCGCCGGGCCATCCGCTCCGGGGCATCCTCGGGGAGGACCCGCGGGACGCCGACCTCGCGGAGGGAGCGGCGCTGCTCGAACGGCTCGGCGCCTGGCTCGCCGACATCGCGGAGCACGGAGGAGGAGCGGGATGACGACCTGGGCGAGGTATCCGTACGAGGGGCGCGCCGTGCTGATCACGGGCGGCGGCTCGGGGATCGGCAGGGCGATCGCCCGCGCCTTCCTCGAGCAGGGCGCGACCGTGGCCGTCTGCGGGCGGCGGCGCGAGCCGCTCGAGGAGACGCTCGCCGGCGCCGAGGCCGGCCGCGGCATCGCGCTGGTCGGCGACATGGCCGAGGCGGACGAGATCGAGCGGGTGGTCGGCGAGGCGCGGGAGGCGCTCGGCGGCATCGACGTCGTGATCGCCAACGCGGGGCTCTCGGAGCCGGGCACCATCGAGGACCTCGACGAGGCCTCCTGGGAGCGGATGCGGTCGATCAACCTCGACGGCCTCATCCGCCTCGCCCGGGCGACGGTCGGCGAGCTCCGCCGCACGAGCGGCGCGTTCATCGCCGTCTCGTCGATCGCCGGGCTCGGCGGAGACTGGAACCAGACCGGCTACAACGCGACCAAGGGCGCCGTGAACACGCTCGTCCAGTCGATGGCGCTCGACCTCGGGCGCGACGGCGTGCGGGTGAACGCGATCGCGCCGGGTTTCACTACGACGAAGCAGACGCGGGAGCGGCTCGAGGATCCGGTGTTCTGGGAGCGGCTGCGCGACCGGCTCGCGCTCGATCGTGCCGGCGTGCCGGAGGACGTCGCGAAGGCCGCGCTCTTCCTCGCGAGCCCGGACGCGTCGTACATCACCGGCGCGGTGCTGCCGGTGGACGGCGGCGTCACCGCCTCCTGCGGCACGCCCCGCCCGCTCTGAGGACGATCGCCATGGCACATGCGACCGTCCGAAACGCCTACTCCGCCCGCGCCGAGGAGTACGTGCAGGCGCTCGGCTCGATCGAGGCGACGGCGGAGGCCGACCGGGCGCTCATCCGGGGGTGGGCCCGCGGCGTCGACGGCCGCATCCTCGACGTCGGCTGCGGACCCGGCCACTGGACGGCGCTGCTCGAGGCCGACGGCGCCGAGATCGAGGGCGTCGACCCGGTGCCCGACTTCGTGGAATCGGCCCGCGCCCGCCATCCGGGGGTCCGCTACCGGCTCGGCCGCGCCGAGCGGCTGGACGCCGAGGACGGCGGCCTCGCCGGCATCCTCGCCTGGTACTCGCTCATCCACATCGAGCCCGAGCGGCTGGGCGCCGCGATCGACGAGTTCGCGCGGGCGCTGCGTCCCGGCGGCGGCCTGCTGCTCGGGTTCTTCGAGGGCCCCGCCGTCGAGGCCTTCGATCACGCGGTGACCACCGCCTACCGCTGGCCGGTGCCCGCCCTCGAGGCCGTGCTGGCGGAGCGCGGGTTCGCCGTGACGGCCCGCGAGACGAGGGCCGATCCGGGCGCCCGCCCCCACGGGGCGATCACGGCCGTTCGGGCCGCGGGGGAGGCCAACCTCCCGTAGCATTGCTGAGGCACCGCACGCATCGACTTGAGAAGGCAGCGCATGAAATTCGTCTCGACCCGTGGCCGGATGACCCCGGCCGGCTTCTCCGACGTCCTCCTCGACGGCCTCGCCTCCGACGGCGGGCTCGTGGTGCCGAGCGAGATCCCCGCCATCCCGGCCGAGCGGCTCGAGGAATGGCGCGCGCTGCGCTACCCCGAGCTCGCCCTCGAGATCATCGGGCTGTACGCGACGGACATCCCGCGGGAGGACCTCGAGCGGATCGTGCGGGCGGCGTACTCCGCCGAGCGGTTCGCCGCGCCCGAGACGGTGCCCGTGACCGACCTCGACGAGCGCATCTCGCTCGTGGGGCTCTCGGAGGGGCCGACCATGGCCTTCAAGGACCTCGCGATGCAGTTCCTCGGCGAGGTCATGCCGTACGTGCTGCAGCGCGCCGGACGCACCCTGAACATCCTCGGCGCGACCTCGGGCGACACCGGCTCGGCCGCCGAGCACGCGTTCAACGGCAAGGAGAACATCCGCGTCTTCATGCTCTCGCCGCAGGGGCGGATGAGCGCGGTGCAGCGCGCGCAGATGTACAGCCTCGACGACGAGAACATCCACAACATCGCCGTGGACGGCAACTTCGACGACTGCCAGAACCTCGTCAAGGCGATCAACGCCGATGCGGAGTTCAAGGCCTCCCACACGATCGGCGCCGTCAACTCGATCAACTTCGGCCGCATCTGCGCGCAGATCGTCTACTACTTCTGGGCCTGGCTGCGGGCGACCGACGACGAATCCCGCCGCGAGGCGCCCGTCTCGTTCGCGGTGCCCTCCGGCAACTTCGGCAACATCTTCGCCGGCCACCTCGCGCGGCGCATGGGGCTGCCCGTGCACCGCCTCGTGCTCGCGACGAATGAGAACAACGTGCTCGACGAGTTCTTCCGCACCGGCGTCTACCGGCCGCGCTCGCGCGAGCTCACCCTCGCGACGAGCAGCCCGTCCATGGACATCTCGAAGGCCTCGAACCTCGAGCGGTTCGTGCGCGAGCTCTTCGGCGAGGACGCGGAGGGCTTCGCCGAGCGCTGGGCGGAGCTCGACCGCGAGGGCGTGCTCGACCTCTCGGATCAGCGCGAGGCGCTCGAGCGCGAGCACGGCTTCCTCAGCGGCACGAGCACCCACTGGGACCGGGTGAACACCATCCGGGCCGAGTTCGAGGCGAACGGGGTGATCGTCGACCCGCACACGGCCGACGGCCTCGCCGTGGCGCGCCGGCTGACCGACCTGCCCGGCCGCATCCTCGTGCTCGAGACGGCGAAGCCCGAGAAGTTCCGCGAGACGATCGAGGAGGCGCTCGGGGACCGGACCCCGCCGCTGTCCGCGGAGCTGCTCGAGCTGCTCGAGCGGCCGCAGCGCACCGTGGACATCGAGAACTCGGCGGAGCAGCTGCGCGACTACATCGACGCGGCCTGCGAGCAGTAGCCCGCCGGCAGCCCCGGCACGGCGACGCCGAAGGGGCCGGGACGTGAGAACCTCTCTCGCGTCCCGGCCCTTTCGGCCTCTCGGGCTCAGGCCGTGGCAGGCGCGGCGGCGGCCCGGCGCTTCGGCGCCCACATGACGTACACCGAGGCGATGATCGAGACGACGAGCACGCACACGCTCACGATGAGCATCGAGGTGAACTGGCCGCCCGAGCC
Organism: Gulosibacter sp. 10; assembly: GCF_900163695.1. GTDB lineage: Bacteria > Actinomycetota > Actinomycetes > Actinomycetales > Microbacteriaceae > Gulosibacter. The sequence continues at coordinate 34,439 of NZ_FUIC01000027.1, forward strand.
GTCGATGAGGCCTCCGGCCACGAGCGGGCCGATCGCGAGTCCCGTGCCGATCATCAGGTTGGCCGCGTTCATGCCCTGCGGGCCGCCGACCTTCGAGACCGCCGACATGAGGAACGGCAGCAGCCAGCTCCACGCGAACTTGAACATCATCGCGGAGATGGCGAACACGAACGCGGGCACGCCGCCGAGGAGCAGGAGGATGCTCGAGATCATCAGCCCGTAGCCGATGAGCACGAACCAGCGGTACAGCCTGTGCTCGCCGACGATCGTCGTGAGGAGCGCGGAGACCACGCCCACGAGCGTCGCGAGCGACAGCATCGTGGAGGCCTCGTCGAGGGTCGTGCCTCCGGCCACGGCCACGTCGGCCATGTACGTCCACACGCCGCTGAGGCCGATGTAGAAGGTGAGCAGCGCGGCCATGCCGCCCAGGAGCGGGCCGATCTGCAGCGAGCCCGTGGCGGCCGGGGCCTCGGGCCGCGGCTCGCCGGCGGTCTCGGCCGAGGACCGGCCGCGGCGCAGCTCGTCGCCGCGGAGCAGCCAGGCGGCGGGGATGATGAGCACGCACAGCACCACGAGCGTCCAGTAGATCGCCGAGACCGGCTGCGCCGAGAACAGCGCGGGGAAGATCGCGAGGATGAGCGCCCCCATCGCGAGCTGGGAGGCGACGAACACCCCGTAGGCGCGACTGGGGTTCGCGGTCTTCGCGCTGATCGACAGCACGATCACCATCACCGAGCCGGCGCCCAGCGCGGTGAGCCCGCGGATCACGACGAGCAGCGCGTAGCTGTCGATCATCGCGGTCACGGCGTTGCCGAGGATGACGATGCCGAGGCAGATGAGGCTGACGACCCGGAGGTCGGTGTTCCTCAGCCAGAGGAAGGCGGGGATGGTGGCGAGGCTGAAGCAGCCGAGCTCCACCGAGAACACGGCGCCCACCTGGAGGGCGTCGAGCGAGAACTGCTCGCCGAGCTTGGTCGCGATGACGGGCGCGACGAGCAGTACTGCGTTGAACACCGCGGAGAAGGCGGCGATGTAGCCGTAGGCCCTCCGGTCGGAGAGGCGGGGAGCGGTAGTGGTCATGGGAGAACTCCTAGGAGCGGTCGAAGACCTTCTCGCCCGCGAACCAGGTCTGCAGCGCCTGCGCCTGCAGCAGTTCGTCGAGTTCGCAGGTCATGGGGTCGAAGTCGAGCACGAGGAAGTCGGCGGACTTGCCGACGCTGATGCTGCCCGTGACGTCGTCGATGCCGAGCGCGCGGGCGGGGTTGATGGTGGCGAACTCGAGCGCCTCCTGGCGGGTGACCGCCTGCTCGGGCCAGAGGGCGCCGGGCATCGTGCGGGTCGGGTCCTGCCGGGTGATGAGCGAGTAGATGGCGGGCCACGGGTCGGGGGAGACCGCCACGGGCCAGTCGGAGCCGGCAGCCACGAGCGCGCCGTGGTCCAGCAGGTCCCGGTTCGGCTGCACCTTGGCCGCCCGCTCGGCGGGCATCACGGATTTGAAGGACTCGGTGATGACGTTCGGGTACCAGAGCGCCGGGCTGATATCCGCGACGACGCCGAGCTCGCGGAAGCGGGGCAGATCGGAGGGCTCGATGAACTGCCCGTGGGCGATGTGATAGATCGGCTCGTGGTATCCCGCCCGGCGCACCTGCTCGACGGCGTCGAGCACGGCGCGCGCCGAGGCGTCGCCGGTGGCGTGGATCTTCGCGGAGATGCCGCGCTCGGCGGTCCTGAGCAGCCAGGACGCGAGGTCCTCCTGCGGCATCGTCATGTAGCCGAAGTTGCAGTCCGAGCATCCCGAGTCGTCGAGATAGGGCTCGAGGAAGGCCGCCGTCTTCGCGGGCGGGACGCCGTCGAGGAAGATCTTGATGAAGTCGGGCCGGTGATGCGTGCTGCGGGTCTCCTCCATCGCGAAGATCACCTCCTCGCCGATGGGCTCGATGCCGAAGATGAACTCCTCGACCGGGCTCGCCGTGACCACCCAGGCCTTGAGCCGGCCGCGCTCGTCGAGCGACTGCAGCGCCTGCTGGGTCTGGAAGGAGGTCGCGGCGTCCTGGAAGGCGGTGATGCCGTAGCCGTGCAGCATCTCGATGGCCCGCTCGGAGGAGCGCTCGAGATCCTCGGACGAGAAGGGGGCGATGCGCTCGCGCGCCTTCTCGACCATCATGCCGCCGGCCTCGTAGAGGATGCCGGTCGCGCGGCCCTCCGCGTCGCGGGCGATCGAGCCGCCGCGGGGGTCGGGCGTGCCGTCGCCGATGCCGGCGATCTCGAGCGCGAGGCTGTTGGCCCAGCGGTTGTGCAGGCTGTCGTCGGTGAGCACGGCCGGATGGCCGTGGGCGACCTCGTCGAACCGGCGGAGCGCCTCGGGGGAGTCGAGCTCGGGGAAGAGCCCGGAGCCGACGGAGCCGCCGGTGATCCACGCGCCCTCGGGAAGCTCGCGGGCGTAGGCCTCGACGGCCTCGAACAGTGCCTCGGCCCCGAGCGTGGGGGCGGCCTTGAACTCGAAGAGGTCCTTGCGGCCGGCGATCATGTGGTGGTTGTGCACGTCGATGAGGCCGGGGATGACGGTGCGGCCGAGCAGGTCGACCCGTTCGTGGATGTCGGTCAGCCCGGCGACCTCGTCCTCGCCCACGGCGACGATGCGGCCGTCGCGGACGGCGAAGGTTGATGCGGTCGGCCGGTGCGCCTCGAGCGTGCGCACCGTTCCGTTCTCGAAAACTGTGGTCATTGGTGTTCCTCGATGAGTGCGGATAGCGGCTGGTCGGCGCCGAGGCGCATCCGTCATGCGGAGCCTCGGAGCGAGCGTGCGTTGTGTCTACTAGTGGTTTACGAATGCTCCCATCAGTTGCTAACTGTTGGGGCCACCCTAGGCCGGACGGCGGGCGTCGGGAATACGGATGCGAATTCCAGACTCGCCGTCTGGTGATCGGAATCAGTGTTCGAATTCCGGATGCGCCCATCGCGCCCGCGACTCGGGGCCGCGCGCGGCGCGCGCGTCAGGCGGGGAAGGAGGAGCGCCCGGTGTAGCCGAAGTCGGAGAGCAGGTTGACCCCGTTGACGGCTCGCGAGCGGGGGGATGCGAGATAGGCCACGCTCCACGCGATGTCCTCGGCGCTCTGCACCGGGTAGTCGACGTGCTCGAAGGACTCGACGCCGAGACCCTCTCTGGCCAGCGGCGTGTCGACGATGGAGGGGCAGACGCTGTTGACGCGGATGCCGTGCGCGTCGTGCAGCTCGACGGCCAGGGCCCTGGTGAGCTGGACCAGCGCGCCCTTGGAGGCGTTGTAGGCGAGCATCCCCGGCACGGAGACGAATCCCGAGTCGGAGCCGATCAGGACGACGCTGCCACAGGGCGACTCCTTGAGGAACGGGATCGCGGTCCGCACGGCGACGAACGCGCCCACGACGTTGACGTCGAGCACCTCGCGGAAGGAGTCCGTCGTGACCTCCTCGCAGGCGGCGCCCATCTCGCCGTCGATGCCGGCGGAGCAGACGAGCAGATCGATGCCGCCGAGCTCGTCGCCGAGATCGCGGACGGCCGCCGTCAGGGCGGACTCGTCGCCGACGTCGGCGGCTGCGGTGCGCACGTCCCCGGGCTCCCCGGCCAGCTCGGCCCGCGCGCGGGCGAGCCGTTCGTCGCTCCGTCCGATGATGCCCACGACGGCGCCCTCCGCGGCGTAGTGCCGGGCGACCGCCAGGCCGATGCCGGAGGAGCCGCCGGTCACGACGATGCGGCTCGGGGCGGTGGTGGTGTTCGCGAGTTCTGCCATCGGTCGGGCCTCTTTCTCGAATGCGTCCTCGTTGACGCGGATACCGTACCCACGTCCGGCGGGGGAAAAGGAATACGAGTTCATTGACCAGACTCCGAGTCTGATGAATAGACTCGTCTTCCGGACATCGGTCTCCGGGAACAGGATGGGTCCACGCCAGAAACGCTCGCGAAGGCTCCCGAAAGGAACCAGCATGACCAATCTCTCCCGCAACGAAGCGCTCGAGCTCGCAGCAGCGGCCCTGCCCTCATTCGGCCTCGCGCCCGACTCCGCCGTCGAGTTCGTCAAGTACCGCGAGAACGTCGTCTTCCGCGTCGTCGACGGCGAGGACGCCTATGCGATGCGCGTGCACCGGCTCGATCACCGCACCGAGGCGGAGGTGCGGACCGAGAACGCCTACATGCAGCGGCTCGGCGAGGCCGGATTCCCGGTGTCGGAGGTGGTGCCGGCGATCGACGGCGAGCTCTTCGCGGTCGTGGGCGACGGCCGCGGGCGCGAGCACCAGATCGACGTGCAGCGCTGGGTCGCGCAGTCCGCGCCCCTGGGCGACATCGCGGAGGCCTGGGAGGGGACCGCCGAGCACGACCCGGAGTTCTTCGCGGAGCTCGGCGAGCTGTGCGGCGGCTTCCACGCCGTCTCGGCCGAGCTCGGCCGCATCCCGGGCTACTCCCGCAAGCCGTGGGACCTCGACGGCCTCACGGGAGCGGAGCCGCTCTGGGGCGACCCGCGCCGATTCGCCAAGACCGAGGAGGACCGGGCCGTCATCGACACCGCGCTCGCGAACGTCAGGGCTGAGCTCGAGGCGCTGGGCACGGGGCCGGAGGCGTACGGCGTCATCCACTCGGACTTCACGCCGGAGAACGTGCTGCTCTCGCCCGGCGGGATGACCCTCATCGACTTCGACGACTTCGGGGAGGGCTGGTGGCTCTTCGACCTGGCCACGGTGCTGTTCTGGTACCACTGGCATCCGCGCGGCGAGGAGTTCGCCGAGGCGCTCATCGAGGGTTACGAGCGGCGCTTCCCGATCCCCGAGGCCGCCCGCGCCGCGCTCGGGGGCCTCGTGGTGGCCCGCGCCCTCACCTACTTCGGCTGGGCGGCGGACCGCCCCGGCGATGAGACCAGCGAGTTCCACCGCATCGAGCAGTACCCCGCGGTGCTCGAGCTGTGCCGCGAATACAACGACCGCCGGGCGGGCGACCGCGCCGGCGAGAACGGAGCAACGATGATGACCGACAGCAGCAACGACGACCTCATCGAGCGCCGCAACCGGACGCTCGGCCCCTATTCGCCGCTGTTCTACCGCGAGCCGCGCCACTTCGTCGAGGGCGACGGCGTATGGCTCACCGACGTGCACGGCGAGCGCTACCTCGACGCCTACAACAACGTGCCGCATGTCGGGCACGCGAACCGCCGGGTCGCCGACGCGGCCGCCGAGCAGCTGCGCACCTACAACGTCCACACCCGCTACCTCAGCGAGCCGGTGGTGCGATACGCCGAGGAGCTGCTCGCCACCTTCGAGTCGCCGCTGGACCGGGTGTACTTCACCAACACGGGCTCCGAGTCGAACGAGCTCGCCCTGCGCATCGCCCGCCACCGCACCGGCAGCAGCGGCATCATCGTCACCGACCACAGCTATCACGGCAACACCATCACCCTGGCCGCGCTCACCACCGGGCTCCAGGTCTCGGAGCCGCGGGGCGCGAACATCCGCACGATCCACGTGCCCGACGCCTATGAGGGCGACGAGGCGCAGCTGCTCGAGGCGGCGCTGCGCGAGGTCGACGAGGCGATCGATTCGCTCGTGGCCGAGGGCTTCGGGGTCTCGGCGCTGCTGATCGAGCCCGTGTTCTCCACCGAGGGGCTGCCGACGGTGCCCGAGGGCTACCTCGCCGGGCTCGTCGACCGGGTGCGCGCCGCGGGCGGGCTCATCATCTCCGACGAGGTGCAGGCCGGGCTCGGGCGGCTCGGCGACGACTGGTGGGCGCACCAGGCGACGGGCTTCGTGCCCGACCTCGTGACGCTCGGCAAGCCGCTCGGCAACGGCTACCCGCTCGGCGGGGTCGTGACCACCGAGGCGCTGCTCGACGACTTCAGCTCGCAGAACGAGTACTTCAACACGTTCGCCGGCACCCCGGCGGCGGCCGAGGCCGGGCGCGCCGTGCTCGCCGAGATCCGCGACCGCGACCTCGTGAACCGCACCGGGGAGCTCGGCCGGCACGTGTCCGAGCGGCTGCAGGACCTCGTCGCCCGGCATCCGAACGCGGCCGCGGCCAAGGGCCGCGGGCTGTTCTTCGGCCTCGCGATCGTGGATGCGCAGGGCCGCCCGGACGGCGCGCTCGCGAAGGAGATCGTCGAGCGCCTCGTCGCCCGGCGCATCCTCATCAGCAAGATCGGCCCCGCCGACAACGTGCTGAAGATCCGCCCGCCGATGGTCATCGAGCGCGAGGAGCTCGACCTGATCCTCGACGCCCTCGACGAGGCGCTCGCCGAGATCGAGCGCTCCGCCGCGCGCTCATGACTCCCTCGGCAGCCGGTCCCGGCACCGGCGGCGTGCCGCTGTCGCTGCGCGAGCGCCAGCTGCAGCGGACCCGCGAGGACCTCATCCGCGCGACGATCGACGTCATCGCGGAGGTGGGGCTCGAGCAGGCGACCGTGCAGCGCATCACCGCGCGGGCCGGGACGTCGCGGGCGACGCTCTACGCGCATTTCCCCGATGGCCGGGACGACCTGTACGCCCAGGCGTACCGGGCGCTGGGGCGCGGGCTCATCCAGCGCTCGGAGCAGCTCGCGTCGGAGTGCGAGACGAGCGTGGACCGGCTGTGCGCCTACACGCAGGCGATGATCGAGCTCGCCGCGCAGCGGCAGCTCGGCCTGTTCTACAACGTCTCGGGGCCGCGGCTCGCGGGCATGAAGTTCCGCGGCAGCGGCTCGCAGCGGACGCTGGACGCCTTCATCGTGGAGCTGAAGGGGGCGCAGGAGCGCGGCGAGATCGCGGAGTCGCTCGACATCGAGGCCGTCTCGGCCCTGCTGGTCGGGGCCATCCGCGAGACCGGCATCGATACGGCGCGCAATCCGTCGGTCGCGCGCCGCTCCCTCGCGGCCTTCCGGCAGCTGATCGAGGCGCTCTGGAACCGATGAGCCGGCCGCGGCGTCACAGCGCCGCCAGCGCGGCGACCGCGTCCCGGACGAGGGCGCGGTCGGGCGGAGCGGACTGCAGCGTGCGGTGGATCGTCCAGCCCTCGATGAGCGCGTCGATCGCCACGCGAGCCCGCTCGCCGAAGTGGGGCGCGAGCGACTCGTAGCTGCGCGCGATCAGCTCGGCGGCCATCGTCCCGACGGCCTCGTCGTGGCCCGCGTACGCGTACATCTCGTAGATCAGCTGCTGATCGCCGCGGTCCGCGACCTCCGGGCCGCAGATGATCGTGGTCACCGCCTCGACGGCGCCCTCGCGGTCGAGCGTCTCGGGGAGCAGGGCGGCGTAGCGCGAGGCGAGGGTGTCGCCGAGCAGCGCGAAGGCGCGCTCCAGGATCTCCTGCAGATCGGCGAAGTGGTACGTGCACAGCCCCGGCGAGACGCCGGCCGCGGCGGCGATCTTCCGATGTGTGGTCTTGTGCACGCCCTCGGCGGCGATGACCTCGAGCGCGCCGTGCAGGATCGCGGTCGGGCCCTCCGGCTGGGGATTGGCGGGCATCGTCCTCCTCGGGTGCGTCCTCCGCCGGCGGCGGAAGGGGTTCTCCCGAAGGGTAGTGCCTGTACAGTTGTCCAGGCTGTACTGACGTACAACGCCTGTCCGGGCCGCGCCCCTCGACGATCGGAGCCGATTTGGAGTTCACGCCGCACGTCCGCCGCAACGCCGTCTTCGCGCTGTTCATGATCCCCGGGCTCGCGCTGTCCACCTGGGTGACGCGCACGCCGGACATCCGGGATCTCGTCGGCGCGAGCACCGCGGAGATGGGGCTCATCCTGTTCGGGCTGTCGATCGGCTCCATGATCGGCGTGCTCTGCTCCGCGCCGCTCGTGCGACGGTTCGGGACGAGGTCGGTGATCGGCGCCGGGACGACGCTGGTCGTCGCCGGCCTGGCCGGCATCGGCCTCGCGGCGGCGCTCGCCTCGGGGCCGCTCGTCGCGGCTGCGCTGATGCTGTTCGGCCTGGGCATGGGCGGCGGCGAGGTCGCCATCAACGTGGAGGGCGCCGACGTCGAGCGGGCGCTCCGGCGGCCGGCCATGCCCGCGATGCATGGCATGTTCAGCGTGGCGGTCACCATCGGCGCCTCGCTCGGCATCCTCGGCAACGCGCTGCGGGTGCCCATCGCCGTGCACACGGCGGTGCTCGCCGCGGTGTCGGCGCTCGTGCTCGTCGCCGCGCTGCGCCGGGTGCCGCCGGGCACGGGGCGCGCCGGCCGGAACTCGATGCCAGGGGGCTCCCGCTCGCTCCTCCGGGAGCGCGCACTGCTGCTCATCGGCGTCGTGGTGCTCGCGATGGCCTTCACCGAGGGCGCCGCCAATGACTGGCTGCCGCTCATCCTCGTCGACGGCCACGGATTCAGCGCGACCGCCGGCGCCTTGGCCTACGCGGGGTTCGCAGCGGCGATGGCGATCGGGCGGTTCGCGGCAGGGCCCCTGCTGCGTCGGTTCAGCAGGGCCGCGGTGGTGCGCTCGAGCGCGCTCGCAGGCGCGGTCGGCCTCGTGCTGGTCATCTTCGCGGAGTGGCCGCCCGCGGTGCTGTTCGCCGTGCTGCTGTGGGGCCTTGGCGCCTCGGTCGGCTTCCCTGTCGCGATGTCCGCGGCGGGGGATTCCGGGCCGGACCCCACCGCCCGGGTGTCGCTCGTTGCGACGGTGGGCTACATCGCGTTCCTGGTCGGACCGCCGGCGCTGGGATTCCTGGGGGAGGCGTTCGGGCTGCGGCCGACGATGCTCGTGATCGTGGCGCTCCTCGGACTGGCCTTCCTCGCGGCCTCCGCGGTGGGGCGCGGGCGGAAGGATTGACCTCGGCCTCCCAGAGAGTTAGGGTCACCTTAGTTATTGGCCCTAACTCGGGAGGCGCGTGGTGACGAACATCGGCGGGAGACCGCGTCGCATCGATCGGCGGGATATCCTCCGCGTCGGTCTCGGCATCGGACTCCGGGACCTCAGCCTCAACGCCGTGGCCTCAGCGCTCGGCGTCTCCGCGGCGGCGCTGTACCGGCACGTGGACGGGCGATGGGGGCTCGAGCAGCTGGTGGGGGAGCACCTGCTCGCCGAGCTGCGCCTGCCCGACGACCCGGAGCGGGACGCGGCGGGGCACCTCGTCGACTTCGGGCTCGCGCTGCGCGAGTCCGTGCTCGGCCATCCCGGCCTCGCCGCGTACCTGCAGACGCTCTTCCCGCGCGGGGACGGCGGCCGGGCGCTGCTCGTCGCCGAGATCGAGGCGCTCGGCCGCCGCGGCTACGCGCCGGCGACCGCGCTGGTGCTCGCGAGCGCCGTCGCCTCGCACACCATCGGCTACGCCGCCGGCGAGGAGATCCAGCGGGATCGGGGCGCGGAGCTCGAGCAGCACCGCGATCGCGTGCTGTCCGGGATCATGGCCGACGAGCGGCTCCAGCTCGCGCACACCGACCTGCCGCAGGTCGACTCGGCGGGCTATTTCCGGCTCGTGCTCATGGCGGTGGTCGACGGGCTCGTGGCCGCCGCGCCGAAGGATCGATCCGTGCACGAGGTGGTGGCCGCGCTCGAGGCGCGCCACTGCCGAGAGGCGGTGCGCTGATGGCGAAGCGGGGCTTCCAGGGCGCGATCATGCGCGGCTTCGGCGCCCGCGACCACATCGCGGTCGTCACGGGCAGGGAGTACCTCGCCGAGCACTTCGTGCGCGTGCGCATGACCTCCGAGACGCTCTTCGACGAGGCGGTGACGGGGCCGGCGGCCTGGGCCCGCTTCTGGTTCCCCGACCCCGACGGGGGCGAGGCCGAGTACCAGCGCGGCTACACCTTCAGCGAGGCCGATGCGGCCACCGGCGAGTTCGCCGTCGACTTCGTCCTGCACGAGCCCGCCGGCCCGGCCTCGATCTGGGCCAGGACGGCCGAGCCGGGCTCGGCCGTGCCGGTGCAGGCCGTCGCGACCACCCGATTCGACCTCCCGGCCGAGACGCCCGAGGGGTTCCTGCTCATCGGCGACTCCGCGTCGATCCCGGCCATCGGCGGGATCCTCGAGGCGCTGCCCCGAGACGTCCCGGTCGAGGTGTACCTCGAGCAGCACGAGGACGCGGACGCGACGATCCCGCTGCCGCGGCATCCCCTCGCGCGCATCCACCGACTGCCGCGGGAGGGCGCCGACTCGCTGGCCCGCGGCATCGAGGCGCGCGACTGGTCCAACTGGTACGCCTGGATCACGCCGGAGTCCGGCTCCCTCAAGCACCTGCGCACCCGGCTCCGCGACGAGTTCGGGTTCCCGAAGTCGGAGATGCACCCCCAGGCGTACTGGATCGAGGGCCGCTCCATGGGGAAGATGCGCAACGAGGACGCCGCGGATGCGGTGCCCGCGGCCGCATCCGTGTCCGAAACCGCGACCGTTCCCGGCGTCGCCGCGGGGGCCGACGGCGCGCGATCGCCCGAGCCGCAGCCCGAGTCCCGGCCACAGCCCGAGCCCGCCGCCTCCGCGCCCAGGGGCGAGTGGCGGGCGAACGCGGCCGGGCGGCTGCTCGCGCCCCTGCGGATCACCTTCTGGCTCGCGGGGATCCTGCAGGGCATCGTCACGCTCGTCGAGCTCGCGCCCTTCGTCCTGCTCGTCGAGCTGTCGCGGCTGCTGCTCGAGGGCGCCGAGCCCGCGCGGCTCTGGACGGTGGGCCTGTGGGCGGCGGGGCTCATGGCCGCGGGCGCGCTGTGCTCGGCGGGGCTGCTCCTCTGGCTCCACGCGGTGGATGCGCGGCTCTCGAGGGACCTCCGCCGCCGACTGCTCGGCAAGACGGCCCGCCTGCCGCTCGGCTGGTTCGACGCGCGAGGATCGGGCGGGGTCAAGCAGCTCATGCAGGACGACACGCTGTCGCTGCACTACCTCGTGACCCACGCGGTGCCGGACGCCGTCGCCGCGGCGCTCGCGCCGATCGCCGTGCTGGTGTACCTCTTCGTCGTCGACTGGCGGCTCGCGCTCGTCCTGCTCGTGCCGGTGCTCGTCTACGTCGTGACGATGTACGGCATGATCGTGCGCAGCGGGACGCGGACGCGCCAGGCGGTGGCCTGGTCCGAGCGCATGAACGAGGAGGCCGGCGCGTACCTCGAGGGGCAACCCGTGGTCCGCGTCTTCGGCGGGGCCGCGGCCTCCGGCTTCCGAGCGGCGCTGGGGGAGTACATCCGCTTCCTCGACGCCTGGCAGCGGCCCTTCACCGGGCAGAAGACGGTCATGGACCTCGCGACCCGCCCGGCGACCTTCCTGCTGCTCATCCTCGGGGTCGGCGCCCTGCTCGTGACCGGCGGCTCGATGGATCCCATCGCGCTCCTGCCCTTCCTGTTCCTCGGGACCACCTTCGGCGCGCGGCTCCTCGGCATCGGCTACGGACTCTCGGGGCTTCGGGAGGGGCTGCTCGCGGCCAAGCGCATCCAGGTGGTTCTCGACGAGCCCGAGCTCGAGACCCGTCCGGCGGAGGCGCCCGCGGCGAAGGGGCCCGTGGGCGAAACGGCCCCGGGGCTCGTGGAGTTCGAGGGCGTCGGATTCGCCTACCGCCCCGGGGCGCCGGTGCTGCAGGGCATCGATCTGCGGCTCGAGCCGGGCACCGTCACCGCGCTCGTCGGCCCGTCCGGCGCGGGCAAGTCCACCCTGGCCGCCCTCCTCGCGCGCTTCCACGACCCCGTCGACGGCGCCATCCGCGTCGGCGGCGCGGACCTCCGCGAGCTCGGCGCCGACGAGCTGTACTCCCGCGTGGGCTTCGTCTTCCAGCAGACGCAGCTCGTCCGCGGCACGGTGCGGGAGAACATCGCCCTCGCCGTCCCCGACGCCGACGACGACCGGGTGGTCGCGGCGGCGCGGGCCGCGAACATCCACGAGCGGATCCTGCGCCTCCCGGACGGGTACGAGACGGAGCTCGGCCCCGGAGCCGCGCTCTCCGGCGGCGAGCAGCAGCGGCTCACCATCGCCCGGGCGATCCTCGCCGACTCGCCGGTGCTCGTCCTCGACGAGGCGACCGCGTTCGCCGACCCCGAGTCCGAGCACCTCGTGCAGCAGGCGCTGAGCCGCCTCACCGCCGGTCGCACGGTGCTCGTCATCGCCCACCGGCTGCACACGATCACCCGCGTCGACCGGATCGCCGTGCTCGAGGAGGGGCGCCTCGTCGAATCCGGGACGCACGACGAGCTGCTCCGGCGCGACGGCACCTACCGCAGACTCTGGCACGCCGGCGGCTACGAGGAGCGCCCCGCCCGGGCATCCGAGCCGGCGGCCACCGGGAAGGAGACCCGCGCATGATCCGGACGTTCCTCGACCTGCTGCCGAGCGGCAGCCGCGCGCGCCTCGCAGCGCACCTGGCACTGACCCTGCTGAGCGTCGCGCTGCGCGCCGCCGGCATCGTGCTCCTGGTGCCCGCCCTCGCCGCGCTGTTCGGCCCCGAGCCCGCAGGAGCCTGGCCGTGGATCGGCGCACTGGCGGCCGCGACCGTCGCGGGCTGGATCGTCGACTGGGTCGTGGCCCGCATCGGCTTCGACCTCGGCTTCGGACTCCTCGAGCACGGGCAGGCCGCCGTCGCGGAGCGCATCGCCCGAATCCGGCTCGGCTGGTTCGACGTCGAGCATGCGGCGGCCGCGCGACGCGCCGTGGCGGCCACCGGCCCGGAGCTCGTCGGGCTCATCGGCTATCTCGTGACCCCGCTGCTCAGCGCCGTGCTGCTGCCGATCGCGATCGGGGTCGCGCTCCTCCCGATCGCGTGGCCGCTGGGCGTCGCCGCGCTCATCGGCGCACCGCTCCTGCTCGGCGCCTTCTGGGCCTCCTCCGCCCTCGGCCGGCGGGCGGACGCCGAGGCGGCGGCGACGAACAGCGATCTCACCGAGCGGATCGTCGAATTCGCCAGGGTGCAGCAGGCGCTGCGGGCCTCGCGTCGGGTCGAGCCGGCGCGCAGCAGCGCGGGCGAGGCGCTCGCCCGCCAGCACGGGGCCGGCATGCGCCTGCTCCTGATGCAGGTGCCGGGGCAGATCGTCTTCAGCCTCGCGACGCAGCTCGCGCTGATCGTCCTGGCCGGCACGACCGTGCTGCTCACCACCGGCGGAGCCGTGAGCATCCCCGAGGCGATCGCGCTCATCGTCGTGATCGTCCGCTACCTCGACCCGTTCCTCTCGCTGGGCGGGCTCGCCCCCGGCCTCGAGTCGGCCTCGCGCACGCTGCGCGACATCGGGCGCGTGCTCGACGCCGAGCCGGTGCGCGAGGGCGCCGAGCGCGTGCCGGCCGCCGACGCCCCCGCGATCGAGCTCCGGGGGGTCGGGTTCCACTACGGCGACCCGGCGCAGCCCGTGCTGGAAGGGCTCGACCTCCGGATCGAGGCGGGCACGACCACCGCGATCGTCGGCCCCTCCGGCTCGGGCAAGAGCACCGTCCTGGCGCTCATCGCGGGCCTGCACGAGCCGACCTCGGGGCGGGTGCTGGTGGAGGGCGTCGACCTCGCCGCCCTCGATGCGGGCAGCCGCGCCGCGCTCATCACCATGGTCTTCCAGCAGCCCTTCCTCTTCGACGGCACGATCCGCGAGAACGTGCTCGTCGGCGCCCCGGGCGCCCGGGAGGCCGCGCTCGAGCACGCCGCACGGCTCGCCCGCGTGGATGCGGTCGTCGCGGGCCTGCCCCGCGGCTGGGAGACGCGTACGGGCGAGGGTGGCGCATCGCTCTCCGGCGGGGAGCGGCAGCGCGTCTCCATCGCGCGGGCGCTGCTCAAGCCGGCGCCCGTCCTGCTCGTGGACGAGGCGACCAGCGCGCTCGACACCGAGAACGAGGCGGCCGTGGTGGCCGCGCTGGAGGAGGACCCCAGGCGCCGCACCCGGGTGATCGTCGCCCACCGGCTCGAGAGCGTCCGGCGCGCGGACCGGGTCCTGTTCCTCGAGGAGGGCCGGATCGTGGAGGACGGGCCGGTGGAGGCGCTCCTGCGGGCGAGCGGTCGGTTCGCCGAGTTCTGGCGGCGGCAGGACGCGGCCTCGGGGTGGCGGATCCGCGACTAGGCCGTTCCTCCGTCCTTCCGCCGCGCCTCGGCGCCGCTCAAGCGCGGTCGTCGTCCGGGTCGATCTTGAAGTCCTCCGGCTCGACCTGCTCGACGAACTCGCGGAACTCCGCGATCTCCGCCTCCTCGTCGTCGTCCTGCACCTCGGTCTCGACGCCGACCTCGTCAAACACGTCGTCCGCGACCCAGACCGGCGCCCCCACGCGGGAGGCGAGCGCGATGGCGTCGGAGGGCCGCGCATCCAGGGTCTCCGAGCCGGCGGGGGTCACAAGGTCGATCTCTGCGTAGAACGTGTCCTCGCTGAGCCGGGGGATCGCGACCCGCTCGACACGGCTGTCGGTGGCCCGCAGCAGCGAGGCCATGAGGTCGTGCGAGAGCGGGCGCTCCACCGCGGTGCCCTGCACGGCGGCGAGGATGGAGGCCGCCTCCTGCGAGCCGATCCAGACGGGCATCACCTTCTGGGCGCGCACCGGGTCGTCGATCGGCTTGAGCAGAATCACGGGCTGCTGGCGCAGATCGATCGCGAGACCGATGACTTCGACACGGATCACAGGGGGCCTCCCGGGGTCGAACGGCTGGCGTTCCAGTCTAACGGCGGCAGGTCGTCCAAGCCGAGGCCCTCGAGGAGCGCGTCGGCGTGCTCGAGCAGCTCCTCGACCGACCAGGCGTCGGCAGCCAGGAACATCGTGCCGCCTGCGAACCCGGTCGTGGTGAACGCGTCGGCCGCCGCGGGGAGCGGACGGCCCTCGAGCAGATCGTCGCGGAACCACATCCGGTAGCCCCGGGGCGTCTTCTTGGCGTTGCGTCGCGCCCGGGCCAGGCGGGTGTTGCCGGCGACGAAGACGCGGGGCTCGAAGGCCTCGATGGATCGGGCCGCGAGGAAGTCGACGAGCGGGATGTCGGGCTCCTCCTCGGGCGCGACCGGCTGGAACTTGACGAGGAACTGGTCGTGGTTCGGACGATCGTGGTTCCGCCAGAGGTTCAACGTGCACCGGGAGCCGGAGGGGACCTCGAGGCGCAGCGTCGTGGTGAGTGACCACCCCTCGCCGCCTGCCGAGGTCTCGGCCGCGCCCGCGAGGATGCTCCTGAGATGCTGCGAGCCGCCGTCCCACTCGGCATCGGCGAACGTCCACCGCCGGTCGCCGAAGACCGGCCTGACTGCGTCCGTGAAGCGGAGGAGGGGCGCCGCGAGATCCTGGGGCCGGAGGACGCGGCGGCCGCCGAACGAGGTGATGTTGGCGCCGACGCTCCACGGCTCCGTGCCCGCGTCGGCGGCTGCCTCCGCGCGGCTCGGCCCGGGTGCGGGCCTCGGCTCCTCGCCCCGGACCTTCGCGAGGTGCGCGGCGAGGAAATCGCCGAACGTCTCGTGCGCCTCGACCACGCCGAGGCTCCCCTCGATGTATCCGGGAGCGGCGATCACGCGCGGCTGCACCCGGCCCTCCCGGATCGGCATCACGAACACCGCGCCCCACCACCGGTCGATGCCGATCTGCAGGTGATGCCGGGGGTCGAGCCCCAGACGTTCGAGCTCGCCGGCCCGGGCGTGCCAGGGCAGCGCGGTGGAGTCCGTCCCCAGCGAGGCGGGGTCCGCGAGCTGGGCGGCGGACGCGAGCTCGAGCCCCTTCGAGGTCTCGCGCGGAATGCCGTATTCGCGCGGATTCCAGCCGTTCTGCAGCCCGAGATACCGGCGGTGCTCGGGGTCGAGCGTCGCGCCGAGGCGCCGTTCGAGGTCCTCGAGCTCGGCCTCGGAGGCGCCGGCAGGCGGTGCTCCCGCAGACCGATCCTCGAGCATCGAGCGGGTCGCGCGGTCCCATTCGCGGATCACATCGTGTTTCGTCTCCATGCGAAGACGCTAGCGCGGAAGCTTGGCAGGCGGATGCATCCCGGAATTGTCCTCGGATCCGAGCGGCGGCTCGTCGTTCCGCCGGGAAGGGGAGTAGATTCCTTGGGAGACGCGGCGCGCGGTGCGGCTGCGAGACGACTTGCTGTGCCCGGCGCCGTTGCGCGCCCGCGGCAGAGGGAAGGGTAGGAGGAACTTGGAGCCCACCGAGAAGGTCCCCGGACACGAGCTGAGCCCCCCGGTGGAGGGCGGCCGCCCGCAGGCGACGCCGCCGAAGTCGCTCGAGCAGTCGATCGCCGAGAGCACCAGGCAGATGCGGCTCGCGCGCGGGCTCACGCTCGCGGAGCTCGCCTCCCGGGTGGGCATCAGCCGGCAGATGCTGTCGAAGATCGAGAACGCGCAGACCTCCGCGAGCCTCGCCACGGTCGACGCGCTCGCCAAGGGCCTCGAGGTGCCGGTGACGAGCCTGTTCCGCGCGGCCGACTTCGAGACCCAGGCCGTCTTCGTCAAGGCGGGCCGCGCCCCGGAGACGGTGCGACGCGGCAGCAACCTCGGCCATCGGTACCAGCTGCTGGGCGCGCTGTCGGGGCACAACGCGAATCTCGAGCCCCTGCTCGTGACCCTCACCGACGACAGCCAGGCATTCCCGCTGTTCCAGCACACGGGCAGCGAGTTCGTCTACATCATCGAGGGCGTCATGGACTACCAGCACCAGGAGACGACCTATCGGATGGAGCCGGGCGACAGCATCCTCTTCGACGGCGAGGGCGTGCACGGCCCGGCGCAGATCGTCGAGGCGCCGGTGCGCTTCCTCTCCGTCTTCGCCTCGCAGGAGCGCAGGCTCGACACGTTCGGCGACGGCCGGTCGTCGAACGGCGAGAACGGCCACCGCTAGCCGGGGATGGATTCGGCTCCAGCGCCGTGCCGCTGGAGCCGAATCCGGTTCTTCGACGGGGCCCGCTCCCGTCCGCGCGCGGCTAGAGGGCCGCGTCGCCCCGTTCGCCGGTGCGAATGCGAACGGCGTCGTCGACCGTGGTGGACCAGACCTTGCCGTCGCCCACCTCGCCAGTGCGGGCGGAACCCGTGATGACCCGGATGACGTCCTCAGCGGCCTCGTCGGCGACGAGGATCTCGAGCCGGACCTTCACCACGAAGTCGATCGTGAACTCCGCGCCGCGGTACACCTCCCGGTGGCCGAGCTGGCGGCCGTAGCCGGAGCACTCGCTCACGGTCATCCCGGTGATGCCGTGCTGTGCGAGGGCGACTTGGACATCGGTGAGGACGTCGGGCTGCAGGATTGCGGTGATGAGTTTCACTGGGAGACCTCTTCCTTGGTTTCCGCGGTCGCGGGGACCACGATGCTGCTCTTGACATGCTGCTTCGAGTAGGGGAGCAGGGAGAAGTCGTAGCTCGTCTCCGCGTGCTCGGCGACGTCGATGCCGCGCGACTCGTCGTGGCTCGAGACGCGGAGGCGGCCGCCCATGACGCCCTTCAGCACGAGCGCGATGATGCTCGTCATGACGAAGCTGTAGCCGAGCACCGCGCCCGCGCTCAGCGCCTCGGCGCCCAGCAGGCCCAGGCCGCCGCCGAACAGCAGCCCCGCCTCGCCGGCCGGAGCGGCGGGGTCGGCGAGGAGGCCGATCGAGAGCGTGCCGATGAGGCCCGCGACGAGGTGCACGCCGACCACGTCGAGCGAGTCGTCGTAGCCGAGGCGGTTCTTGAGGCCGATCGCGAGGGATGCGCCGACGCCGCTGAGGATGCCGATGACGAGCGCGCCGAGGGGCGTCACGGAGTCGGCGGCCGGGGTGATGCCCACGAGACCGGCGACGATGCCCGAGGCGGCGCCCAGCGAGGTGGGACGGCCGTCGCGGAGCCGCTCCACCACGAGCCAGGCGAGCATGCCCGCCGCCGGCGCGGCGATGGTGTTCACGTAGGCGAACGCCGCGGTCTGGTTGGCGCCGAGCGCCGAGCCGGCGTTGAACCCGAACCAGCCGAACCACAGCAGCGCGGCGCCCAGCATCACGAAGGGCAGGTTGTGCGGGCGCATCGGCGAGGCGCGGAAGCCCAGGCGCGGGCCGAGCACGAGGCAGAGCGCGAGGGCGGCCGCGCCGGCGTTGATGTGGATCGCGGTGCCGCCGGCGAAGTCGAGCGCGCCGATCGTGTTCGCGATGAACCCGCCGTGCTCGGAGACCGAGCCGTCGAAGGCGAAGACCCAGTGGGCGGCGGGGAAGTAGACGAGCAGCGCCCACAGCGCGGCGAAGACGATCCACGCCGAGAACCGCATGCGATCGGCCACGGCGCCGCTCACGAGCGCCACGGCGATGACCGCGAAGGCCGCCTGGAAGCCGACGAAGGCGAGCGTCGGGATGGTGTCGACGACGGCGCCCTCGTCGAGGAGGGCCACGAGGCCGGGGAAGTCGAAGGGGTTGCCGATCACCCCGCCGATCGAGTCGCCGAAGACGAGCGAGAAGCCGACCAGCACCCACAGCACGCCGACGACGCCCATCGTGACGATCGACATCATGATCATGTTCAGGACGCTCTTGGCGCGCACCATGCCGCCGTAGAAGAACGCCAGCCCCGGAGTCATGAGCAGTACGAGCGCGGCGCTGATCAGCACCCACGCGGTGTCGCCCGCGGAGATATCCATATTCACCCTCCCGAAGAGTCGCGGTCGGGGAACTGCCCTCAGTCCCCCTGTGTGGGACAAAGGTAACTGTTGGTGGAACTATGTGTCAACTGAAAAGGGCGCATGTCTACTTGTGGATGCGCTCGACGGTGGGGTATCGCCTAGGATGGACGCATCATGACGGACAGCGTGCGAATCGATGCGTGGCTCTGGTCGGTGCGCGTCTACAAGACCAGGTCGGCCGCCACCGCCGCCGTGCGCGGCGGCAAGGTGCGGGTGAACGACAACCACGTCAAGGCCTCGTACGGTGTGCGCATCGGGGACCGGGTGCGCGTGCGCATCGACGGCTTCGACCGCATCCTCGTGGTCAAGGCGCTGCTGCAGAAGCGGGTCGGCGCGCCCGTCGCCGCGACGGCCTACGAGGACCGCTCCGCGCCGCTGCCGCCGCGCGAGCTGCGCCGGCCGCCGGCCATCCGCGAGCGCGGGGCCGGCCGTCCCACCAAGCGCGAGCGCCGCGAGCTCGACCGCCTGCTCGCGCAGGACGAGCGCGACCTGGATCGGATCCGGGCGGAGCTGCTCGGCGAAGCGCAGCCCGAGGACTGAGCCGCGGCCGTTCGGCAGGGGGGCGCCTCAGCGCCCCGCCGCGGCGTCGATCGCCCGGACGAGCCCATCGGGGAGCAGCGCCTGCCACCAGTGCGCGTCGTGCCCGCCGACGGCGGTGTCGAAGGAGAGCAGGCCGCCCTGCACGCGCAGCAGCTCGGCGGCCTGGCGGATATCCCGGAACAGGTCCCATTCGAGCACTCCGCCCTGGAGGACGAGCGGGGAGGGCCGTGCCGCGGCGGCGCGCTCGCCGAACCAGGTGCCCCGGCCCTCGCCGAACCGGCCGCTGTTGGGCCACCAGAACGACGGGGACTGCGCGACCCCGGCCAGCACGAGGTCGGGGTCGCGGGTCGCGGCGAGCGCGGTGAAGAGCCCGCCGAGGCTCTGCCCCGCGAGGATGAGGCCGGCGCTCCGCGGGGCTCCCGCCGCGCGCACCGCTTCGAGCAGCGCGCGCATCGCCTCGGCGTCGGCCGTGTAGTCGACCGTCCGCTGCCGGGGGCCGCCGGACTCCAGCAGGAGCACGTGGACCGGCTCGCAGCCGCCCGCATCGATGCGTCGCTCGAGCTCCGCGACGATCGGGTACTGCTCGTGCCACACCTCGCCGTCGAGGAGCAGCACGGCGGGCGACTCCGGGGTCGCGCGGGGATGCGACCAGCGGTGCAGCGCGAGCGGCTCGCCGTTCGAGGGGCTCGGGATGCGCACGGGCCCGTCGAGCTCGGCGCGCTCGGCGAGGCGCAGCTCCGGGGCGCCCGGCCCGCGGCCGACGGCCAGGCGCACGGGGCCGAGCTTGTTCGGCGCGTACTCGCGCGCGTGCGGATCCTCGACGAGCCGGGCGCGCAGCCCGGCCGCGAGCGCCATGTCGACCGGCGCGTGGAGCCGCGGCGCGGGCAGCGGCGAATCGGGGAGGACGAACTGATACGTGCCGAGCCAGGCGGACGGCAGCTCGAGCGTCAGCGAGTGCAGCCGGGTCTCCGCGATCGGCGCGAGGGCGGTATCGGCCGGGTCGAGGATGTCGCTGATCTTGTTGGCGAACAGCAGGACTCCGTGGGGCGCCTCGCCGTGCCAGAGGAAGGTGACGAGGACCTCGCCGTCGTCCCCCGCGGCCGGCTCGACGAGCGGGGTCCCCTGGGCGCGCAGGGCCGTCGCGAGCTCCGCCGCCCGCCGCTCGCGCTCCTCCGGGCCGGCGATCACGGCGAGCTCGGCCCGCACCGCCTCGACGCGCGGCGATTCGGCCACGGGCAGCGGCCACGGGCGGATCGAGTGCGGCGGCATGGTGGGATCGCGGCGGGCGCCGTGCTGCGGTGCGGTTCGTGCTGCGGACATCGGGGATGCTCCTTCTCTGGCGATGCGGTTCGGGGATGGTCGGGTTCGGGCGGCCGGGGCTACCGGTCGTCGGCGCGGAGCCGGCTCGCGAGCGTGCCGGGCCCGTATCCGGCGGGGAATCGTCCGGCGGCGACGAGGGCCGGGACGACCTCCTCGGCGAAGAGCTCGAGGGAGCGCCAGGAGCCCATGGGCAGGGCGATGACGCCGTCGGCCGCGCCCGCGTCGAGCCGCTCGAGGATGCGATCCGCGGCGGCGCGCGGGGTGTCGGCGACGGTCCAGTGCCGGACGTGAGCGGGCGCGCGGATCCCGCTGCGCTCCGCCGACTCCCGGGCCTCCTGCCGCGTCTCGGCCAGCCAGAGCGAGAGCCCGGGCAGGATGCGGGGCGAGGGGCGCCCGGCCGCGGCGGCGAGCCGGGCGGCCTCGCGACGGAGCCGGATGCCGTCCTCGGGCTCCGCGGTCATGGCGAAGATCGCATCGGCGCGGCGCGCGGCGAATGCCAGCGAGGCCGCGGAGCCCCCGGCGTGGAGGAGCGGCAGCGCCGACTCCTCGAACGCCGGCGCGGTGAGCGGGCCGGTCGCGCGGAACGGCCCGTGGGGCTCCGCCGTGCGCACCGCGCCGGGGTCGGCGAACTCGCCCGACTCCCGGTTGAGCCGGAGCACGCCGGCGGGGAAGGTGGCCCGCAGCTCCTCGACGGCCGCGACGAACTCCTCGGCCCGGCGGTACGGGTCATCGACCGGCGGGACGTCGGGGAAGCGGCCGGGATCGGCGAGCGAGGTGACGACGTTCCAACCGGTCCGGCCCTCGGAGAGCCGGTCGAGCGACTGCAGCTGCCGGGCGGCGGAGTACGCCTGCGCGAACGTCGAGGAGAGCGTGGGGACGAGGCCGATCCGGGAGGTCGTCGCGGCGAGCGCGCTCATCACGACGATCGGGTCGAGCGAGGCGAACCCCGGCTCGCGGGACATCGGGGCGGGATCGAGCACGATCGCGTCCGGGCGGAACACGAAGTCGAGCCCGGCGGCCTCGGCGAGTCTCGCCGCCCGCAGCGGGAACTCGAGCGAGAACATCGTCTCGACGCCGCTGTCCCGGCGCCGCCAGGCGTCGCCCTTCAGCCAGGTGGGCGAGAGCGAGAGGCCGATGACGGCGCGCTCGCGAGCCGCCGGGACGCCGTCCGCGGCCGTCACGAGGAGGGGGCCGCGGTGCTGCTGGCGATCGGCACGACCATCGGCGTCTCGAACACGGGATCGCTGAGCACCCGGGCGGTGAGGCCGAAGACGTCCTCGAGCAGGGGCTCGGTGAGCACCTCCTCGGGCCGGCCGCTCGCGGCGAGCGCGCCGTCCTTCATCACGACGAGATGATCGGCGTACCGGGCGGCCTGGTTCAGGTCGTGCAGCACGAGCACCATGGTGCGCGACTCCTCGCGGTTGAGGCGCCGGCAGAGCTCGAGCACGTCGAGCTGATGGGCGATGTCGAGGAACGTGGTCGGCTCGTCGAGGAGCATCGTCGGGGTGTCCTGCGCCAGCAGCATCGCGATCCAGACCCGCTGCCGCTGCCCGCCGGAGAGCTCCTCGACGGCGCGGTCCGCGAGGTCGATCACGCCAGTCGAGCGCATCGCGAGGTCCACGGCGCGCTCGTCGTCCTGCGACCACTGCTGCAGCATCCGCTGATGCGGGAACCTGCCGCGGGCGACGAGATCCGCGACGGTGATGCCGAACGGCGCCGTCGAGGACTGGGGGAGCAGTCCGAGGCGCTTCGCGAGCGTTTTCGGGGCCAGCGAGCGGACGTCCTCCCCGCCGAGCAGGACGCGCCCGGCATCGGGGACGAGCAGGCGCGAGAGCGCGCGCAGGAGGGTCGACTTGCCGCACGCGTTCGGGCCGATGATGATCGTGACCTCGCCCTCGGGGATCGAGACGGTGAGATCGCGCGCGATCTCGCGGGCGTCGTAGGAGAGCGTGACGCGCTCGGCGTGGAGCGAGGAGGGGGATGGCATTGGGGATCCTTGCATGTCAGACCTGCTTGGAGCGGGTCAGGAGCCAGATGAGGTAGAAGCCGCCGATGATGCCGGTGATGCGGCCGATCGGCAGCGTCGCGGTGACCGGCAGCAGCTGGCCGATGAGGTCGGCGACGAGGAGCATCGCGGCGCCCATCGCCCCGGCGCTGAACACCGGCATGGACCGCGAGCGCGAGAGGCGGATGACGAGCTGCGGCGCCGCGAGCGCGATGAACGCGATCGGGCCGGCCGCGCCCGTGGCGAGCCCGGCGAGCACCACGGCGGCGAGCATGAGCAGCAGCCTGGTCCGCTCGACGCGCACGCCGAGCTGCTGCGAGAGGTCGTCGCCCATCTCCATGAGGGAGGCGCGGCGCCCGAGCGCGCCGATGAACGGCACGATGAGGACCACGCCGATCATGACGGGCAGGGCGTGGCCCCAGTTGCGGGCGTCGAGCGAGCCGGAGAGCCAGAGGTTCGCGGCGATGGCGTTGTCGAGCTCGCCCAGCACGAGCATGAGCCCGTTGAGCGCGCCGAGCACCGCGCCGACCCCGATGCCCACGAGCACGAGCCGGTAGCCGCCCGTCACCCCGCCCTTGCGGGAGAGCAGGTACACGGCGGCGGCGGTGAGGATGCCGCCCGCGACCGCGCTCAGGGCGATCTCGAGCGGGGTGCCCTGGAAGATCACGATCTGCGTGATCGCGCCCGTGGCGGCGCCGGTCGTGAAGCCGATGATGTCCGGCGAGCCGAGGGCGTTGCGCGAGACCGACTGGAAGACGGCGCCGGAGACCCCCAGCGCGGCGCCGGCGAAGATCGCGGTGAGCACGCGGGGGAGGCGCAGGTTCTGCACCACGTGCGTATTGCGCCCGTCCTCGCCGCCGAAGAGCGCCGAGAGCACGTCGCCCATGGAGATGTCGAGGCTGCCGACGGTCATGGCGAAGACGCCGAGGACGAGCAGCAGCGCGAGCAGCACCGCGGTGACGGCGACGAGCCGCGGCGAGACGAGCACGGAGAAGCGCCGGGTGCGCCAGACGGCGCGGCGGGGCGGGGCTTCGGTTCGGGTCACAGTTGCACCATCCTGCGGCGGCGGACGAGGTAGACGAAGAAGGGGCCTCCCAGCAGCGCGACCATGATGCCGACGCTCACCTCGCCCGCGACGGGCAGGGCGCGCCCCAGCGTGTCCGCGAACACGAGCAGGAAGGCGGAGATGAGCGCGGAGTAGGGCAGCACCCAGCGGTGGTCGACCCCGACGATGAGCCGCGCGAGGTGGGGCGCGGCGAGCCCGAGGAAGGCGATGGGGCCGGCGGCTGCGGTGGCGGCGCCCGCGAGGACGATCACGACGACCCCCGAGAGGGCCCAGACGCGCGAGGGGTTGCCGCCCAGGGATTTGCTGAGGTCCTCGCCGAGCATCGCGGCATCGAGCGCCCGCGAGAGGAAGAAGGCGGCGACCAGGCCGAGCGCGACGACCGGGGCCACCGCGGCGAGCACGTCGTAGCCGCGGCCGGCGAGGGAGCCGACCATCCAGTGCCGGTACCGGTCGAAGACGTCCTCGGGGCCGTTCACGAGCACGAACTGGGTGAGCGCCGTCATCACGACCGAGAACGCGGCCCCGGCCAGCACCAGGCGCACGGGATTCGTGCCGCGGCGCACGCCGCCGAGCAGGTACACCGCGACGCCCGCCGCGGCCGCGCCGACGAAGCCGAGCAGCATGTACCCGAAGACGTTGGCGATGCCGAAGAACGAGATGCCCGTCGCGATCGCGAGGGCGGCGCCGCCGTTGACGCCGAGGATCCCGGGCTCGGCCAGCGGATTGCGGGTGAGCGACTGCATGATCACGCCCGCGACCCCGAGCGCGAGCCCGACGACCACCGAGAGCAGGGCGCGCGGGATCCGCTGATGGAACACCAGCAGGTGCGCGGAATCCTCCGGGTCGAACGCGAAGATCGCCTGCCAGGTGTCGGCGAGCGCGATCTCGCGGACGCCGATGCAGGCGCTGAAGAACATCGTCACCGCGATCGCGATGACGAGGGGGACGACTCCGAGCCGGCGCCGACGGCGCATCCGCGCGGTGACGGGGGAGGACGACGGGGCGGGGCGGCGCCGGGCGGACCCGGCGCCGCCGCGCCGACTAGTTGCCGAAGTGGTTGACAACGCTGTCGACGATCTCCGTGGCGCTGTACTTGTCGATGCGGAAGGAGTTCAGCCCGAGGCCGTACACCTGCCCGTCCTGCACGGAGGGCAGATTGGCGAGGGTCGGGTCCTCCACGAACGCCTTCGCGCCCTCGTCGTCCTGGCTCAGGATGAATGTGGTGTCGGCGGTGAGCTCGGTGAGGTTCTCGTAGGAGGCGAAGACGAAGTCCTCTCGCTCCTGCGGCTGGGTGTGCCAGTCGGGGTTCGGCTCCTCGATCTCGAAGCCGAGCTGGGCGAGCAGCTGCCCGTGCGGGCCCTCGGCGCGGCCGATGGGGTTGCCCTCGCTGGGGCCGTTGTAGGAGACGATGTTCGCCTGGCCCTCGGGCACGGTGATGCTCGAGGCGGCGTCCTCGACGTAGGCGTCGAACTCGTCGATGCTCGCCTGCGCCTGCTCCTCGAGGCCGGTGGCCTCGCCGAGCTCGACCGCGAGGTCCTGCCAGGTCTGCGCGCCGTAGTCGACGACGATCGTCGGCGCGATCTGCTGCAGCTCGGCGACCTGGTCGGCGACGGAGTCGGCGCCGGTCGCGGCGACCACGATGAGGTCCGCGTCGTAGGCGTAGGCCGCCTCGATGTCGACCTCGCCCGCCGACCACAGGTTCTCCACGCCCTGCTCCTCGGCGACGTCCGCCCACTGGGCGAAGAAGTCGCCGGCGGCGTCGGTGCCCGAGGCGACCAGCGGCGCGTCGATCGCGAGCAGCGTGCCCGAGACCGAGACGGAGGTCGAGACGATGTTCTGCGGCTGCTCGGGGATCTCGGTGGTGGTGCCGTCCGCGTTCTCGAAGGTGCGGGGCCAGGTGCCGCCGTCGGTCGAGGAGGCATCGCCCTCGCCGGTGGATTCGGGCGCGGCGTCGGAGGCGCAGCCGGCGAGCGCGAGGGCGCCGACGGAGAGCGCGGCGAGCCCGGCCAGCAGTCGGGAGCGCGTGGAGCGCGAACGGTTCATGATCGTCCTTTCGGGGGTCGACGATGCGTCGAAGGCCGGCACCGCGGCGGCGAGGGATTCGCGTGGCCGTGGAAGGGCCGGATTCGCGCATCACTGAGCATTGGCTAGGCAAGGCTAGCCTAACCGGAAGGTGTTCGGAATGCCGGGACGCGAACCGGGGGAGAACGGGCTGAAAAACAGCGAGGGGCCGGCGCCGCGATCAAGCATCGCGGCGCCGGCCCCTCGCCGTCGCTAGTGCACGTCGTAGGGGCTGGAGCCGACGCGGCCCGTGCCGTCGAGCGGATCGAGCGCGTCGATCGCCGCGACCTCCGCGTCGTCGAGCGCGAAGTCGAAGACCTCGAGGTTCTCCCGCAGGCGCTCCTCCCGGACCGACTTCGGGAACACGATGTGGCCGTGCTGCAGGTGCCAGCGGATGACGGCCTGCGCCGGGGTGATGCCGTGGGCCGCGGCCGCCTCGGCCACCGCGGGCTCGCCGAACAGGTCGTACTTGCCCTGGCCGAGCGGTCCCCACGCCTCGACGCGCGCGCCGTGCCTCGCGCACCACTCCTTGACCGCGCGCTGCCCGTGCGCGGGATGGAGCTCGACCTGGTTCACGGCCGGCACCACGCCCGTGGCCGCGAGGATGTCGTCGAGGTGCTCCGGCTCGAAGTTGGACACGCCGATGCTGCGGGCGAGGCCAGCGTCGCGCAGCCCCACGAGCGAGGTCCACGCCTGCACGTGATTGCTCCGCCGGGGCGTCGGCCAGTGCACGAGGTAGAGGTCGACCTGTTCGAGGCCGAGCCGCTCGAGGCTCTCCTCGGTCGCGGCCCGGGGCTCCTCGCCCTCGTGGCGGTCGTTCCAGAGCTTGGTGGTGATGAAGAGCTCGTCGCGCGGAATGCCGCTGCTCGCGATCGCGCGGCCGACGCCCTCCTCGTTCCCGTAGATCGCGGCGGTGTCGATGTGCCGGTAGCCGATCTCGAGGGCGCGGCTCACGTGCCGCTCCGTCTCCTCGGGCGGCACCTGGAAGACGCCGTAGCCGAGCTGGGGGATGCTGTTGCCGTCGTTGAGTTCGATCCGGGGTATATCTGCCATCCGGCGATGATAGACCCGCGCCCCGGATCCCATCCGGCGACGGGCGCTATCGTGACGGCATGGGACGCATCATCTTCGACGCGGCGACGACGATCAACGGCTGGATCGCCGACGAGCGGGACTCGCTCGACTGGCTGTTCGAGGTCGAGCAGGGCGCGGAGCCCGACCCCGGGATCGGGCTGCCGACGGACGCGACGGTGCTCGTGGCGGGCTCGACGACCTACGAGTGGATGGTCGCGCAGCTCGAGCTGCTCGAACATCCCGAGCGGTGGCGCGAGAGCTACGGCCGGGCGGTGCTGTTCGTGTTCACGAGCCGCGCGCTCGAGACGCCCCCGGGACTCGACGTCCGGCTGGTGTCCGGGCCGGTGGAGGGGCGGCTGCCGGCGATCCGCGCCGCGGCCGGGGGCGGCGACGTCTGGCTGCTCGGCGGCGGCGATCTCCTGGGCCAGTTCCTCGACGCGGACGCCCTCGACGTGCTGGCGCTCTCGATCGCGCCCGCGGCGCTGCCGGCGGGTGCTCCGCTCCTGCCGCGCCGGGTCGGCGCCGACCGGCTCCGGCTCGTGGAGGCGAGGGCCGTGGGCCAGTTCGCCCGGGTGGTCTACGAGGTGCGCGCCGACGCCTCCGCGCGCCAGCAGCCGGCGAGGTGATCGTCGACCATCCCGGTGGCCTGCATGAGCGCGTACATCGTGGTCGGGCCGACGAACCGGAATCCGCGCGCGCGGAGCGCGGCGCTCATCGCCGTGGACTCCGGCGTGATCGCGGGCACCTCCCGCAGGGAGCGCGGCCGCGGCGCGGCGGCGGGGGCGAATGACCAGAGCAGCTCGTCGAACCCGCCGGGCGCCATCTCCGCGACGAGCCCGGCGTTGGTGATCGCGGCGAGGATCTTCTGCCGGTTGCGGATGATGCCCGCGTCGGCGAGCAGGCGCTCGACGTCGGCGTCCGTGTAGCCGGCCACCGCGCGCGGATCGAATCCGTCGAACACGGCGCGGAACCGGGGCCGCTTGCGCAGCACCGTGATCCACGAGAGCCCCGCCTGGAAGCCCTCGAGCACGAGGCGCTCGAAGAGCGCGGCGTCGCCGTGCACCGGATGCCCCCATTCCTCGTCGTGATATCGCGTGTAGTCGGGCGTCCTGCCCGCCCAGCCGCAGCGGGCGGCGCCGTCCTCGCCGGTGATGAGATCGCTGTCCATGCCGTTCAGCGTACGGTCCTTCCGGGCGCGGCGCGGCGCCCATCCACACCGGCCGGACCTGTGGATGCATGCGCCGCCCACGGCGGAACTGCGAGGATGTCGGGTATGAATCCGAACTCGCAGCCGCCGAATCCGCAGCAGCCGCACCCGCAGTTCCAGGGCCGGCCGGGGCAGGGCCCGCAGCCGTTCGCGAACGCCGGGTCGCCGCGTCCGGCCGCCGGGGGCGTTCCCGGGCAGCCCCCGCGCGGCCCGCAGGGCTTCCCCGCCGAGCCGGTCGGCGGAGGCCGGCCGCCGGCCGTAGGCGGGCCAGCCCCGCAGGCCCCGAACCGCCGGCCGGAGGACGGCATCCGCGAGCGCCGGGCGATCTCGATCAACGGCCTGCTGGGCCTGCTCATCGGCCTCGGGCTCATGGTCGTGGGGGTCGTCGTCGGGTTCAACGGCGCCCGGGCCGCCGGCGACTCCGCGCCGGGCGGGGGCAGCGGCGGCGGCGTCCTGGCGATCGTCCTGGGCATCCTGCTCTTCGTGCTGGGATGGCTGCTGCTGCAGAGCCTCACGATCAACGGCCCGGGCGACTCCAAGGTCGTCCAGTTCTTCGGCTCCTACATCGGCACCATCCGCGCCGAGGGGCTGCGCATGACCGTGCCGCTCACGCGCAAGCGCCCGGTGTCGGTGAAGGTGCGGAACTTCGAGACGCACGAGCTCAAGGTGAACGACGCCGACGGCAATCCCATCAACATCGCCGCGATCATCGTGTGGCGGGTGGCGGACACCGCCCGCGCCGTCTTCTCGGTCGAGCACTTCCAGCAGTTCGTGGCGGTGCAGTCCGAGTCCGCGCTGCGGCACGTGGCCTCGACCCACCCCTACGACGACCCCGGCCCGGGGGAGACCTCGCTGCGGGGCTCGGCCGAGCTGATCTCGCGCGAGATCGCCGAGGAGGTCGCGGCGCGGATCGGCATCGCGGGCCTCGAGGTCGTCGAGGCCCGGATCTCCTCCCTCGCCTACGCGCCGGAGATCGCGCAGTCGATGCTGCAGCGCCAGCAGGCCTCGGCGGTGATCGCGGCGCGCGAGCGCATCGTGGAGGGCGCCGTGACGATGGTGCAGCAGGCCGTGCAGCGGCTCGAGGACGACGGCACCGTGGCGCTCGACGCGGACCGGCGCGCGGAGATCGTGTCGAACATGCTCGTCGTGCTCACCTCCGACCAGACGGTCACGCCGGTCATCAACACGGCGGCGAACCGCCCCGGCTGAACGGAGCGGTAGTCCGCATGCGATGCGGATGCAAGCCCCAGGAACCTCCAGGGGCAGATCGTTACTCTGTCGTAATGAGCACCAGAGGTCGAGGCCGTCCCCCAGTCACCACGCATGAAGCGGTCGAGGAGACCGCGCTCGCACTGTTCGAGGAGCGCGGCGTCGAGAACACGACCGTCGTCGACATCGCCGAGGCGTGCGAGATGAGCAAGACGAGCTTCTTCCGCTACTTCGCCTCGAAGAACGAGATCCTCTGGCGGCCCTTCGACGAGCACGTCGAGCGCATCCGCGAGGGCCTCGCGGACCAGCCGGAGGACAGGCCCGTGACCGCGGCCATCGACGACGCGCTGCGCGCCGCGCTCACCTCGGAGGTCGACATCGCCGGGGTGTGGCTGCGCCGGCTGCGCTTCCAGAGCGCCCCGGACCAGCAGGCGGTCGCGGCGGAGCACTGGGCGCGATGGACGCAGCTCATGGCGCGCTTCATCCGGGTGCGCTCCGAGCCGGCCGAGGACGACCTGCTGCCCGAGACCGTCGCAGGCGCGGTGACCGGCACCTTCACGGCGTTCGTGCGCATCCTCGTGGTGCGGCACCAGATCTCGCCCGACGAGGTGCTGGCGCGGTACGACGAGAAGGTGTCGCCGATCATCCGCGAGCTCCAGCCCTTCGTCGAGCGCATCGAGCGGTAGCCGGGGCGCCCGTCAGGGCGTCGACCGGCGCGCGAGCCGCGAGGGCCACCAGGCCCGCCGGCCGAGATCGTAGACGAGGGCGGGCACGAGCAGGGTCCGCACGACGAACGTGTCGAGCAGCACGCCGAAAGCCACGATGAAGGCGAGCTGCACCAGGAACAGGATCGGGATCACCGAGAGCGCGGCGAAGGTCGCCGCGAGCACGACGCCGGCCGAGGTGATCACCCCTCCCGTGATGGTGAGCCCGCGCAGGACGCCCTGTCGGGTGCCGTGCTCGAGCGATTCCTCGCGCACCCGCGTCATGAGGAAGATGTTGTAGTCGATGCCCAGCGCGACGAGGAACACGAAGCCGTAGAGGGGTACGGCGGGATCGGCGCCGGGGAGGTCGAGGACGCCGTTGAAGACGAGCGCCGAGACGCCCATCGCGGTGCCGAAGGACAGCACGGTCGTGAGGATGAGCAGCACCGGCGCCACCAGCGCGCGCAGCAGCAGCATGAGGATGAGCGTGATCACCACGAGCACGATCGGGATGATGAGGTTCCGGTCGTGGATCGAGGCGTCGTTCGTGTCCACCGCGGTGGCCGTCACCCCGCCCACGAGCGCGTCGGGGCTCGTGCCGGCGAGCTCGGCGCGGAGCGCGCGCACGGTGTCGGCCGCCGCATCCGAGTCGGCGGCGTCCGCGAGCGTGGCCTGCAGCAGCACCTGGCCGTCGACGACGGTCGGCTCGGGGGCCGGCGTCCCCGGCGGGCCGGCCGCCTCGATGCCGGCCTCCGTCACCGGGGCGGTGCCGCTCGGCGAGTCCGCCGCGGCGATCGAGACCGCGTCGAGCCCCTCGTGGCCGAGGAGCAGCTGCGCGGCGTCGTCGAGCTCCGACTCGGGGAGGAGCACGTAGACCGGGCTCCCGGAGCCCTGGGGGAAGTGCTCGCCGAGGGCGACCTGGCCGTCGCGGGCCTCGGACTCGCCGAGTACGAGGTCCGATTGGGGGACGCCGTCGGCGTCGAGCTGGGTCGCCGCGAGGGCGCCGAGCACGAGCACGCCGCTCGTGGCGAGCCACACGACGCGCGGCCGGGCGCTGATGAGCCGCGCGGTGCGCGCCCACAGCCCGCGGTCGGCGACGGCGTGGGGATCGGCCTGCGGCCGGTACTCCGGCCGGCGGGGCCAGAACGCGGCACGGCCGAAGAGGAAGAGGATCGACGGCAGGAGGGTCAGGGCCGCGAGCATCGCGAAGACGATGCCGATCGAGGCCACGGGGCCGAGCGTGGAGTTCGACTTGAGGTCGCTGAGCAGCAGGCACAGCAGGCCGGCGATCACGGTGCCGCCCGAGGCGAGGATCGGCTCGAGCGTGCCGCGCACGGCGTTCCTCGTGGCGAGGCCCTTGTCGGTGGTCTGGCGGAGCTCCTCCCGGTATCTCGCGACGTAGAGCAGCGAGTAGTCGGTGGCCGCGCCGATCACGAGGATGAAGAGGATGCCCTGCGTCTGCCCGCTCAGCAGCAGCACCTCGGCCTTCGCGAGCCACCAGACCGTGAGCAGCGCGACGCAGAGCGCGAACATGCTGGTCGACAGCACGGCGATGGGCAGCAGCAGCGAGCGGTAGACGAGGACGAGGATGACGAGCACGGCGAGGAGCGCGACGCCCAGCAGCAGGCCGTCGATGCCGGCGAAGCCGGCGATGAGATCGGCGCTGAACCCCGCGGGGCCGGTCACCGAGGCGGCGACGCCCTCGGGCAGATCGGCGTTCAGGGCGTCGTGCACGGCGGCGACCACGTCGCCGATCTCCGCGTCCGAGTCGATGGGGAGGAAGGCCTGCGCCGCGAGGCCGTCCTCGGAGGGGAGCACGGGGGAGACGTCCGCCGCGACGCCGTCGATCTCGGCGGCGCGGTCCACGGCCGCGCCGATCGCGTCGAGCGCCTCGTCGTCGAGGGCCTCCTCGCCGACGAACACGACCACGGCGGGGATCGCGTCCGAGTCGCTGAACTCCGGCAGCAGCAGCTGCACCCGCGTCGCGTCGGCCGAATCGGGCAGATAGGCGGTCTGATCGTTCGAGGAGACCTCGGACACCTTGCCGAAATACGGCCCGCCGACGCCCGCCCCCGCCAGCCACAGGAGGATGAGGAGGGCGGGGACGAGCACGCGCGCCCACGTCCGGCCCCGGCTCCGCGTCCCGGTCCGCCCCGATGCATGTGCCATACCGCGAACCTACACCGAAGCCGCCGGACGCGGGCGGAGGCCGGCGATCAGGAGAAGCGCGCGATCTCGATCCTGCGCATCGTCATGAGCGTCTCGTACGCGCGCGGCCGGGTCATGAGGTCGTCCATGTCCTCGGGGACGATCTGCCAGCTCACCCCGAACTCGTCCTTGCACCAGCCGCACGCCTCCGCGTCGGGGACGGCCGAGAGGGCGTGCCAGTACCGGTCGATCTCGGCCTGATCCCGGCAGTTCACCTGCAGGGAGACGCCCTCGGTGAAGGTGAAGCCCTGCTCGACGCCGCTGTCCATCGCGGCGAAATGGCCGCCGCCGAGCACGAAGCGGCCGTGCATGACGGACCCGGGGGAGGCCGGCCCCGTCTGCTCGGGGTACTCGGCGACGGCGCCCATCCGGGAGTCGCGGAAGATCCCGGTCCAGCGCTCCATCGCCGCGCGGGCCCGATTGACGACGGGGCCGCCGAACATGAACGTGGGGATGATCACCGGCTGGAGCTCCCCGGTCGGCTGCGAGAGGAGGAGCTGCCAGCTCGTGCCGAAGCGGTCCTGCACCCAGCCGTACAGCTCCGAGAAGGGGTACGCGTCGAGGGGCATGAGGACCTCGCCGCCCTCGCCGAGCCGCTCCCAGAGCCGCTCGATGTGCCCGCGGGCGTCCGCCCGCGCCGAGGGGTCGACGTTCACCGTGAACGAGATCGCGGGGTTCGGCCGGAACTCGTCGCCCGCGTTGATCGCGATGAACTCTGTGTCGGCGATCTGGAACCCGATGGTCAGCACCTCGCCCGCCATGCTCCGCTGGAACTCCGGCAGCCCCTCGGACGGGTAGTGGGATATCGAGGTCCTGACGGCCTCTGGGAAGGCGCCGAGGTAGAAGTCCACCGCCTCCTCGGCATCGCCGTCGCACCAGATGTTCGGCGTGATGAACTGCATGATGGCTCCTTCGCTCGCAGCGGCGCGGGCGCCGCGCCCGCGCCCTCAGGCTAGGAGCGCGGGCGGGGAATCGCCCGGACGGGAGGTGGGAGAACCGCTCAGGGGGCCGAGACGTACTCCCGCAGGTGCCGCCCGGTGAGCGTGCCCGCCTCCGCCACGAGCGCTCGCGGGGTGCCCTCGAAGACCACGCGGCCGCCCTCGCTCCCGGCCCCGGGGCCGAGGTCGATGATCCAGTCGGCATGGGCCATGACCGCCTGGTGGTGCTCGATCACGACGACCGACTTGCCGGCGTCCACCAGCCGGTCCAGCAGCGCCAGCAGCTGCTCGACGTCCGCGAGGTGGAGGCCGGTGGTGGGCTCGTCGAGCACGTAGACGCCGCCCTTCCCACCCATCCGGGTGGCGAGCTTGATGCGCTGCCGCTCGCCGCCGGAGAGCGTCGAGAGGGGCTGCCCGAGCGTGAG
Organism: Gulosibacter sp. 10; assembly: GCF_900163695.1. Taxonomy (GTDB): domain Bacteria; phylum Actinomycetota; class Actinomycetes; order Actinomycetales; family Microbacteriaceae; genus Gulosibacter. The sequence goes on from NZ_FUIC01000027.1 coordinate 67,654, forward strand.
GTAGCCGAGCCCCACGTCCTCGAGCCGGTCGAGGACCTTCGAGGCGGCCGGGGTGCGGGCCTCGCCCTCGGCGAAGAATTCGCGGGCGCGAGAGACGGAGAGCCCGAGCACCTCGCTGATGTCGAGGCCTCCGAGCGTGTACTCGAGCACCTCGGCCTGGAAGCGCTTGCCGCCGCACTCCTCGCAGATGCTCGAGACGGTGGCCATGACGCCGAGCTCGGTGAAGACGAGGCCGAGCCCCTTGCAGGCCGGGCAGGCGCCGGCCGAGTTGGCGCTGAACAGCGCGGGCTTGACGCCGTTGGCCTTGGCGAAGGCCTTGCGGATGGGGTCGAGGAGCCCCGTGTAGGTGGCGGGGTTGCTGCGGCGCGAGCCCCGGATCGCGCTCTGGTCGATGGCGATGAGCTCCTCGCCTTCCCCGATCGCGGCGGGCAGCGAGCCCTCGACGAGGGAGCTCTTGCCGGAGCCCGCGACGCCGGTCACGACGCAGAGCACCCCGAGGGGCACGTCCACGTCCACGTGCCGCAGGTTGTGCGAGTGCGCGTCCCGGATCTCGACGCGGCCGCGGGGCGCGCGGACCTCCTCCTTGAGCGAGGCGCGGTAGGCGAGGTGGGCTCCGGTCAGGGTGCCGCTCCCGCGGAGCGCGGCGACCGAGCCCTCGAAGGTGATCTCGCCGCCGGCGGCGCCCGCGCGCGGGCCGAGGTCCACCACGTGGTCGGCGATCGCGATCGTCTCGGGCTTGTGCTCGACCACGAGCACGGTGTTGCCCTTGTCGCGCAGCTGCAGCAGGAGCTCGTTCATCCGCTGGATGTCGTGCGGGTGCAGGCCGATCGTGGGCTCGTCGAACACGTAGGTGACATCGGTCAGGGCCGAGCCCAGATGGCGGATGAGCTTGGTGCGCTGCGCCTCGCCGCCGGAGAGCGTGCCGGCGGGGCGGTCGAGCGAGAGGTACCCGAGGCCGATGTCGATGAAGGAGTCGAGGGTGTCCGCGATGCTCTCGAGCAGCGGGGCGAGCCCGGGCTCGTCGATGCCGCGCACCCACTCCGCGAGCTCGGTGATCTGCATGCGGCACGCGTCCGCGATGCTCGTGCCGTCGATCCGGGACTCGCGGGCCCCCTCCGCGAGCCGGGTGCCCTCGCAGTCGGGGCAGGCGGTGAACGTCACGGCGCGGTCGACGAAGGCGCGGATGTGCGGCTGCATCGAGTCGCGGTCCTTCTGCAGCATCGACTTCTGGATCTTCGGGATGAGCCCCTCGTAGGTCATGTTCGCCCCCTCGAGCCTCACCTTGACCTGCTCCTTGTAGAGGAAGTCGTGGAGCTCGCGCTTCGTATAGCGCTTGATGGGCTTGCCCGGGTCCATGAACCCGGAGGCGGCGAAGAGCTTCACGTACCAGCCGTCGGCGGTGTAGCCGGGCACCTTGATCGCGCCCTCGCGCAGGCTCAGGTCCTCGTCGTAGATCTCGCCCAGGTCGATGTCGTTGATCACGCCCATGCCCTCGCAGCGGGGGCACATGCCGCCGGTCTGCTCGAAGGTGGCCTTCTCGGCGATCGTGTTGCCGCGCTTGACGGTGATCGCGCCGCTGGCCTGCACCGAGGGGACGTTGAAGGAGTACGCCTGCGGCCCGCCGATCTGCGGCTGCGCGAGACGGCTGAAGAGTATGCGCAGCATCGCGTTCACGTCGGTGGCGGTGCCGACCGTCGAGCGGGGGTTCGCGCCGAGCCGTTCCTGGTCGACGATGATGGCGGTCGTGAGGCCCTCGAGCCGATCGACCTCCGGGCGGGCGAGCGAGGGCATGAACCCCTGGAGGAAGGCGCTGTAGGTCTCGTTGATCATGCGCTGCGACTCGGCGGCGATCGTGCCGAAGACGAGCGAGCTCTTGCCGGAGCCGGAGACGCCGGTGAAGACGGTGAGCCGCCGCTTGGGGATGTCGACGCTGATGTTCTTGAGGTTGTTCTCCCGTGCGCCGATGACGCGGATGACGTTGTGGCTGTCGGCGATGTGGACCGAGGTGTCGCTCATGAGGAACGAGTGTATGCGCGATCCCCGTCGGGCATGGCGAGCCGCAGCACGAGCGCGGCGAACGGCACGAGCGCGATGATGCTCAGTGCGATCGGCAGGGTGAACAGGTCGCCGAGCCCGGCGATCGAGGGGGTCAGCGCGATCAGCCCGAGCCGCATCGTCCAGGCCACGAGCGTGACGCCCGTGTGCTCGCGGATGCCCGGCACGGCGTCCGCCTTCGCGAAGGCGAGGGGGACGGTCACGGCGCTGCTGCACCCCGCGATCGCGAAGCCGACGAGCGTGAGCGCCGCGTCGGGCGCCCAGGCCACGAGGCCCACGCCGAGGAGGATGCCGATGAGGCTCGCGACGATCGTGCGGTTCGCGCCGAAGGCGTTGATGACGGCGTCGCCGAGCAGCCGGCCCGCGAACTGGGCGGCGAGCAGCACGGTGAGCCCGATGCCCGCCGAGGCGGGCTCGATGCCGCGCTCGCCGCTCAGCAGCACCGCGGACCAGTTGTTGCCGATGTCCTCGACGGTGATGCCCGCGATCGCGACCAGCGACAGCGGGATGAGGAACCGCCACGCCGAGGCGGGCACCCTGCCGGGCCGCTCCTCGTCCTCGCCCCGATCGGCGGGGATGAAGGCGGTGCCGGCGATCGCGACGGTCGCCGTGAGGAAGGCGCCCCACACGAGCAGGTGGAGGACGAGCGGCACGCCGAGCGTGGCCGCGAGGGTGCCGACCGCGCCGCCCGCGGCGGCGCCGATGCTCCAGCCCGCGTGCATCGAGGTGAGCACGGATCGCCCCAGCTCCTCCTGGACGCGGAGCCCCTGCGCGTTCTGGGCGACGTCGACGGTCGAGTCGAGGAATCCGGCGAGGAGGAGGCCGAGGACGAAGACCCAGAGCTGCAGCGTCAGGACGCCCACGGCCGCGAGGACGAAGGCGAGGGCGATGCCGCCGGTGCCGAGCACCGTCACGGCGCGCGCCCCGAACCGCCGCAGCAGGACGCCGGGGAGGTGGAGGACGGCGGCCATGCCGATCGTTGTCGCCACCACGACGAGGCCGAACGCGCCCGTCGTGAGCCCGAACGTCTCCTTGACCTCCGCGTAGCGGGCGAGCAGGGTCGCGGGCATGGCGCCGTTCACCATGAACGCGGCGGTTGCGCCGATCCGCGCCCGCCGAAGGGTCCTCGTGTTCCCGTCCGATGCCATCAGCACAGGGAAGCACACGTCGCGGCGCGAAGAAAACCGACGGCCGGTCCGGCGCGCCTCCGAGGAGGGGCGCCGGACCGGCCGGTTGGGACGCCTTCCGAGCTAGTAGCGCTTGAAGGGCTTCCGCCCGCCGCCGTCCCAGTCGTCGCGCCGGCCCCGTCCGCCGCGGTCATCGCGGTCGTAGCCGCCGCGTCCGCCGCGGTCGTAGCCGCCGCGGCCCCGGCGGTCGTCGCGGTCGTAGCCGCCGCGGCCTCCCCGGTAGCCGCCGCGGTCGTCGTTCCGCCCGCCGCGCCCCCGGCCGCCCTTGTCCGGCTTGATGTCGATGTCGCGCCCGCCGACCTGCGTGTTCCGCAGCCGGTCGAGCACCGACCGGTCGAGGTTCTCGGGCAGCTCGACGATCGAGAAGCTCGGGAAGATCTTGATCGAGCCGATCTGCTCGCGCGAGAGGCCGCCCTCGTTCGCCAGGGCGCCGACGATGCGGCCCGGCATCGCGCCGTCGCGCTTGCCGACCTCGATGCGGTAGCCCGTCAGGCCCTCGGAGCTCCGCTCGCGGCGGGGCCCGCGCTCGCGGTCCTCGCCGCGGCGCTCGCCCCGGCCCGAGGTCCGCAGCTCGTCCTTCTGGGGGTCGAGCAGCAGGCGGTCCTCGCCCTGGCCGACCACCGCGAGGGCGGCGGCGACGTCGAGCTCGGGCACGTCGTGGTGGCGCACGTAGTGGTCGATGATGTCGCGGAAGGCGGAGACGCGCTCGGTCTGCTCGAGCGCCTTGGTGATCTCGTCGTCGAACCTGGTGAGCCGCGTCTCGTTGATGTCTGCGACCGAGGGCAGCTGCACCTCGGTCATGGGCTGCCGGGTGGTGCGCTCGATGTGGTTGAGCAGGCGCCGCTCGCGCGGGGTGACGAAGCTGATGGCGATGCCCGAACGGCCCGCGCGGCCCGTGCGGCCGATGCGGTGCACGTAGGACTCCGGGTCGGTGGGGATGTCGAAGTTCACGACGTGCGTGATGCGCTCCACGTCGAGGCCGCGCGCCGCGACGTCGGTGGCGACGAGCACGTCGAGCCGGCCCGACTTGAGATTGTCGACGAGCCGCTCGCGCTGGGCCTGCGGCACGTCGCCGTTGAGCGATCCCGCAGAGAACCCGCGGGCGCGGAGCTTCTCGGCGAGCTGCTCCGTCTCGCTCTTGGTGCGCACGAAGACGATCATGCCCTCGAACTCCTCGACCTCGAAGATGCGCGTGAGGGCGTCGACCTTCTGCTGGTAGGAGACGATCAGGTAGCGCTGCTCGATGTTCGAGGAGGTGGTGGTCTTCGACTTGACCGTGATCTCGGCGGCGTCGTTGAGGTACTTCTGCGAGATGCGGCGGATCTGCGGCGGCATGGTGGCGGAGAACAGGGCGACCTGCTTCTCGGCGGGCGTGTCCGCGAGGATGGTCTCGACGTCCTCCGCGAAGCCCATCTTCAGCATCTCGTCGGCCTCGTCGAGCACGAGGAAGCGGAGCTGGGTGAGGTCGAGGGTGCCCCGCTTGAGGTGGTCCATGATGCGGCCGGGCGTGCCGACCACGACATCCACGCCGCGGCGCAGGGCCGAGAGCTGGCCGCCGTAGGCCTGGCCGCCGTAGATGGGCAGCAGGCGGACGTCGGGGAGCTTTGACGCGAAGCTCTCGAACGCCTCCGCCACCTGCAGCGCGAGCTCTCGGGTCGGGGAGAGCACGAGCGCCTGCGGCGCGCGCTGGCCGGGCTCGATGCGAGAGAGCACGGGCAGCGCGAACGCGGCGGTCTTGCCGGTGCCGGTCTGCGCGAGGCCGACGACATCCCGGCCCTCGAGGAGGGTCGGGATGGTCGCCGCCTGGATGGGGGACGGGCGCTCGTAGCCGATCGCGCTGATCGCTTCGAGCACGGGTGCGCTCAAGCCGAGTTCTGCGAATTTGGGGGTGGCATCGGGCGCCTCGGAGGCGGAACCGTTCGTTTCGGGGCCATTGGAATGAGGCGTCATGCCCTCAAGGCTACTCGCTCCGGCTACCCTTCGACCGCCGTTCGGAAGATCGAGGCCACCGGGGAGTCGTCCGGCAGATCCGCCCGGCGCACCGCGACGACGCGACCGCCGGTGCGCAGCACCCGCGCCGCGATCTCGTCGACGAGCCGGTAGGTGGTCGGCCCGGGCTCCGGGACCGGGAACACGGCGCCGAACTCGTCGATGACCCCCTCGTCGTTCGCCTCGATGTCGAACAGCAGCTCCTCCACCTGGCCGGCGCTGGCCGCCTTCGCCACCGCCTCGAGGTTCGAGCCGGCCCGGCGGTGCGCCTTCTGGGTGCCGAAGCGCTCGCACCACTCCGCGAGGCCGCGCCGGTACTCGCGGTCGAGGACGGCGCGGCCGCGCTGCTCGAGATCCGCGAGCGAGAGCGAGGCGGGGTTCGCCGAGATGCCCTCCTCGAGCAGCGCGCCGTAGCGGTTGACCTGCCGGTACGCCGGATCGAGGTCGGCGGCCGCGGCGAGCACGAGCGGCACCGAGTCCTCGCCGATCTCGGCGAGCACCGCGTCCTGCACGATGGTGCAGTAGCGCCGCTGCTCGATCTTCGGTCCGAGCGTGCCGTCGGCCCGATGCCGGTCGAACCGTCCGGTGGTGACGGAGTTGCTCAGCACGTCCGAGGCGTCCTCGGGGAGCGAGCGCAGCTCGATGCTCCGGCTCGTCGCCGCCGAGTCGAGGTAGAGCAGCCGGACGTCGCCCTCGGTGACGGCGAGCACGTAGCCGGTGTGGGCGAAGCTCGAGGCGCGCACGAGCGGGCCGACGTCGAACCGGTCGCCGACGGCGGTGAGCGGCGCGAGGCGGTTCATCAGGCGGAAGGCGCGGATGCCCTCGGGCGAGGCGAAGACGGCGACGCTGCGAGCCTGGGTGCCCCAGAAGTCGCGATCGCCCTCGAGCTCCCGGATCCGCTCGGCGATCGCCTCGCGCTCGGGCTTGGGGATGTCGATCTCGGCGAGCTCCGCGAGCGCGGCGTTCGCGGCTGATCGGAGCGAGAGGCGCGCGGCCTCGGTGTCGTGGGCGATCGGGGGACGCTGGCCGTCGTCCTTCCCGTGCTCCGCGGCGCTCACGTAGATCGACACGCTCGCCACGTCGCGGTGCCTGGTCAGCTGGGCAAAGTCTTCTGCGGAAGGAATATCGATGCTCATCCCCGCAGGCTAGCCAGCGCCGATCAGAGCCGCCTCAACGCCGAGCGGGCGTGGCCCCGGGCGGATCAGCGAGCGGGGCGCTTCACGCCGCGGCGGGGCTCTGCGGCGAGCGGATCCTCGGGCCACGGATGCTTGGGGTAGCGGCCCCGCATCTCGGCTCGCACCTGGGCGTAGGGCCCGGCCCAGAACGACTCGAGATCGTCCGTGATCGCGACCGGCCTGCCCGCCGGGGAGAGCAGCTGGAGCAGCAGCGGGACGCGGCCGTCGACGAGCCGCGGGGTGCGGAGCCACCCGAAGCACTCCTGCAGCTTGACCCGCAGGACGGGCCGGGGCCGCTCGGTTCCCGGGTCCGGGTAGTCGACGCGGATGCGGGAACCGCTCGGCACCTCGATGCGCTCCGGCGCGAGCTCGTCGAGGCGCGCGGCCTCGGGCCAGGGCAGGAGCCGTCGGAGGGCGCCGAGCACGTCGACGCGCCCGAGCGGGGCGCCGCGGGAGACGGCATCGAGCTCGGGGCCGAGCCACTCCTCGAGCCGCTTCCGCAGCCCGGCGTCGGAGACGTCCGGCCACGGCTCGCCCAGCTCGCCGCGCAGCAGCGCGAGGCGGTTGCGCAGCTGCACCGCCGCGGGCGGCCACGGCAGCATCGAGAGGCCGTCCCGTGCGAGGGCCTCGGCGAGCGCGGCCCGCGCCTGCGCGGGGCTCGGCGCGACCGGGGCGGCCGAGAGCTCGATCGCCCCCAGCCGGCGGATGCGCCGCGCACGGGCCTTCCCGTCCCGCCATCGGGTCTCCACGCGCTCCTCGAGGAGGGGCCCGGCCAGCTCGATGGCGAGATCCGGGTCGATCGGGGCCGCGGCGCGGATGACCGCCCCGCCGGAGGGCCTCCTGCCGAGGTCGGCGATCGCGAGCCAGGGCTGGCCGCGAAGCGCGGCGTCCCGGGGGAGCGAGGCGCCGGTGCCGCCGGCGAGCAGGTAGTCCTCGGACCCCTCGCCGCGGGCCCGGGCGAGCCGCTCAGGATAGGCGAGCGCCGCGATGACGCCGAGCGCCGTGTCGTCCGAGGAGGGCGGGGCGGGGCGGCCGCCCGCAGCCCCCGCGATCCCGGCGAGCCGGTCGGCATCCCGCCGCCAGCGCCGGGCCTCGCGCGAGGAGCCGTCCCGGAGCCGGCGCAGCGCGGCCGCGAGGTCGGCGCCCGGCGCGCGCTCCGCGCTCTCGATCGCGGCGACCAGCTCACCCGCGCGCCGGGGCCCGAGCCGCTCGGCGCCGTCCAGCAGCGCCCGGGCGAGGCGGGGATGCGCCGGCACCTCGGCGAGCCGCCGGCCCCGGGCCGTGACCGCCACGCGCTCCCCGTCGAGCTCGATCGCGCCGAGCGAGCGGAGCGTCTCGTGGGCCAGCGCGAGCGCGCGCGGCTCCGGCGCATCGGGCAGCGCCATGCCCCGGCCGCCGGGGGCGCCCCAGACCGCGAGGGCCAGGGCGGCGGCCGTGAGGTCGCCGCTCAGCATCTCCGGGCGGGCCTCGCGGGGGAAGCCCGCCCACTCGTGCTCGGCGGCGCAGCGGATGGCGATCCCAGGGCCGAGCCGGGCGGCACGGCCCGCCCGCTGGTCGCCCGAGGCCTGCGAGACCGATTCGGTGACGAGCCCCGAGATATTGCGCTCGACGTCGAGCCGCGGCACCCGGGCGAGCCCCGAATCCACCACCAGCCGGACATCGGGAACCGTCAGGGAGGACTCCGCCACCGAGGTCGCGACGATGGCGCGCCTCGGCCCGGGCGCGAGCGCGGCGTCCTGCTCCGCGCTCGAGAGCGAGCCCGTCAGCGGCAGCGCGTCGACGCCGAGGGCCCGCAGCTCGCGCACGACGGCGTCGACCTCGTAGCCGCCCGGCAAGAAGACGAGCACCGAACCCGAATCCGAGGCGCGCATGGCCCCGGCGGCGGTGCGCGCCACGTGCGCGAGGAACTCGCGCGAGACGCCCCGCCGGTCGAGCCGCGCGCCGGCGAACGGCGCCCAGCGGATCTCGAGCGGATGCGGCGCGGCCGGCGCGCGGACCACGGGCGCCGCCTCGCCCGCCGCGCGCCCCAGCAGCGACGCCCAGCGGCCCGCGTCGAGCGTGGCCGACATCGCGAGGATCGCGAGATCCTCCCGCAGCGTCCCGACCTCCGCGAGCATGGCCGCCGCGAGATCCGTGTCGAGATGCCGCTCGTGCACCTCGTCGAGGACGACGGCGTCCACCCCCGGCAGCTCCGGATCCCGCAGCAGCCGGCGCAGCAGGATCCCGGAGGTCACGAACTCGATCCTCGTCGCCGGGCCCGCCCGGCGCTCGCCCCGGATCGAGTACCCGACCGCCTCGCCCACGCGGGTCCCCGCCAGCGCCGCGAGCCGGGAGGCGGCCGCGCGGGCCGCGATCCGCCGCGGCTGCGCCACCAGGACGCGACCGCGCGCGTTCGCGACCGCGGGCGGCACGATCGTCGTCTTGCCGGAGCCCGGCGGCGCCTCGACCACCGCCCGGCCGCGATCGCGCACGGCCCGGTCGAGATCGGGGATCAGCCGCGCCGCGGGCAGCCCCGCCGCGATCGCCTCGAGATCGAACATGGCATCCAGCATGCCACCGTCTGCGTCGCACGAGAGCCGGTCCGGCGCGCGCCGCATCCGACCGCGGCCGGATGCGGCGGGGGAGGCGGCTCGAGGATAATCGTCTCAGTTCATCCTCGGCCCAGGTCACATCGCGACGGAAGGCGATGCCGACCCGCCGGCACAACGCATGAAAGGCCCATCGCCTATGGACTTCGTCCTGACACCCCTGCTGATCGTGGGCGGCATCGTCGCGCTCGTGATCATCGTCGTGATCGCGATCGTGTTCGCGATCATCACCCGCACCTGGTACCGCACCGCCGCAGCCGACGAGGCCCTCGTCATCACGGGCAAGGCCAAGCGCGGCGCCGAGTCCTCGAAGATCGACGTCGTCTCCGGCGGCGGCCTCTTCGTCAACCCCTTCACGCAGCGCTCCTCCAAGCTCTCGCTGCGCTCGCGGTCGATCGAGATCAAGCCCACCGCGCAGGCCGCGAACGGCGTGACCGTGGACGTCGAGGGCATCGCGCTCGTCAAGGTCGGCTCCAACCCCGACTACATCCGCCGGGCCGCCGAGCGATTCCTCTCGCAGGACCGCGCCATCGAGGCCTTCACCACCGAGGTGCTCGAGGGCGCCCTGCGCGGTGTGGTCGCCACGCTGACCGTCGAGACGCTCATGAAGGACCGCAAGGCCCTCGCGGCGCAGATCGCGGAGGGCATCGAGGGCGACCTCGAGCGCCAGGGCCTCGTGCTCGACTCCTTCCAGATCCTCGGCATCACCGATCAGGGCGGCTACATCGAGGCGCTCGGCGCGCAGGAGCTCCAGCGCGTGCACCGGGAGGCCGACACCGCGCGGATCGACGCCGAGCGCGCGGTCGCCAAGCGCCAGATCGAGACGAACACCGAGACGCTCGGCGAGCGTACGGCGTTCCAGGAGTCCGAGGCCGCCGCGAAGGCGAAGGTCGGCCGCGCGAACGCCGAGGCCGAGCAGGCGGAGGCCCTCCGCCGCGCCGAGCTGCAGCAGGCGGTGCTCGAGCAGGAGGCGAACAACAAGCAGTCCGAGCTCGACGCCGAGGTGAAGAAGGTCGCCGACGCGAACCTGTACGACCAGGAGCGGAAGGCCGACGCGCGCGCCTACCAGGAGTCGAAGGAGGCCGAGACCCGCAAGAAGGTCGCGGACGCCGATGCGCAGGCGCGCACCACGGCGGCCCGCGCGGAGGCCGCGGCCCGCACCACGCACGCCGAGGCCGAGGCGGCCGCGAGACGAGCCGAGGCGGATGCCGAGGCCCACGCCCGCCGCGTGCAGGCCGAGGCCGAGGCCGAGGCGATCCGTCAGGCCGGCGAGGCCGAGGCCGCGTCGCAGCTCGCGATCGGCGAGGCGATCGAGAAGCACGAGCAGGCGCTCATCACCCAGAAGCTCATCGACCAGCTCGTGCCGATGGTCGCGGAGTTCGCCAAGGCGCAGACCGCGATCGGCGGCTACACGGTGATCTCGGCCGAGGGCGCGGCGGAGCACCAGGCCGCGCAGTCGGCGGCGACGCTCAAGGCCCCGTTCGACGCGATCAACGCCGCGACGGGCATCGACCTCGGCGCGCTCATCCAGTCGGGCGTGCAGGGAGAGCGCACCGGCTCGGCCCTCGCCGAGGGGATGCGCCGGCGCGAGTCCGCGGAGCCGCAGGAGTAGGCGCTGCGGCGGGTCGCGCGGCGACACGCGTGCGGAGGGGTCCGGCCGGTCGGCCGGGCCCCTCCGTGCATACTGGCAGGCAGCCCGCCGGGCTGGGCGCCGATGCCTTCCTGCTCGGGCCCTTCCATGCATACTGGCAGGCATGACGACCGAATCCAGCGCCGAGCCGAATCGGCTGCCGCCGATAGCCCCCATCACGACCGCCATCGGCCCCGCGGGCCCCCGCGCCCAGGAGGGCCCGCTGCTCCTGCTGCTGCACGGATTCGGGTCGAACGAGCGCGATCTGCCGGGGATCGTCTCCCGGCTCGGGGACGGGTGGGACTGGTGCTCGGTGCGCGCGCCATACCCCGTCCCGACGATGGGCGGTTCCGCGTGGTTCCCGATCGGCCAGTACGCCGAGCTCGATCGCGGGGCCGTGGATGCGGCCGCGGCCGGGCTGGTGGAATTCGTGGACGAGCGGATCGAGCCGGGGCGGCCCGTCGTGCCGGTCGGCTTCTCGCAGGGCGGGCTCATGGCGCTCGAGCTGCTGCGCGCGCGGCCCGACCGGGTGCCGGCGGCCGCGGTGCTGTCGGGATTCGTGGACCCGGCGCCGCACGAGGGCGACGAGGGGCTCGCGGCCCGGGCGCGGCGGGTGTTCTTCGGCCGCGGCGACCGGGACGACTCCATGATCCCTCCCGAGGCGTTCCTCATCACGGAGTCATGGCTGCGGGAGCACTCCGAGGCGACGATCCGCGTGTATCCCGGGCTCGGCCACGCCGTCTCGGAGGAGGAGATCGGCGATCTCGCCGACTTCCTCGCCGGCGCCGTCGAGCGCGGCTGACCGGTCGACCGACCCGCTCCGGGCCGGCGCACCGACCGGGTCAGTCCGCCGGGCCGGAGGCGGGCTCCGCCACGATCTCGCTGGCGCCGTCGGGGCGCACGCGCACGTCGAGCTGCGCCGGGATGCGCTCGTGCATCGAGCGCACATGGCTGATCACGCCGATCGTCCTGCCGCCCTGCCGCAGATCGTCGAGGGTCCGCATCGCCAGCTCGAGGGTGTCGCCGTCGAGCGATCCGAAGCCCTCGTCGATGAACATGGTGTCGAGGGCGATGCCGCCGGCCTGGGCGGAGACGACGTCGGCGAGCCCGAGCGCGAGCGCGAGGGACACGAGGAAGGTCTCGCCGCCCGAGAGCGAGGCGGGGGTCCGCGACCTGCCGTTGTAGACGTCGAAGATCCGCAGCCCGAGCCCGGACTGCCGCTGCCTGCCGGCGAGGCCGTCGTCGAGCTCGAGCTCGTAGCGGCCGGCGGTGATGCCCCCGAGGCGGGCATTCGCCGCGGCGATGATCTCCTCGAAGTGGCCGGCGAGCACGAACGCCTCGAGGTTGATCCGGCGCTCGTTCTGCCCGGAGAGGTCCGACGCGAGCTGCCGCTCGGCCTCGGCGCGTTCGCCGAGCTCATCGAGCCGGCGCATCGCGGCGCGCGCCCGCTCGGCCTCGTCGGCCGCGGTACGGTGCAGGCGTTCCGCGGCCCCGATACGGGTCGCCGCCGCGTTGAGCGCGTCCGCAGCCGTGCGCTCCGCGGTGCGGAGCGGCTCGAGGTCGACCCGGGCCTCGGGCAGGCCGTCGAGGTCCGGCTCCGCGAGGGCGCGGAGCGCCGTGCGCAGCGCGGTGCGATGGGCGTCGAGCTCCTCGGCGAGCGCCCGCCTCGTCGAATCCTCGAGATGCGCCGCGCGCACGGCCCCGGCATCCTCGAACCCGCTCTCGGCGAGCGCGGCGACGAGCGTCTCGCGGGCGGCGTCGGCCTCCTCGCCGGCCGACTCGGCGGCGCGCTCGGCCCGGTTCCGGGCGCGCACGGCCTCGAGCAGCGCCTCCGTCCGCCGCAGTCGGTCCCGTACCGTGTCGAATGCTCCCCGGAGGGCGCGCTGCTCGGCGCGCAGCTGCTCGAGCGCGCCCGCCGCGCGGGTCGCCGCGGCGCGATGCTCCTGGAGTCGCCGGTCGAGCGCCCGGCCGGCCCTCGCGTCCTCGGCGTCGGCGGCGTCGAGCGCCTCGATCTCGGCCGCGAGGGCCGCGGCCCGCTCATCCGCGTCTCGTGCGCGCCCCACCTCGGCGAGCGCCGCCTCGACCCGCGCCGCCGCTGCCGCGATATCGAGTCCGCCGGTCTCGGCGGCCCTCGCGGCGTGCTCCTTGCTCGCCGTCTCGGCGCGTTCGCGGGCCTGCGCGAGCTCCGCATCCGCCTTCGCCGCGGCGTGTTCGGCGGCGTCGATCTCGGCGTCGGAGACCGGCTCGATCGACGCGGCGGCTGGAGCGGGATGCTCGAGCGAGCCGCAGACGGGGCAGGGGCCGCCCGGCCGCAGATCCGCGGCGAGGTGCGGGGCCGCCCCTCGCCAGCGGCGGTCGTAGCGCTCGCGCACCGCCCGCTCCGCCTCGTCGGCGTCGGCCTCCGCCCGCCGCACCGCGGCGAGGGCGGAGCCGAGACGCTCCTCGAGCTCCGGCAGCGCCCGCGCGGCGGCCTCCTGGTTCCGAAGGCGCTCGAGCGTCTCGTCGGCGCGCTCGAGACTCTGGGCGCTCGCGCGCGCCTCGGCCCGACGCTCCGCGAGGCGCTCCCGCGCCTCCGGCCGCTCGGCGCGCCGAAGCTCGAGCTCGGCCGCGCGCGCCTCGAGCTCGCGTACCGTCTTCTCGAGCTCGCGGCAGCGCTCTGCCTCGGACTCGATGCGGTCGTCCAGGTCGGCGCCGTCCGAGAGCGACCCGAAGAGCTCGGTGAGCACCCGCTCCGCGGCCTCGCGAGCGGCGGCGGCCTCGTCGGGAGCCCGGCTCTCCGCGCCTGCCGGAGGCGCTCCGGCGTCACGATCGGAGGGTTCCCCGACGCGCAGGCCGTCGTGCGGCAGGGCGCGGCCGGCCGCCGCCTCGATATGGCACTCCTCGAGGAGATGCGCCCGTGCCTCCTCGAGCCGTTCGAGGGCGGCCGAACGCACCGCACGGCGGCGCTCATCCGCGGCCACGGCGGCGAGCAGCGGACGGGCGCGCTCGTCCGCGGCGAGCCGGTCGGCGACCTCGCTGTCGATGCGCTCCCGATCCGCCTCGCGCTCGGCGCGCTCGGCGCGGGCCGCGTCGCGACGGCGCTGCAGGTCGAGGGTGCGCTCGCCGAGCCGGCGCCGCTCGGATGCGCGCTCGAGCGAGCTCCTGCACCGCGCCTCTCGGGAGCGGCAGTCGGCGAGGTGCGCTTCGCCGCGCTCCAGCAGATGCCCGAGCCATTCGGCGTCGAGAGGCGGATCGTCCGCGGCGGAGCCGGGCGCCGTGCCGCGAGGCTCCGCGTCATCGGGAGCCGTGCCGACGGATTCCCTGCCGACGGATTCCCTGCCGACGGACTCGGTGCCGACGGACTCGGTGCCGAGGCGCCTCGCAACGTCGGATGCGGCGCCGGTCTCGTCCCCGGCGGCGGCATCCCCGGCGCCGTCGATCTCCCGCTCCGCGGCGTCGAGATCGGCCTCGACGCCGCGGAGGCGCACCGCCACGTCCTCGAGCCGCCTGCGCTCGGCCGTGAGCTCCGCGCCCGAGGTCTTCGCGCGTTCGACGACGAGCCCCGCGATCCGCTCGTACCGCCGGGTCCGGAAGAGCGTGCGCAGCAGCCGCTGCCGATTCGCGGAATCGGCGCGGAGGAACTCCTGGAACTTGTTCTGCGCGAGCATGACGACCTGCAGGAACTCGCCCGCCGTGAGGGGGAAGATGCCCGCGAGGAGTTCCGCGACGTCGCGCGCCCTCGTCGCCAGCGCCACCCAGGTCGCCCCCTCGAGCCGTTCGAGCCGCTGGGCCGACGGGCGCACGGTCGTGCCGGTGCCGCGCGCCTTGGCGGCCTCGTACTCGGGCGCCCGGGTCACCCGATGGCGCGCGCCGCCGTGCTCGAACTCGAGCATCACCGAGGTGGGCTCCTCGAGGGAGCAGAACGTGCTGCGCACCTCCTTCGACGCCCCCTCGTAGCGGGGCGTGCTGCCGTAGAGCGCGTAGACGATCGCGTCGAGCACGCTGGACTTGCCGGCCCCGGTCCTGCCCCGGATGAGGAAGAGCCCCTCCTCGTCGAAGCGCGCGAAGTCGATGCGCTGCGGGTCGCGGAACGGCCCGAAGCCCCGGAGCTCGAGGGCGAGGAGCCTCATCGCGATGCCTCCTGCGCGGCGTACTCGTCGAGCGCCTCCTCGAGGATGCGCCGCTCGGCCTCCGTCGGGCCCTGCCCGTTGCGGGTGTGCTCCAGGAAGCGCTCGATGCGCTCCGCGTCGGTCGGGGCCTTCGCGAGCGTCGCCGCGTAGCCGCCGTGCTCCCGCCCGCGTCGCTCGGCGGGGGCGTGCTCGACGTGCACGGCCCGGGGGAACCGCGTGCGCAGCCGGGACATCGCGTCCACGGGGCGGCGCTCATCGGTGAGGGTCGCGGCGACCCAGTGCTCGCGCACGGCCTCATAGTCGGGCGCCTCGAGCAGCGCCCGGAGCGAGTCGCGCAGGCGCACGAGGGGGCGCGGGACGGGCAGCGGCAGCCACTCGGCGCCGGCGAACCCGTGCGCGTCCAGCTCGACCAGCCAGGCGCCCCTGGGGGAGCCGGCCTCGGAGAACGAGTAGTGCAGCGGCGAGCCGGAGTAGCGGACGCGGTCGCGCAGCGTCGCGCGGCCGTGGATGTGCCCGAGCGCCACGTAGTCGAAGCCGTCGAAGACCTCGACGGGCACGACGTCGAGGCCGCCGGCGGTGAGGTCGCGCTCGATGTCCTGGGCGTCCGCGGAAGCAGGCACGCCCGCGGCGAAGCAGTGGGCGATCAGCAGGGAGCGGGGCGAGCCGGAGGCGTCCAGATCGGCGCGCGCGAGGTCGGCGGCCCAGCGCATCGCCGCCTCCTGCGTCCGGCTCGCCGGCGCGCCCTCGACGTGGCGGATGAGGGCCGGCTCGAGATAGGGCACGCCGTAGACGCGCACGGGGCCGTGCTCGTCCCGGAGCTCGATCGCTCCGAAGGCCGACTCGGGATCGGCGATCACGTGGATCCCGGAGGCGCGCGCCCAGCGGGACTGGAAGCGCAGCCGCGAGGCGGAGTCGTGGTTGCCGCTCGTGAGCACCACCCGGGCGCCGGTCTCGTGCAGCGCGACGAGGATGTCGGTGAGGAAGTCGAAGGCCGCGGCCGAGGGCATCGTCGAGTCGAAGACGTCGCCCGCGACCACCACGGCGTCGACCTCGTGCTCGCGCGCCGCCGCGACGAGCGCGAGGAGGGCCTCGCGCAGCTGCGCGGAGACGTCCTCGCCGAAGAACGTCCGGCCGATATGCCAATCGGAGGTGTGGAGAATCCTCATGCGCGCAGGCTAGCGCGAGCCCGCGACATCGGGCTCGGGCAGCACCCGCCGGGCCTGCGCGACGACGAACCAGACGAGCAGGACGGCGATCACGACGTCCGCGGCGATGTAGAAGTAGTGCACCGTCGAGCCGCCGTCGTCGAGGCCGGCGAGCACCGCGTCGGTGTGCCCCGCCAGCAGCGGCCGGATGACGAGGAGCTTGACGAGCAGGACCGCGGCGAGCGCCCCGAAGAGCGTCCAGCTGCGGCGGTCCGCGCGGGAGCGCCGCAGCGCCGCGGCGAGCAGCGCGGCGGTGACGAGCTCGGCGATGTTCATGGCGAGGAAGACGAGGCGACCGATGCCGAGCCCGAGCGGGATCGTGATGCCGGGGGCCTGGAACTTGAGCGGCGCCTCGATGACGTCGATCGCGATGATCATGCCGATCCAGATCGCCGGCAGGACGAGGCGGAGCGCGAGGGAGGCACGGACTGACACGAGGCCGATCCTACTCCCCAAGGCTCAGCCGCCCGGGGCGGTCACGAAGTCGATGAGCTCCTCGACGCGGCCGATCATCGCCGGCTCGAGGTCGCGCCAGTCGCGCACCCGCCCGAGGATCCGCTGCCACGCGCGCGCGATGTCGGCCTGATCCTCGTGGGGGAGGCCCAGCGCCGCGCAGATGCCGTGCTTCCAGGACTGCCCCTTGGGGATCACCGGCCAGGACTCCCGGCCGAGCCGCTGCGGGCGCACGGCCTGCCAGACGTCGACGTAGGGATGGCCGACCACGAGCACCGCGTCGGCGCCGAAGCGCTCGGCGATCGCGTCCGCGATGCGCGACTCCTTGGAGCCCCGCACGAGGTGGTCCAGCAGGACGCCGACCCGTCGCGCGGGGGCGGGGCCGAACTCTGCGAGCACCTCGTCGAGGCGGTCGGCGCCCTCGAGGTACTCGACCACGACGCCCTCGACGCGGAGATCGTGGCCCCAGACCTTCTCGACGAGCTCCGCGTCGTGCCGTCCCTCGACGAAGATCCGTCCCGACCGCGCGACCCGCGCCGTCGCGTCCTCGACGAGGAAGGAGCCGGAGGTGCTGCGGGCGCGGGCCTTCGGCTCGGGCGCGCGGAAGACGAGCCGGACGGCGCCCTCGTCGTCGAAGAAGGTGCTGTGCCGGGGGAACGAGCGCCGGGCGCCGTCGGCATCCTGCAGCGTGACGGTCTCGCGCGTCGCGGAGACGAGCCGGCCGTAGAACTCGGTCACCGGGTCCTCCAGCCACATGCCGCGCCGGGCGGTCGCCTCCCGCGGCGGCCGCGGCTTCCGGCCCTCGCGGAACGCGATCAGGGGATCGCCGTCGTATCGCTCATCGAAGTCCACGCCGTGCAGTGTAGCCGTCGACCCGGCTGAGCGATGTCCCAGGTACTCCGGGGAAGATTGGGGGAGTTTTCGCACCAGTGCCCATGCGGTAGGCTGGAGCATCTTGACCAAGCAGGAGGAATTCATGGCGCAGTTCGACGAACGAGACTCCGAGCAGAGCTCCACCGCCGGCGCCAACCCGGAGGGCGACACCTCGTCGACGATGTCGTTCACCGGGGACTTCAGCGCGCAGCTTGCCGCGCTCATCGCCGGCGGCGTCTCCAAAGAAGAGATGGACTCGATCGGCGCGCTGCCGTCCGGGTCGGCCCTGCTCATCGTTCGCCGCGGCAACAATGTCGGCGCGCGCTTCCTGCTCGACACCGACCTGCAGATCGCGGGCCGCCACCCGAACGCCGAGATCTTCCTCGACGACGTGACGGTCTCGCGGCGCCACGCGGAGTTCACCCGCCAGGGGCGGCACTTCCAGGTGCGCGACCTCGGCTCGCTCAACGGCACCTACTACAACGGCGAGCGCATCGATCAGGTGCAGCTGGCGAACGGCGGCGAGGTGCAGATCGGCAAGTACCGGCTGACCTTCTACGCGTCGCCGCTCGACGCGAACGCCGCCCCGATGGCCGCCGAGTAGCCCGCATGGGGTTGAGTTCCGCAGCGTCCCGCAACTCCGGGGCGCTTCCCAAGCTATCGATCGGGCAGGTGCTCCAGCGCCTCGGCGGCGAGCATCCCGAGCTGACGCCCTCGAAGATCCGCTTCCTCGAGGAGCAGGGGCTCGTGCACCCCGCTCGCACCTCCTCGGGCTATCGCAAGTTCTCGGACGACGATGTCGAACGCATCCGCACGATCCTCTCCCTGCAGCGCGACTACTACCTGCCGCTCAAGGTCATCGGCGAGCACCTCGAGGCGCTCGACCGCGGCGAGCGCCCGGAGCTGCCCGCGCTGGCATCGGCGCGCCCGCAGCACTCCTCCGGCAGCATCCTCGAGGACGCCGCCGAGCTGACGCGGGAGGAGCTGCTGCGCCGCTCCGGCGCGTCGAAGGAGCTGCTCGAGCAGTCGCAGGGCGCCGGGCTGATCCCGCGCGCGGGGCGCTTCCACGAGGACGACCTGCTCGTGCTGTCCGCCCTCATGGAGCTCGAGTCGAGCGGCATCGGGCCGCGCCATCTGCGCCCCTTCCGCACCGCCGCGCAGCACGAGGTCGGGCTCGTCGAGCAGGCGCTCGGGACCCTCAGCCGCAAGCCGGAGTCGACGCATCGCGCGCGCACGGAGGCGAAGGCCGAGGAGCTCACCGCGGCGCTCGAACGGGTCCGCCGGGGGCTCGTGCGCCAGTCGCTGCGGGATCGTCATCAGCACCGATGATCACGGTTTGGTCTCAACCTCAAGTTGAACCTGAACTTCACGGCGTGGCTCCCGAACCGGCCCTCGCGATCTGACACGATCACATCGTTGTTGTTTCGACACTCGAGGTCTGCGAAGGCCTCCCATAGACTGTGTGTGGCCTAGTGGTTCGCCGAAGTCCTCACGCGTCCGCAGGCGCGCCTCGCACGGGGTGTCGTTTCCTGCGGTTAGCGTGGGACGACTCCGCGTCAGGCAAGAAAGGTGACGTCATGAGCGTTGAAGACGGTAGGGAAGCGAAGCGGGAGGTCCGTGAGGAGTTCCTCTTCACCGACGGGCTGCCCGACCTGGACCCCTCGATCGGCTACCGCGGCGCCGTCGCGGCCCGAGTGGCCGGGATCACCTACCGCCAACTCGACTACTGGGCGCGCACCGAGCTGGTGGGGCCGAGCATCCAGGACGCCAGCGGCTCGGGATCGAAGCGCCTCTACTCCTTCCGCGACGTGCTCGTGCTCAAGCTCGTGAAGCGCCTGCTCGAGACCGGCATCTCGCTGCAGCAGATCCGCATCGCCGTCGAGCAGCTGCACGATGCGGGCATCACCGACCTCGCCCAGACGACGCTGATGTCGGACGGTGCGAGCGTCTACCTCTGCACCTCCAACGACGAGGTGATCGACCTCGTCCAGCGGGGGCAGGGCGTGTTCGGCATCTTCGTCGGCCAGGTGCTCCGCGAGGTCGAGGGCAATCTCGTCGACATCGAGACGGATGCCGCCGACCCCATGGACGAGCTCGCGGCCCGCAGGAAGAGCCGCGCCAGCTGAGGATGATCAACTTGTAGGCGTACTACAAGAACCAGGCTCGTAACTTGTCCCAAGTTCGGATATATTGAGTCCGAAATTGTGATTCGGCCAAAGGGGGCTTGGGTGTTCCGAAAAATTCTCGTTGCGAACCGTGGTGAGATCGCCATTCGCGCGTTCCGCGCCGCAGTCGAACTCGGTGTGCGCACGGTGGCGGTCTATCCGTTCGAGGACCGCAACTCGCTGCACCGGCTCAAAGCCGATGAGGCCTACGAGATCGGCTCGCAGGGCTCCCCGGTCCAGGCCTACCTCGACATCGACGAGATCATCCGCGTCGCCCTCGAGAGCGGTGCCGACGCGATCTACCCGGGGTACGGGTTCCTCTCCGAGAACGCCGACTTCGCCCGCGCGTGCGCGGAGAACGGGATCACCTTCATCGGGCCCGCCTCCGAGATCCTCGCGAACGCGGGCAACAAGGTGCACGCGAAGGAGCAGGCCATCCGGGCCGGCGTGCCGGTGCTCGCCTCCTCCGATCCCTCCACGGATGTGGACGCGCTCGTCGCGGCGGCGGAGGAGATCGGCTTCCCGGTCTTCGCCAAGGCGGTCGCGGGCGGCGGCGGTCGGGGCATGCGCCGCGTCGAGCGGCCCGAGGATCTCCGGGATGCGCTCGAATCCGCGATGAAGGAGGCCGAGGCGGCCTTCGGCGACGCGACGATGTTCATCGAGCAGTGCGTGCTGCGCCCGCGCCACATCGAGGTCCAGGTGCTCGCGGACTCGACGGGGCACGTGGTGCACCTCTTCGAGCGCGACTGCTCGGTCCAGCGCCGGCACCAGAAGGTGATCGAGATCGCCCCGGCGCCCTTCCTCGACGAGGACATCCGGCAGGCGCTCTACCGCGACGCGGTCGCCTTCGCCGAGTCCATCGGCTACGTGAACGCCGGGACCGTCGAATTCCTCGTCGACACCGCGGGGGAGCGGGCCGGTCAGCACGTGTTCATCGAGATGAACCCGCGCATCCAGGTCGAGCACACGATCACCGAGGAGATCACCTCGGTGGACCTCGTGCAGTCCCAGATGCTCATCGCCTCGGGCTCCTCGCTCGAGGAGCTCGGCCTCACCCAGGACCGCATCGAGATGCGCGGCTCGGCGATCCAGTGCCGGATCACCACCGAGGACCCGACGCACGACTTCCGCCCCGACTCCGGCACGATCACCACCTACCGATCGGCGGGCGGCTCCGGCATCCGCATCGACGGCGGCACGATCGCCACCGGCTCCGAGGTGCTGCCGTACTTCGACTCGCTGCTGCTCAAGCTCATCGCGCACGGCAAGGACTTCGCCACCGCGGTGCTGCGCGCGCGCCGGGCGCTTGCGGAGTTCCGGGTCCGCGGCATCGCGACGAACATCCCGTTCCAGAGCGCCGTGCTCGGCCACGCCGACTTCCTCGCGGGCGAGCTGTCCACCGGCTTCATCGAGGAGCGCCCCGAGCTCTTCGAGTACCGCAAGCCCGGCGACCGCTCGACCAAGATCCTCAACTGGCTCGCCGACGTCACCGTGAACCAGCCCAACGGCGAGCGCCCGACCGCGGTCCGCGCCCGCGTCAAGCTCCCCGAGCTGCCCGGCGGGGAGCTGCCCGAGGGGGAGCGCGACCGCCTGCTGCGGCTCGGCCCCTCGGAATGGGCGAGGGCGCTGCGCGCCGAGACGGGGCTGCGGGTCACCGACACCACGTTCCGGGACGCGCACCAGTCGCTGCTGGCGACGCGCGTCCGCACGAAGGACCTCCAGCTCGCGGCGCCGTACGTCGCGCACCGGCTGCAGGGCCTGCTCTCGGTCGAGGCCTGGGGCGGGGCGACCTACGACGTGGCGCTGCGCTTCCTCGGCGAGGACCCGTGGGAGCGGCTCGAGAAGCTCCGCGAGGCCATGCCGAACGTGCCCATCCAGATGCTCCTGCGCGGCCGCAACACCGTGGGCTACACGCCCTCGCCCACCGCGGTGACGAACGCCTTCGTCGGGGAGGCCGCCACGACCGGCGTGGACATCTTCCGGATCTTCGACGCGCTCAACGACGTGAAGCAGATGCGCCCGGCGATCGACGCGGTGCTCGAGACCGGCACGGCGGTGGCGGAGACGACGCTCTGCTACACCGGCAACCTCCTCGACCCCCGCGAGGACCTCTACACGCTCGACTACTACCTCCGGCTCGCCGAGGAGATCGTCGAGGCGGGGTCCCACGCGCTCGCCATCAAGGACATGGCCGGACTGCTGCGCCCGGCCGCCGCGAAACGGCTCGTCTCGGCGCTGCGCGAGCGGTTCGACGTGCCCGTGCACCTGCACACCCACGACACCGCGGGCGGCCAGCTCGCGACCCTGCTCGCCGCCTCCGAGGCGGGCGTGGACGCGGTGGACGTGGCCGCCGCCCCGCTGTCCGGCACCACGAGCCAGGTGCCGATGAGCGCCCTCGTCGCCGCGCTGGAGGGCACGGAGCGGGACACCGGGATCGACCTCGACGTGGTGACCGACTTCGAGCCCTACTGGGAGGCCGTGCGCCACATCTACCGGCCCTTCGAGTCCGGTCTGCCCGGCCCGACGGGGCGCGTCTACCGCCACGAGATCCCGGGCGGTCAGCTCTCGAACCTCCGTCAGCAGGCGATCGCGCTGGGGCTCGCCGACGAGTTCGAGCGCATCGAGGACATGTACGAGGCCGCCGACCGCATCCTCGGCCGCATCCCCAAGGTGACCCCGTCCTCGAAGGTGGTCGGCGACCTGGCCCTGCACCTGGTCGCGGTGAACGCCGACCCGGAGGACTTCGAGGCGAACCCGGAACGGTACGACATCCCGGACTCGGTGATCGGCTTCCTCGCCGGCGAGCTGGGGGAGCTCCCGGGCGGCTGGCCCGAGCCCTTCCGCTCCAAGGCGCTCGCCGGCAAGCACCCGCAGATCGAGGTGAAGCCGCTCACCGCCGAGGAGCAGGCGGGCCTCGAGGGGGAGTCCGCAACGCGCCGCTCGACCCTCAACCGGTTCCTGTTCCCGCAGCCCAGCGCGATCTTCGAGGACGTGCGCGAGCTGTTCGGCGACCTCTCCGTGCTCGACACCCTGGACTACCTCTACGGCCTCGAGCCCGGGACGGAGCACCGGGTGCGCCTCGGCAAGGGCGTGGACGTGTTCATCCAGCTCGAGGCCATCGGCGAGCCCGACGAGGACGGGAAGCGCACGGTCATGGCGATGGTGAACGGCCAGCTCCGCCCCGTGCTGGTCCGCGATCGCAGCGTGCAGGTCGACGCCGTGGTGCGGGAGCAGGCCGACCCGAACCAGCTCGGCCACGTGGCGGCGCCCTTCTCCGGCGTGGTCACCGTGCGCGTCGAGCCCGGCGCGAAGGTGAACCAGGGCGACCAGGTCGCGACCATCGAGGCCATGAAGATGGAGGCGTCCATCACGGCCACCTGCACGGGTATCATCGACCGAGTGGTGCTGCACGCACCCGAGGAGGTAGACCACGGCGATCTGCTCGTGGTGATTCGACCCGACGACGCCGCGGGAGCCTCCGACGTCGAGTGACACCGGCGCCGGCCATGGCTCGACGCGGAGAATGCGAGGAGCCATGGCCGGCAGTTCCGCCGAGCAGCCCGGTGCGGAGGAGGTCTTCGATCTCATCGTGATCGGAGCGGGGTCAGGGAACTCGATCCCGTCCCCGGAATTCGCGGATCGCAGGATCGCGATCGTCGACGACGGCCGATGGTTCGGCGGCACCTGCCTCAACGCGGGATGCATCCCCACCAAGATGTTCGTCCGCCCCGCCGAGATCGCTCGCGAGGCGCGGGAGGGCGGCCGCCTCGGCCTCGCCGCGGACTCGGTCCGGCTCGACTGGGCCGCGGTCCGCGACCGCGTGTTCGGGCGCACCGACTCGATCTCCCGCTCCGGCGAGGAGTACCGCGAATCGGGGGAGCGGAACGTCTCCCTCGTGCGGGAGACGGTGCGCTTCACCGGCCCCCGCACGCTGGTCACCGAATCGGGGCGGATCCTGCGCGGCGAGCGCATCGTGATCGGCGCCGGCTCGCGGCCCCGGGAGCTCGAGCTGCTGCCGTTCGGCGGCTCGGTCTTCTCGAGCGACGACGCGCTGCGGCTCGACGCGCTCCCGCAGCGCCTCGCGGTGCTCGGCGGCGGGGTGGTCGCGTCCGAGTTCGCGGCGATCTTCTCGGCGTTCGGCGCGGAGGTGGTGCAGGCCAACCGCTCCCCGCTGCTGCGCTCGCTCGACGGCGAGGTCTCCGAATCCTTCAACCGCATCGCCGCCCGCAACTGGCGCGTGGAGACCGACGCCGCCCTCGAATCGGCCGAGCACGGGGAGGGCGGCTGGCGCCTGGGCTTCGCCAACGGCGCCGCGGTCGAGGTGGACGCGGTGCTCGTGGCCGTCGGACGGGTGCCGAACAGCGATCGGCTCGACACGGCCGCCGCCGGGTTCGACCACCACGAGGACGGCCGGATCGAGGTCGACGCCCATCAGCGGGTTCTCGCGGGCGGCAGGCCGCTCGAGGGCGTCTACGCGCTCGGCGACGTGAGCTCCCCGCATCAGCTCAAGCACGTGGCCAATCACGACGCGCGCGTCGTCGCGGCCAACCTGCTGGCCGAATCCGAGGGGCGGGCGCTCGTCGAGAACACGCTCGGCCCGGTCCCCTCGACCATCTTCAGCTGGCCCGAGATCGCGGTGTTCGGCAGCACCCTCGAGGAGGCGCGCGCCGCCGGCGCGGACGCGCTCGAGGTGCGCCAGGACTACGGCGGGACCGCGTGGGGCTGGGCGCTCGAGGACGAGGAGAGCTTCTGCAAGCTCGTCGTCGACCGCGGCTCCGGCGCGCTGCTCGGCGCGCACATCATCGGCCCGGACGCGCCCATCCTGCTGCAGCCGCTGCTGCAGGCGGCGAGCTTCGGCGCAGGCGTGCGCGGCCTCGCGCGCGGACAGTACTGGCCGCATCCCGCGGCCACCGAGATCATCGAGAACGCCCTGCTCCAGGCAGAGGCGGAGCTGACGGCATCCGCGCCGTCGCAGTCACAGGAGGACGACTAGCAGTGGCAGTTCGCAATATCCGCTACTACGGGGACCCGGTGCTCCGCACCCCGTGCGACCCGATCGCCGAGATCGACGACAGCGTGCGCACGCTCATCCAGGATCTGCTCGACACGACCGACATGGAGGGCAGGGCGGGCGTCGCCGCACCGCAGATCGGCGTCGGCCTGCGGGCCTTCAGCTGGCACATCGACGGCCGGACCGGCTACATGATCAACCCCGTGCTCGAGGAGGTCTCGGGCGAGCCCGAGGAGATCGACGAGGGCTGCCTCTCGGTGCCCGGCCTGTGGTTCAAGACGAAGCGCTACCCCTATGCGCGCGCCCGGGGCATCGACCTCGACGGCGAGGAGATCGTGCTGGAGGGGGAGGGCCTCATGGCGCAGATGATCCAGCACGAGTGCGGGCACCTCGACGGCACCGTCTTCGTGGACACGCTCGCGAAGGACGAGCGCCGCGCGGCCATGCGGCAGATCCGCGAGTCGGACTGGTTCTGAGCCGTTCCGGAAGCGCCGCGCCCCGGGTCCCGATCGGGACCCGGGGCGCGGCGCTTCCGGCTCCTACACCGTGGGGATCGAGGAGGTCCCCGAGTAGATCCGGTCGATCACCGGGGCGATCTGCTCCATCGCGACGTTCCGCTTGAGGGAGAGCTTGGGGGTGAGCGTGCCGTCCTCGATCGTGAACGTGCGGTCGAGGACCTCGAACTTGCGGATGGACTCGGCGCGGGACACGCGCCGGTTGGCGCGGTCGATGACGCCCTGGATGTGCTCGCGCACCCGCGGGTGCGCCGCGGCCTCCGCGAGCGGCATCCCGGGGTCGAGGTCGTGCAGCTCGAGCCACTTCGGCAGCATCTCGGGGTCGAGGGTGACCACGGCCGCGATGAAGGGCTTCTGATCGCCGACCACGATGCACTCGCCGACGATGCCGTCGGCGCGGATCGGATCCTCGAACGCGGCGGGGGCCACGTTCTTGCCGCCCGCCGTGACGATGATGTCCTTCTTGCGGCCGGTGATCGTGATGTACCCCTCCTCGTCGAGCTGCCCGAGATCGCCGGTGCGGAACCAGCCGTCCTCGGTGAACGCGGCCTCCGTGGCCTCGGGGTTGTTCCAGTACTCGCGGAACACGTTGATGCCCCGGGTGAGGATCTCCCCGTCCTCGGCGATCCGGACGCCGCAGCCCGGCAGCGGCGGGCCGACCGTGCCGATCTTGAACCTGCCCGGCAGGTTCACCGAGACCGGCGCGGTCGTCTCGGTGAGCCCGTAGCCCTCGAGCACCTGCACGCCGAGCGCCCGGTAGAAGTGGCCGAGGAAGAGCCCGAGCGGGGCGGAGCCGGAGACCGCGTGCTGGACGCGCCCGCCGAGGGTGGCCCGCAGCTTCCTGAAGACGAGCAGGTCGAACAGCCGGTACTGGAGCCTGAGCCCGAGGGAGGCGCCGCCCGAGTCCATCGCCCGCGAATACGCGACGCCGACGCTCACCGCGCGTCGGAAGATCTTCTCCTTGCCGCCCTCGGACGCCTTCTGCAGCGCCGAGTTGTAGACCTTCTCGAAGACCCTGGGCACCGCCAGCAGGAAGGAGGGCCGGAAGGAGCCGAGGGAGGGCACGAGCCGGGTGGTGTCGTGCTGGTGGCCGACGCGGATGCCGTAGGCCACGCCGATCACCGAGATGAGCCGGGCGAAGACGTGCGCGAGGGTCACGAAGAGCAGGGTCGAGGAGCCCGGCACGTCGATGACCTCGCCGAGGGGCTCCTGGATGTTCCGCGAGAGCTCCACGAAGTTGGAATGGACCAGCACCGTGCCCTTGGGCCGCCCGGTCGTGCCGGCCGTGTAGATGAGCGTCGCGATCGAGTCGCCCCGGGCGTGCGAGCGGGCCTGCTCGAGCCGCTCGTCGCTCACCTCGGCGCCCGCCCCGCGCAGCTCGTCGAGGGCGCCCTCGGCCATCGAGAGCCGCCAGCGCAGCTCGGGGCGGTCGCCCTCGATCTCGTCGTACTTGGCGTCGAGCTCCGGCGTCTGCGAGATCAGCCCCTCCGCGCCGGAGTCCTGCAGGATCCACTGCAGCTGCCCGGGCGAGTTGGTCTCGTACACCGGCACCATGATGGCGCCCGCGTACCAGAGGGCGAAGTCCACGAGCGTCCACTCGTAGCTCGTGTACGCGATGAAGGCGATCCGGGTCTCGGGGACGATGCCCTTCGCGATGAGACCCTTGGCGATGGCCCGCACGTCGTCGTGGAACTCCTTCGTCGTGATGTCGCGCCAGGACTCGCCCTCCGGCACCGCGAACAGCGGCCGATCGGGGGTGGCGGCGACGCGCGCCTCGAGCAGGTCCGTCGTGTTCTGCTCGGGCGCGGGGGCGGCGATGGGCGGAGTGATCCACTCACGTCGGGCTCCGGGAGCCACGGCAGCGGTCGGCGAGTCTGTCATGAGCGTTGCGGCCTTCCAATCGGGGGAACGGGCCGGCGCGGATTCGGCGGCCGCGCATCGTCAGACGATTCGCGGCAGCTCTGCCGCGCCGATGTCCCCCAATAGTAGACAGTCGGGCGCCGGTTTCCGTCAGCCATCGGACCCGCGAGGCGAATCGCGCCCGCACGAATAATAGGGACGGCCGTTCGGTGGGTATGATGTGAGTCGCCCGACGGGAGGATCACCGCATGTTCTATTGGCTGCTCAAGCATCTTGTTGCCGGCCCCGTCGCGCGTCGGCTCTTCCGGCCCCAGGTGGAGGGGGCGGAGAACATCCCCGATAAGGGCGCCGTGATCCTGGCCTCCAACCACCTCTCGGTCATCGACTCCTTCCTGCTGCCCATCGTCATCAAGCGCCGGGTGAACTTCCTCGCGAAGTCCGAGTACTTCACCGGCAAGGGGATCAAGGGCGCGATGGTGCGCTGGTTCTTCACGACCACCGGGATGCTGCCCATCGATCGCTCCGGAGGCAAGGCCTCGGAGGCCTCGCTCCGCACGGGGCTCGAGCTGCTCGAGCGCGAGGGCTGCCTCGGCATCTACCCCGAGGGCACCCGCAGCCCGGATGCGCGGCTGTACCGCGGCCGCACGGGCATCGCCCGGATGGTGCTCGAGGCGGAGACGAACGTCGTGGTCGTCCCCGTGGTCATGGTCGACACCGAGAAGGTCATGCCGATCGGCGCGAAGCGGCCGAAGGCCGGGAAGATCGGCGTCAAGGTGGGCAAGCCCATGGACTTCTCGCGCTACCGGGGGATGCAGCCCGGGCGCTTCGTCCTCCGCTCGGTCACCGACGAGATCATGTCCGAGATCGCCGCCCTCTCGGACCAGGACTACGCTGATATCTACGCGCCGAAGAAGCGCCCCGCGGCGTAGCGCCATCGGCGCCGCCCGTCTTTCTTCCATCCACCCCAATTCCAGCGACATCAAAAAAGGGAACCATGACGATTACCCAGCAGCTTCAGCAACAGGTGAGCGCAGCGGCGGGCCTCGACGCCTGGCGCGAGCTCCCGATCCGTCAGCAGCCGAACTGGCCTGACAAGCAAGCTGCCGCCGCCATCGCCGAGCAGATCGCGACGCGCCCGCCGCTCGTGTTCGCCGGGGAAGTGGATCGTCTCCGGGAGCGGCTGGGCCAGGCCGCCGCCGGCAACGCGTTCGTGCTGCAGGGCGGCGACTGCGCCGAGACCTTCGCCGGCGCCACCGCGGACAAGATCCGCGCCCGGGTCTCGACCATCCTGCAGATGGCGCTCGTCCTCACCTACGGCGCCTCGATGCCGGTCGTGAAGATGGGCCGCATGGCCGGGCAGTTCGCGAAGCCCCGCTCGAAGGACACCGAGACGCGGGACGGCGTCACGCTGCCCGCCTACCGCGGCGACATCGTGAACGGCTTCGCCTTCACGGAGGAGTCGCGCACGCCGGATCCGCAGCGCCTGCTCGACGGCTACCACGTGGCGGTCTCGACGCTCAACCTCATCCGCTCGTTCACGACCGGCGGCTTCGCCGACATGCGCGAGGTGCACTCCTGGAACCAGGGCTTCGCGAAGAACCCCGCCAACGCCCGCTACGACCTGATGGCCCGGGAGATCGACCGCGCGCTCAAGTTCATGACCGCCACGGGCGCCGACTTCGAGGCACTCAAGGAGGTCGAGTTCTACGTCGGGCACGAGGGCCTGCTGCTCGAGTACGAGCGCGCCATGACGCGCATCGACTCGCGCACGAAGCTGCCCTACGACACGTCGGCGCACTTCATCTGGATCGGCGAGCGCACGCGCGATCTCGACGAGGCGCACATGGACTTCTTCTCGCGGGTCAAGAACCCCATCGGCGTCAAGCTCGGCCCCGGCACGGACACCGAGACGATGCTGCGCATCATCGATAAGCTCGACCCCGAGCGCGAGCCGGGCCGCCTCACCTTCATCACCCGCATGGGCGCCCAGAAGATCGGCGACGTGCTCCCGGGCCTGCTCGAGTCGATCAAGGCGGAGGGCTCGACGCCGCTGTGGATCACCGATCCCATGCACGGCAACGGGTTCACCACGGAGCGCGGCTACAAGACCCGCAACTTCGACGACATCGTAACCGAGGTGAAGGACTTCTTCGCAGCCCACAAGGCGGCCGGGACGCACCCGGGCGGCATCCACGTGGAGCTCACGGGCGACGACGTCGCGGAGTGCCTCGGCGGCTCCGACCGGGTCGACGAGGCCGCGCTCGAGACGCGCTACGAGTCGCAGTGCGACCCGCGCCTCAACCACAAGCAGTCGCTCGAGCTGTCCTTCCTCGTGGCGGAGCTGCTGCAGCAGTTCCCCTCGGCCGAGGTGCCGGTGGGCCAGGACAACTGGTAGCCCGAGGCTCGCGCGGAGGCGCCCCGTCGATTCGGCGGGGCGCCTCCGCGTTTCCGGCGGGGACCGCAATGGCGACGCGGACACGTGCTCCGCGAGGGACGGATGACCGCGCACGTCCCGACACGGGAGTACGGCGCCCGGACCGGTCCTGCCGCGGCGAAGCCCCCTGCCGCGGCCGCGGCGGCGAGGAGTCCCGCCGCGGCTAGAACTCGTAGGTCGCCTGGATCGACACCGTCGAGCCGCGCTCGATCTCGTCGCCTCCAGACGGCGACTGGGCGGAGACGACCGCGTCCTCGAGCAGCACCGAGGGGATCGAGTGCGAGACGGAGAACCCGGCGCCCTCGAGCGCCGAGATGGCGTCCTCCGCGTCCATGCCCACGACATCGGGCACCTCGACGAGGTCGGGGCCGAGCGAGACCACGAGGCCGATGTCGGCTCCCGGACGGATCGGGCCCTCGCCGTTCGACTGGCTGATCACCACGCCGGCGGGGATATCGGAGCTGTACTGCTCGTCGGCCACCACGCCGTTGAGACCGACCGCCTCGAGGCTGGCCACGGCCTCCTCCTGCGACTGCCCCGCGACCTCGGGCACCGGCCCCGCGGAGAGCACGAGCCGGATGACCGACTGCTCCGCCATCTGGTCGGGGAGCGCCTCGCCCGCCTCGTCGGTCGCGTAGAGCACCGTATCGGCGTCGGCGGAGTCGAAGACCACCGCCTCCTGCTCCTGCTCGTCGCTGTAGACGAATCCGGCCTCCTCGATCGCGGCCACGGCCTCCTCGCGGGACTTGCCCGCGAGGCTCGGGACGGTGAGGATCTCGGGACCGCCGGAGACGATGAGCGCGATGGCCGAGTCGGGCGCGAGCCTCGTGTCGGCCCCCGGATCCATCGCCATGACGACGCCCTCGGCGACGTCGAGGGAGTGCTCCACCGAGACGTCGCCGACGACGAAGCCCTGCGCGGCGATCTGCGAGGCCGCTTCGTCCTGGGTCTGGCCGACGACGTCGGGGGCGGCGAGGTAGGAGCCGGGGCCGTACCCCTGCCACCAGCCGATGCCGCCGGCGAGGGCCATGAGCAGCAGCACGACGAGGGCGGCGACGATGCCCGAGCGGCGCTTCTGCCGGTTGATCTTCTCGAGGCGCACCGCGGCGAGCGGTGCGCCGTCGGTCTCGGGCGCCGTCACGGCGGCGCCGCCGAGCGCGGCCTCGACCGAGGACGGGTCGGTGGGGGTGGTGAGGCGGTCCCAGTCGGATGACGGCTCGTGGGTCTCGGCCAGCAGCTGCGTCTCGGGATCGACGGGCACCGGCGTGAGCCGCGCGGTCGGGGGAACGGTCGCGCTCGAGGACTCCGCGATGTCCCGCTCGGCCTGGCGGAGCGCCGCGAGCATCGCGCCGGCGTCGGCCGGGCGGTCCTCGGGCTCGCGCTCGGTGGCCCAGACGACGAGGTCGTCGAGCTCCCGCGGCAGCCCCGGCTGATGCTCGCTCGGGGGCGGCACGTTGTCGTTGGCGTGGCGGTAGGCGATGTTCACCGGCTCGTCGCCGCGGTACGGCTGCTCGCCCACGAGCATCTCGTACATCATGATGCCGGCGGAGTAGATGTCGGAGCGGACATCGGCCGTGCCCTGCGTGACGAGCTCGGGCGCGAGATAGGCGATGGTGCCGAGGAGCACCGAGCCGGAGACGGTGTTGGAGGTCGTGGCGCGCGCGAGCCCGAAGTCCGAGAGCTTGATGCGGCCGTCGTCGGCGAGCAGCACGTTCTCGGGCTTGATGTCGCGGTGGATGATGCCCTGCCGGTGGGCGACCTGCAGGCCGGCGAGCACGGCATCCATGATGTCGATGGTCTGCTCCACCGTGAGCCGGTGGTGGTCGTGGAGGAGATCGCGCAGCGTGATGCCGGGCACGTACTCCATGACGATGTACGCGAGCCCCTCGTCCTCGCCCTGGTCGTACACGTTGACGAGGTTCGGATGGGCGAGCTTGGCGGCGGCCTTGCCCTCGCGGATGAACCTGGCGCGGAACGCGTCGTCGGCCGCGAGGTGGTCGTGCATGATCTTGACCGCGACCCGGCGCTCCAGCCGGAGATCGGTGGCCACGTACACCGTGGCCATCCCGCCCCTGGCGATGAGCGAGCGCACCTGGTAACGGCCGTCGATAAGACGGCCGATCAGGGTATCCGGGTTGGCGGGGCTCACGAAGGCGAGGGTAGCCGTCTTTGGCGGAAAAATCGGACTGAAACTCCGATCCGCCCCGCAGCGGGTGCGCGCATCTGCGACTATTGAATCGTGTCAACGCAATACGCAACTACAGAATGGTTCACCCTTCCCGAGGCGGCCGCCGAGCTGGGCGTCTCCTCGGGCCGGCTCCACCGGCTCCGGGAGGAGCGGTTCCTGCTCGCCGTCAAGCACGACGGGCAGCCGAGGATCCCGAAGGACTTCATCCGGGACGGCGAACCCCTGGCCGGACTGCGCGGGACGCTGACGCTCCTGGCCGATCACGGCGTCGTCGACCACGAGGCCATGGAGTGGCTGCTCTCGGTGGACGAGTCGCTCGGGATGACGCCCACCCAGGCGCTGCAGGAGGGGCGGAAGTCCTCGGTGCGCCGCTCGGTGCAGCTCCTCGCGATCTGAACGATCCGGCGGGCCCCGCCGAGCGGGTTCCGCCGTCAGCGCTCGCGCCGGGCGGCGGCCGTGGCGAGCGCGCGGAAGCGCTCGCGCGAGGCCTCGTCGAGGTCGATCGCGTCCATCGCGGCGAGCGCCTCCTCGAGCCAGGCCTGGATGCGCAGCTCGACGGCCTCGAGGGCGCCGAGGCGCTCCAGGTCGCGCTGCATCCGGCCGATCTCGGCGGGCTGCAGATCGGCCGCCCCGAGCCGCTGCTCGAAGAAGTCCCGCGTCGACGCGTCGGCGCGGCGCTCGAGCTCGGCGATGAGCAGGGTCCGCTTGCCCTCGCGCAGGTCGTCGCCCGAGGGCTTGCCGGTGACGCGCTCGTCGCCGAAGACGCCGAGCACGTCGTCGCGGAGCTGGAAGGCGAGTCCGAGGGGGAGCCCCATCGCCCGCACCCGGCCCACGAGCGCGTCGTCCGCGCCGGCGAGCCGCGCGCCGATGACGAGCGGGGCCTCCACCGAGTAGCGGGCCGACTTCGACGTCGCGACGGCGATGGCCCGGTCCGCGCGCTCGTCGCGCGGGATGCGCTGCCATGAGCTCTCCGCCGCCACGTCGAGGACCTGCCCGGCGGTGACCTCCGTGCGCATCCGCACGAACTCCGCGGTCGCCGCCGCGGCGCGCTCGGGGCGCACCCGCCCCGCCCCCTCGATGCGGAGGTCGTCGCTCCACATCAGGAGCAGATCGCCGGCGAGGATCGCGGCGGAGACGCCGAAGTGCTCGGCGTCGCCCACCCAGCCGCGGTCCTCGTGGAGCCGCTCGAACACGCGATGGGTCGAGGGCCGGCCGCGACGCGTGTCGGAGCGGTCGAGGATGTCGTCGTGCACGAGCGCGGCGGCGTGGAAGAGCTCGAGGGAGGCGGCGAAGGCCACCACGGCCTCGGGCAGGCCCGGGTCCGCGTCGGCGGCGGGCATCCGCGCGCCGGCGGCGAGGAACTGCGCGCGCGTGCGCTTGCCGCCGGAGGTGAAGGCCTCGAGCTGGTCGAGCAGGACGCCGAGCTCGGGCCCCATCGCGAGCAGCGCTGGTCGGTGCTCGTCGAAGAGGGATTCGAGGCGGGCGGCGATGGACTCGACGAGGGGGAGACTTTCAGGCACGCTCCCAACCTTATAAGGGTGCGCGCCGTACAATGGAAAGTCACGAACGGACGGCGGGCCGGGCCCGCAGAGCGCGAGGGAATCATGGCACTTTCTGAGCAGGAGCAGCGATTGCTCGAGGAGATGGAGCGCAGCCTCTATCAGAACGATGCGGATGTGGTGTCGACCACGCCCAAGAGCGGCGGCGGCATCTCCGCGAAGGCGATCACCATCATCGTGCTGTCGATCGTCCTCGGAGTCGCGGTCGTGGTGGCGGGCATCGCGTTCCGCGTGCCGTGGCTCGGCCTGGTCGGCTTCGTGCTGATGATCGCCGGCATCATGTGGGCGATCCGCGGAAACGGCGGCGGCGGCGAGGAGTCCGTCTCCGCCGGGCCGACGCCGGCCAGCGGCGGCAAGGGCGCCGGCCGCAAGCCCGCGAAGAGCGGCGGTTCGTTCATGGGCAGGCTCGAAGACCGATGGGAGCGGCGACAGGACGGCGACCTCTAGCCGCCCCACTTCCCTCCCCAACGCCCCCGGGGCCGATCGAAGGATCGGCCCCGGGGGCGTTTTCCATGCCTTTTTCCGGCTACCGCGCTCCACGGGAGGGAAATTCCCTCCACATCCCTCCCCACGGCTGCATGGCAGTGCTTTCAAGGGAACTGCCAGGAAGCGGAGTGCGGAAAAGGGGACTTGGGGCTGGTCTGTGGGGTGATGTGGAGTAAAGTGGGGGCCGGTGGAATCCCCGGGAGAGCGAAGGAGGGCGGGTCATGTTCCTCGGCACGTACTCGCCCAAGCTCGACGACAAGGGGCGGCTCATCCTTCCCGCCAAGTTCCGAGAGGACCTGGCGGAGGGGGTCGTGCTCACGCGCGGCCAGGAGCGCTGCATCTACGTGTTCTCGAACGCCGAGTTCGAGGGCTTCCACGCGCAGATCCGCCAGGCGCCCGTCACCAGCAAGCAGGCCCGCGACTACCTGCGGCTGCTGCTCTCGGGCGCGCACGCCGAGACCCCCGACAAGCAGGGGCGCATCACGATCCCCGCGCAGCTGCGCAAGTACGCCGGACTGGACCGGGAGCTCGCCGTCATCGGTGCCGGCACCCGGGCGGAGATCTGGGATTCGAATGCTTGGAACGACTACGTCGAGGCCAACGAGGCCTCGTTCTCGGAGACCGCGGAGGAGGTGATCCCGGGACTGCTCTAGTCCGACTTCGAGGACTCCGGCCGTTCGACGCTCTGAGGCACCTTCCCCGGCAGCAGAGCGGAGCACGGCTCGGGTTCTGGAAGCTCGGACGCTCGACCCCTCGAGTCTCGAGCGAATCCGGAGGACCATGAAGGATCACGACGACATCGCCGCCATCCACACGCCCGTCATGCTCGACCGCGTCGTCGCGCTCGTGGCGCCCGCGCTCGACCATGAGGGCGCGGTGTACGTGGACGGCACCCTCGGCATGGGCGGGCACGCGGAGGCGGTGCTGCGGGCCTGCCCCGGGGCCCGGCTGATCGGCTTCGACCGGGATGCCGACGCGATCGAGATCGCCTCGGCCCGGCTGGCCCCCTTCGGGGAGCGCGTGCGCACGGTGCATGCGGTGTACGACGAGCTGGCCGACCGCCTGGACGATCTCGGGGTCGAGCGGATCGACGCGGCCTTCTTCGACCTCGGCGTCTCATCGCTGCAGCTCGACGAGGCCGAGCGCGGGTTCTCGTACATGCGGGACGCGCCGCTGGACATGCGCATGGACCGGCAGCACGGCGAGACCGCCGCGGAGGTGCTCGCCGCCCTCGGCGAGCGGGAGCTGCGCGACCTCTTCCACCGCTATGGCGACGAGAAGCTCGCGGGCCGCTATGCCGCGGCCATCGTCGCGGCGCGCGCCGAGGCGCCCATCCGCACGACGGGCCGGCTCGTCGAGATCCTGCAGGCGGCCACGCCCGCCGCGCGCCGGAACTCGGGGCACCCCGCCAAGCGGGTCTTCCAGGCGCTGCGCATCCGCGTGAACGGCGAGCTCGACGCCCTCGAGGCGGCGCTGCCGCAGGCCATGGACCGCCTCCGCGTCGGCGGCCGCCTCGTCGTGGAGGCGTACCAGTCGCTCGAAGACCGCTTCGTGAAGCGCACCTTCGCGGATGCGTGCGAGAGCAGCGCCCCCCGCGACCTCCCCTTCGTGCCCGAAGAGATGCAGCCCCGATTCCGCCTCCTCACCCGGGGAGCGGAACAGGCCCCCGACGAGGAGGCCAACCTCAACCCCCGAGCCAAGCCCGTACGACTGCGGGCGATCGAACGAATCCGGAGCCGGAACGCATGAGCGCAGCCACCCGCATCGCTCCCGCGCGGGAGCAGCCGACCAGGACCACCGAAACCGGCGGGGCGCGGCCCCGCCTGCGCCTCGTCGAGGGGCTCCGCGGCGTCGCGAGGATCTCGCAGCGCGGGGTCTGGGTCGCCCTGGGGCTCATCGCGATCGCCTTCGTCGTGCAGCTGTGGCTCAGCTCGGTCATCGTCGAGGACGCCTACCGGGCCGATACGCTCGAGCAGCAGCACATCGAGCTCGAGCGCGAGCACACCGCCGCGCTGGAGCAGGCCAACGCCGCCGCCTCGCCCCAGCACCTCGCCTCCGAGGCGACCGAGCTGGGCATGGTGCCGGCGGGCGGCAGCGCGTTCCTCGACCTCGACTCGAACTCGGTGGTGTCCGACGGCGCGAGCACGGCGCCGTTGTCGGCTGTCGAGCCGGATCTCGTGGGCAACGCGGTGCTCGATCCCGAGGCGGAGTTGCGCGAGGACGCCGGAGCGTCGGAGGAGAATCCGGCGCAGCCTGCCGTACCGTCTGAGTTCGAAATGGACTCGCCGAGCACGCGATAGACCGTCCGATGCGCCGCCGAGAATGACGAAAGGGAAGGGACTTGGCCTCAGCCCGCCAGAAGAATCTGCGCTCCACCTTCCCGATGATCGCGGTGGGCCTCGTGGTGATCGTCGTCCTGCTGCGGCTGTTCAACCTGCAGGTCGTGGAGGCCGCGACCATCAACTCCGAGGCGGACGGCCGCCGCGGCGTCGTCTCCACGCTGTGGGGCACCCGCGGCTCCATCGTGGATGCGAACGGGAATGAGCTGGCGAGCTCCGTGGACCGCTTCCACGTGACCTACGCCCCCGTGAACATGAGCGACTTCCCCGTCATCAACCCCGCCACCGACGAGGAGGAGACCGTCACGGTCGAGGACTCGCTCGCGGCCATCGCGGAGATCACCTATCAGGACCCGCAGGAGCTGCTCACGAGCGTCGAGGCGACGGTGGCGGCGAATCCCGAATCGCAGTTCGGCTACCTCGCGAGAAGCATCACGCTCGAGCAGTACCAGGAGATCCGGGATCTGCGCATCCCGTGGGTCTACTTCGAGCGCCTGCCGCAGCGGGTGTACCCGAACGGGGCCGTGGCCGGGAACGTCACCGGCTTCATGGGGGACGACGGCCCCCTGGCCGGGATCGAGCTGCAGTACGACTCCTGCCTGGCCGGGCAGAACGGCGAGGAGACGTTCATCCGCTCGCGGGACGGGGTCGCGATCCCCGGCTCGGTGGTGACGCTCACCGAGCCGACGCAGGGCGGCACCATCCACACGACGATCGATCTCGACACCGACTGGCGCATGCGCCAGATCCTCGCCGAGCAGGTCGAGGAGATGGAGGCGAAGTACGGCACCCTCACCGTGGTCGAGATCGCCACGGGCGAGATCGTCTCCGCCGCGGAGTACCCCGGCGTCGACCCGAACCCGGACGCCTTCACCGAGGTCGATCCCGAGTACCGCGGCGCGCTCACGTTCTCCGCACCCTACGAGCCCGGCTCGATCATGAAGCCCGTCACCGCGGCGATGGCCTACGACGCCGGGGTGGTCTCGCCCGACGAGACGATCCGCGTGCCCGACACCTGGCCGGGCTCCGAGGCGGAGTTCGGCGACGACGTGTCGCACGCGCCGGCCGATATGAACATGAACGGCGTCATGGCGGTGTCCTCGAACGTGGGCATCGTGATGTTCGGTCAGCGCATGGACTCGGCCACGCGGTACCAGTACCTGCAGGACTTCGGCTTCGGCTCGCAGACCGGCGTGGGTTTCATCGGCGAGGAGCCGGGGCTGCTGTACCCGCCCGAGCAGTGGGACTCGCACACGAACCTGAGCATCATGTTCGGCCAGGGCGTCTCGACGACGGCAGCGCAGATGGCGGGCGCGTACCAGATCCTCGGCAACGGCGGCACCCAGGTGCCGCTGCAGCTCGTGTCGGGGTGCGAGGCGGCGGACGGCACCATGACCGAGGTTCCGGACGGGCAGACCCAGCAGGTGGTGTCGGCGGAGGCCGCCGCGCTCTCCCTCGAGGCGATGGAGGCGACCGCGACGACCGGCTCGGTGGCCGACCAGGTGCAGGTTCCGGGGTATCGTGTCGGGATCAAGACCGGTACCGCGCAGGTGGTCGATCCCGAGACCGGCCTGTACGAGGAGGACAGCTACATCACGTCGATGGCCGGCGTCGCGCCGATCGACGATCCCAAGTACGTCGTGCTGGTGACCCTGGCCAACCCGGTTAAGATCACTGGTAGCGCCGCGACCGCTCCGGCCTGGCAACAGGCGATGTCGTACGTGCTCGCCGCCAACGAGGTGGCGCCGTCACCGCAGCCGTGGCCCGAGATCACGGTCGAGAACTAGAACACCGCAGGAAAGCATGCCCCGATCCAGCCTTCGTCCGCACCATCCCCGGGCGCGCATCCTCTCCGAGATGTGCGCCGAGTTCGGGATCGAACCCGTGAGCGACGGCTTCGACGCCGACCAGGTCGAGGTCACCGGCGCGGTGAGCGCCGCGGACGGCGTGGAGGAGGGCGACATCTACGTGGCCGCGCCGAGGTGGGTCGACGCCCCCGGCGAGGCGTTCGCGACCGCGGTGGAGCGCGGCGCATCCTGCATCCTCACGGACGCCTCCCTCGCGCCGTACGCGGAGGGACTCGACGTGCCCGTGCTCGTCGTGGAGGACGCGCGGCTCGCGCTGGGCCACATCGCGCAGTGGGTCTACCGCACCGACCCGAAGACGCCCCGGCTGATCGGGGTCACCGGCTCCCTCGGCAAGACCTCGATCGTCTACCTCCTCGACAACCTGCTCGACGCGCTCGGGGTGAAGACCGGCATGTCGACGAACCGGCAGCGCCACGTGGGCGAGGAGCGCATGGACGCCGGCGGGCTCGCGCCCGAGGCCGACGAGCTGCACGCGATGCTCGCGCGGATGCGCGAGGTCGGCGTGCACGTCGCCGCCGTCGAGCTGACGGACGAGGCGGTCTCGGAGCACCACATCGCGGGGCTGTACTTCGACGTGGTCGGCTATCCCGACGCCGGGACGGCGCTCGAGGGCGGCGCGGCCGCCCGGTTCGAGGCCTCCGTGCAGCTGTTCGCCCCGGAGCACGCCCAGCGGGGCGTGGTGAACGTCGACGGGGAGATGGGGCGCCGGCTCGTCGAGGAGACGCGCATCCCGGTGACGACCATCGCCTCCGCCGCCGGCGAGGGCGCCGACTGGTGGGTCGAGTCGGAGCCCCTCGACGAGGGCATCCGGTTCACGATGCACGGCCCGGAGGACCGCGAGCTCCGCTCCTGGACCTCCCAGGAGGGCCCCTACGCAGCGATCAACGCGGGTTCCGCGGTCCTCATGCTGGACAGTGCGGGCTGGGACGTCGAGCAGATCCAAGCCGCCCTCGACCGAGTCGACGGCATCCACCTCGCCGCGGAGGGATCCGCGGCGCCAGAGAGCAGGGGGAGCGCATGATCCCGATGACGCTCGGCGAGATCGCCGACCGCCTATCCGGCCGTCTCGTCACGACTGAGTCCACCGATGCCGGCGCCGTCGTCCGCGGCCGGAGCGACACCGACTCGCGCAATATCGGCGCCGGCGACATCTTCTTCGCGAAGCCGGGGGAGGCCACCGACGGGCACCTGTTCGCGCCGAAGGCCGAGCAGCAGGGCGCGGCGCTGGCCGTGGTCGAGCGCGAGCTCGAGCTCGGCATCCCGCAGATCGTCGTGGAGGACGTCGTCGCGGCGCTCGGGGCGCTGGCCACCGAGGTCGTCGCCCGCGTCCGCGCGCTCGGCCGCATGCGCGTCGTGGCGGTCACCGGGTCGAACGGGAAGACCACGACGAAGAACCTCCTGAAGGCGATCTTCGAGCGGCACGGCAACGTGGTCGCGCCGATCGCCTCCTTCAACAACGAGGTCGGCGCGCCGACCACCTTCCTCCAGGTGGACGAGGGCACCGACACCCTCATCGCCGAGATGGGCGCCAGCAAGGTGGGCGAGATCCGCACCCTCACGGAGATGGCGCGGCCCGACATCGGCATCGTCCTGATGGTCGGCCTCGCCCACGCGGGCGAGTTCGGCGGCATCGAGAGGATCGAGCAGGCCAAGTCCGAGATGATCGAGGCCCTGCGCGAGGGCGGCATCGCGGTGCTCAACGCCGACGACCCGCGCGTCGCCCGCATGGCGGCCAAGGCCCCCGGCCGGATCGTGCGCTTCGGGCGCGGCGAGCAGGCCGACGTGCGGGCGAGCGGCATCGAGGTCTCCCAGGAGGGGACCCGCTTCGTGCTGCACGTGCCCGATCACGAGCCGGTCCAGGTGCGCTTCCCGGTCATCGGCGAGCACCACGTGATGAACGCCCTGGCGGCGACGGCGGCGGCGTACGCCGCCGGCATCCCGGCGACGGACGTCGTCGCCACGCTCGCCGAGGTGACCCGCGCCGAGCGCTGGCGCATGGAGCTCCTCGTCCGGGAGCCCATCACGGTCATCAACGACGCCTACAACGCCAACCCCAACTCGATGGCCGCGGCGCTCCGCACGCTCGCGCAGATCGCCCGGCCCGGGCAGCGCACCGTCGCGGTGCTCGGCGAGATGAGCGAGCTGGGCGAGCAGTCGGTCGCCGAGCACGACAAGCTCGGCGAGCTCGCCGTGCGCCTCGGCATCGCCCAGACCGTCGTCGTGGGGCGCGGGGCCCGGCCGCTCTACCTGGCGGCGGTGGCGCAGGGGAGCTGGGATAATGAGGCGACGTTCGTCGAGGACGCGGATGAGGCCTTCGACTTCCTCCGCGACTACCTGCGCAGCGGGGACCTCGTGCTCGTGAAATCCTCCAACTCGGCCGGCCTGCGGGTACTGGGCGACCGGATCGGAGACTATGTGAAGGGACTCCTCGCTTGATCGCAATACTCGCGGCCGGTGCAATCGGCATGCTGTTCACGCTCTTGCTCACGCCGGTGTTCATCAAGATGTTCAACCGGCTCCGCTGGGGGCAGTACATCCGCGAGGACGGGCCCAAGGAGCACTACGCGAAGCGGGGCACGCCCACGATGGGCGGCATCGTGTTCGTCCTCGGCGCCACCGTGGCCTACTTCGCGGCCACGCTGCTGACCGGGGAGCTGCCCACGGCTGCGGGGCTCGTCGTCGTGTTCATGATGCTCGGCCACGCCCTGATCGGCTTCATCGACGACTTCCTCAAGGTGCGCAAGCACCAGTCGCTCGGCCTCGGCGGCTGGCAGAAGATCCTCGGCCAGGTCATCGTCTCGTCGATCTTCGCCCTCATCGGGCTCCAGTTCGCAAACGAGCAGGGCATCCCGCTCGTCTCGAGCTCGATCTCGATCATCCGCGACACCGGCTTCGACTTCATGATGTTCGGAGCCGTCATCGGGACGATCCTCGTGGTGCTGTGGATCGTGCTCATCACCACCGCCACCTCGAACGCCGTGAACGTCACCGACGGGCTCGACGGCCTCGCCACCGGCGCCTCCATCTTCGCGATCGGCTCCTACGGCGTCATCGGCTACTGGCAGTTCAACCAGGCCTGCGGCACCGACCGGCTCAACCCCTCGGTGGTCCAGGCCTGCTACGAGGTGTACGCGCCGCTGGACCTCTCGATCGTCGCGGCCGCCATCGTCGGCGCCCTCGTCGGCTTCCTCTGGTGGAACACCTCGCCCGCGCAGCTGTTCATGGGCGACACCGGCTCGCTCGCGCTGGGCGGCGCGCTCGCCGCGTTCGCGATCCTCACCCGCACCGAGCTGCTGCTCGTGGTCATCGCGGGCCTGTTCGTGATCGACACGGGCTCGGTCATCGTGCAGCGCCTGTACTTCAAGCTCACCGGCGGCAGGCGCATCTTCCTGATGAGCCCCATCCACCATCATTACGAGCTCAAGGGCTGGGCCGAGCAGACCGTGGTCGTGCGCTTCTGGATCATCGGCGGCCTCTTCGCCGTGATCGGCGTCGCGCTCTTCTACGCCGAGTGGTCGCTCATGAGTGGGGTGCTCACCTGATGGCCGCGCCGCTCGATGCGCTCACGAGCTGGCACGCGGACTGGAAGGGGCTGCGCGTCGCGGTGCTCGGCCTCGGCATGACCGGCTTCTCGGTGGCCGACACCCTCGCCGAGCTCGGCTGCGAGGTGCTCGTGGTCGCCGGCGCGCCCGACGCCGACCGCGAGCAGATCCTGCAGGTGCTCGGCGTGCCCGTGGTCATCGCGGAGGACGCCGACGCGGTGCCGGACCGGCTGCGCGGGTTCGGCGCCGACCTGGTGATCGCCTCGCCCGGCTATCCGCCCCACCACGCGCTGCTGCGCTGGGCCGCCGCGGAGGGC
Organism: Gulosibacter sp. 10; assembly: GCF_900163695.1. Lineage (GTDB taxonomy): Bacteria > Actinomycetota > Actinomycetes > Actinomycetales > Microbacteriaceae > Gulosibacter. The sequence goes on from NZ_FUIC01000027.1 coordinate 109,202, forward strand.
GTCCCGGTGTGGGGCGATATCGAGCTCGCGTGGCGGCTGCGCGACAAGGTCGGCGCGCCCTCCGAGTGGGTGCTCGTGACGGGGACCAATGGCAAGACCACCACCACCCAGCTGGCCGCGCACATGATCGCCGCGGGCGGCGCGCGGGTCGCGCCGGCCGGGAACATCGGCATCCCGGTGCTCGACGCGGTCCGCGACCCCGAGGGGTTCGACGTGCTGGTGGTCGAGATCTCGAGCTATCAGCTCCACCACATCCGCACCGTGTCGCCGTGGGCGGCGGTCGTGCTCAACGTGGCCCGCGATCACATCGACTGGCACGGCTCGTACGAGGCCTACCGCGAGGCGAAGGGGCGCGCCTACGAGCGCACCCGGGTCGCCTGCGTCTACAACCTCGCCGATGAGACCACCCGGCGCCTCGTCGAGGAGGCCGACGTGGCGGAGGGCGCCCGCGCGATCGGGTTCGGCGTGGACGTCCCCGCCGTGAGCGACTTCGGGGTGGTCGACGGGATCCTCGTCGACCGCGCGTTCCTGGCGGAGCGGCGCTCGAACGCGCTCGAGCTCGCGACGCTCGACGACCTCCGCGAGCGGGGGCTCGGCGCGCGGCACCTCGTGGAGGACGTGCTCGCGGCGGCCGCCCTCGCGCGCTCGCTCGACGTGCCGCCCGCGGCCATCCGCGAGGCCATCCGCAGCTTCTCCCCGGACGCGCACCGCAACGAGCGGGTGCTCGAGTCCGAGGAGATCCTCTGGATCGACGACTCCAAGGCGACCAACGCCCATGCGGCGGACGCCTCGCTGCGGGCCTACCGCTCGGTCGTCTGGGTGCTCGGCGGGCTGCTCAAGGGCGTGGACATCTCGCCCCTCATCGCCGAGCACGCGGGCCGGCTCCGCGCGGCGATCCTCATCGGCGCCGACCGCCGGCCCCTCCTCGAGGCGTTCGCGCAACACGCGCCCGGCGTGCCGGTGATCGAGGTGGACGTGAGCGACACTGATGCGGTGATGCCGCGGGCCGCCGCCGAGGCGCGCCGGCTCGCGCAGGCGGGGGACACCGTGCTCCTCGCCCCGGCCGCCGCCTCCATGGACCAGTTCGCGAGCTATTCCGATCGCGGCGACCGCTTCCAGCGGGCCGTCCTCGAATCGACAGGGAAGGGAGTGGACGACGATGCAGACCACTCCGAGACGACCGGGGACGGGAGCGGCCACGGCGCCTGAGCGCGAGGGCGTGCAGACCCTCGCGGAGGCGCCGAAGGGCCGCTCCTTCCGGGTCCGGCTCCCCAAGGCGGATACGCCCGCGAACCTGAACAGCACGCTGCTCGTCGCGATCGTGCTGCTGCTGGTGGGCTTCGGGCTCATGATGGTGCTCTCGAGCTCGGCGGTCGAGGAGTTCGCCGCCGGCCGGGCCTTCTCCTCGAAGTTCCTCCGGCAGGCGATCTTCGCCGCCATCGGGTTCCCCGTCATGTACGCGATCTCGCGCATCCCGCTGCAGTGGCTCACCGGCAACTTCGCGTGGGTGGCCCTCGTGGCGGTGATGGGCCTGCAGGCGCTCGTGTTCACGCCCCTCGGCGTGGAGATCAACGGGAACCGGGCGTGGCTGGACTTCGGCGTCACCACCGCGCAGCCGGCCGAGTTCGCGAAGCTGGCGCTGTGCCTGTGGCTCGGCATGATGACCATCCGGCTCGGCCGCCGCATGGACGACTGGAAGCAGGTCTGGCTCCCGATGGGCGGCCCGGTGCTCGTCGTGCTCGCGCTCGCCATGCTCGGCAAGGACCTCGGCACCGTGATGGTCATGGGCGCGGTGGTCCTCGGCGCCCTCTGGTTCGGGGGCATGAAGATCCGCTACCTCGTCACGGCCGGGATCCTCGCCGTCGGCGGCGCGATCGCGATGGCGATCATCTCGCCGAACCGCGTGGCGCGCATCACCTCCTTCTTCGAGGGGGACTGCGACTACGAGGGGCTCTGCTGGCAGACGGCCCACGGCTTCTACGCGCTGGCGAGCGGCGGCGTCTTCGGGCAGGGGCTCGGCAACTCCACGGCGAAGTGGTCGTGGCTGCCCGAGGCCGACAACGACTACATCTTCGCGATCATCGGCGAGGAGTTCGGACTGCTCGGCTGCGCCGCGGTCGTGCTGATGTTCGCCGCGCTCGGGCTCGTGCTGGTCCGCATCTGGCGCCAGACCGAGAACCCCGCCGGCCGGGTGATCGTCGGCGGCGTCTTCTCCTGGCTCATGTTCCAGGCGTTCGTGAACATCGCCGTGGTCATCGGCCTCCTGCCGGTGCTCGGCGTGCCGCTGCCCTTCCTCTCCTCGGGCGGCTCGGCGCTCGTCACGACGCTGGCCGCCATCGGGCTGGTCCTCGCGGTGACCCGTGAGAACGCGGCCCGCGAGCCCGACCGGGCCCCGACCCGATCCACCGCACCGGGGCGCGGGCCCCGGTCCACGAGAAAGCGACACACCGCATGAGCATCTATCTCCTCGCCGGCGGCGGCACGGCCGGGCACGTCAACCCCCTGCTGGCCACGGCGGATGCGATCCGCGCGGAGCATCCCGAGGCCGAGATCGTCGTGCTCGGCACCCGGGAGGGGCTCGAGTCGAGGCTCGTGCCCGAACGGGGGTACGAGCTCCTCACCGTCGACAAGGTGCCCTTCCCGCGTCGCCCGGATCTCGCGGCCCTCCGCTTCCCCGCACGGTTCCGGAAGGCGGTGCGGGCCGCGCGCCGCATCATCGCGGAGCGGGGCGTGGACGTCGTCGTGGGCTTCGGCGGCTTCGCCTCGACCCCCGCGTACGTGGCTGCCCGCGGGCGGGTGCCCGTGGTCGTGCACGAGGCGAACACCCTGCCCGGGCTCGCGAACAAGCTCGGCGCGCGCTGGGCGGCGGCGACCGCGATGGTGTTCGAGAACACGCCGCTGCGCGGGGGCCGGGTGGTCGGCATGCCGCTGCGCCGCGAGATCGCGGACCTCGACCGGGCGGCCGCCCGGGACGAGGCGATCCGGTACTTCGGCCTCGACCCCGAGCGCAGGACGCTGGTGGTGACGGGCGGCTCGCAGGGCGCCAGGCGCATCAACGAGACGATCCGGGCGCTCGGCCCGCGGATCGCGGGGGAGCGGCACGGGGAGCACGACTGGCAGGTCGTGCACATCGTGGGGCGGATCTCGCCCTTCGAGGATCCGCACCTGCCCGGCTATCACGTCGTCGAGTACTGCGACCGCATGGACCTCGCCTTCGCGGCCGCCGACCTCATCATCTCCCGGGCTGGGGCCTCGACCGTCTCGGAGCTCGCGGCGGTCGGGCTCCCCGCCCTGTACGTGCCCTACCCGGTCGGCAACGGCGAGCAGGCGAAGAACATCGCGACCTTCCTCGAGGCCGATGCGGCGCTGACGATCCGCGACGCCGAGTTCCTGCCGGAGCCCGCCGCCGCCGTGATCCTGCCGCTCCTGGCGGACGAGGCGCGCCTCGAGGCGCTCGGCAGGCGGGCCGGCGAGCTCGGCATCCGGGACGCGGCGGAGCGCATGGTCGCCCTGATCGACGGCACGCTACGCTAAGACCCGAATGCGCCCCGCCGGGCCCTCCCGGCCCCGTGCGCACCGACCGCATAAGGAGCACTCGACTTGATTAGTCCGGACGCACAGGCACAGATCCCCGAGCGGATCGAGAAGGTCCACTTCATCGGCATCGGCGGGTCGGGGATGAGCGGCATCGCGCGCATGTTCCTCGGCCGGGGCGTCGCGGTCTCGGGCTCCGACCGCTCGGCGAACTCCGCCACGGAAGCGCTCGGCGAGGCCGGCGCCGAGATCTTCATCGGCCACGACGCGGCGCACCTCGCGGAGGACGTCGACACCGTGGTGGTGACCTCGGCGCTGTGGCCCGACAACCCCGAGCTCGTGCTCGCGAAGCGGCGCGGCCTGCACGTCCTCCACCGCTCCCAGGCGCTGGTCTGGCTCACCCGCGGCTCGCGGCTGGTCTCGGTGGCGGGCGCGCACGGCAAGACCACCTCCACGGGCATGATCGCGAGCGCGCTGCTCGAGCTCGGCGCCGACCCCAGCTTCGTCAACGGCGGCGTCATCCAGTCGCTCGGGACGAACGAGCACGACGGCGCCGACGCCGAGTTCGTGGTCGAGGCCGACGAGTCCGACGGCTCCTTCCTCTTCTACGACACCGCGATCGCGCTCATCACGAACATCGACAACGACCACCTCGACCACTACGGCACCGAGGAGGCCTTCGAGGAGGCGTTCCGGCAGTTCGCCGACCGGGCCTCCGAGGCCGTGGTCATCTCCTCCGACGACGAGCAGGCGCGCGCGCTCACCGGGCGGCTCTCGCATCCGCGCATCGTCACGTTCGGCGAGGACGAATCGGCGGTCGTGCGGGTGGACGGCATCGAGGGCTCGGGCGCCGGGGTGCGCTTCGACATCGAGTACCGCGGCGAGCGGGCGGCCGGGGAGCTCGCCGTCCCCGGCAGGCACAACGCCCTCAACGCGGCGGGTGCGACGGCCGTGCTGCTCCAGCTCGGCTACCCGCTGGCGGATGCGGTCGCCTCGCTGCGGGCGTTCGGCGGGACGAAGCGCCGCTTCGACCTCCAGGGCGTCGTGGGCGGCGTCTCGGTCTACGACGACTACGCGCACCACCCCGCCGAGGTCGAGGCCGCGCTCTCCGCGGCCCGGTCGGTGGTCGGCGAGGGCCGCATCATCGCGGTGCATCAGCCGCACCTCTACTCGCGCACCCGGGCGATGAGCGACGTGTTCGCCGAGGTCTACGAGCGCCTCGCCGACCACACGATCGTGCTCGACGTCGACGGCGCTCGGGAGGACCCGGTGCCGGGCGTGACGGGGGAGTTCGTCTCGCGGGAGTTCCGGGATCCGAGCCGCGTCGAGTACCGGCCGGACTGGGGGGAGGCCGCCCGCGCGGCGGCCGCCCGGTCGGAGCCGGGGGACTTCGTCATCACCTTCGGATGCGGCAACGTGTACCGGATCGTGCCGCAGCTGCTCGCGGCGCTGGAGTCCGCGTACGGCCCCGAGGCGCCGAAGGTCGCGTAGCCGATGGCCGAGGAGCAGTCCGAGCGGCGCGGCGGCCCGTTCGCGTACTGGCGGGCGGCCTTCGCGAAACGGCATCACGAGCATCGCGAGGTGCGGCGCTTCACCCGCGGCCGCCGGCGCCGGCTGACGGGCTGGCTCATCGCCGGCGGCACGGCGCTCTTCCTGGCCGCGTTCGTGGCGATCGCCATCCTGTCGCCCATCATGTCGGTGCGGGACATCCGCATCGAGGGGGCGGAGCGCCTCGACCCCGAGGAGCTCTCGGCGGCGCTGGCCGATCTCGAGGGCGCCCCCCTCGCGCAGCTGCAGGCCCAGGACGTGGGCGAGCGCCTCGAGCAGTTCGATCTCGTGCAGAGCTACTCCGTGCAGCGGCTGCCGCCCTCCGAGCTCGTCGTGCGCATCGTCGAACGGGTCCCCGTGGGCGTCGTGGTCTCGGACGACCGCATCGACGTGGTCGACGCCGCGGGCGTCACGCTGTGGAGCGACGCGGAGGCGGGGGCGAGCCTGCCGGTGATCCGGGTCGAGGGCGACACGGCCTCCACGGCCTTCGCCGGGGCCGCGCACGTCTCGCTCTCGCTCCCGGCGGAGCTCCGCGCCGAGGTGGAGGCGATCACGGCGAGCTCGCCCGAGGATGTGCGGCTCGAGCTGCGCGACGGCACCGAGGTGCTGTGGGGGAGCGTGGACGATTCGGCGCACAAGGCGAGGGTCTTCGACTCCCTCCGCATCGCGACGGCGGACCAGGGCGTGACCCTCTACGACGTGTCGAGCCCGGAGCGCCCGGTCACCCGCTGAGCATCCGCGGGCGCCCCGCAACCCTCAAGCGCGGGTTGAGACGAGTTTCGGAACTCGCGCAACACGCCCCGCCGCGTGAATGCTCTCCGGAGCCTCGCCGCCTAGCGTTTCCAGAGCAACACCACCCGACCGAAGAGCTCTTCCCTTAAACCGCAACTCGAAGGTTCGCAACGCGCGACCGGACACGGCGCGGCCAGCAGGGCGAGAGTGCGACCACGACAAGGGGACTGTCACGTGTCGAACACCACCTCGCAAACCAATAACTACCTCGCCGTCATCAAGGTCGTCGGCGTCGGCGGCGGCGGCGTCAACGCCGTCAACCGCATGATCGAGATCGGTCTGCGCGGCGTCGAGTTCATCGCCATCAACACCGACGCGCAGGCGCTGCTCATGTCGGACGCGGACGTCAAGCTCGACGTCGGGCGCGAGCTCACCAAGGGACTCGGCGCGGGCGCCGATCCCGAGATCGGGCGCCGCGCCGCCGAGGACCACGTCGAGGAGATCGAGGAGGCGCTCGCCGGGGCCGACATGGTGTTCGTGACCGCCGGCGAGGGCGGCGGCTCCGGTACCGGCGGCGCCCCCGTCGTCGCGCGCATCGCCAAGTCCATCGGCGCGCTGACCATCGGCGTGGTGACCAAGCCGTTCAGCTTCGAGGGCCGCCGCCGCATGGACCAGGCCGAGCAGGGCGTCGCCGCGCTCAAGGAGCAGGTCGACGCGCTCATCGTTGTCCCCAACGATCGGCTGCTCGCCATCAGCGACCGCGGCATCTCGATGCTCGAGGCGTTCGCCACGGCCGACCAGGTCCTGCTCGCCGGCGTCCAGGGCATCACCGACCTCATCACCAACCCCGGCGTCATCAACGTCGACTTCGCGGACGTGAAGTCGGTCATGCAGGGCGCCGGGTCCGCGCTCATGGGCATCGGCACCTCGAGAGGCGCGGACCGATCCGTCAAGGCGGCCGAGCTCGCGGTCGCCTCGCCGCTGCTGGAGGCCTCCATCGAGGGCGCCCATGGCGTGCTCATGTCGGTGCAGGGCGGGTCGAACCTCGGCATGTTCGAGGTGGCGGAGGCCGCACAGCTCGTCCGCGACGCCGTGCACGAGGGCGCCAACATCATCCTCGGCACGGCGGTCGACGACACGCTCGGCGACGAGGTGCGGGTCACCGTGATCGCCGCCGGCTTCGACGGGGGCGACCCCAAGCCCCGCACCGACGGCAATGCCCAGGCGACGCTCGAGGACACGCTCGGCAGCGGCAGTCTCGCGGCGCCCTCGGAGCTGCCCTCGCTCGCCGACGCCACCGCGCGCAATCAGGGCGGGGACCAGCAGGCGGAACCCGAGCAGCGGCCGGTCGACCCGGCCCCCGCCAAGGCGGAGGCGCCCGAGCGGCCCACGGCCCCGGCGCAGAACACCGCCGCCGAGGAGCCCCCGCGCCTCGGCCAGAGCCCGGCCTGGTCGACCGCCGAGGCGCCGACGGTCTCCCCGCGGCAGACCGAGTCCTTCAACGACGACGACTCGGACCTCGACATCCCCGAGTTCCTGCGCTAGGGAGGGCCCGTTGACCGACGGATCCGACGAGCGGCGGGCGCGCGAGGAGGGCGACCTCGAAGCGCGCCTGCTGCGCGTACGGGAGGAGATCGCCGACGCGGCGCGGCAGGCGGGTCGCGATGCGCGGGAGCTGACGCTCATCGCGGTGACGAAGTTCCACCCCGTGGAGCTGCTCGACGCCCTCTACGAGCTCGGCATCCGCGAGTTCGGCGAGAACCGGCATCCCGAGTCGCGGACGAAGGCCGAGCACCTGCACGGCCGCCACCCGGACGCGCGACTCCACTTCATCGGGCAGCTGCAGCGCAAGAAGGCCCGGCAGGTGGGCCGCTACGCCGACATGCTCCAGTCGGTCGACCGCCCCGAGCTCGTCGAGGCGCTGGCATCGCTCGAGCGCGACGCCCCGAGCGCCGGGAGGCCGCTGCCCGTGCTGCTGCAGCTCTCGCTCGACGGCGATCCCGCCCGCGGCGGAGTCCCCCTCGACGCCGCGGCACCGCTGGCGGAGTCGGTGGCGGCGACGCCCGCGCTCGAGCTCCGGGGCGTGATGGCGGTGGCCCCGCTCGGCGCGGATCCGGACGCGGCCTTCGAGCGGACGAGGCTCGCCTCCGAGCGCATCCGCGGGGTGGTGCCGGGGGCGGACATCATCTCGGCGGGGATGAGCCACGACTTCCGCTCAGCGATTTCACAGGGTGCGACACACCTGCGAATCGGCGCGGCAATCACGGGAAAGCGGCCCGAGCGCCCGTAACGTATTCGGCACGGCACATTTCGTCTAAGGAGGCAGCAACGATGGCCAATCCGATTCGCAACGCCATGGTCTACCTCGGTCTCGCCGAGGAGCAGGAATCCGAGCAGGCGGTGAACCAGACCGCCTCGAGGGAGCGGCAGCAGTCCATCCCCACCGAGAACGTCGAGCCGGCGCCCCGCGAGGAGCGGCCCGCGCCCGTCACCCCGATCAACCGCGCGGCCGCGAGCGCCCCCGCAGCGCCCAAGCCGGCCGCGAAGCCGACCCCGATCCCCAATGCAGTTGGAGCGATGAACGAAATCCTTACCGTCCACCCGAAGGCCTATGACAAGGATGCTCAGCTCATCGCCGAGTCCTTCCGCGACGGGGTGCCCGTCATCATGAACCTCTCGCAGATGACCGACGCCGACGCCCGGCGCATCATCGACTTCGCCTCGGGGCTGACCCAGGGGCTCAACGGCAAGATCGAGCGCGTGACGAACCGCGTGTTCCTGCTCACCCCGGAGCACGTGAACGTGCACGGCGAGGAGCAGGGCAAGCCCTCCGAGGACCCCACCTTCTTCGCCTAGCCCCGACCGGGCCGGCGGCGATGTGCCGATACGCCGAGAGCGTACCCGCGGGTACGCTCTCGGCGTTCTTCGTCCGTGGCTGCGAGAATGGACCGCAGCGCCCGGTCCCCGGTCCGCGCCAGTTCCCGGAGAGAAAGATCCTCGACGTTGCTCATCCTTGCTCAAGCGCTCCTCCTGGTCATCAGCCTCTACCTGGCGGTGATGTGGATTCGGTTCATCCTCGACTGGGCGCGGGTGCTCGCACCGCGGTTCCGGCCCCGGGGCATCCTGCTCGTGCTCTTCGAGTTCGTCTACACGCTCACCGACCCGCCGCTGAAGTTCCTGCGGCGCTGGATCAAGCCCCTGCGGGTCGGCCCGGTCGCGCTCGACCTGGCCTGGATCGTGCTGCTGTTCGGCATCCTGCTGCTGCGCTACGGCGTGCAGATCTGGATCTTCACGGGGCTGCGGTAGCGGGCCCGCGCGGCTCGTGCGCACGCCGACGGCTCCTGCGTCTTCCGTGGCCGATGTGACGCGCGAGGCGGTTGTGCCGTAATGTGATCGTTACGCGTTTTGAGCGAACCACGCTCGGAACAGTGCCCCGCGGGGAAACTCGCGATAGGGTTTCACCACTGACCGCAAGCCGTACAGAAAGGGCCGCCATGGCACTGACTCCGGAAGACGTTGTCAATAAGCGCTTTCAGCAGACCAAGTTCCGTGAAGGTTACGACCAGGACGAGGTGGACGACTTCCTTGACGAGGTCGTCGTCGAGCTCCGTCGTCTGACCGCCGAGAACGAGCAGCTCCGCGCTGAGAACGAAGAGCTCCGTGCCGCCGCCTCCGCCGCGCCCCAGGCCGCCGCGGAACCCGTCGCCGAGCCCGCCGCGGTCGAGCCCGAGCCCGCACCGGTCCCCGAGCCGGCGCCGGCGCCGGCCCCTGCGGTCGAGCTGCCCGCGCAGGGCGACGACGCCGAGACCTCCTCCTCGCTGCTGGTCCTCGCCCGTCGCCTGCACGACGAGCACGTGGCCGAGGGCGCCCGCAAGCGCGACGAACTCATCGCCGAGGCCGAGTCGCGCGCCGGCACGCTCGTGCGGGAGGCGGAGAGCGAGTCCCGCCGGCTCCAGGAGGAGTCCGAGGGGCGCGCCCAGCAGATCGTCCGGGATGCGGAGCAGCACGCGCAGAAGGTCGTCGGCGAGGCCGAGACCAAGGAGCGCGAGATCCTCTCGAACCTCGAGACGAGCAAGAGCAAGCTCGAGGAGCGCATCGAGGAGCTGCGCGTATTCGAGCGCGACTACCGCACCAACCTGCGCAGCTACATCGAGAGCCAGCTGAACGATCTCAACGTGTCGAACGCCGAGTTCGACGGCGCCGCCGGCACCCGCTAGCCCCGGGTGACCGAGCGCATCGATACCGAGCGACCGCGATCGTCGCCGCATCGGCCCACCGTGGCCATGCTGGCGGGGATCGCGGTTCTCTGGTTCGCCGTCGATCAGCTGCTCAAGCAGCTCGTCGCCTCGACGATGACCGAGCATCAGCGCATCGAGGTCATCGGCGAGGCGCTCCAATGGGTGTACGTCCGCAACCCCGGGGCCGCGTTCTCCATCGCCTCCGGCCAGACCTGGATCATGACGCTCGTGGCCTCCGCGGTCGTGGTCGCCGTCGCGATCCTCGCGCGGCGCATCCGCTCGCGGCTCTGGGCGGTGGTGTTCGGCATGGTGCTCGGCGGGGCGCTGGGCAACCTCTTCGACCGCCTCTTCCGCGAGCCCGGATTCTTCCAGGGCGAGGTGGTGGACTACATCTACACGCCGTGGATGATGCCGGCGATCTACAACTTCGCGGACATCGGGGTCGTCGTCGGCATGATCGCCTTCGTACTGCTCACCCTGTTCGACGTGCAGCTCGACGGCACCCGGCTCAGGCGGGGCCGGAAGGACGCCGAAGAAGAGGCATCGGCATGATGGAATCGCGGATGCTGCCGGTCCCCGACGGCCTCGACGGCGCCCGCGTCGACGCGGGGGTCTCCAAGCTGCTCGGCTTCAGCCGGACGCGCGTCGCGCAGCTCGCCGAGCAGGGGAGCATCCGGCTCGACGGCCGGGCGGTGGGCAAGTCGGATCACCTCGTCGCCGGCGCGATGCTCGACGTCGAGTGGGAGCCGGAGCGCCCCGTGACGGTCGAACCGATCGAGGTGCCTGAGCTCCAGATCGTGCACGACGAGCCCTCGTTCGTCGTCGTCATGAAACCGGTCGGGGTCGCCGCGCATCCCTCCGTCGGCTGGACGGGCCCCACTGTCCTCGGGGCGCTCGCCGCCGCGGGGTTCCGCATCTCCACCTCGGGCCAGCCGGAGCGGCAGGGCATCGTGCACCGGCTCGACGTCGGCACCTCCGGGCTCATGGTCGTCGCCAAGACGGAGCGCGCCTACTCGGTGCTCAAGCAGGCCTTCCGGGACCGCACGGTGCACAAGGTCTACCACGCCGTCATCCAGGGCCTGCTCGACCCGCTCGCCGGCACGATCGACGCCCCGATCGGCCGGGCCCCGGGCGCGACCTGGAAGTTCGGCGTCGTGGCCGACGGCAAGCCGTCGATCACCCACTACGAGACCCTCGAGGCCTTCCGCCGCGGCTCGCTCGTGGAGATCCATCTCGAGACGGGGCGGACGCATCAGATCCGCGTGCACATGTCGGCCCAGCACCATCCGTGCATGGGCGATCCGCTCTACGGCGCGGATCCGCGGCTCGCCGCGGCGCTCGGGCTCGAGCGCCAGTGGCTGCACGCCGTCGAGCTCGGCTTCACGCATCCGGAATCGGGGGAGCGGGTCGCCTTCGTCTCGGAGTACCCGGCGGACCTGCAGGACGCCCTCGACACGCTGCGCGCCGGGCGGGTCTAGGCGCGACCCGCCGAGCCCGTCGGGGCCGTCAGTAGGATGGATACCCCGCATCTTCCTGGAGGTTCAATTTGGGCGCCAACGACCAGTTCGTGCATCTGCACAACCACACCGAGTACTCCATGCTCGACGGCGCGGCGAAGATCGACGAGCTGATCAAGACCGCCGCGGAGATGGGCATGCCGGCCATCGCCACGACCGACCACGGCAACATGTTCTCGGCGTACGAGTTCTACCGCACGGCGAAGAAGTACGACATCAAGCCGATCATCGGCACGGAGGCCTATCTCACCCCGGGCACGCACCGCGGCGACAAGTCCCGGGTGCAGTGGGGCAACGGCGGCGGCGACGACGTCTCGGGCGGCGGCGCCTACACGCACATGACGATGGTCGCGGAGACCACGGAGGGGATGCACAACCTCTTCCGGCTCTCGAGCTACGCCTCGATCGAGGGCCAGTACTTCAAGCCCCGGATGGACCGCGAGCTGCTGCAGCGGTACGCGAAGGGCGTGATCGCGACCACCGGCTGCCCCTCGGGCGAGGTGCAGACCCGGCTGCGGCTCGGCCAGTGGGACGCGGCCGTCAAGGCGGCGGGGGAGTTCCAGGACATCTTCGGGAAGGAGAACTTCTTCCTCGAGCTGATGGACCACGGCATCTCCATCGAGCGGCGGGTGCGCGACGACCTGCTCAAGCTCGGCAAGCACCTCGACATCCGCCCGCTCGTGACGAACGACCTCCACTACACGCACAAGGAGGACGCGGTGCACCAGGAGGCGCTGCTGTGCGTGCAGTCGGGCTCGACCCTCGACGACCCGCACCGGTTCAAGTTCGACGGCGAGGGGTACTACCTCAAGTCGGCGGAGCAGATGCGGCACCTGTGGTCCGATTTCCCCGAGGCCTGCGACGAGACGCTCGCGATCGCCGAGCGCTGCACCGCGGAGTTCGACGAGTCGGCGAACTACATGCCCCGCTTCCCGGTGCCCGAGGGGCACACCGAGGCGAGCTGGTTCCACGAGGAGGTGCAGCGCGGGCTGCACTACCGCTACGGCGAGACCATCCCCGACGAGTCGCAGGCCCAGGCGGACTACGAGACCGGCATCATCACCCAGATGGGCTTCCCGGGGTACTTCCTGGTCGTCGCCGACTACATCCAGTGGGCCAAGGACAACGGCATCCGGGTGGGCCCGGGCCGCGGCTCCGGCGCCGGCTCGATGTGCGCCTACGCGCTGCGGATCACCGACCTCGACCCGCTCCAGCACGGCCTCTTCTTCGAGCGCTTCCTCAACCCGGACCGCGTCTCGATGCCCGACTTCGACATCGACTTCGACGACCGCCGGCGCTCCGAGGTGATCCGCTACGTCACCGAGAAGTACGGCGACGAGCGCGTCGCCCAGATCGTGACGTACGGCACGATCAAGTCGAAGCAGGCGCTCAAGGACGCCTCGCGCGTGCTCGGCTACCCGTTCTCGGTGGGCGACCAGCTCACCAAGGCGATGCCGGACGCGGTCATGGGCAAGGACATCCCCCTCGCCGGCGTCTACGACCCGGACCACGAGCGGTACAAGGAGGCCGGGGAGATGCGCGCCGTCATCGACGCGAACCCCGACTTCCAGAAGGTCTTCGAGACCGCCAAGGGCCTCGAGGGGCTGAAGCGCCAGTGGGGCGTGCACGCCGCCGGCGTGATCATGTCCTCGGAGCCGATCATCGACGTGATCCCGCTCATGAAGCGCGAGCAGGACGGCCAGATCGTCACGCAGTTCGACTACCCCTCCTGCGAGTCGCTCGGCCTGATCAAGATGGACTTCCTCGGGCTGCGGAACCTCACGATCCTGTCGGACGCCATCGAGAACATCGAGGACAACCGGGACGAGACGATCGACCTCGAGACGCTGCCGCTCGAGGACGAGGGCACCTACCAGCTGCTGAGCCGCGGCGACACGCTCGGTGTCTTCCAGCTCGACGGCGACGGGCTCCGGAGCCTGCTGCGGCTCATGAAGCCGGACAGCTTCGAGGACGTCTCGGCGACGATCGCGCTCTACCGCCCCGGGCCCATGGGCGCGAACTCGCACACGAACTACGCGATGCGCAAGAACGGGCAGCAGCAGATCACGCCCATCCACCCCGAGCTCGAGGAGCCGCTCAAGGAGATCCTCGCCGAGTCCTACGGCCTCATCATCTACCAGGAGCAGGTGATGGCCATCGCGCAGAAGGTGGCGGGCTACTCGCTGGGACAGGCAGACCTGCTCCGCCGGGCGATGGGCAAGAAGAAGAAGGCCGAGCTGGACAAGCAGTTCGACCGCTTCAAGCAGGGCATGAACGACAACGGCTTCTCGGACGCCGCCGTCCAGGCGCTGTGGGACATCCTGCTGCCCTTCTCGGACTACGCCTTCAACAAGGCGCACTCGGCGGCCTACGGCGTCGTGTCCTTCTGGACCGGCTACCTCAAATGCCACTACGGCCCCGAGTACATGGCCGCGCTGCTCACCTCGGTGGGCGACTCGCGCGACAAGCTCGCGGAGTACCTCAACGAGTGCCGGCACATGAAGATCCAGGTGCTCGCCCCCGATGTGAACGAGTCGACGCTGCGCTTCCGCGCGGTCGGCCAGGACATCCGCTTCGGGCTGGGCGCCGTGCGCAACGTCGGCGCCCAGGTCGTGGCCGACATCGTCCGCGAGCGCGAGGAGCACGGCAAGTTCGCCTCCTTCCACGACTTCCTCAAACGCGTATCGCTGAACGTGCTGAACCGTCGCACCGTCGAATCGCTCATCAAGGCCGGGGCCTTCGACTCGATGGGGTACACGCGCCGGGCCCTCGTCGAGATCCACGAGTCGGCCATCGACGCCGCCGTCTCGCGCAAGCGCAACGAGGCCCACGGCCAGGTCGACCTCTTCGCCGGCCTCATGGAGTTCGAGGAGGAGGAATCGGTCGTCCCCGCGCGTCCCGAGTTCACGCGGCGCGACAAGCTCGCCTTCGAGCGGGACATGCTCGGCCTGTACGTCTCGGACCACCCCCTCAAGGGGCTCGAGGTCGAGCTCTCGAAGCTCAGCGCGATGCCCATCCTCAACCTGCTCGGCGACACGACCGTGCGCGATGGCGAGCAGGTGCAGATCGCGGGGCTCATCACGACGGTGCAGCATCGCATCGCCCGCAATTCCGGCAACCCCTACGCGCTCGTGACGGTCGAGGACTTCGGCGGCGAGATCACCGTGATGTTCCTCGGCAAGACCTACCTCGAATACCAGGCCGAGCTGCAGAGCGACGCCATCGCGGTGGTCCGCGGGCGGGCGCAGCATCGCGACGACGGGCTGAACATCACCGCGCAGGGGCTGACGATCCCCAACCTCTCGGTGGGGGAGGACCGCCCCGTCACGCTCACGATCCCCGATACCCGGGCCACCGAGACGCTCGTGCAGGGCCTCGACGAGCTGCTGCGCCGCAACGCGGGCGAATCGGAGGTGCTGCTGCGGCTGCAGACGCCGCAGTCGATCCGCAAGTTCGAGCTGCCGCACCGGGTCGAGGCGGGCTCGGCGCTGTTCTCCGAGCTCGCCGCGCTGCTCGGACCGGGATGCGTGGAGTAGGGGCGGAGGCGCCTCGTCGCGCATAGAATGGGGTCATCATGATGCAGACGATCGATCTGCGCGGCCGTGACCTCTCCACGAGCGAGCTGCGCGCCACCCTTCCCCGCCCCGAGCTCGACGTGACGGAGGCCCTCGAGGGGGCGACCAGCCTCATCCGGGACGTGTGGGAGCGCGGGGAGTCGGCGCTCCTCGAGCAGGCCGAGCGCTTCGACCGGGCCCGTCCCGAGCGCATCCGCGCCGAGCGCGCCGAGATCGACCGCGCCGTGGCGGAGCTCGACGGCGAGGTGCGCGCGGCCCTCGAGGAGATGATCGCCAGGGTCCGCAAGGGCTCGGCGGCGCAGGTGCCGCCGCCGGTGCGGACCGAGCTCGCCCCCGGCGCGGTGATCGAGCAGCGCTGGGAGCCGGTCGAACGGGTCGGACTCTACGTGCCTGGCGGCAAGGCCGTCTACCCCTCCAGCGTGGTGATGAACGTCGTCTCGGCGCAGGCCGCCGGGGTGCGCTCGATCGCGATCGCCTCGCCGCCGCAGGCCGAGTTCGGCGGCGCGGTCCACCCCACCATCCTCGCCGCGGCGGGGCTGCTCGGCGTGCACGAGGTGTACGCGATGGGCGGTGCGGGCGCCGTCGGCGCCCTCGCGCACGGCGTGGCCTCGCTCGGGCTCGAGCCGGTGGACGTGGTCACCGGCCCCGGCAACGTGTGGGTGGCGGCCGCCAAGCGCGCCGTCTCGTCCGTGGTGGGCATCGACGCCGAGGCCGGGCCGACGGAGGTGCTGATCATCGCGGACGGCACGGCCGACGTCGAGCTCGTCGCCGCCGACCTGCTCGGGCAGGCGGAGCACGACGAGCTGGCCTCGGCCGTGCTCGTCACCGACGACGCCGCGTTCGCCGGGCGCGTGGACGAGGCGGTCGAGCGGATCACCGGCGCGACCAAGCACCGCGATCGCGCGGAGGCCTCGCTGCGGGGACGCCAGTCGGCGCTCGTGCTCGTCGACGACCTCGCCGAGGCGGCCCGGGTCTCGAACGCCTACGGCCCCGAGCACCTCGAGATCCAGACGGCGGACGACGAGTCCGTGCTCGCGGGCATCACGAGCGCCGGCGCGATCTTCATGGGCCCCTATTCCCCGGTGCCGCTCGGCGACTACATCGCGGGCTCGAACCACGTGCTCCCCACGGGCGGCCAGGCGATCCACTCGTCGGGCCTCGGCGCGCACACCTTCCTGCGGGCCCAGCAGGTGATCCGCTACGACCGCGCCGCCCTCGACGCCGTGCGCGGACACGTGCGCGCGATCGCGGTCGCCGAGGACCTGCCCGCCCACGCCGACGGCGTCGACGCCCGGTACGGGGAGGGCCCCGCCGCCGCGCGCTCCGACACCGGCAACTGACGAGGAGACCCCTGTGCACTGCCCCTTCTGCCGACACGACGACTCGCGCGTGGTGGATTCGCGCCTCATCGACGACGGGAACGCGATCAGGCGGCGACGCCAGTGCCCGAACTGCTCCAAGCGCTTCTCGACCATCGAGACCGCCAGTCTCAACGTGATCAAGCGCACCGGGGTCGCCGAGCCCTTCTCGCGCGACAAGGTGGTCTCGGGGGTGCGGAAGGCCTGCCAGGGTCGCCCCGTCACCGACGCCGATCTCGCCCAGCTCGCCCAGAAGGTCGAGGAGCGCATCCGCGCGAGCGGCAGCTCGCAGGTCGAGGCCAACGACATCGGCCTCGCGATCCTGCCCTTCCTCCGGGAGCTCGACGACGTGGCCTATCTGCGATTCGCCAGCGTGTACCAGAGCTTCGCCTCGGTCGAGGACTTCGAGCAGGCCATCGACCGGCTGAAGACCGACGGCCTCACCCCCAAGTACGCGAACGAGGATCTCGACGACGAAGCCGTCGATGACGCCGCCGATCGCTGACCGACCCCGACAACGAAGGACTCCTCCGACCGTGCTGACCCGTGGAGCGCGCTGCGCCTATCGAATCGTCTTCAACTCGGTGCTCCGGCGCATGGACGCCGAGCGCGCGCACGCCTTCGCGGCGAACGTGATCCGCATGATCGGCGGCAACGCGATCCTGCGCCGGCTCGCGACCGCGGTCGCGCGGCCCGACCCGTCGCTGCGGGTGCGCGCGCTGGGGCTCGAGTTCCCCTCGCCGTTCGGCCTCGCGGCCGGGTTCGACAAGAACGCCGCCATGATCGACGGGCTCGCCGCGATCGGGTTCGGGCACGTGGAGGTGGGCACCGTCACCCCGCTCGCGCAGCCGGGCAACCCCCGGCCCCGCATGTACCGCATCCCGCGCGACCGCGCGCTCATCAACCGGATGGGCTTCAACAACGACGGCGCGCAGGCCGCCGCGGACGCGGTGGGGAGGCGACGTACCGACAGCGCGATCGTCGGCGTCAACATCGGCAAGAACAAGGCGACGCCCGCCGAGCGGGCGGTGGACGACTACGTCGCGGCGGCCAGGGCGGTGCGGGCCGTCGCCGACTACCTCGTGATCAACGTCTCCTCGCCGAACACCCCGGGGCTGCGCGGCCTGCAGGAGCTCGACGCGCTCGAGCCGATCCTGCGCGAGACGAAGGCCGCGGCGGAGGGCGTGCCGCTGCTGCTGAAGATCGCGCCGGACCTCGAGGACGAGGCGATCCGCCGCATCTGCGGGCTCGTGGTCGAGGTCGGCCTCGACGGGCTGATCGCGACCAACACCACGATCGCGCGCGAGCCCCTCAGCGAACGGGCGCGCGTGGTCGAGGCCTACGGCGCCGGCGGGCTGTCGGGGCGGCCCCTGCGCCGGCGCTCGCTCGAGGTGCTCGAGGTGGTCCGGGCGGCGCTGCCCGAGGACTGCTGCATCATCTCCGCCGGCGGGGTGACGGACGCCCACGACGTCCGGGAGCGCCTCGAGGCCGGCGCGACGCTCGTGCAGGGCTTCACCGCGTTCATCTACGAGGGCCCGCTGTGGGCGGCCTCGATCAACCGCGGGCTCGTCGGGAAGCGCTGAAGACAGGGGCGCGGGGCCGGTTCCCCCGAACCGGCCCCGCGCCCGCGCCCCGGACTCAGCGGCCCGTGAACTCGACCTTCGTGAAGCGCTTGACCTGCGGCTTGGGCATGCGCATGAACCGCATCTGCATCGATCGCCCGACGGCGCCGAGGATGAAGCCCTTCTCGACGCGGTCCTGGCCCACCACCTCGGCCACGCGCTTGCGGACGATCCGGCCGTAGACGATGCCCTCGATGATGCAGACCGCGAGGAAGGACCAGATGAAGGCCATGGCCCAGATCGCCGCGTACGTGGTGGGGAAGAACGTGGCGATGATCACGAGGAACATGAGCGGGATGAGCAGCTCTCCGAGGGTGAAGCGGGAATCGATGTAGTCCCGCAGGAACCGCTTCTGCGGGCCGCGCTCGTTCGGCCGCAGGTAGCGGTCGTCGCCGCGCGCCATCCCCTCGCGGGCCTCCGCCTGCTGCATGCGGGTCCTGGCCTGCGCCTGCCGGCGCGCCTCCTTGCGGTCCTCGGGCACGAGCGGCCGGAAGTTGGCGGCCTGCGCGTCGCGACGGCGGGGCGTCGGCCCCTTCTTGCCGCTCCCGGACTTGGGGGCGTCCTGGGGGGTCTCCTCGCGTGCCGGTTCTTGCTTGGCCATGAGTTCCTTCGTCGGTGATGGGAGGGAGAAAGCGGAAGGGCTGCGCCCGTAACCTCTCAAGCTTAACCCGTGGCGCGCGCCGCCCGGGGCGAGGGGCGAGCGCTCGCAGCGAACGCCGCCACTATCAGGTGCGGCGGCGCGAATCGACTCGGCCGGGCGAACATGACGCGGCATGACGCAGATGACGGCATGCGTCGCCGGATTACGTAACAATTCACCGGGCCGACGCGCGGCTTCCTAGGCTCTCACCAGCGCGGCGGACCGGATTCCGCCGCAGACGGTATCCACCACGCTCTCGGCTCGATCGCCGAAGGACCGGAAGGCTTCGATGACACATCGCACGCGCATCCTCACGACCGTGGCCGCCACCTCCGCGGCAATGCTGCTGCTGGCCGGGTGCGGCGGCAACGGGGGCGGCGGGGGAGACGCCGCCGGCGAGCCGGTGCAGGGCGGCACGCTCGCGTTCGGCATCCCCGACGACATGGGCTGCATCGACCCGCAGCAGGTCTCCAGCAACGACAACATCAACATGGCGAAGCAGACCGTGGCCTCGCTGACGGCGCAGGACCCGGAGACCTCCGAGATCGTCCCGTGGCTCGCCGAGGCGTGGGAGATCAACGACGACTCGACCGAGTTCACGTTCACCCTCAAGGAGGGGACGAGCTTCGCCGACGGCACGCCGATCGACGCCGAGGCCGTGAAGGCCAACCTCGAGGCGATCCAGGGGCTCGCCGAGGCCTCGCCGCTCGGGGCGACCTACCTCGAGGACCTCTCGGAGATCGAGGTGGTCGACCCGCAGACGGTGACCATCCGCTTCGCGGAGCCCTCCGCCCAGTTCCTGCAGGCGACCAGCACGCACGCGCTCGGGCTGCTGAGCGTCGACTCGCTCGACCTCTCGCTCGAGGAGCGCTGCGCCGGCGACTACGTGGGCTCGGGGCCGTTCACGCTGGTGGAGTACACGCCCGAGAGCTCCGCGGAGTTCGCCGGCCGCGAGGACTACGCATGGGCCCCCGCCTACGCCGAGAACCAGGGCGCGCCCTATCTCGCGACCCTGCAGTTCACGGTCATCCCGGAGGCGTCCACGCTCACCGGCGCGCTGCAGTCGGATCAGATCCAGTCCTCGGCGAACATCTCCCCGCTCGACCAGCAGGTGCTGGCCGACGCCGGCTTCAGTCTCGAGAACCGGGCGAATCCCGGCATGGTCTACTCGTGGGTCCCGAACCACGACCACCCGGTCTCGGGCGACCCCGCCGTGCGCGAGGCGATGATCCACGCGCTCGACCGCGACGCGTTCGTCGAGCTGCTCACCGAGGACGACCGCCCCGCGACCTCCCTGCTGTCCGACGTCACGCCGAACTACACCGACCACTCCGAGCTGCTCTCCCATGACTCCGGCCACGCCGAGCAGGTGCTCGAGGACGCGGGCTGGATCGAGGGCGAGGACGGCATCCGCGAACGCGACGGCGAACGGCTGACCTTCACCGTGGACTACTGGCAGCCCACGACCGATCAGCTGCAGCTCATGCAGCAGCAGCTGCGCGAGGTCGGCATCGACATGCAGCTCAACCTCATCACCGTGTCCGAGATGTTCTCGACGATCAACGACGAGGGCAACACCGGCCAGTGGGCGAACCTGACCCGCGCCGACGCGGACGTGCTCCGCTCGAGCCTCGGGGACAACGCGCTCTACACCAGCCACCGCGACAACCCCGAGGCGGACGGGCACATGATCGCGCAGTCCCAGATCACCGACCCCGAGGAGCGCCAGGTGGAGGTCGACGCGGCGGTCGAGAGCTTCCTCGAGAACGCGGACGTCATCCCCGTGTTCCAGCTGTCGACCACGATCGCCTCGACCCCGACCACCCACGGCGTCTCGTTCGACGGCTCGAGCCGCATCGAGTTCCAGAGCGCCTGGACGGAATAGCGGATGGCGGGATACATCCTCCGACGAGTCGGATTCGGCCTCTTCATCGTGTGGGCCGCGTTCACCATCGTCTTCGGGATCCTCTACCTGCTGCCGGGCGACCCGGTCGCCGCCGCGGTGGGCGCCTCCGGGGTGGGCAGCGAGGCGGCGATCGAGCAGCGCCGCGAGGAGCTCGGCTTCAACCGGCCCTGGTACGAGCAGTACTTCTCGGCCCTCGTCGCCGCGATCACGGGCGGCTTCGGGCGGACCATCGCCACGAACGAGGTCGCGCTCGACGTCATCCTCCGGGCCCTGCCCAACACGCTGCAGCTCGCGGGCCTCGCACTCGTGTTCACCGTGGTCATCGGGGTGGGCGTCGCGGTGCTCGCGACCCTGCCTCGCGCCGGGTGGCTGCGCCGGCTCATCGCCGGGCTGCCGCCGGTGGCGGTCGCGATCCCGACCTTCTGGCTCGGCATCGTGCTGCTTCAGGTGTTCTCCTTCGGGCTGGGCTGGTTCCCGGCCTTCGACCGCAACGACTTCCCCTCGCTCGTGCTGCCGGCGCTCACGCTCGGCATCGCGACCGGCTCGTACCTCGCGCAGGTGCTGACGGCCGGGCTCCGCACGGAGATGGCCTCGCCCTATATCGAGCAGGTGCGCGCCAAGGGCGCCTCCCGCAGCCGTCAGGTGTTCGGCCACGCCCTCCGCAACGCCGCCCTCCCCGGCCTGAACATCGCAGGCGTGCTCGTCGGGGGCCTCGTCGGGGGCACCGTGGTGACCGAGACCGTGTTCTCGCGCGACGGTCTGGGACGGGTGATGATCGATGCGGTGAACAAGCAGGAGACCCCGATCGTGCTGGGGGTCGTGGTGCTCGCGGCCGTCACCTTCGTGATCGTCACGCTGCTCGTCGACCTCATCACCCCGCTCATCGACCGCCGCATCGTCGTCCGCGCGCAGCGGGCGAGCGCCTAGGAACGGAGGGAAGACCATGAGTGAAGCAGTCGCCACCGCGGCCGTGCCCGCGCCCGTCGAGCCCTCGGGGCCGCGTCGCCGGGCGACGCTCGGCCGCGGACGCCGGGTGCTCGGCAACCTCGGGCTCGGACTCGCGATCCTCGTACTGCTCGTCGTGATCGCGTGGGCGATCTGGCCGGGCTTCTTCGCCCCCTACGACCCGCGGCAGCCGATCTCGGGCGCCCGGCTGCTGCCTCCCGGGGGCGAGCACCTGTTCGGCACCGACAACCTCAGCCAGGACCTCTATTCGCGCATGGTGCACGGCACGCGGGCCTCGCTGAGCGCGGCGGCCCTCGCCGTGGCGTGCGGATTCGTCGCGGGCAGCCTGCTGGGGCTCCTCGCGGGCTACCTCCGCGGCTGGATCGACGAGGCGCTCATGCGCGTCGTCGACGTGCTGCTCGCGATCCCCGCCATCCTCCTCTCGCTCGCGATCGTGGCGGCGCTCGGCTTCGGGACGCTCAACGTGGCGATCGCGGTCGGCGTGACCTCGACGGCGGCGTTCGCGCGCGTCATGCGCTCGTCGACGCTCCGCGGCGCCGAGGCGGTCTACGTGGAGGCGGCGCGCATGAGCGGGGCGCGGTGGTACACGGTGATCGGCAGGCACGTGCTGCCGAACTCGATCGCGCCCGTGCTCGCCATGGCGGCGCTGGAGTTCGGCACGGCCCTGCTCGCGATCTCGGCGCTGAGCTATCTCGGCTTCGGCGCGCCGCCGGACGTTCCGGAATGGGGCGCCCAGGTCGCCGCCGGGCGCGACTACATCTCGACCGCCGGCTGGCTCACCGCCCTCCCCGGTCTCGTGATCGTCGCGGTCGTGCTCTCGGCGAGCGTGATCTCGAGCCGGCTCAACCGATTGGACCGCGGACGGTGACCCCCGAAACGACGATGGAGAACGAAGTGACCCCACAGCCCGTCCGGGACGAGTCCCCGTGTCGCGCATTGCTCGAGATCGAGGATCTGCACGTGGACTACGTCGTCGGCGGCCGCGAGGCCCCCGCCGTGCGCGGCGTCGATCTCGAGATCGGCCGGGGCGAGATCGTCGCGATCGTGGGGGAGTCCGGCTCGGGCAAGTCGACGGTCGCCCGCTCGATCCTCCACCTGCTCGCGGGCAACGCCCGGGTCCGCGCGGGCGGGCTCCGCTTCGACGGCCGCGATCTGCAGGGGCTCGGCCGCCGCGAGTGGCGGGACGTCCGGGGCCGGGAGATCGCGCTGGTGCCGCAGGACCCCACGCTGTCGCTCGACCCGCTGCTGCCGGTCGGCCGCCAGGTGGCCGAGACGCTGCGCATCCACGGCCTCGCGGAGAAGGCGGCCGCCGAGGAGCGGGCGGTGGCGCTGCTGGCCGAGGCCGGCATCCCCGAGCCCGCCGAGCGGGCGGGGCAGCTGCCCTCGGAGTTCTCGGGCGGCATGCGGCAGCGGGCGCTGATCGCCTCCGCGCTGGCCGGCGACCCGAAGCTGCTCATCGCCGACGAGCCCACCTCCGCGCTCGACGTCACCGTGCAGCGGCAGATCCTCGACCGGATCGAGGAGCTCCGCCGCGAGCGGGGCATCGCGGTGCTGCTCATCACGCACGACCTGGGCGTCGCGGCCGACCGCGCCGATCGCGTGGTCGTGATGCAGCAGGGCGGGATCGTCGAGGCCGGCAGCGCCGAGCAGGTGCTGGCGAACCCCTCGCATCCCTACACCAGGCGGCTCGTGGCCGCGGCGCCGGGGCTGAGCGCCGCCCGGGTGACCGAGCGGACCCCCGAGCCCGCGCCCGAGGCGCGGACGCTGCTGCGGCTCACCGACCTGCACAAGGAGTTCCGGGTGCGCGGCAGCGCGGAGACGGTGCGGGCCGTGGACGGCGTGAGCCTCGACATCCGCGAGGGCGAGACCTACGCGCTCGTCGGCGAGTCGGGATCCGGCAAGTCCACGACCGCGCGCCTGGCGCTGCACCTCGAACGCGCCGATGCGGGGCGGATCGAGTTCGCCGGCGAGGACGTCACGGGCTTCCGCGGGGAGCCCCTCCGCAGGCTGCGCCGCCGGTTCCAGCTCGTGCACCAGAGCCCGTTCGCCTCGCTGGACCCCGCGATGCGCATCGCCGAGATCGTCCGTGAGCCGCTGCGCTCCTTCAAGATCGGCACCAGGGCGGCGCAGCGCGAGCGCGTGGCCGAGCTCGTCGACGCGGTGTCGCTGCCCGCCGACGTGCTGTGGCGCCGGCCGGAGGAGCTCTCGGGAGGCCAGCGCCAGCGCGTGGCCATCGCCCGGGCGCTCGCCACCGAGCCGGAGTGCATCGTCCTCGACGAGGCCGTCTCGGCGCTCGACGTCTCCGTGCAGGCGCAGGTGCTCGAACTGCTCGCTCGGCTGCAGCGGGAGACCGGCGTCGCCTACCTCTTCATCACGCACGACCTCGGCGTCGTCCGCGAGATCTCGCATCGGGTCGGCGTGCTCCGGCGCGGCGAGCTCGTCGAGACCGGGCGCACCGACGAGGTCCTCGCGCACCCCGAGCATCCCTACACCCGATCGCTGATCGACGCGATCCCCGGCACCCGCCTCAACGGATCGACGAAGGAGTAAGTCATGACCCGCACCCAGTTCGGCCTCGCACTCGGGGTCAACGGCCTCGGATGGGATCCTGCGGCCGGCGGCGGCGCCGGCGCCGCCGACCCGGCGTTCTGGTCGCGCACGGCGATCGCCGCCGAGGCCGCCGGCTTCGACGTGCTCACCTTCGAGGACGCCCCCGCGCTCGCCGCCGGCTCCGGCCAGCCGGCGCGACTCGACTCCTTCTCGCTCGCGAGCTGGCTCGCGCCGCAGACGAGCCGCATCGGCCTCGTCCCCGCGGGCACGACCGCGCTGCAGGAGCCCTTCCACGTCGCGACCGCGACGCAGACCCTCGACTTCGCCTCCCTCGGCCGCGCCGGGCTGCGCCTGCGGATCGGGCTCGCCGAGGAGGAGTTCGCCGCCTACGGCAAGGAGGGCTTCGGCCGCATCGAGGAGATCAACGCGCTGCCCGAGGCCGAGCGGGACGCGGTGCTCCGCCGCCCGTTCGACGAGGCGCTGGAATTCGCGCAGATCGTCCGGCTGCTCTGGGACTCGTGGCAGGACGACGCCGAGATCCGCGACGTCGCGACGGGCCGCTTCCTCGACGCGGACCGCATCCACAACCCCGAGTTCCGCGGGCGGTTCCTGTCGGTGCACGGCGCGTCGATCACGCCGCGGTCGCCGCAGGGCCAGCCGCCGGTCTTCGCGCTCGCGCACCAGCGCATCCCCTACGAGTTCGCCGCCGCCACCGCCGACGTGGCCTTCATCACCCCCTTCGACGACGCCGACCTCGACGCGCGCCGCGCCGAGGCGCTGGCGGCGATCGACCGGACGGGCAGAACCGGGCAGCCCCTGCAGCTCTGGGCGGACATCGCCGTCTCATTGACGGGGGATCGCGGCGCCGCGGCGCCGACCGCGCTCGACACCGGGGTCTACGCGTCGTCCGCCGCGGAGCTCGTCGACCGCATCCTCGCCTGGCGCGAGCGCGGCATCGAGGGCATCCGGCTGCGCCCGCTCGACACCGAGCGCGATCTCGAGCGCCTGGCCGAGGAGGTGCTGCCCGCCCTCCGCGAGGCGGGCGCGGCGCCGGCGTCCGAGACCGGGACGCTCCGCGATCGACTCGGCCTGCCCGAGGCCGCGAACCGCTTCACCGGCGAAGCACCGTTCACCGCAGCATTCAACGCGCCCGAGGAGGCCCGCGCATGACCAGCCACCGCCAGATCCGCTTCGCCGCCCACTTCCCGGGCGTCAACCAGCAGACCGTGTGGTCGGACCCGGCCTCCGGCAGCCAGATCGCGTTCGAGTCCTTCCGCCGCTTCGCGGAGGTCGCCGAGCGCGGGCTCATGGACTACGTCTTCCTCGCCGAGGGGCTCCGGCTGCGCGAGCAGAACGGCCGGCTGCACGAGCTCGACGTGGCGGGACGCCCCAACACGGTGGGGATCCTCTCCGCGCTCGCCGCGGTCACCGAGCACATCGGGCTCATCGGCACGCTGTCGGCCACCTTCAACGAGCCCGCCGACCTGGCCCGCCAGCTGCAGACGCTCAACGTGCTCTCGAACGGCCGGGCCGGGTGGAACATCGTCACCACCTCGAACGAGTTCACCGGCGCGAACTTCCGCCGCGGCTACTACCTGCCGCCCGAGCAGCGGTACCCGCGGGCGCAGGCCGTCGTGGACGCCGCGCGGGGCATCTGGCGGGCGAAGCCGGGCGACCCGGCCACCGAGGTGGCCACCGGCCACGAGTTCTTCGAGATCCGGACCACCGGGACGATCCCCGCCGAGCCCGGCTTCGAGCCGGTGCTGGTGCAGGCGGGCATGTCGGAGGTCGGCCGGGACTTCGCGGCGACCAACGCCGACGTGATCTTCTCGCACTACGCGGACCTCGAGCAGGCGCGCGCCTTCCGGGAGGACGTCTCGCGGCGGCTGCTCGAGCGGGGCCGCCGGCCCGAGGACCTCAAGGTGATGCCCGCCACGGCGTTCGCGATCGGCGACACCCCCGAGGAGGCGCAGGAGCGCTCGCTCGAGATCCGCCGCGCGCAGGTGAGCCCGCAGACCGCGATCTCCTACATCGAGCAGGTGTGGGGCCGCGACCTGTCGGACCACGACCCGGACGGGCCGCTGCCGTCCTTCGACCCCGCCGACGACCACGTCGCCGCGGGCTGGGTGAACACCTACCAGGACCGTCACGCCCGGGCCGCGGCCTGGCGGGAGCTGTCGGAGCGCGAGCATCTCTCGATCCGGGATATCGCGATCCGCGAGTACGGCGGGCCGAACTTCGTCGGCACGCCCGAGCAGATCGCGGACGAGATGATCCGCGCCGTCGACGGCGGCGCGGCGGACGGCTTCACCCTCATCGGGCACCTCGTGCCGGACGGCCTGCTCGAGTTCGTCGAGCGGGTCGTCCCGATCCTGCAGGAGCGCGGGGCCTACCGCACCGAGTACCCCGAGCGGGCGTCGCTGCGCGAGCTCATGGGTACCCGGGCCGCGCCATTCGACGTCGACCGGGTGCGGTCGCGCCCGGAGGCCCGGGTATGACCGGACCCACGCGTCGCGCGGCCAGGCTCGTCGACCACGACGGGCACCTCGCGACGCGCTGCATCACCTTCGTGGGGGCGGGACCGCGCACTGCCGGGATCGTCGAGCGGCTCATCGCGAGCCAGCCCGAGATCGACGACCGCCCGCTCATCCTGCACCTGATCGACCCGCACCCGCCCGGCGCGGGCCGGATCTGGCGCGACGCCCAGTCGAGCCTGCTCAAGCTCAACTCGATGGCCTGCGACATCACCATGTTCACGGACGAGTCCTGCACGATCGACGGCCCGGTGCGCCCGGGGCCGACGCTCGCGGAATGGGCGGAGCAGGTGCGCGCCGGGCGCATCCGGGGCGTGGACCTCGACGAGGGGACCTCGCCGGCCCTCCGTCTCGAGCTCGAGGAGCTCGGGCCGACGAGCTTCCCCTCGCGACGGCTGCACGAGCGCTACATGACGTGGTTCCTCGAGCAGGCCGTGGACGGCCTCGGCGCCGGATCGAAGGTCATGTGGCACCGGGACGAGGTCGTGCGCGTGAGCGACGACCCCTGCGGCGCGCAGGTGGTCACGCTCGCGAGCGGCGACGAGCTCACGACCGACCTCGTCATCTACTCCTTCGGCCACCTCGGCAGCGAGCTCATGGGAGAGGGCAAGTACCTCCTCGACTTCGCGGCGATGAAGGGCGCCAAGTACCTCGAGCCCTGCTATACGGCGGATGCCGACCTCGACCGCTTCGAGCCCGGCGAGGAGGTCCTCGTGCGGGGCATGGGCCTCGCCGCGATCGACCTGCTCGTGCTCATGAACGAGGGGCGCGGCGGCCGGTTCGTCCGCGAGGACGGGCGCCTGCGCTACCACCCCTCCGGCCGCGAGTCCACGCTGCTGCTCGGCTCGCGCCGCGGCGTGCCGTACCGCTCGAAGGTGTCCTCCGTGCCGCGCGGCGACGCGTACGCGCCCCGCTACTTCACGGCGGACATCGCGAAGCGGATCGCCGCGACCACCCGCGGCCTCGACTTCAGCGACCACCTGTATCCGCTCATCCGCCGGGAGCTGCTGCACGGCTACTACCTCGAGCTCTTCACCGGCTCGCCCGACCGCGTGGCCATGCCCTGGGAGGACTTCCGCGAGGGGCTCGACCATCTCGATCTCGACGGGGCGCCGTTCCACGAGCTCGTGGCCCGGGCGGTGCCGGACGAGGCCGACCGGCTCGACCTCGCGCGCTTCGACAGGCCCCTCGCCGGGGTGGAGTTCGAGTCCGCCGAGGAGCTGCAGTGCTGGACCCGGGAGTACGTGCTCGACAACGTCGAGCGCAGCACGGATCCGCGCTACTCGGAGTGGCAGGCGCTGTTCAACGCGATGCTCTTCGCCTACCTCGCCGCCTCGGAGATTTCCACCTCGCCTAATTGGGACGGCACGTCCTACGTGCGCGAGTACCAGCGGCGCTGGTACAAGTTCTTCAGCTACGTCGGCTCGGGGCCGCCGCCGGAGCGGCTCGAGGAGCTCGTCGCGCTCTCGGAGGCGGGGGTCGTCGAATTCCTGGGCGCGGGCGTGCTCGTGCATGCGGATCCGGAGACGGGCGAGTTCGTGGCGCGGAGCGCGAGCGTGCCCGGCGAGCGCCGCACCCGCGCGCTCATCGACGCCTGGCTCCCCGAGGCGAGCATCGAGCACACCGATTCGCCGGTGCTCCGGGATCTGATCGGCTCGGGGGTCGGCCGCGAGCAGCAGGTGGGCCCCGTCACGAGCGGCCTGGTCGAGGTGCGGCAGTCCGACGCGCGCGTGATCCGCCGAGGCGGCGGCGTCCACCCCCGCCGGTTCGCGGTCGGCCCGGGCACCAGCCGGCCGAACGCGGGCGCGTTCTCGCGCCCGCGCATCAACGCCCTCGCGTTCCGGGAGTGGGACTCGGTGGCCCGGGCCGTGCTGCTGGAGCTGCGGCGCATCCGGGACGAGGCCGGGACGCCGTACGAGCCCCCGGCCTCCGAGCGGCCCGAGCGGGATCCGCAGGATCTGGCCGACGCGTTCGACTCGGCGGCCTACTACACCCCCGACGCCGGTGCGGAGGACCTCGTCGGCCGCTGATCCCCATAAGCTGTGGTGCATGACTGAATCTTCTGCAGAGGACATCGGGGCGGATCTCCGCGAACGCGTGCGGCTCGGGATGCCGGACGTGATCGCCCGCCTGTGCGATCTCGTCCGCATCCCCTCCGTGAGCTGGGACGAGTTCGACCGCGAGCCGGTGCGCCGCAGCGCGGAGGCCGTCGCGGGCCTGCTCGAGGCGACCGGGCTGTTCGACTCGATCGAGGTGCGGCAGTACGACGACGTCGAGGGCCGCCCGGGGCAGCCCGCGGTGCTCGCGCACCGACCGCCGCTCGAGGGCCGGCCCACGGTGCTGCTGTACGCGCACCACGACGTCCAGCCGCCCGGGGACCCGGCCGACTGGCGCACGCCCGCCTTCGAGCCCACCGTGATCGGCGACCGCCTGTACGGCCGCGGGGCGAGCGACGACAAGTCCGGGGTGCTCGTGCACATCGGCGCCCTCGAGGCGCTCCGCGACGTGCTGGAGTCGCGCGGCGAGCCGCTCGGCGTCGGGATCTCGGTGCTCGTCGAGGGCGAGGAGGAGAACGGCTCGCGCAGCTTCGACCGCTTCCTCGAGCACCACCGCCGCGAGCTCGAGGCGGACTACATCATCGTCGCCGACAGCGACAACGTCTCGGCCGAGACCCCGTCGCTCACCGTGGCCCTGCGGGGCAACGTCGCGTTCAACCTGCGCATCCGCACGCTGGAGCACGCCTCGCACTCGGGCATGTACGGCGGCCTGGCGCCGGACGCGATGCTCGCGGCCGTCCGGCTGCTGAACACGCTCTGGGACGAGCACGGCGCCGTGGCGGTGCCCGGGCTGCGCTCCTACGACGGGGAGGTGCCCGAGGCCGATGCCGAGGAGCTGGCCGCGGAGGCCGGCGTCCTCGGCGGCCGGCTCATCGGCACCGGGCCGCTCAACTCGCGCATGTGGTTCCAGCCCTCGATCACCGTGACGGGCATCGACGCGCCCGATGTCGCGAACGCCTCGAACACGCTGCTGCCCGAGGTGCGCGTCCGCATCTCCGGCCGGGTGGCCCCGGGGCAGACGGGGGAGTCGTACGCCGAGGCGCTGCTCGCGCACCTGCGCGCGAACGCGCCGTTCGGGGCGCGGCTCGAGGTCGAGTCGATGGACATCGGCGAGCCGTTCCTCGTCGACCCCGACGCGGAGGGCGTGGCGCGGATGACCCGCGCGATGGGCGAGGCCTGGGGCCGGCCGGCCGGCCGCACCGGCATCGGCGGCTCGATCCCCATGATCTCGAGCCTCGTGGAGACGTTCCCCGCCGCGCAGGTGCTCGTCACCGGCGTCGAGGATCCGGGGACGCTCGCGCACTCGCCGAACGAGTCCCAGCACCTCGGCGTGCTCCGGCGCGCGATCGAGAGCGAGGCGAGATTCCTCGCGGGATTGCTCGCCGCGGGCGCGGACGGGGAATAATCGAATCGACGACGGCGTTATGCAGTTGAAGACGCGGGAGCCGCGTCGGACGCCGTCCCAGGACAATGGAGGAAGCATGACGACCACGCTTGAGGGCATCACCGTGACGGAGAACACGCACAACGTCGCGCTCACCGCGACGGCGGTCGAGAAGGTGAAGGCCCTGCTGAACCAGGAGGGACGGAGCGACCTGCGCCTGCGCATCGCGGTGCAGCCGGGCGGCTGCTCGGGGCTCATCTACCAGCTCTACTTCGACGAGCGCGAGCTCGAGAACGACGCCTGCGTCGACTTCGACGGCGTCGAGCTCATCGTCGACGAGATGAGCGCGCCGTACCTCGACGGAGCGCAGATCGACTTCTCCGACACGATCGAGAAGCAGGGCTTCTCGATCGACAACCCGAACGCCTCGGGCAGCTGCGCCTGCGGCGATTCGTTCCACTAGCGATGGCCGTCGACGCGCCGAAACGCACCGCGGGTGCGCGCATCCTCCCGATGCGCGCACCCGCGGTGCGTTTCCCTCCGAAGCCCGGCGGATGCTCGCCACGCGGGCGCCCCGGCGTGACGAGCCCCTGACCAAAACGGGCTACACTGGGAATCATCTGTATGCGTCTTCTCGAAAGGTCCAACGTGCGGAAGAACCACCGGAAAAAGTGGACAGCGCTGTCGCTCGGCTCTGTCCTTGCGCTCGTGCTCGCCGGATGCACGGCGCAGGAGCTCAACGGCTACATGCCGGGTCTTCCTGGCACCACCGATATCGGTGACATCATCGCGAACTTCTGGGTGCACTCGTGGATCGTGCTGCTCGCGATCGGCTTCCTGGTCTGGGGCCTGCTCATCTGGGCGAACGTGGTGTACCGCCGCCGGAAGAACGAGACCGGCATGCCGGTGCAGATGCGCTACCACATGCCGATCGAGATCCTCTTCACGGTCATCCCGGTGATCCTCGTCGGCGGCTTCTTCGCCTTCACCGCCCGCGACCAGGCCGTGGCGCAGGAGGTCTACAGCGAGGAGGAGACCGAGGTCTACATCGAGGTCTACGGCAAGCAGTGGGCCTGGGACTTCAACTACCTCGAGACGGGCAGCGCCGAGTACGACGGCGGCGTCTACTACGAGGGCGTCCAGGCGGTCGAGCTCACGGACGAGGAGGGCGCCACGACCGGCGAGATCGACCACGGCCAGCTGCCGAAGCTCTACGTCCCGGTCGGCGCGAACGTCACGATCGACCTGAAGTCGCGCGATGTGGCCCACTCGTTCTGGGTCCCCGACTTCCACTACAAGCAGGACACGATCCCGGGCCAGACCAACCAGTTCTCGTTCGTGCCCGAGCGCGAGGGCGTGTACATGGGCAAGTGCGCCGAGCTCTGCGGCGAGTACCACTCGATGATGCTCTTCGAGGTGCACGTGGTCTCGCAGGAGGAGTACAACGCCTACATCGAGTCGCTGCGCGAGGCCGGCAACGAGGGCGCGCTCGGCGACGAGTACAACCGCAACCAGCACAACCCGGGCGACAGCGTTCCGGTCATCGAACACGACGAACAGCACTAGGCGAGGGTGAGAATGACTTCGACTTTGAACAGGCCCGCTGCCTCGGGCGCCGAGGCGGCACCCGAACGAGACCTCTCGGTCAACAAGGCGGGGAAGAAGGGCAACCTCCTCCTCAACATGCTGACCACCACCGACCACAAGATGATCGGGTACATGTACCTGGCCTCCTCGGTCGTGTGGTTCTGCATCGGCGGCGTCATGGCGCTGCTCATCCGCGGCCAGCTCTTCGCCCCCGGCATGGAGATGATCGCGACCAAGGAGCAGTACAACCAGCTGTTCACCATGCACGGCACGATCATGCTGCTCATGTTCGCGACCCCGCTGTTCTCCGGCTTCGCGAACGCGCTGCTGCCGCTGCAGATCGGCACCGCGGATGTGGCGTTCCCGCGCCTCAACGCGTTCGCGTACTGGCTCTACTCCTTCGGCGCGATCATCGCGGTCATGGGCTTCCTGACCCCGCAGGGCGCGGCCTCCTTCGGCTGGACCGCGTACACGCCGCTGTCGCTGACGACGTTCTCCCCGGGCATCGGCGGGAACCTGTGGATCGCGGGCCTCGCGCTGACCGGCTACGGCACCATCTTCGGCGCCGTGAACTTCATCACCACCATCATCACGATGCGCGCTCCGGGCATGACGATGTGGCGCATGCCGGTGTTCACCTGGAACACCCTGATCACCTCGATCCTCGTGCTCTTCGCGTTCCCGGTCCTCACCGTCGCGTGGTTCGCGCTGCTCATGGACCGCGTGTTCCTGACGCACATCTACGACGTCGACTTAGGCGGGGCGATCCTCTACCAGCATCTGTTCTGGTTCTTCGGCCATCCGGAGGTGTACGTCATCGCGCTGCCGTTCTTCGGCATCGTCTCGGAGATCTTCCCGGTGTTCAGCCGCAAGCCGATCTTCGGGTACAAGACGCTCGTCCTCGCGACCATCGCGATCGCCGCGCTCTCGGCCTCGGTGTGGGCGCACCACATGTACGTCACCGGCTCGGTGCTGCTGCCCTTCTTCGCGCTCATGACGATGCTCATCGCGGTGCCGACGGGCGTGAAGATCTTCAACTGGCTCGGCACGATGTGGCGGGGCTCGATCACCTTCGAGACCCCCATGCTCTGGTCGCTGGGCTTCCTCGTGAGCTTCGTCTTCGGCGGTCTCACGGGCGTCATCCTCGCGTCGCCGCTGCTCGACTTCCACGTCTCCGACACCTACTTCGTGGTCGCGCACTTCCACTACGTGATCTTCGGCACGGTCGTCTTCGCCATGTTCGCGGGCTTCTACTTCTGGTGGCCGAAGTGGACGGGCAAGATGCTCAACGAGCGCCTCGGCAAGATCCACTTCTGGATCCTCTTCATCGGCTTCCACATGACGTTCCTCGTGCAGCACTGGCTCGGCGTCATGGGCATGCCCCGCCGCTACTACACGTACCAGCCGGAGGACAACTTCACGTGGATGAACCAGGTGTCGACCATCGGCGCGATCATCCTGGCGATCTCGATGATCCCGTTCTTCCTGAACGTGTTCCTCACGCACCGCCGGGGCAAGAAGGTCACCGTCAACGACCCGTGGGGCTACGGCGGCTCGCTCGAGTGGGCGACCAGCTGCCCGCCGCCGCGCCACAACTTCACGTCGATTCCGCGCATCCGCTCGGAGCGCCCGGCCTTCGACCTCAACCACCCCGAGTACTCGGCTCCCGGTTCGCACGATGAACCCGTCGCCGCTGGCGGAAAGGCTTAGGTAGCAGCAAGATGCGCACAACTCGCAATATCCTCTGGGGACTCACCGTCTTCTACGCCCTGATGGCGGTCATCTACTCCGCCTGGACCGGGTTCATCGAGAAGGAGCTGGAATGGGTCGGGGCCGTGGCCTTCGTGCTGATGACCCTGTTCACCGCCTTCATCGCGTGGTACCTGGGGCTGGAGAACAAGCCGTTCTCCCGGAAGCCGCTGCCCGAAGACCGTGAGAACGCGGAGATCGCGGACGCCGACGAGGACCTCGGCTTCTTCATGCCGAGCTCGATGTGGCCAGTGGTCACGGCGGCGGGCGTGGGCCTGGTCTTCGCGAGCATCGCCGTGGGGTGGTGGCCCGCGTTCTGGTTCGCGCCGGCCGCGATCGTCGGCCTGCTGGGCTGGATGTTCGAGACCTACCGGGGCAAGTTCGGCCACTAGCCGCTCTCCCGCCCACGAAGGGGCCCGCTCGGGCTCGTCGCATACACTGTGCGACATGTCTGAGCAGGCCCCTTCGGCGTTTCCGCGCATCGCCCACCTCCGATATCTGGCCCAGGGGCTGGCGCCCGGACGGCAGGATGCGACGGCGTTCGACGCGGCGCGCAGGCTGCTGTGCACGCAGGGGCAGCACCTCGGCGGGGTGGTGGCGGCGCTGGCGCTGCGCAGCGGAGGAGACGCCGCCGCGGTGGAGGCCGCCTTCGACCGGGGTGAGATCGTCCGCGGCTATCCGATGCGGGGCACGGTCTTCGCGGCCCCCGCCGAGGACCTGCAGTGGATGAACGCCCTGGGCGGCGCGCGCTCGGTGCGGAGCGCGAATCGCCGGCGCGAGCAGCTCGGGCTCTCCGAGCCGCTGCTGGAGCGCATCGAGGGGGAGATCCTCGACATCCTCGCCGGCTCCGAGCGGGGCGCGCTGTCGCGCACCGAGATCGCGGAGGCGCTCGAGGCGCGGGGCATCCCGCTCGAGGCCCCGCAGCGCTACCACGTGTTCTTCACCCTCATCGCCCTCGGCCGGCTCGTCTACGGGCCGCTGCGGGGCTCCGAGCACCTCGTGGTCGACGCCGCCTCCTGGCTGCCGGAGACGAGCACGCTCGAGGCGCGCTTCAACGGCGACGAGCTCGCCGCGATCGCCGAATGGCTGCACCGCTACCTCCGCGGCCACGGCCCGGCCACCATCCGCGACTTCGCGTGGTGGACGAAGCTGCCGCTCGGCCGCATCCGGAAGGCGGCCGAGGCGCGGCCGCTCGAGACGGAGCTGGAGGGCTACGGCGCGGACCCCTCGGGCGAGGCGCTGTGGGGCGCTCCCGGGCTCCGGGAGGCCGCGGCCGGGGTGGAGGAGGAGCTCGTCGCCCCGCGCCTCCTGCCGCCCTTCGACGAGCTCCTGCTCGGGTACGGCGAGCGGGGCGCGATCGTGCACGAGGACCACCACCGGCGCATCGACCCGGCGCGGAACGGCGTGTTCAAGCCGGTCGTCTACGTCGACGGCCGCCTGATCGGCACCTGGTCGGCGAAGACCTCCGGAAGATCGCGGCGATTCGAGTTCCTGCCCTTCGAGGCGGATGCGGCGGGTCCGGCCGCCGCGGCGCTCGAGGCCGTGCACGCCGACTACCCGCATCGGGGCTGAGACCGGCTGACGCGCCGGAGGCGATCCGGGCGGCCTCCTCGAGATACGAACCCGACGATCAGTCCGGACCACGGGCCCGACGACGGGCCCTCGAGCACGGGCCCGGCGATGACCCAGGGGCCCGCAGCCCCGGCGGTCGGCCCCTGGCCACGCACCCGACCAACGGCCCCGAGCCGAGGCGCAAACGACCGCGGCCCCGGGAGCAGTGCTCCCGGGGCCGCGGTCGAAGCGGTGAGCGGCTAGTGCAGCTCGCCGTGGTCGTGCTTGGCGGCCTCGACCTCGGCGCGCGTCGTGGCCTCGATGCGGTCCGCGTAGAACCACCGCGACAGGCGTGCGCGCATCTTGCCCTTGGTCTTGCCGGTCTCGGGGTCGACGTAGGGCTTGACCGGGGTGTACGTGTCGAAGTTGTTGATCGCGAACTGCTCCTCGTCCGTGAGCGGCACGTGCACCTCCTGGAACTCGCCGTGGGGGAGCCGGATGATGCGGCCCGACTCGTGGCCGTGGAGGGCCAGGGTGCGGTCGTGGCGCTGCAGCGCGATGCATGCGCGGTGCGTGATGATGAAGACGATCACCGTGCCCGCGGTCATCCAGAACTGCAGGATGTGGATCACGTGCTCCATCGCCATGGAGAAGTGGGTGGCGATGAGGTCCGAGGAGGCCGCGGCCCACATCGACGCGTAGAAGCTCATCCAGGCGGCGCCGAGCGCGGTGCGGAACGGGGCGTTGCGCGGACGGTCGAGCAGGTGGTGCTCGCGCTTGTCGCCGGTGATCCACGACTCGAGGAACGGGTACACGAACAGGCCGATGACGAAGATGCCCATGAGCAGGAACGGCACCAGGATCGCCAGCGAGAGCGTGTAGTTGCCGAGCGCGATTTCCCAGCCGGGCGGGATCAGTCGGAGCGCGCCGTCGCCGAAGCCGATGTACCAGTCTGGCTGGGTGCCGGCCGACACGGGCGACGGGTCGTAGGGCCCGTAGTTCCAGACCGGGTTGATCTGGAAGAGCGAGGCGATGAGGAAGATCAGGCCGAGGACGATGAACATGAAGCCGACGGCCTTGCCCGCGAACACGGGGAGGACGGGGTTGCCGACGACGTTCTGCTCGGTGCGGCCCGGGCCGGCCCACTGGGTGTGCTTGTGCACGACCATGAGCAGGAGGTGCAGCACGAGGAACGCGATGAGCAGCGCCGGCAGGATCATGATGTGCAGCGAGTAGAGCCGCGGCACGATGTCGCCGCCCGGGAACTCGCCGCCGAAGAGCAGGAACGATATCCAGGTGCCGATGAGCGGCACGGCCTTGATCATGCCGTCGACGATGCGCAGACCGTTGCCCGAGAGCAGGTCGTCGGGGAGCGAGTAGCCGGAGAAGCCCTCGAGCATCGCGAGGATCCACAGCACGAGGCCGATGATCCAGTTGAGCTCGCGCGGCTTGCGGAAGGCGCCGGTGAAGAACACGCGGGCCATGTGCAGCATGATCGAGGACACGAACAGCAGCGCTGCCCAGTGGTGGACCTGGCGCATGAGCAGGCCGCCGCGGACGTCGAAGGAGATGTCGAGGGTCGAGGCCATCGCCGCCGACATCCCGACGCCCTTGAGCGGCACGTACTGCCCCTCGTAGGTGACGTGCGCCATCGACGGGTCGAAGAAGAACGTGAGGAACGTGCCCGAGAGGAGGATGGCGATGAAGCTGTACAGCGCCACCTCGCCGAGCATGAACGACCAGTGGTCGGGGAAGATCTTGCGGCCGAACTCCTTGACGGCGCCCGAGATGCTGGTGCGCTCGTCGATCCAGACGGACGCCTTGGCGATGGCGCTGTCCTCGGCGACCGGTGCCTTATACGTTGTAGTCATGACGACGCTCCCAGAAGGTCGGGCCAACAGGTTCGTGGAAGTCGCTCTGCGCGACGAGGTAGCCTTCGCCGTCCACCTCGATGGGGAGCTGGGGGAGCGGGCGGCCCGCGGGGCCGAAGATGACCTCGCAGTGGTTCGTCACGTCGAACTGCGACTGGTGGCAGGGGCACAGCAGGTGATGCGTCTGCTGCTCGTAGAGGGCCACGGGGCAGCCCACGTGCGTGCAGACCTTCGAGTAGGCCACGATGCCGTGGTACGACCAGTCCTTGCGCTCGGGCTTCTCGTTGAGGCGGTCCTCGGGGAGGCGCATGAGCAGCACGATGGCCTTGGCCTTCGCGTTGAGCATCTCCTCGCCGTGGTGCATCTCCGTCAGCGTCTCGGGGATCACGTGGAAGGCCGAGCCGATGGTGACGTCCGAGGCCTTGATGGGTGTGCCGGAGGGGTCGCGCACGAGGCGGACGCCCTTGTCCCACATGGTCTCGTGGAGGAGGTCCACGGGGTGCTCGTTGTTGCCGTTGTAGAGGTCGCGGAACAGCACGATGCCGGGCAGCGGCAGCGCGAGCACGGCGGTGATGAGCGAGTTGCGCAGCAGCTTGCGGCGCGAGAAGCCGGACTCGTCGTTTGCCTTCGCGAAGATCTCGGTGACGCGCTGGGCCGTCGCGGGGGAGGCGCCCGTCTTGTGGCGGGCCTCGGACAGCTCCTCATCCTTCATGAGGTACTTCGCCCAGGCCACGGCGCCCACGCCGAGGGACAGCATGCCGAGCGCGATGCCGGCGCCGAGGAGGAAGCTGTGCAGGCGCACGCTCGTGATGTCCTCGCGGTCGATCGGCCAGATGAAGTACGCGAACATCGCGAAGAGGGTGCAGGCGAGGGAGACCCAGAAGAGCAGCGTGATGACCCGCGCGGCGTTCTTCTCCTTCTTCGGATCGCTGTCGGTGACCCGATGCCCGTGCTCGGGCATGCCCGGATCCTCGTAGGCGTCGTTCGAGACGAGCGCCGTACCGGAATCGACCGAGCGATCGGACGAATTGGCGGTTCGGAGCTCCCCGCCGTGTTCGTCTTCAGCCATGGTTGTCCCTTTCTGGGTTAAGGATGAGTGAAAGCTAAGTTGAGGGCGCGCCGCTGCTAGTTGGGGCGCGAGGTGAGCCAGATGGCGAAGCCGACAGAGGCTCCGATGCCGAACACCCAGATGAAGAGCCCCTCTGCGACGGGGCCGACCCCGCCGAGGTTGTAGCCGCCGACCATGTTGGTGTTCTCGGTCATCCAGCGGATGGCCGTGATGATGTCGGCCTTGTCCTGCGGGCTGAGGTTCGTGTCGCTGAAGACCGGCATGTTCTGCGGGCCCGTCTGCATGGCCTCGTAGATGTGCGCGGGCTCGACCGTCTGCAGCTCGGGGGCGTACTTGCCCTCGGTGAGCGCACCGCCGGCCGCGGCCACGTTGTGGCACATCGCGCAGTTGATGCGGAATAGCTCGGCGCCGTGGGCGGCGTCGCCGTCGGCCTGGAGGTACTGGTCCTCGGGGATCGCGGGGCCGGGGGCCAGGGAGGCGACGTACGCGGCGAGCTGCAGGGTCTGCGTCTCATCGAACTGCTGCGGCTTGGCGGGGGCCTGGGGTGCGTTCGACTGCATCGGCATGCGGCCGGTGCCGACCTGGAAGTGGACGGCCGCGGCGCCGACGCCGATGAGGCTCGGGCCCTCGGAGGTGCCGACCGCGTCGATGCCGTGGCACGTCGCGCAGTTCGCGTTGAAGAGCTTCTCGCCCTCCGCGATGGTCTGCGTGGACGTCATGTCGACGTCCACGGTGTCTTCCGCCGCGTTTGCGACCAGCGTGTCGACCGCGCCGTAGGCGCCGCCCGTCAGCAGCAGCCCGAGGCTCAGCAGAGCCGCGGTGGCGAGGGGGGTGCGGCGGGCCCGTTTGCGTGACTTCTTCGCGGCGGGACGATGCTTGGTTGCAAGTGACATTGGAAAATCTCTCTCGACAGGGACGGCTGGCCGCTAGGCGATGTAGGGGAGGATGTAGATGACGAAGAAGAGGCCCACCCAGACCACGTCAACGAAGTGCCAGTAGTACGAGATCGCCATTGCACTGTGGGTCTCGCGCTGGCCCATCTTCCTCACGGCGTAGATCCGCACGATCACCACGAAGAAGGCGAGGATGCCGCCGAGCACGTGGAGGCCGTGGAAGCCGGTGGCCATGAAGAAGGAGCTGGTGAAGCTGTTGAGGTTGAGCACGTAGCCCTCGCTCACGAGCGTGGCGTACTCCCAGACCTGACCGGCCATGAAGACCGAGCCGAGGAAGGCCGAGAGGTAGTACCACTCGACGCAGCCCCAGCGCTTGCCGTCGCGGAAGGCCTGGCCGCGCTCGGCCGCCATCACGCCGATCTGGCAGGTCACCGAGCTGGAGACCAGGATCGCGGTGTTCACGGCGGCGAACGGGATGTTCATGATGTCGTGGCCGGCCGCGAACTGCTCCGGCGCCATCGCGCGAAGCGTGAAGTAGATCGCGAAGAGCCCTGCGAAGAACATCACTTCCGAGCCGAGCCACACGATGGTGCCGATGGCTACGGTGTTTGGACGGTGCACCCGAGGTGCCGTTGATGCAGGATTGAGGGAAGTCACGTGTTCCATTATGACGGATTTCCCAGGTTCGCCAAGTTTGCACGCGCGGGCGAGTCTCGCTATTCCCGATCCCCCTTCGCCGCCGGTTCGGCGGGCTCTTCGGGCGGGGCTAGAATTTCCCGCATGACGGATCTCATGACCTGGCCGGCGATGCTCGACTCCCTCCTGAACGGCGAGGACCTCTCGGTCCGCCAGGCGACCTGGGCGATGGAGCAGGTCATGCGCGGCGAGGTCACGGAGGCCCAGCTCGCGGCGTGGCTCGTCGCCCTGCGCGCCAAGGGGGAGACCGTCGAGGAGCTGGTCGGCTTCCGGGACGCGGTGCTCGCGCACGCGGCCCCCACCGACATGTCCACCTGGGGCGTCGACATCGTGGGCACGGGCGGCGACATGGTCGGCACCGTGAACGTCTCGACCATGTCCTCGTTCGTGATCGCGGGCTCGGGCGTGCCGGTGCTCAAGCACGGCGGCCGGGCCGCCTCGGCCAAGTCCGGCGCCTCGGACGTGCTCTCGGCGCTCGGGGTGGTGCACGGAGCCGACGTCGAGACGCAGCGGCGCGTGTTCGAGGAGACGGGCATGACCTTCCTCTACGCCTCCCTCTTCCACCCGGGCTTCGCGCACGCGGGGCCCGTGCGCAAGCAGCTCGGGGTCTCCACCGTCTTCAACTACCTCGGGCCGCTCACCAACCCCACCCGCGCCGAGGCCTCGGCGGTGGGCGTGGCCCGCCGCGAGGCGATCCCGCTCATCGTGGGCGTGTTCCGCACCCGGGGCGCCGCGGCGCTCGTGTTCCGCGGGGACGACGGCCTCGACGAGCTGACCATCACCGGGTACTCGCACATCTGGGAGGTCGTCCGCGGCGATGTGGCCGAGCACGACGTCCACCCGCGGGATCTCGGCCTCGGCACCTACGAGGTGGACGAGATCCTCGGCGGTACGCCGGAGGAGAACGCGGCGGTGGCGCGCGAGACGCTCGGCGGAGGCGGCCGCCCGGCGGTGCGCGATATCGTGCTGCTCAACTCCGCGGCGGGCATGGTCGCCTACGACCTCGCGAAGAACCCCGACTCCTCGGAGCGGCCCATCCGGGACCGGCTCGCCGAGAAGATCGAGGTTGCCCGTGCCACGATTGACTCGGGAGCGGCGCTGGAGCAGCTCGACCGCTTCGTCGCGGCGACGAAGCGGTTCGCAGCCGAGCAGTAGCCGCATCCACCCAACCGACCCACCAGGCGAAGGAATCACCATGGCCGATGTAATCAGCAAGACCGTCACCCTGACCAACGAGACCGGGCTGCACGCCCGCCCCGCCTCGGAGTTCGTGAAGGCCGCGAGCTCCTACGACGCGGACGTGAAGGTGAACGGCGTCGACGCCAAGAGCCTGCTCGGCATCATGGCCATGGGGGCCAAGAAGGGCACCGAGCTCGAGATCGCGGCCTCGGGCGCGCAGGCGCAGGATGCCGTCGACGGCCTCGTCGCGCTCGTGGAGTCCGGCTTCGGCGAGTAGTCCCGCCGCCCAGGCGGACGAGCCACCCCGGCCGGCGCGGCAGCGCGGCCGGGGTGGCCTACACTTGGGGGCGATGTCCAGGTCTTCACAAGCAGCGCCGGGCCCGCGGGTCGCCGCGTGGTACATCCGCAGCCCGCTCGCGCGGACCACGGTCTCGATCATCGCGCTCACCTTCACGGCGTGGGTCGTCTCGTTCTTCCTCATCGTCTACACCACGGAATCCGGGGCCGCCTCCCTCGAGGCCCGGGGGTTCGGTCCGCTGCTGCTGAGCTGGCTCGCCCTGTCGGCGGTGGTGTCGGGCGGCTACGGGCTCGGCTACCTGGTGCTGCGGAACCTCGCGGACGGCCAGCGCATGTACCGCAGGCAGGAGGTGGTCAAGCTCGCGCTCGCCGAGTCGATCGCCTCGATGTGCGGCGGCTTCGCGATCGGCTTCCTCCCGATGATCATGATGGCGGACCTCTTCCTCATGCTCGCCTGGACCTTCGCGGTGGGCATCCTCTTCTCCTTCGCGGTGATCATGCCCCGGTACGCGCAGGGCTGGCAGCGGGCGCTCGACGAGGGCTACGGGCATGAATAGCCCGGGCGCGCGGGGAACGGCGCGCCCGGATCGGCTGTGGACCCCGCCCTTCGCGGGCGTGATGGTGCTCAACGGCGTCACCATGCTGAACTTCCTCTTCCTCATGTCCTCGATGACGGGGTACGCGGTGTCGGCCTTCGGCGCGGGGGAGACGCAGGCGGGCCTGGCGGCGGGCACGTTCGTGCTCGGCGCGCTGCTGGCCCGGGTGTTCGTGGGCAAGTTCACCGACCTCGTCGGCAGGCGGCGGATGCTCGTCATCGCGGCCGCGATCATGCTGCTCGGCTCCTTCGGCTACTTCCTCGCGAGCGCCTTCCCGCTCCTCGTCCTCGTCCGAGCGGTCCAGGGCGCAGCGTTCGGCGCCGTGTCCAACGTGGCGAGCACGGTCTCGATGTC
The DNA here is from genome assembly GCF_900163695.1 of Gulosibacter sp. 10. Taxonomy (GTDB): domain Bacteria; phylum Actinomycetota; class Actinomycetes; order Actinomycetales; family Microbacteriaceae; genus Gulosibacter. The sequence continues at coordinate 151,205 of NZ_FUIC01000027.1, forward strand.
GATGATCCCCGTCTCGCGCCGGGGCGAGGGCGTGGGGTGGTTCACGCTCTCCGTGACGATCTCGCAGGCGATCGGCCCGGCGCTGGGCCTGTGGCTGATGTCCTACGGCGACTACCGGATCCTCTTCGGCGTCGGCGCAGGCCTGTGCTGCGTCGCGGCGCTCCTCGCCCTGCTGCTGCCGATCGAGGAGATCGCGCTGTCGGCGGGCGACCGGGCGGCGCTGCGCAGCTGGCGCCTCGACCGCATCCTCGAGCCCCGGGCCCTGGCGATGGGCTGCCTCGCGCTGCTCGTGGTGCTGCCCTGGTCGGGCATCCTCACCTTCATGAACGGCTACGCCGAGGAGGCCGGCCTGCTGCCGTTCGCGAGCGCCTTCTTCCTCGTCTACGCCGCCGGCCTCGCGGTGGCGCGGCCGATCGCGGGCCGGCTGCTCGACCGGCTGAGCGACAACGCCGTGATCCTGCCCGCGCTGCTCGCGCACGTGCTCGCGCTCGTCCTCTTCGCGCTCAAGCTCGGCCCCGCGGGGTTCTTCGCGAGCGCGGTGCTGCTCGCGTTCGGCTACGGCTCCCTCGTCCCGCTGTGGCAGGCGATCGCGGTGCGGCGGACTCCCGCGGCCCGCACGTCGATGGCGATCTCGACCTTCTACATCGGCCTCGACCTGGGCACGGGCGCGGGGCCGGTCGTGCTCGGCGCCGTGATCGGCCTCGGCCTGGCCTATCGGGACCTGTTCTGGCTGCTCGCGGCCTGGTCGGCGCTCGTCGCGGCCGTCTACCTGCTGCTGCACGGGCGCACCGCGGCGCCTCGCGCCCGTCGTCGCTGAGGGCGCGCCCGGGGCCTACTTTCCTGACCGTGCGTACAGTAATGTAGGGCTCGAGGTTCGAAGACGAAGGAGTTCTCCCATGCCCGAAGCGTTCATCATCGACGGCGTCCGCACCGCCGTCGGACGATACGGGGGCGCGCTCTCCGGAGTGCGGCCGGACGACCTCGCGGCCGTGGTGATCGGCGAGGCGGTGCGCCGCGCGGGCATCGACCCCGAGGCCGTCGACGAGGTGATCCTCGGCAACGCCAACGGCGCCGGCGAGGAGAACCGGAACGTCGCCCGCATGGCCTGGCTGCTCGCGGGGCTGCCGGACTCGGTGCCCGGATTCACGGTCAACCGGCTGTGCGCATCCGGCATGACCGCGATCACCGCCGCCTCGCAGATGATCCGCGCCGGAGACGCCGATCTCGTGGTGGTCGGCGGCGTGGAGTCGATGACGCGCGCGCCGTGGGTCATGGCGAAGCCCGGCGCGCCCTGGGCGAAGCCGGGCGAGGTGCACGACACCTCGATCGGCTGGCGCTTCCCGAACCCGAGATTCGAGGAGGGGCCGCTCTCGCGCGAGGGCAGGGCGACGTTCTCGATGCCGGAGACGGCGGAGGAGGTCGCGGAGCGGTTCGGGATCGGCCGCGAGGATGCCGACGCTTTCGCGGTGCGCTCCCACGAGCGGGCCTTCGCGGCGATCGCCGCGGGCCGGTTCGACCGGGAGATCGTGCCGGTCGAGGCGGCCGGGCGGAAGGGCGCGGTGACGGTGGTCGACCGGGACGAGGGGCCCCGGGAGGGCACCACGCTCGAGGTGCTGGCCCGGCTGCGCCCGGTCGTGAAGCCGGGCGGGGTGGTCACGGCGGGCAACTCCTCCTCGCTCAACGACGGCGCCTCGGCGCTCGTGATCGCCTCGGACGCCGCCGTCGAGCGGCACGGGCTCGCGCCGCGCGCCCGGATCGTCGGCGGCGCCTCGGCGGGCGTGGCCCCCGAGATCATGGGCATTGGGCCCGTGCCGGCCACCCGCAAGGCGCTCGCCCGGGCGGGCTGGGGCATCGGCGATCTGGGCGCCGTCGAGCTCAACGAGGCGTTCGCGACCCAGTCGCTCGCGACCATCCGCGAGCTGGCGCTCGACGAGGCGGTGGTCAACGCGAACGGCGGGGCGATCGCGCTCGGGCATCCGCTGGGCTCCTCGGGGGCGCGGATCGTCGTCACCCTCCTCAACCGGCTGGAGCAGGAGGGCGCGGCGCGCGGGCTCGCCACGATGTGCGTCGGGGTGGGGCAGGGGTCCGCGCTGCTGCTGGAGCGCGCGGCATGAGCGGCGGCGAGGGCGTCCCGAGCGGGTTCGAGCGGCTGCGGGTCGAGTACGGCCCGGACCGGGCCACGGTGCTGCTCGACCACGCCGCGACCCGCAACGCGATCGACCTGCGGATGGTCGAGGAGCTGCACGCCGTCTGCGCGGAGCTCGAGCGCGCGCCGAGGATCCTCATCATCGCGGGGGCGAACGGGCTGTTCGCGTCGGGCGCGGATATCGCGCAGCTGCGCGAGCGGCGGCGCGAGGACGCGCTGGCGGGCATCAACGCGACGATCTTCGAGCGCATCGCGAGGCTCCCCATGCCGGTCATCGCGGCGATCGAGCGGTACGCGCTCGGCGGCGGCGCGGAGCTCGCCTACGCCGCGGACTTCCGCATCGCCACCCCGGACGTGCGCATCGGCAACCCGGAGACCGGCCTCGGGATCATGGCCGCGGCGGGGGCGACCTGGCGGCTGCGCGAGCTCGTCGGCGAGCCGCTGGCGAAGGAGATCCTGCTCGCCGGCCGGCAGCTCGACGCGGAGGAGGCGCTCGCCTGCCGGCTGATCGGGGAGGTGCACGAGGCCGAGGCGCTGCTCGACGCCGCGAACGCCCTGGCGGACCGCATCGCGGAGCAGGACCCGCTCGCGGTGCGGATCACGAAGTCGGTCTTCCACACGCCGCGGGAGGTGCATCCCCTCATCGACTCGCTCGCGCAGGGCATGCTCTTCGAATCCGAGGCGAAGTTCGAGCGGATGCAGGAGTTCCTCGACGCCCGCGAGTCCCGGCGGCGGCGCCGGGCGGAGCGGGCGCAGGAGCACGAGGACGGGAGCGGAGCATGATCGAGGAAATCGGATTCCCCGGGCGAGTCGGCGTCATCGGCGGCGGCCGGATGGGCGGGGGGATCGCGCACGCGTTCCTGCTGGCGGGCTCGGAGGTCGCGGTGATCGAGCGCGACGAGGCGGCCGCGGCGGCCGCGCGGGACAGGATCGCCGGCTCGGTCCGGCGATCCGTCGAGCGCGGGGCCGAGGGCGTGGACGAGGCCGAGGCGCTCGGCCGGCTCGAGACGGCCGCGGGCTACGAGGCGCTCGCCTCGGCGCAGCTCGTCGTCGAGGCGGTTTTCGAGGACTTCCGGGTGAAGGCGGATGCGCTGCGCCGGGCCGAGGCGAGCACGGCCGCGGGCACGGTGCTCGCCTCGAACACCTCGTCGATCTCGCTCGGCGAGCTCTCGGCGGCGCTCTCCCGGCCGGCCGACTTCCTGGGCCTGCACTTCTTCAACCCGGTGCCGGTCTCGGCGCTCGTCGAGGTCGTCATCGCGCCGGGCACCTCGCGGGCGCTCGCCGAGTCCGCGCCCGAGTGGGTGCGGCGGCTCGGGAAGACGCCCGTCGTGGTCCGGGACGCGCCGGGATTCGCGTCCTCGCGGCTCGGCGTCGCGCTCGCGCTCGAGGCGATGCGGATGGTCGAGGAGGGCGTGGCGAGCCCGGAGGACATCGACGCCGCGATGGAGCTCGGCTACCGGCACCCCTCCGGGCCGCTCCGGACGACCGATATCGTCGGGCTCGACGTCCGGCTCGGCATCGCCGAGTACCTCGCGGCGCAGCTCGGGGACCGGTTCGAGCCGCCGCGGATCCTGCGGGAGAAGGTCGCCCGAGGGGAGCTCGGGAAGAAGTCCGGGCGCGGCTTCTACGACTGGGCGTAGCGCGGCGCTCGCCCGGGGCGGGGTTCTCGCGTACGCTGGAGATGCATTACTGAACGAACGGTTGGTAAAGATGCCGGCCGTCGAGGCGAGGGACCGATCGCGCGACGAGGCGCGACGAGGAGGACGGACGAGGATGACCGAGACGACGACCGCAGCCGATTTCGTGCCGAGCTTCGTGCGCGGCGACTGGTGGACGCCCGCCCCCGGGGCCTGGGCCACGCCGATCCGCGACACCTCCACCGGCGAGGAGATCGCCCTGGTCCCGAGCGAGGGCCTCCCGATCGCCGCGGCGGTGGACCACGCGCGCGGGGCGGGGCGCGAACGGCTGGGCGAGCTCACGATCCACCAGCGCGCGCTCAGGCTCAAGGAGCTCGCGCTGCACCTGAACGAGCGCAAGGCCGAGCTCTACGAGCTCTCGCAGCGCAACGGCGCGACGAAGGGGGACTGCTTCTTCGACGTCGACGGCGGCATCGGCGTGCTCTTCACGATGAGCTCGAAGGCCCGTCGCGAGCTGCCGAACTCGAACGTCGTGATCGACGGCGCCCTCGAGCCGCTCTCGAAGGACGGCTCCTTCTCGGGCGAGCACATCTACACGCGCATCCCCGGCATCGCGGTCGAGATCAACGCCTTCAACTTCCCGGTGTGGGGGATGCTCGAGAAGTTCGCGCCCGCCTTCATCGCCGGGGTGCCGAGCATCGTCAAGCCGGCCACCCCCACGAGCAACATCACCGCGGCCTGCGTGCGGCTCATCGTCGAGTCGGGCATCCTCCCGGACGGCGCGCTGCAGCTCATCGCCGGCTCCGCGCGCGACCTGCTCGACCACCTCGACTATCGCGATATGGTGGCGTTCACGGGCTCGAAGCGCACCGCCGACGCGCTGCGCCGGCACCCGAACGTCCAGGAGGGCGGGGTGCGGTTCACCGCGGAGGCCGACTCGCTCAACGCGGCGATCCTGGGGCCGGACGTCACGACGGAGGCCCCGGAGTTCGCGGCGTTCGTGCGCGCCGTGGTCACCGAGATGCAGGTGAAGGCCGGGCAGAAATGCACGGCGATCCGGAGGGTGATCGTGCCGCACGCCCTCGTCGAGCCCGTGATCGAGGCCGTCTCCGCGCGGCTGCGCGAGAAGGTCCGGGTGGGCGACCCGCGGGCGGAGGGCATCACGATGGGCGCCCTCGCCTCCTTCGACCAGCTCGCGGACGTGCGCGCCGCGGTCGACTCCCTCGTCGAGGCGGGCGGGCGGGTCGCGTACGGCAGCACCGACTGGCCGGACGCGACTGCGGGGGCGTTCATCGAGCCCGTCGTGCTGCGGTGGGACGACAACCGCGCGGAGGCGCTGCACGCGACCGAGGCCTTCGGCCCCGTGACCTCGGTGCTCGGCTACGACACGCCGCAGGAGGCGGCCGAGCTCGCGGCCCTCGGCGCCGGCTCGCTCGTCGCGACCGTGTGCACCTTCGACATGGAGGTCGCCGGCACGATCGGCCGCGCCATCGCGGGGCACCACGGACGCATCCACCTGCTCAACCGCGAGAACGCGCGGACCTCGACCGGGCACGGCTCGCCCATGCCGCACCTCGTGCACGGCGGTCCCGGCCGGGCGGGCGGCGGCGAGGAGCTCGGCGGCGTGCGGGGCATCCTCCACTGCATGCAGCGCACGGCGGTGCAGGGCACCCCGGACCTGCTCACGGCGGTCACCGGGGTGTGGCACCGCGGCGCGGCGCAGCGGCGCGTCGGCGCCCCCGAGTTCGGCGGCGCCCCCGAGGGGGAGGGCGGCGCGGCGCACCCCTTCCGCAAGGCGCTCGACGCGCTCCGCATCGGCGACGCGTTCGTCTCGCCGCTCCGCCGCGTCCGCGCGGAGGATATCGCGGAGTTCGCCCGGACGACCGGCGACGTGTTCTACGCGCACACCGAGCCGGCCGCGGCCGAGGCGAACCCCTTCTTCCCGGGGATCGTCGCCCACGGCTACCTGCTGGTGAGCTGGGCGGCGGGCGAGTTCGTCGCGCCCGGGCGCAGCGCGGTGCTCGCGAACTACGGCCTCGAGCACCTCCGGTTCCTGACCCCCGTCGCGGTGGACGACTCCCTCCGGGTCGAGCTCACCGCCAAGCGCATCACGCCGCGCGAGACGGACGACTACGGCGAGGTGGTGTGGGACGCGGTGCTCTACAACCAGCACGACGAGATGGTCGCGACCTACGACGTGCTGACGCTGGTCGGCAAGCGCGAGGAGCAGTCCCTCGGGGGCGGCGAGTAGGCGACCGGCGGGGCGGCCGCCGGTCAGCGGGGCCGGAGCCCGTCGAAGACGAGGCCGACCACGAGGTCGCCGAGCGCATCTGCGTCGAGGGATCCGCCGGGCCGGTACCACTCGGTGATCGAGTTCACCATGCCGAACACGAGCCGCGTGGCGGTCTTCGGGTCGATCTCGGCCCTGAGCTCGCCGGCCTCGTCGGCGTCGCGGACGAGGTCCGCGACGGCGCGGTCGAAGCGGCGGCGCCGGGCCAGGGCCTCGCGCTCGAGCTCGGTGTTGCCGCGCAGCCGCAGCAGCAGCGTCACCGATTCGAGCTCCCGCACGAGCGCGTGCACCGTGCCGCGCAGCACGAACTCGAGCCGGGCGGTGATCGGCTCGGCGGCGGGCTGCCCCGCGAGGACGGTCTCGAGGGAGGAGAGCGCGCGGTCCAGCGCGCTCGCGAGGAGGTCCTCCTTGCTCGCGACGTGGTGGTAGATCGCGGATTTCGAGACCCCGAGCCGCTCCGCGATCATGCCGACGGTGGTGGCCTCGTATCCGTGCTGGTTGAACAGCTCGACGGCCGCCGTGATGACGTCCCGCCGGTCGTTGCCCGGTCGTCCCCGCTTCGGCGTCTTGGTGATGGTCTCGTTCGAGGTCATGGCTCTCTCTGCTCGCGCGATGCGATCCCGCGGATGCGCCGGGATCCGAGAACGGGTGGCGGCGAAGAACGCCGCCACCCGTGCCCGCGCCGCACCGTCTCAGTGCGATCGCTCGTGCCGAGGATACTCGCTGACATCGCGGTCGCGATAGTCGTGCACTCGCTTGGCCTTGCCCTCGGAGCGGGGCAGCGTGTCGGGCTCGACCACGCAGACCCGCACGCTGGAGCCGATGGTGAGCTTGATCGACTCCTGCAGGCCCCGCCCGCAGGCCTCGCCCGCGGCGGCGTCGAACTCGGGCCGGCGCTCGATCACGACGGTGAGCTCGTCGAGCCGCTTCGGGCGGGTGAGCTCGAGGTGGTACTGGGGCGCGAGCGCCTCCTGCCGCAGCGCGAGCTCCTCGATCTGCGAGGGGAAGAGGTTGACGCCGCGGAGGATGATCATGTCGTCGGTGCGCGAGCGGACCTTCTGCATCCGGCGCATGGCGGGCCGCGCGTCTCCGGGCAGCAGCCGGGAGAGGTCCTTGGTCCGATAGCGGATGATCGGCATCGCCTCGCGGGTGAGCGAGGTGAACACGAGCTCGCCCTCCTCGCCGTCGGGCAGCACCCGGTCGAGCCGGTCGGGGTCGACGATCTCGGGGAGGAAGAGATCCTCCCACACGGTGGAGCCCTGCTGGTGCTCCGCCGACTCGCCCGCGACCCCGGGGCCCATGAGCTCCGAGAGCCCGTAGATGTCCACGGCCTTGACGCCGAGGCCCCGCTCGAGCTCCTGCCGGACCTCCTCGGACCAGGGCTCCGCGCCGAGGATGGCGATCTCGATCGGGGTATCGGTCGGATCCATGCCGTTGCCGCGCATGTAGTCGAGGATCGTGAGCAGATAGGACGGGGTGCACATGATGATCCGCGAGCCGAAGTCCTTCATGAGCTGCACCTGCCGCGGCGTCTGCCCGCCGGACATGGGGACGACGGTGAGGCCGGCCTTCTCGGCGCCGGTGTGGGCGCCGAGGCCGCCCGTGAACAGGCCGTAGCCGTACGCGTTGTGCACGATATCGCCCGGGCGGGCGCCGGCGATGCGCAGCACGCGGGCGACGCCCTGCGCCCACACGTCGAGATCGCGCTCGGTGTAGCCGACGACCGTCGGCCGGCCCGTGGTGCCCGAGGAGGCGTGCACCCGGCGCACCTGCTCCATGGGCACCGCGAAGGTCTCGAACGGGTAGTTCCGCCGGAGGTCCTCCTTGGTCGTGAAGGGGAACTTCGCGAGGTCCTCGAGGCGCCGCAGGTCGTCCGGGTGCACGCCGTGCTCGTCGAACTTCCGGGTGTACATGGGCACGTGCTCGTAGGCGTGCCGGAGGGTCCAGCGGAGGCGCTCGAGCTGCAGCGCCTCGAGCTCCTCGCGGCTCATCTGCTCCTCGGGGTCGAGTCCCTCGAGGTCGAATGGGAGTGCGTTCACAGCGGTTCCTTCTCGGCCCGTGTCGGCCGTGTCGTCGTTGACGGTGGGCGGGCGTCCCGGATCTCCGTCGATCCGGGAGGCCGGTCACGCCCGGGGCTTGGGGATGGTGCGGCTGCGGCCGCGGAAGAGCATGATGCGCACGGGCTCCTCGTCCTCGGGCCCGCGGGCGAAGACCTCGATGTCGTAGACGCCGCTGCGGCCCTCGTGGACGGCCTTGGCGTGCGCGGTGAGGGTCTGGCCCTCCACCGCGGGGCGGAGGAAGTTCACGTCGACGCCCGAGGCGACCGTGATGGTGCCGTCGTCCTCGTGCGAGTTGCAGGCGAGCGCGAAGGCCGTGTCGGCGAAGGCGAAGACCATGCCGCCGTGGGCGATCGCGAAGCCGTTGAGCATCTCGCGCCGCAGCTCCATCTCGAGCACCGCCTCGCCCGGCAGGCTCTCGAGCACGCGGATCCCCATCCACCGGCTCGCGAAGTCGTCCTCGAGGATGCGGTGGCCCCGTGCCAGGGAGCCGTAGGAGACCGGGGTCGGTTCCGTCGTCATTCTTCACCCCTTCGTGAATTCCTGAACAGGTCTACAGTAAAGTGCCCGGTCGGGGGCTTGTCAAGGTGGGAATCCGCCCCGCCCTGCTTGACCTGGCGGGAATCCGGCATAAACTGAACGTACGGTCTGTAAATGCCCGGCCGCGGAGCGCCGGGCCGGAACGATCGCCCACCGCAACGGCGCAGGACTGACGATCGACGCGAAGGAGACGCCCGAGATGTCGAGCAACGTAACCGAGATTTCCCCCGCGGAGCAGCCCTCCGAGGCCGCGCTCGAGCGCGCGCAGGCGCAGTTCGACGCGATCATCGCCGAGGACTCCCGCATCGAGCCCGCCGACTGGATGCCCGAGGCCTACCGCAAGACGCTGACCAGGCAGGTCGCCCAGCACGCGCACTCCGAGATCATCGGGATGCAGCCCGAGGCGAACTGGATCACGCGGGCGCCCTCGCTCAAGCGCAAGTCCATCCTCGTCGCCAAGGTGCAGGACGAGGCCGGGCACGGGCTGTACCTCTATTCCGCGGCCGAGACGCTCGGCACGACCCGCGACGAGATGACGCAGCAGCTCCTCGACGGCAAGGCGAAGTACTCCTCGATCTTCAACTACCCGGCGCGCTCCTGGGCCGACATGGGCGCGATCGGCTGGCTCGTGGACGGCGCGGCGATCTGCAACCAGGTGCCGCTGTGCCGCTGCTCCTACGGCCCCTACGGGCGCGCCATGGTCCGCATCTGCAAGGAGGAGTCCTTCCACCAGCGCCAGGGCTGGGAGATCCTCTACACCCTCTCGCACGGCACCGCGGAGCAGAAGCAGATGGCCCAGGACGCCGTCGACCGCTTCTACGGCCCGGCCCTGCAGATGTTCGGCCCGCCGGACGACCAGTCGCCGAACTCGAAGCAGTCGATGGCCTGGAACGTCAAGCGCTTCTCGAACGACGAGCTGCGCCAGCGGTTCGTCGACATGATCGTGCCGCAGGCGGAGGCGCTGGGGCTCACCCTGCCCGACCCGGACCTGCGCTGGAACGAGGAGCGCGGCCACTACGACTTCGGGGAGCTCGACTGGGACGAGTTCTTCGGCGTGATCAAGGGCAACGGCCCCTGCAACGCGCAGCGGCTCGCGCGCCGGCGCGAGGCGCACGAGAACGGCGCCTGGGTGCGCGAGGCGGCCGCCGCCTACGCGCGCAAGCAGGCCGAGGCGGCCGCGGAGCAGGCCGCCGCCTAGCCCGACCGGACGCGTTCGACACTCGATGGGGAGAATACGAATGAGCAGCACCGAATCCACCGCCCCCCGACGCAGCCAGTGGCCGCTCTGGGAGGTCTTCGTCCGGTCCTCGCGCGGGCTGAGCCACGTGCACGCGGGCTCGCTGCACGCGCCCGACGCGCAGATGGCGCTCCGCAACGCGCGCGATCTCTACACGCGCCGCAACGAGGGCGTCTCGCTCTGGGTGGTGCGCAGCGAGGACATCACGGCCTCGGACCCCGATCAGAAGGACGCCTTCTTCGAGTCCGCGCAGGGCAAGCAGTACCGCCACGCGACCTACTACACGAAGTCGGAGGGGGTGAAGCACCTGTGACCGCCGGCTCCGGATTCGACTCCGCCACGCGCATCTCCGCGGGCTACGCGCTCAGCGCCGAGGAGATCGCCGGCTCGGGCCGCATCGCCGAGGAGGACGTCGCGCAGTACGCGCTCCGGCTCGGCGACGACGCGCTCGTGCTCGCGCAGAACATGATCTGGTGGGTCTCTCGCGCGCCCGAGCTCGAGGAGGACATCGCCCTCGGCAATATCGCCCTCGACCTGCTCGGCCACGCCCGGGTGCTGCTGACCTATGCCGGGAGCGCCTGGGGGCGCAGCGAGGACGACCTCGCCTACTTCCGTGAGGAGGAGGAGTTCCGCTGCCTGCACCTCGTGCAGTTCCCGGGGCACGACTTCGCCGAGACCATCGCCCGGCAGCTCATCTTCGCGGAGTACGCGTTCGAGCTCCACTCCCGGCTGCGCGGATCCTCGGACGAGACGCTCGCCGCCATCGCCACCAAGACGGCCAAGGAGCTCGACTACCACGCCGACCACGCCGAGCAGTGGACGCTGCGGCTCGGGATCGGCACCGAGGAGGCCAACCGCCGGCTGCAGGCGGCGCTCGACTACTTCTGGCCCTATCTCGACGAGCTCTTCGAGGACGACGAGCTCATCGACCGGCTCGACGGGGTGGTGCCCCGCCCCTCCGAGCTGCGGGAGCCCGTGCTCGAGCGCATCACCGCGACGATCGAGGAGGCCGGGCTGCGGGTCCCCGACGTCAGGCAGGCCGCGACCGGCGGCCGCCGCGGCGAGCACCGCGAGGCGCTGGGCCCGCTGCTCGCGGAGATGCAGGTGCTCGCCCGCAAGCACCCCGGCGCCACCTGGTAGGCCGCGATGCAGCAGCACACCAGCCCACCGGCGGCCACGAGGCCCGAGGACCGGGCGGCGGCCCGCGTCTGGGACGTGGCGCGCACCGTCAAGGACCCCGAGATCCCCGTGCTCGACATCGCCGAGATCGGCATCCTCCGCGACGCGCTGGTCGCCGAGGACGGGACCGCGCAGGTGATCATCACGCCCACCTATTCGGGCTGCCCCGCCATGGACGCGATCAGGGCCGACGTCGAGCACGCGCTCCGCGAGGCCGGCTACGAGCGGGTCGAGGTGACGCTCACGCTCACCCCGGCCTGGACCACCGACTGGATGACGCAGGAGGGCCGGCGCAAGCTCGAGGAGTACGGCATCGCCCCGCCCACCGGCAGCTCCGCGATGGGCATGCGCCGCGGACCGAAGCGGCTCGCGCTGGCTGTCCGCTGCCCCCGGTGCGGCTCCATCGAGACCAATGAGCTGAGCCGCTTCGGCTCGACCTCGTGCAAGGCGCTGTACCGCTGCGCCTCCTGCCGCGAGCCATTCGACTACTTCAAGGTGCACTAGTGACGACGAACGAGGCGCGGAAGCGCGCGGTATTCCACCCCCTGGAGGTGAGCGCGGTGCGCCGCCTCACCGACAACGCGATCGAGGTGTCCTTCGCGGTGCCCGAGCCGCTCCGGGACGAGTACGACTACGTCGCGGGGCAGTACGTGGCGCTGCGGACCGAGATCGACGGGCAGCAGGTGCGCCGGAGCTACTCGATCTGCGAGGCGCCGACGCCCGGGACCATCAAGGTCGGCATCAAGCGGGATCTCGGCGGCCTGTTCTCGAACTGGGCGAACGACACGCTCGCGGCGGGGGACACGATCGAGGTGATGAGCCCGCAGGGGCTGTTCGTGTCGAAGCACGAGTTCACCGGCATGAACGACGCCGACCGCGTGAGCGGCGAGGCCGTGGCCCGCGGCGAATCGCATTTCGTCGCGGCTGCGGCGGGGTCCGGCATCACCCCGATCATCGCGATCGCGAAGTCGCTGCTCGAGCATCCCGGCACGCAGGTGGATCTCGTCTACGTCAACCGCGCGGCGTCCGAGGTGATGTTCCTCGAGGACCTCGCCGACCTCAAGGACCGGTATCCGGCGAGACTCGCGATCCACCACGTGCTCTCGCGCGAGCAGCGGCAGGCGCCCATCTACTCTGGCCGGCTCGACGCCGAGAAGCTCGGGCAGCTCCTCGACCGGCTCATCGACGTCGAGCGGGTGGACGAGTGGTTCCTCTGCGGCCCCTTCGACCTGGTCCAGCTCATCCGGGACGAGCTCGCCGGGCGCGAGGTGCCCGCCGACCGAATCCGCTACGAGCTGTTCTCCACCGGCCAGCCGGGGGAGGGCGCGCAGGCGAACCGCGGGAGGCCCGTGGAGGTCGACCCGGAGGGCGAGAACTTCGAGATCGGGTTCGTCCTGGACGGCCTCAGCGGCGAGGTGAAGTCGCCGAAGGACGCGCACGAGACGGTGCTGAACGCCGCCCTGCGGGTGCGCGCGGACGTGCCCTTCGCCTGCGCGGGCGGCGTGTGCGGCACCTGCCGCGCCAAGGTCGAGCGCGGCACGGTGGAGATGGCGGAGAACTACGCGCTCGAGGCCGACGACGTCGAGAACGGGTACGTGCTCACCTGCCAGTCCAGACCCACCTCGGACCGCGTGCTCGTCGACTTCGACAAGTAGCGGATCGGAACGCACGGAGGAGGATGCCCATGGGCATGATCGACCTGACCATCACGGAGGGGCTCGCCGAGCTCGTGCTGGACGCGCCCGCGAGGCGCAACGCGCTCGACGCGGAGGCGCTCGAGGAGCTCTCGGGCGCGCTGCGGGCCGCGGAGAGCCGCGGCGCGCGGGCGCTGCTGCTCAGGGGCGCGGGGCCGGGCTTCTGCGCGGGCCGCGACATCTCGGCGGTCGACCCCGCCACCGACGACGTCGACGACTTCCTCGGACGACGCGTGACGGGCGTGCTGCGGCAGCTCGCCGAGTTCCCCGCACCCACGTTCGCCGCGGTGCACGGTGCGTGCCTCGGCGTGGGGCTGGGGCTGGCGATCGCCGCGGACGTGGTCTACGTGGGCGAGCGCGCGAAGATCGGCTCGCCGTTCGCGAACCTCGGGGCGACCCTCGACTCCGGCGGCCACTGGCTCTTCGTCGAGCGCCTCGGGCCGCATCGGGCGCTCGACCTCGTCTACACCGCGGAGCTCATGTCGGGCCGCGAGGCCGTCGAGCAGGGACTGTTCAGCCGCTGGGTGGCGGATGAGGAGCTGCTCGAGTTCGCTCGCGCCCGAGCGCGGCGGGCGGCTGAGGGGGCGCGACTCGCCTTCGCCGCGTCCAAGGGGCTCGTGGCGGAGATCCGCGATCGGCGGCTCGGGCTATGGGAAGCGATCGCCGCGGAGAACCGGGCGCAGGCGGCCCTGTGCGCGAGCGAGGACTACGCCGAGGGGTTCCGCGCGTTCCAGGAGAAGCGCGCCCCGCGGTTCCGCGGTCGCTGACTAGGCGGCGCCGTCCGCCGCGCCGGGGGCGTCGCCCATGAGCCGGCCGACGGCGTCGACCGCGGCCTCGAGCTGCGCCCCGGAGGCGTCGCGCTTCGCGAGCCCTTCGGGGAGGCTGCGGATCGCCCCGTCCTTCGCACTGGCACGGGCCGGCGCGGGGCCGACCCAGGCGAGCGCGAGCCGGGATTCCGAGCGCACGAACCGCTGCGCGCGCACGCCGCCGGTCGCGCGGCCCTTGGCCGGGAACAGCGCGAACTCGCTCGTCTTCGCGCTGCCGAGCACGTCGCCGAACAGCGCCTCGTCGGCGCCGGGCTCCGCGATGGTCACGACCACGGCGCGCTCCGCCTCCTCCGCGGCGAGCACGCCGAAGCTGATGACCTGGGCCCCGGGGGAGAGCTTCATGCCCGCCATGCCGCCGGCGGCGAGCCCCTGGGGTCGGACCAGGCCGGCCGAGTAGTGCAGCAGCTGCGCGTCGCTCGAGACGAGCACGAGCTCCGAGTCGTCGTCCGCGCGGGCCGCGCCGACGACCTCGTCGCCGTCCTTGAGCGCGATGGCGCTCAGCTCGTGCTGGTTCTTCCACTCCACCGGGTTCACCCGTTTGACGACGCCCTGCCGGGTGCCGAGCGCGAGGGGCGCGTCCACGCCGAGCGGCACCAGGCCGACGATCCGCTCCGAGCGGTCGGCGATGCCGAAGTACTCGCGGGCGGAGACGCCCGCGCTCATGAGCACGGACGCGGCGGGGGAGGAGGGCAGCGAGACCGCGGTGGCGCGATGCACGACGCCACGGTTCGTGACGGCGCCGATCGCGCCGAGCGTGGTCGTGGCGACGTCGGCGAGGATCGCGTCGTGCTTGGAGCGGCGCCGCGGCTGCGCGAACGAGGCGTCCTCGCCGAGGTCCACCCGCAGGATCCGGCCGGTCGCCGAGAGCAGCACGCGGGTCGGCGCGTCCGGCACCTGCAGCGCCGTCTCGGCCCCCTTCTTCGCGGTGCGGGGCGAGGCGCGCACCTCGGCGTCGCCGCTGATGAGCATCGTCCGGCGCGGGGTCGCGAACCGCTCGGCGGTGTCGGCGAGCTCGGCGCCGACCTGCTCGCGCAGCAGCCGCTCGGAGGCGAGCAGCGCCTCGAGCTCGGCGATCTCGTCGCGCAGGCGGCCCGCCTCGGCCTCGAGCTCGATGCGCGAGAACTTCGTGAGCCGGCGCAGCCGCAGCTCGAGGATGTACTCGGCCTGCAGGTCGCTGAGGTCGAAGACGAGCTTGAGCCGGTCCTGCGCCGCCTCGGCGTCGTCCGAGGAGCGGATGATCTGGATGACCTCGTCGATGTCGAGGATCGCGATGAGCAGCCCCTCGACGAGGTGCAGCCGGTCCCTGCGCTTGCCGAGCCGGAACTCGCTCCGCCGCCGCACCGCCGAGATGCGGTGGCGCAGATAGACGTCGAGGAGGTCGCGGAGCCCCAGCGTCTGCGGCGCCTCGTCGACGATCGCCACGTTGTTGATGTGGAACTGCTCCTCGAGCGGGGTGTGGCGGTAGAGCTGCTCCAGCACCGCCTCGGGCACGAAGCCGGTCTTCAGCTCGATCACGAGCTTCATGCCGTGCTTGCGGTCGGTGAGGTCCTGGACGGCGGAGATGCCGGCGAGCTTCTTCGACTGCACGCCCTGCTTGATGCGGTCGATGACCTTCTCGGGGCCGACGAGGTAGGGCAGCTCCGTCACCACGATGCCCTTGCGGCGCGCGGTGACGTTCTCGATGGAGACCGTCGCGCGCATGCGGAACGAGCCGCGGCCGGTCGAGTAGGCGTCGCGGATGCCGTCGAGGCCGATGATGCGCCCGCCGCCGGGCAGATCCGGCCCGGGGACGTGCCGCATGAGCTCGTCGAGCGTCGCCTCGGGATTCGCGAGCAGATGACGGGCCGCCGAGATCACCTCCCCGAGGTTGTGCGGCGCCATGTTCGTGGCCATGCCCACCGCGATGCCGGAGGCGCCGTTGACGAGGAGGTTGGGCCAGGCGGCCGGGAGCACCTCGGGTTGCTGCAGCGAGTTGTCGTAGTTCGGGACGAAGTCGACGACGTCCTCGTCGAGCGACTCGGTGAGCGCGAGGGCTGCCGCGGTGAGCCGCGCCTCGGTGTACCTGGGCGCCGCGGGGCCGTCGTCGAGGGAGCCGAAGTTGCCGTGGCCGTCCACGAGCGGCACGCGCTGGGTGAAGGGCTGCGCGAGCCGTACGAGGGCGTCGTAGATCGCGGTGTCGCCGTGCGGGTGCAGCTTGCCCATGACGTCGCCGACCACGCGGGCCGACTTCACGTGCCCGCGGTCGGGCCGCAGGCCCATCTCGGTCATCTGGTAGAGGATGCGCCGCTGCACCGGCTTGAGCCCGTCCCTCGCATCGGGCAGCGCCCGCGAGTAGATCACCGAGTAGGCGTACTCGAGGAACGAGCCGCGCATCTCCTGCGAGACATCGACGTCCTCGATCCGCTCGACCTCGGAAGCGGAAGCAGTCGTCTTCGCCATGCGCCTCTTCTTCTCCTCGTTGCCGGCCCGGGGTGCCGGGTCGCGAATCACTGGCGGCCGCAGGCGATGACTCGCCTATGAAAAGATGGCCGGATGGAGCCAATCGTATTCAACAGCGACGGAATCGCGCCGACGCTCGCCGACGTGTTGCCGAACTGCCTCGCCGCGATGCGGGGCGAGCGCGGCCGGATGGGGCTCCCGGCGGTGCGCGGGGCGGTGGTGGTGCTGGTCGACGGCCTGGGCGAATCCCTGCTGCGCACGCGCGGCGGGCACGCCCGGCACATCGTGCGGGGCTGGCGGCCCGAGGACATCGCGGTGAGCTTCCCCTCGACGACGGTCGCGGGCATCACCTCGCTCATGACGGCCTCGCAGGCCGGCGCGCACGGCCTGGTGGGCTACTCGATCTGGGATCGCCGGACCGAGGAGTACCGCAACCAGTTGTCGGGGTGGGGCGAGGGGATGGATCCCGCGACGTGGCAGCTGCGGTCCACGGTCTTCGAATCGCTCGTCGCGGACGCGGACCCGATCGAGCCGTTCGTGGTCTCGACCGAGGACTACCGCGATTCGGGCCTCACGAACGCCTCGCTGCGGGGCGGCGGGTACCACGGGGCCGAGACGATGCTCGAGCGGGCCGAGCTGGCCGCGCGGCTGTGCCGGAAGGCGAGGCGGCCGCTCGTCTATCTCTACAACGCCGAGCTGGACCAGATCGGCCACAAGCGCGGGACCGAATCGGGCACCTGGCTCGAACGGCTCGAGGAGCTCGACCACGCGATCGCGAGGCTGCTGGATTCCCTGCCCGAGGACATCGGCGTGCTCATCACCGCCGATCACGGCATGATCGACATCCCGCGGGAGGCGCAGATCGACCTGCCGCCCGCGCTGCTCGAGGACGCGACGGCGGTGGCGGGGGAGCCGAGGCTGCGGCACGTCTACCTCCGGGACGAGGCGCGCGGGGACGTCCGCGCGCTCGTCGAGCGGTTCCGCGAGGCCGAGGGGGACCGGGCCTGGGTCTACGGGCAGGAGGAGCTGCTCTCGACGGGCCTCTACGGCGCCGAGATCGCGTCGGCCGCACGCGAGCGGATCGGCGACATCGTGATCGCGGCCCGGGCGCCGGTCACGTACTTCACCGAGACGATGCCCGCGAGCATGCGGCTCATGATCGGCCAGCACGGCTCGCTGACGAACGAGGAGACGGTCGTCCCGCTCATCCGCCACGGCGCGTTCCGCTGACGCGCCGGGCTCAGTCCTCGTCGCTCCGCGTGCCGAAGACGATCTCGTCCCAGCTGGGCATCGAGGGGCGGCCCCCGCGCTTGCGGGAGGAGCGGCCGCGGCCGCCCGCGGGCTCCGACCGGCTGTGGTCGATCAGGGAGTCGGGCTCCGAGGGCTCCGCCTCGGGCGCCTCCTCCTCTTCCGCGCCCTCCGCTGGGGCCGCCGAGGGGTGCTGCGCATCCCCGCCGCGGGCGAAGGGGGTCACGGTGCTCGACCCGCGGCCGCCCAGCTCGTACTCGGCCTCGCCCTCGACGTCGAGCTCGGCCTCCTCGGCGTAGGGGGAGTGCTGCCGCTCGCCGCGCCGGCGCCGCAGCGCCTCGAGCAGGTCCTCCGTCTCGTGCTGCGCGGGCGAGTGCTGGTCGGCCGGCGCCGTCGGCTGCTCCTCCGGCTCGGGCTCCTCGGCGCCCCGATGCTCCGCATCCGCGCCGACCGCGCGGAGATGCGGGCCGGCGAGCGAGCTCGGCTCGCTCTGCTGGGAGAGCGTGATCGCCGCGGGGGAGACCGGGTGCAGCGTGCGGGCGCGGGCGTTGAACTCCCAGAGGGCGCTGCGCGCGACGTCGTCGGCTGTGAACTCGAGGCCGATGTGCCACCCGGTCTCCGGATCCTTCCAGGCGTCCCAGCCGATGCCGGTGGCGCCGAGCTGCTCGAGGCGGCTGTCGATGGCGACGCCGAAGGTCGCGCCCTCGGCGGACATGGGATCGATCGGCGACATGAGGCGCACCGCCACGGCGCGGGCCTGGTCGACGATGTAGGCGCGCTCGGCGAGGATCGGGCCCTCGAAGCGCTGCACCGTCGCGAGATCGGCGCCGGTCTGCTCGACGACCTCCTCCACGCTGCGCCCGGCCCGGATCAGCTGCTGGATCTGGCGCGGGGGCACCCTGGGGCCCTCCGGCCGGGCCGCCGGCTTGGGGCGGAGCGCATCCCGCAGCACGTCGTCGGCGCGCAGGCGGAACCGCTCCCCGCGATCATCGGTCGCGATCAGCCAGTCGTCCTCGAGACCGACGAAGCGTAATTCCTGCATTCGAGACACCTCCACTACGATCCCGCCAATGGTCACAGACGAGTGCCCGGTTCTCCCGGATCGACCCCGCGCGCCGCCGAAACTGACCGCCCGGTAAACACGAGTTGCGTGTACCGTGCGCGTAGTGCAGAATAGCGCGCCGACAGGGGTTATTAACGCCTCAATTCGATTTCGACCACTTTGGACGGTTATGGCCACCGACTACGACGCACCGCGTAAGACTGAAGAAGATGCAGACTCGATCGAGGCGCTCAAGGAACGCGTGCCCGCGTCGGCGTCGCCCAATGTCGATATCGATCAGGGGGACGGCGTCCACGGCTTCGAGCTGGATGCCTCCGACCTCACGGACGTCGAGATCGAGACGGTGGTGATCCCGCGCCAGGACGACGAGTTCACGTGCATGGAGTGCTTCCTCATCAAGAACCGGTCGCAGCTCTCGCCCCAGTCGGTGGAGGGGCACCCGATCTGCAACGACTGCGCGGCCTAGTCTCGAGCCGACGCGCGACGCCGACCCGCTCCGGGTCGGTGTCGCGCGTTTCCGGGGCGTACACGCGCCGAGGGTCAGGAGTCGAGCCTCGACTTCGCCTCGTCGATGGCGCGGACGACCTGCTCGGGGTGCCGGGTCGAGAAGAGCCAGTAGGGGATGGGATCGCGCTCGTCCACGATCTCCACCCGGGCCGTGGTCGACACCCAGCCGCGCAGGCAGGTCCACGCCCGGGCGTCGAGCCTCGGCCCGGTCTGCGCGCGGGAGGCCTCCGCGGTCGGATAGGCGGAGGCGGCGCCGAGGTAGTGCAGCGGCACCTGGGCCGAGCCGACCCGCAGGGTGGTGGAGGTGACCTCGATGGTCGGCGAACCGGAGTACAGCGCCACGCAGAACCCGAGGAATACGGCGATGCCCAGGATGATTCCGACCGCGCGATTGATCGGCATGAACACGATGATGATCGCCGGGACGATGAGGGCGCCGAAGATGTAGACCCAGATCGATGGAGCGACGCGTTCTCGATAAATCACTCCGCTATCTCACCACCCCGAGCGGCACGGATCCTGAGTCCCCACCTGCATCCGATAACCTCCTAGGGTGAATTCCTCGATCGAGATCCCAGTCACCGGCACCGTTCCCGCATACGCGAACCCGGGCGACGCGGGGGCGGACCTCGTCGCGGCCGCGACGCTCGTGCTGGCCCCCGGCGAGCGCGCCCTGGTGCCGACCGGGACGGCGATCGCGCTGCCGGCGGGGACGATGGGGCTCGTGACGCCGAGGTCGGGGCTCGCCGCGAAGCACGGCATCACGATCGTGAACGCCCCCGGGGTGATCGACTCCGGCTATCGCGGCGAGCTCAAGGTGACCCTGCTCAACACGGACGCGTCCCGGCCCTATACGGTGAACCGCGGAGACCGGATCGCGCAGCTGCTGGTGCTGCCGATCCCCGCGGTGCGCTTCGAGGCGGTGGAGGAATTGCCGGAGGGCGAGCGGGGCACGGCGGGATTCGGCTCGAGCGGTTACTCGAGCCCGGTACAGGAGTAGGACGAAAGAGCGACTATGGGACTGTTCGACATCTTCAAGCGCAAGGAAGAGACCATCAAGGCGGATCGCCTCGTGATCGAGGACGAGGAGGGCGAGGAGCCCGAGCCCGAGGACGAGGTCGAGGAGGAGGAGTTCGAGAAGGAGGCCCCCGAGGATCGCGCTGAGGCCGGGCCCCTCGACGTCGAGGAGTACGAGGGGGACGCCCCCGTCATCGACCTGGGCGCGCTGCGCGTGCCGGCCAGGCAGGGGCTGTCCCTCCGGCTCGAGTTCGAGGAGAAGACCAAGCGCGTGATCGCCGTCGGCCTCGACATGGCCGGCTCGACGCTGCAGGTGCAGGCGTTCGCCGCGCCCAGGTCGAGCGGGCTGTGGCGGGACGTGCGGACCCGGCTCGCCCAGCAGGTCGAGAAGCAGGGCGGCAGCGCCGAGGAGCAGGACTCCGTGCTCGGCACCTCGCTGCGGACCTCCGTGCCGGTGGCGAAGGGCGACAGCAAGGCCCGGGTGGTCCGGTTCTACGGCGTCGACGGGCCCCGATGGTTCCTCCGCGGCGTGGTGACCGGCCCGGCGACCGGCGACGAGGAGCGGCTAGAGCAGCTCCTCGAGCTCTTCCGCGGCATCGTGGTGGTGCGCGGGACGAAGCCGATCCCGCCGAAGGACCTGCTGCCGCTCACGGTGCCGAAGGTCATGGCGGAGCAGATGGCGGCCGCCGCGGCGAAGCGGCGCGCGGCCGAGGCCGGAGACGGGCGGACGGACGGCGGGGCCGGACGGTCATGACCGCCGACCGCGCCGCGTCGCCCGGGCCGGACGGCGCGCAGCCGAAGGAGGAGGCCGAGCTGCAGGAACGGCTCGGCGCGGCCGCGCGCGGCTCGTCCTTCGGCCGGGTGGCGGAATCCGCGACCACGGGCAGAGCGCTGCTCGCCGCCATGGGCGGTGCGATGGGCATCGTCGAGGCGCTGGTCCCGGGCATCCTCTTCATCGTGCTCTACGTGGTCGCCACGCGGGCCGAGTCCGCCGGCGCGGCGCTGCCGCTCGGCATGGACGCCCTGTGGCTGTCGGTCGCGGTCCCGGCGCTCGCAGGCGTCGTCTTCCTCGTGATCCGGCTGCTGCGCCGGCAGCCGGCGGCGGCCGCGATCGGCGGCCTGCTCGGCCTGCTGCTGAGCGGCTTCCTCGCCCTCCGCAGCGGCGAGGGCACCGACTACTTCGTCCTCGGCTTCTGGACGAACGCGCTCTACGGCTCGGCGCTGCTCGTCTCCATGCTCGTCGGGTGGCCCCTGATCGGCATCGTCACGGGCGCGCTGTTCGGATCCTGGCGGGACTGGCGCCGGCAGCGCGGCGTGTTCGTCTGGATGCAGGTGATCACGGGGGTGTGGGTCGCGTTCTTCGGGGCCCGCCTCGCCGTGCAGCTGCCCCTCTACTTCGCCGGCGCCGTGGAGGCGCTCGGCGTCGCGCGGCTCCTCATGGGGCCGCCGCTGTTCGGCGTGCTGGTGGTGATCACCGTGTTGTTCGTGCGCGCGGTGCACGCACCCGCCGGCAACGCACGGTCGGAAGACGCAGCTCCGACCGACCGGCCCGACGCGAGTCGGGCGTGAATCCGGAAGAGCGCACTTAAGCTAAGATATCTCGACATCGAGAGACTTTTTCGACCAATCGTAAGGAGCACCGTGAGCGCAGTGAACAGCTTCGGGGCCAAGGACGTCCTGAACGTCGACGGCAACGATTATGAGATCTATCGGATCGACAAGGTGGCGGGGCACGAGAAGCTGCCCTTCAGCCTCAAGGTTCTGCTCGAGAACCTCCTCCGCACCGAGGACGGCGCCAACGTCACCGCGGAGCAGATCAACACCCTCGGCAACTGGGATGCCGCGGCCGAGCCCAGCACCGAGATCCAGTTCACCCCCGCCCGAGTGGTGATGCAGGACTTCACCGGCGTCCCCTGCGTGGTGGACCTCGCGACGATGCGGGAAGCGGTGAAGGACCTCGGCGGCAATCCCGAGACCATCAACCCGCTCGCGCCGGCCGAGCTCGTCATCGACCACTCGGTCATCGCGGAGCTCTTCGGCACCACGGACGCGTTCGAGCGCAACGTGGAGATCGAGTACGAGCGCAACGGCGAGCGCTACCAGTTCCTGCGCTGGGGCCAGGGCGCCTTCGAGGACTTCAAGGTCGTCCCCCCGGGCACCGGCATCGTCCACCAGGTGAACATTGAATACCTCGCCCGCGTCACCTTCGTCCGCGAGGTGGACGGAGTCAGGCAGGCCTACCCCGACACGCTCGTCGGCACCGACTCGCACACCACCATGGTGAACGGCCTCGGTGTGCTCGGCTGGGGCGTCGGCGGCATCGAGGCGGAGGCCGCGATGCTCGGCCAGCCCGTCTCGATGCTCATCCCCAAGGTCGTCGGCTTCAAGCTCAAGGGCTCGATCCCGACGGGCGTGACGGCCACCGATGTGGTCCTCACGATCACCGACATGCTGCGGCAGCACGGCGTGGTCGGCAAGTTCGTCGAGTTCTACGGCGACGGCGTCGGCGAGGTGCCCCTCGCGAACCGCGCCACGATCGGCAACATGTCGCCCGAGTTCGGGTCGACCGCGGCGATTTTCCCCATCGACGGGGAGACCCTGAACTACCTCCGCTTCACCGGCCGCTCGGAGGAGCAGGTGAAGCTCGTGGAGGCCTACGCGAAGGAGCAGGGGCTCTGGCACGACCCGGCCAGCGAGCCCGTGTTCTCGGAGTACCTCGAGCTCGACCTCTCTACGGTGGTGCCCTCCATCGCCGGCCCGCGCCGCCCCCAGGACCGCATCGAGCTGTCCAAGGCGCAGGAGCAGTTCGCGAACGACCTCACCGACTACGCCGACACCGAGATGGACTCCGTGGACGTGCTGAGCGAGGCGAGCTTCCCGGCCTCGGATCCGGGCAAGCTCGACGACGGCGCGCCGGAGTCGCTCCACTACGAGCGCCCCGCGCACCCACACAAGCGCGCCTCGAAGACCGTGACGGTCGAGAACAAGGGCGAGGCCTTCGAGATCGACCACGGCTCGGTAGCGATCGCGGCGATCACGTCCTGCACGAACACGTCGAACCCCTCGGTGATGATGGCCGCGGGCCTGCTCGCCCGCAACGCGGTCGAGAAGGGGCTCGCCACCAAGCCCTGGGTCAAGACGACGCTCGCACCCGGCTCGAAGGTGGTCACGAACTACTACGAGAAGGCCGGCCTCACCGAGTACCTCGACGACCTGGGCTTCTACCTCGTCGGCTACGGCTGCACGACCTGCATCGGCAACTCGGGGCCGCTGGACGACCCCATCTCGCAGGCGATCAACGACAACGACCTCGCCGTCACGGCCGTGCTCTCGGGCAACCGCAACTTCGAGGGCCGCATCAACCCCGACGTGAAGATGAACTACCTCGCGTCGCCGCCGCTCGTGGTCGCCTACGCCCTCGCCGGCAGCATGGACTTCGACTTCGAGCAGCAGCCGCTCGGCAAGGGCAAGGACGGCGAGGACGTCTACCTGGCCGACATCTGGCCCGCCGCGGACGAGGTGCAGAAGGTCATCGACGCCTCGATCGACACCGACATGTACACCAGGGAGTACGCCTCGGTGTTCGAGGGCGATGAGCGCTGGCGCTCGATCCCCACGCCGACCGGCTCGACCTTCGAGTGGGACTCGGAGTCGACCTATGTGCGCAAGCCCCCGTACTTCGAGGGCATGCAGCTCGAGCTCACCCCGGTGCAGGACATCGAGAACGCCCGCGTCCTCGTCAAGCTCGGCGACTCGACCACGACCGACCACATCTCGCCCGCCGGGTCGATCGCGGCGGCGAGCCCCGCCGGCCGCTACCTGGCCGAGCACGGAGTGGAGCGCCGCAACTTCAACTCCTACGGCTCGCGCCGCGGCAATCACGAGATCATGATCCGCGGCACGTTCGCGAACATCCGTCTCAAGAACCAGCTGCTCGACGGCGTGCAGGGCGGGCACACCCGCGACTTCACGCAGGAGGGCGGCCCGCAGGCGTACATCTACGACGCCGCGCAGCACTACGCGGCGGAGGGCACCCCGCTCGTCGTGCTGGGCGGCAAGGAGTACGGATCGGGGTCCTCGCGCGACTGGGCGGCGAAGGGCACGAGCCTGCTGGGCGTCAAGGCGGTCATCACCGAGAGCTTCGAGCGGATCCACCGCTCGAACCTCATCGGCATGGGCGTCGTGCCGCTGCAGTTCCCGGCCGGCGAGTCCGCCGAGTCGCTGGGCCTGGACGGCACCGAGTCGTTCTCGATCACCGGCCTCGAGCAGCTGAACGAGGGCACCACGCCCAAGACGGTGCACGTCGTGGCCGCACCGACCGAGTTCTCGGCCGAAGGCCGCGAGCCCGTCGAGTTCGACGCGGTCGTCCGCATCGACACCCCCGGCGAGGCCGACTACTACCGCAACGGCGGCATCCTGCAGTACGTGCTGCGCTCGCTCGTCGCCAAGGAGCAGTAGTCCTCCGAGCATGACGATGTCGGCGGGTCCGTTCGCGGACCCGCCGACATCGCGTTTCGGGGGCGGGCCCGGCGGTAGGATCGGGGGATACGCGTGGCGGGCCCTCGGGACGGGCCCGGGAAGGGAGGACGCGGATGGACGGCGAGGTGCTCCCGACGATCCGGCGGCCCGAGGATCTGCGCGCGCTCGACGCGCGGTCCCTGCAGCGCCTCGCGGCGGAGATCCGCGAGTTCCTCATCGACAACGTGTCCCGCTCCGGCGGGCACCTCGGGCCCAATCTGGGCGTGGTCGAGCTGACCATCGGCATCCACCGGGTGTTCGACTCCCCGCGCGACGCGATCGTCTTCGACACCGGCCACCAGTCGTACGTGCACAAGCTCCTCACCGGACGGCAGGACTTCTCGCGCCTGCGCGAGCGCGGCGGCGTGGCGGGCTATCCGCAGCGCCGCGAGTCGGAGCACGACATCGTCGAGAGCTCGCACGCCTCGAGCTCGCTGAGCTGGGCGGACGGCATCTCCCACGCGTGGCACATCGCGGGCGAGACGGATCGGACGGTGGTCGCCGTCGTGGGCGACGGCGCCCTCACGGGCGGGATGACCTGGGAGGCGCTGAACAACATCAGCGACGACAACAGCCGCCGGCTCGTGATCATCGTCAACGACAACGGCCGCTCCTACGCGCCCACCATCGGCGGCATGGCGCGCTTCCTCAACCGGGTGCGCACCGATCGCACCTACACGGCGCTGCAGCGCCGTTCCGGCGAGGCCTTCTCCCGGCTCGGCGGGCGCCTCGGCCGGAGCTTCTTCCGGGCCTTCCGCGGCGGCCTGCACGGATTCCTCGCCCGGCTCACGAACAACGAGCAGCTGTACTCGAATCTCGACATCAAGTACCTCGGCCCCATCGACGGGCACGATCTCGGCTCGGTGGAGGAGGCCCTGCGCCAGGCCAAGCGCTTCGGCGGGCCGGTCATCGTGCACGCGATCACGGAGAAGGGGCACGGCTTCCGCCCGGCGATCGAGGACGCGAACGACCAGTTCCACGCCGTCGGCCAGATCGACCCGATCACGGGGGAGCCGCTCGTCGAGGCCGGGGGCCAGTCCTGGACCTCCGTGTTCGGCGAGGAGATGGTGGCGCTTGCCGGCGAGCGGGAGGACATCGTGGGCGTGACCGCGGCGATGCTCAGGCCGGTCGGCCTCGCGCCGATGAAGGCGGCCTATCCGGACCGCGTCCTCGACGTCGGCATCGCCGAGCAGCACGCGGTGACGCAGGCGGCCGGCATGGCGTTCGGCGGGCTGCACCCCGTCGTGGCCATCTACTCGACCTTCATGAACCGCGCCTTCGATCAGGTGCTCATGGACGTCGGCCTCCATCGCGCCCCCGTCACGTTCGTGCTCGACCGGGCCGGGGTCACCGGTCCGGATGGGCCGAGCCATCACGGGATGTGGGACCTCGCGCTCCTGCAGGTCGTGCCCGGCATCCGCATCGCCGTGCCCCGCGACGCGACGCGGCTGCGGGAGGCGCTGCGGGAGGCGGTGGCGATCGACACGGCCCCGACCGTGCTCCGGTACTCCAAGGGCAAGGTGGGCGCGGAGATCGAGGCGGAGGCGCGGCTCGAGGACGGCGTGGACGTCCTCCGCACCGGCTCCGGCTCGGACGTGCTCATCGTGGCGGTGGGGCCGATGGCCGGGACGGCCGTGGAGGTCGCCGAGTTCGTCGAGGCCCAGGGCATCGGCGTCACCGTCGTGGATCCGCGCTGGGTCGTGCCCGTGCCCCGGTCGATCATCGAGCTGTCGCGCCATCATCGCCTCGTCGTCTCCATCGAGGACGGCATCAAGGTGGGCGGGATCGGGACGCGGCTGCGGCAGGACCTGCGCGGGGCCGACGTCGAGGCCACGGTCACGGAGCTCGGACTGCCGGACGAGTTCATCGATCACGCCTCGCGGGCGGAGATCCTCGAGGACGCCGGGCTGACCTCGCGGAGGATCGCCCGGGACGTCGTCGCCCAGGTGCTCGGCTCCCGCGTGCCCGCCGCCAGGCCGAGGCCCTCGGGCCGGCCCGCGGAGAGCGTGCGCGAGGTGATCCGCGCGCTCGGCGCCTCGGAGCGCTGAGCCGCGGACGCGGAACGGGCCGGTGCTGTCGCAGCACCGGCCCGTTCCGCGTCCGAGGGCTACTCGCCGCTCGCGCCGCGGATGAGGGGGTCGTGGAACGTGTCGCCGAAGGCGCGCTCGCTCGCCCCCACCCGGTCGAGGTAGGGGGTGATCCCGCCGCTGTAGAGGGGGAAGCCCGCGCCGGTGATGAGGCACAGGTCGATGTCCTCGACCGCCGCGACCACCTGCTCCTCGAGCATGATATGGATCTCCTCGGCGAGGCCGGTCTCGACCCGCTCGCGGAACTCCTCGGCGGACATCGGCGACTTGCCCTCGGTGCCGACGATCTTGCGGAACTGGTTGGTGTACCCCTTGGGCTCGCCCTTGCCGTCCCGCTCGATGAGCTTCGCGCCGGCATCGGCGAGGGCGTCGAGGTTCGCGGACTCGAAGAACCGGTCGGGGAAGGGGGCGTGGTGGGACTCGAGCACGTGCGCGCCGACCTTGAGGCCCACGAGCTCGAGCAGCTCGAAGGGCGTCATGGGCAGGCCCATCGGATCGAGCGCGCGGTCCACGACCTCGATCGGCGTGCCGGTGTCCACGGCGTGCATCGACTCGCCGAGCACCTTGGCGAGTACCCGGTTCACGACGAAGCCCGGGCGGTCGCGCGTGATGACCGCGGTCTTCTTGAGCCGCTTCGCGACCGCCATCGCGGTCGCGAGCGCGACCCGGTCGGTCTTCTCGGCGTCGACGACCTCCAGCAGGGGCATGATCGCGACGGGGTTGAAGAAGTGGAAGCCGACGAGCCGCTCCGGGTGCTCGAGGACGCTGCCGATCTCGTCCACGGACAGGGAGGAGGTGTTCGTGGCGAGGATGGCGTCCTCGGGCACGATCGCCTCGAGCTCCGAGAACACCTGCTGCTTGACCCCGACCTCCTCGAAGACGGCCTCGATGACCCAGTCGCAGTCGGCGAACCGGGAGCGGTCGGTCGTGCCGGTGACGAGCGCCTTGTTCCGAGCGAGGTTGTCGTCGTCCAGGCGGCCCTTCGCGGCGAGCTTGTCGAGCTCGGCGTGCACGGCCGCGACGCCGCGGTCCACGCGCTCCTGGTCGACATCCGTGATCACGATCGGCACCTGCAGGCGGCGCACGAAGAGGGTGGCGAACTGCGTGGCCATGAGCCCCGCGCCGACGATGCCCACCTTCGACACCGGACGCGCCAGCTCCGCATCGGGCGCCCCAGCGGGCCGCTTGGCCCGCTTCTGCACGAGGTCGAAGGCGTACATGGAGGCTCTGAACTGATCGCCCACGATGAGCTCGCCGAGGGCGTCGTTCTCGGCCTCGAAGCCGCGCTCGAGATCGTTGTGCTTGGCGAGGGCGAGGATGTCGAGCGCCCGGTAGGGCGCGATCGGCACCGTGCCGAGCTTCGACTCGACCTGCTTGCGGGCGATCTTCACCGCGACATCCCACTTGCCCACGCGCTCGAGCTTGCCGGGAACGTTCTTGCGCTGCACCTTCTCGCGGCCCGTCAGCACCGCATCGGCGAAGGCGAGGGATTCCTCGAGGAAGTTGGCCGCGCCGATGAGGCGGTCGAAGATCCCGAGGTCGTAGGCCTGCTGCGGCTTGAGGGTGCGGTTCTGCTTGAGCGGGTTCTCGATGATCACCCGCAGCGCGTTCTCGATGCCGATGAGGTTCGGCAGCAGGGTAGCGCCGCCCCAGCCCGGCACGAGCCCGAGGAAGACCTCGGGGAGCGCCACCGCGGGGCAGGAGGCGTCGATGGTGCGATAGGTCGAGTTGAGCGCCACCTCGAGGCCGCCGCCGAGGGCGAGCCCGTTCACGAACGCGAAGCTCGGGACGCCGAGCCCGCCGAGCATGCCGAGGGCGTGATGGCCGAGCTCGGCGAGCAGGCGCCCGCCCTCGGGGCCGGGGATCTGGTCGACGAGGGAGAGGTCGGCGCCCGCGGCGAAGTTGAACCGCTTGCCGGTCACCGCGACCGCGTCGATCTCGCCCGCGGCGGCGCGGCCGCGCAGCGTCTCGAGGGTCGTGCCCAGCCCCACCAGGGAGTTGGGGCCGAGCGTGTTGGGCCGGCGGTAGTCGCGGCCGTTGTCGAGCGTGATGAGCGCGAGCGTCTTGCCGGAGGCCAGCCGGACGTCCCGCACCTTGGCCTCGGTGACGACCTCGCCCTCGACGCCGGCGACGAGCTTCTCGTAGTACTTGGGGTCGAACGTCTTCGCAGTCATTCCTCGCTACCTTCCCGCTCGCGCGTGCTTCTTGCCGTTCCAGTTGGGGTTCTCCCAGATCACGGAGCCGCCCTGGCCGAGGCCGACGCACAGCGCGGTCGCGCCGTAGCGGACCTCGGGGTGCTCGGCGAACTGGTTCGCGAGCTGCATCATGAGCCGCACGCCGCTCGCGGCGAGGGGGTGGCCGATCGCGATCGCGCCGCCGTAGGGGTTGACCGACGGGTCGTCGTCATCGATGCCGAAGTGGTCGAGGAAGGAGAGCACCTGCACGGCGAAGGCCTCGTTGAGCTCGAAGAGCCCGATGTCGTCGATGCGCAGACCGGCGCGCTCGAGCGCGCGCTCGGTGGCGGGCACGGGGCCGAGCCCCATGACCTCCGGCTGCACGCCGGCGAAGGCGTACGACACCATGCGCATGCGCGGCTCGAGCCGGAACTCCTTCACGGCCCGGCCCGACGCGAGGATCGAGGCCGTGGCGCCGTCGGTGAGCGGCGACGCGTTGCCGGCGGTGACCTTGCCGTGCGGGCGGAACGGGGTCTTGAGACCGCTCAGCCCCTCCATCGAGGTATCCGGGCGCGGGTGCTCGTCGCGGGTCGCGAGGCCCCAGCCCTCGTCCGACTCGATCGCGACGGGGACCAGGTCGCGGTCGAACTTGCCCTCGGCGTAGGCCGCGGCCGTCTTCTGCTGCGAGCGCATCGCGTAGCGGTCGGCGCGCTCCTTCGTGAGATGCGGGAAGCGGTCGTGGAGCCGCTCGGCGGTCTTGCCCATGTTCAGGGCCTCGCCGTCCACGAGGCGTTCGGCGAGGAACCGCGGGTTGGGGTCCGCGTCGAAGCCCATGGGGTGGCGCCCCATGTGCTCGACGCCGCCGGCGATGGCCACGTCGTACTGCCCGAACCCGATGCTGCCGCCCATGAGCGTCGCGGCGGTGAGGGCGCCCGCGCACATGCGGTCGATCGCGAGGCCGGGGACCTGCACCGGCAGCCCCGCGAGGATCGCGGAGGTGCGCCCCAGGGTGAGCCCCTGATCGCCCTGCTGCGTGGTCGCCGCGATGGCGACGTCGTCGTAGCGTTCGCCGGGGATACTCGGGTTGCGCTCGATGACGGCACGCATCGCCTTGACCGCGAGGTCATCGGCACGCGTGCGCCAGTACATCCCTTTCTCTCCGGCTCGGCCGAACGGGGTCCGGGCCCCGTCGATGTAGTAGACCTCGGATGCGGTCACGTATCCTCCCTAGCCAGTTGGGCCTGCGTCTTCGCAAGCAGTTCAGCACTGAATCTTATCTGTACTGCACTACCGGAACGCTCGAGACTTAGAGGGCTTCGCCAAACGCGGTCTCGATGACCGGTGCGGCGATGGAGATTTGCCACTGCCGCGCCCCCAGCGTAGCAAGCTGACGCGAAATCGATTCAGCATCGGTGCCCAGCGGCTCCCAGCAGAGCTGCCGGAGGTGGGCGGGTGTGAGCAGGTTGTCCGTCGGCAGGCCGAGCTCCTCGGCGCGCGCCGCGACGGCGGGGCGGGCGAGCTTGAACCGCGCGTCCGCCTCGGGGCGCTTGTTCGCCCAGGTGCGCGGATGCGGGATGCCGTCGCGGCTCGGGCCGCTGCGGCGGGGGAGGTCCTCCGTCGCCCTTCCGCGCTCGATGGCCTGCCACCAGCGATCGAGCTGGGAGCGCGACTGCTTGCCGGTGAACTCCTTGAGCCCCGCGAGCTGCGCCTTCGTGCGCGGCATCGCGGCGGCGGCACCGGTCAGCGCGCGATCGGGCACGATTCTCCCGGGCGCCGTATCGGTCTCGCGCGCGTAGGCGTCGCGGGCGAGCCACAGCTCGCGCGCCACGGCGAGCTGGCGGGGGGAGCGCAGCGTGGAGAGCTTCGACAGCCGGCGCCAGCGCTCCGGCTCGGGCGGCCGGGGGCGGAAGTCCACCAGCGCCTCGAACTCCTCGCGGGCCCAGCCGTCCTTGCCCGCCGCGACGAGCTGCTCGGCGAGCCGATCGCGGACGTCCACGAGCAGCTCGACGTCGAGCGCGGCGTACGCGAGCCATTCGGCGGGCAGCGGCCTGGTCGACCAGTCGTCGGCCGAGTGGGCCTTCGCGAGCTCGACGCCGAGGAGCTCCTGGACGACTGAGCCGAGTCCGACGCGGGGCTTGCCGAGCAGGCGAGCGGCGAGCTCCGTGTCGAAGAGCCGCAGCGGGACGAGATCGATCTCCCGCATGCACGGGAGGTCCTGCGTCGCGGCGTGGAGGATCCACTCCTCGTCGCGGATCGCCTCGGCGAGCGCGCGGAGGGAGCCGAGCGGGACGGGGTCGATGAGCAGCGTGCCCGCGCCGCGGCGGAACAGCTGGACGAGATAGGCGCGATCGGAGTAGCGGAAGCCGGAGGCG
This sequence comes from Gulosibacter sp. 10, assembly GCF_900163695.1. Classification (GTDB taxonomy): domain Bacteria; phylum Actinomycetota; class Actinomycetes; order Actinomycetales; family Microbacteriaceae; genus Gulosibacter. The sequence continues at coordinate 182,237 of NZ_FUIC01000027.1, forward strand.
CGCTCGGTGTCGATCGCGATGGGCCCGGTGCCGTCGAGGAGCCGATCGATGCCCCGCTCGAGCGCCTCGGCGGTGCCGATCACGTCGAGATCGCCGCGCTCGAGGCGCCGGGCGTCAGCCGCGGCCATCGCTGCGGAGTCCGTGTCGGAGGGTGGGGACCTCATTCGAGTCCACGGGCGGCAGGCCGCTGAGCATGCAGAGGAAGGTGCTCCAGGCCGACACGTGCGGCGCGAGGAGTTCGTTCTGCGGCGACCACGAGGCGCGGATCTCGATCTGGGAGCCCTCGCCCTGCTCGGCGAGCTCGCCGAACCCCTTCGAGTTCACCACCGTGACGGTGCCCGACGGGTAGTCGAACTCGGCACCCTCGTCCGCGAGCGCGTCCAGGAGCCACGACCAGGCGACCTCCGGGAGCATCGCGTCGCCGCCGATATCGGTCTCCAGCGGGGCCTGCGCGAAGCAGACGACGCGGTACTGCCCCCGCCAGGCGTCCGGCTCCGACAGATCGTGGAGGAAGATGAAACGGCCCGTGCCGAGGTGTGAGTCCTCGTGCAGCTGACTCGGGCTAACATCGGCCGCGAGCGCCAGCGCGTTCGGGGCGAGGCCCTCCGGCGGCCGGATCTCCTGCACGCGCAGGTCGCTTCGGAACTCGACGGCTCGGATCGACTCCGATGCCCTGTCGAACTCTGCTGGAACTGGATGCAAGCTGACCACCACACTCCGAGAGTAGGGATGGGGTCACGGCCGCGAGGGCAGGCGCGCCGATATCGGAAGGACGAGAAGAAAACGATGAACGGGATCCGCGGCCTCGCGGGATGCGTGCGGAGCGCGGCGGCGGCGGTCGCGGGATTCGGGGCGGTGGGCGGCGGCGCCGTTCTCGGATTCGGCTACGCCCTGGCCAGGACGGTGGTCTCGGCGAGGCCGCGGCGGAACGAGGGAGTCCGGGTGCTCGCCCTCTATCCGGACCCGGATCGTGCCGGCGAGGGCAGCATCGAGCTGCAGCGCACCGTCGAGTCGGAGCCCGCGGGGCGCTACACCTTCCAGTGGGCCGGCGGCGCGGGCGTCGCGATCCTGGGCGAGACGGTGACGGCCACCGCGTACTCCGTGACCCGCCGGTACCGGGGCGAGCGCGGTGCGCCGCTGCTCGGCGTCGACGCAGTCAAGGTGCGCTCGGCGCCGCAGCGCGACGTCCGCGACCTCGGCATGCCCTTCGAGGAGGCGGAGATCGAGACCGAGCTCGGTCCGGCGCCGGCCTGGTTCGTGCCCGCGCCGGAGCCCCTGCCGGGGCATTGGGCGGTCCATGTGCACGGCCGCGGGGCTTCGCGCGCTGAGCCGCTGCGGACCGTGCCGCTCGCGGCGGAGCGCGGCTGGCACTCGCTCGTCGTGTCCTATCGGAACGACCCGGAGGCGCCCACGGCGCCGGGCCTGCGCTACGGCCTCGGCCTCACCGAGTGGCGCGACGTGGATGCGGCGATCGCCTGGGCCGTCGCGCGCGGGGCGCGCCGGATCGTGCTGGCGGGCTGGTCGATGGGCGGCACCATCGTGGGGCAGACGTACCTCCGCTCCCGCTACGCGCCGCTCGTTGCGGGGCTTATGCTCGAGTCCCCGGCGGTCGACTGGCGGGCCGTGATCGAGGCGCAGCAGATCGTGGGCATGCTCCCGGTGGCCTCGAAGCGGGTCGGCCGGTGGCTGCTTCGCGCGAGGCCGGGCCTCGCCGTCATGGGGCTGCGGGAGCCGATCGACCTCGACGAGGTGGATCTCGTCGCCCGGGCCCAGGAGCTCGAGGTTCCGGTGCTGCTGCTGCATTCGGCCGGGGACACGGTCGTCCCGGTCGGCCCGAGCCGGACGCTCGCGCGGCTGCGGGAGGACATCGTGCAGTACGAGGAGTTCTCCGGCGCCCGCCACGTGCGGCTGTGGAATCGCGAGCCGCACCGGTGGGAGCGGGTGGTGGGCGACTGGTTCGGCGAGCGCGCCTCCCGGGCGATCGCCGAGGTCGGGGGCGGGGCCTCGGTCGACGAGCCCCGTCAGCCTGGCTCGCGGCGGGCGAGGAGCCGCTGATAGAGGAATCCCGCCTCGTCCTCGAGCAGCAGCGCACGGTCGAACCGCGTGCCGGTGCCCGACCCGGGCAGGGATGGTGCGTCGTTGGGCGCGAACACGGGCGCCTGCGTGAGGCAGATCTCGTCGAGCCGCTCCTCGTCGAGGAACTGGCTGATCAGCCGGTTCCCGCCCTCGACCACGATGCGGTGGAGGCCTCGTGCTCGCAGGGCGTCGAGCACGGCACCGAGCGGGATCCGCCCGTCGCGTGGCTCGAGCGCCTCGATGTTGGCGCCGGGCATGGTCTCGCGCACCCGGTCGGCGGCGGACTGCGGGCAGCACACGAGCACCGAGGCGGCGGCCTCCCTCTCCGAGATCCGGTGCCCGCCGAGGTCGCCCGAGCTCGTCACGACGCACAGCCGGGTGGGGGCGGTGGCGGTGTGCCGCTCCTGCCGGACGGTCTGGGCGCCGACCACGATCGCATCGCTCATCCTGCGGATCGCGCCGAGGATGCGCCGGTCCGCGCGGTTGGAGAGCGTGTCCGAAGTCCCGTCCGGCCCGGTCACCCGCCCGTTCAGGGAACCGATCATGTTCATCCGCACCCAGTCCCGCCGCGGCGGCTGGTAGAGCGCGCGGATGCGCCCGTCGGCCTCCCCGCCGCGCAGGTCGATCTCGGGCCCGCCCTCCGCGCCGCCCGAGGCATCGAGCACCCGGAGCCAGGCGGGATCCGGCATGGCGTCGATCGCCGACACGGCCGCCTAGCCCTCCGCCGCGGGATCGTCCGCGGCCGCGGGACGGCCGAGCTGCTCGCGGACCTGCCGCTGGACGCGGCCGAGCATGCCGACCATGCCGCGGAGGCGGAGCGGGGAGACCTGATCGGTGATCCCCAGGTCGAAGGGGAAGTCGCTCGGGATGCCGAGCGCCTCCTCGGTCGTGAGCCCGCTGATGCCCTGGACGAGGATGGAGGCGAAGCCCCGGGTCGTGGGGGCCTCGGGCGGGGCCTTCGCGAACATCCGGACCCGGCCCTCGGATACCTCGGTGGTGATGAAGACGGGCGACTGGCATTCGTGGACCTGCTCGAAGGGCACGTCCCGGTAGCGGTCGGGCACGTCGGGGAGCTCGTCGGAGAACTCGAGGAGCAGGGTGAGCCGGTCCCGATCGGGCACGGCGTGGAAGTCCTCGCGGATCTCCGCGAGCTGGGCGGGAAGGCTCATCGGGGCAGTTCCCCGGGCTCCTGGCCCTTGGCGATGGGCGCCCCGACGAGCGATCCCCACTCCGTCCAGGAGCCGTCGTAGTTGCGCACCCGGTCGAAGCCGAGCAGATGGGTCAGCACGAACCACGTGTGGCTCGAGCGCTCGCCGATGCGGCAGTAGGCGATCACCTCGTCCTCGCGCCCGAGCCCCGACTCGTCGAGGTAGATGGCCTCGAGCTCCGCCCTGGGGCGGAAGGCGCCGTCCTCCGCCGCGGCCCGGGCCCAGGGCACGTTGCGCGCGGTGGGGATGTGGCCCCCGCGCAGCGCGCCCTCGTCCGGGTAGTCGGGCATGTGGGTCCGCTCGCCCGTGTACTCCGGCAGGCTCCGGACGTCGATGAGGGGCGCGGCGGCGCCGAGGTGCGCGAACACGTCCTCGCGGGTGGCCCGGATGGGCGCGTCGTCGCGGGCCACCACGGGGTATTCCGCGGCGGTGCGCGCGGGGCGCTCGCGCGTGAGCTCGCGGCCCTCCGCGATCCACTTGTCGCGGCCGCCGTCGAGCAGACGGACGTCCTCGTGGCCGAAGAGGGTGAAGACCCACAGCGCGTAGGCCGCCCACCAGTTGGATCGGTCGCCATAGATGACGACCGTGTCCTCGCGCGAGATGCCGAGGCCGCCGAGCAGCTGCGCGAACCGTTCGCCGTCGACGTAATCGCGCATCACCGGGTCGTTGAGATCGGTGTGCCAGTCGATCTTCACGGCGCCCGGGATGTGCCCGCTCTCGTAGAGCAGCACGTCCTCGTCGGACTCCACGACGACGAGTCCGTCGCGGTCGAGGCGCTCGGCCAGCCACTGCGTGGAGACCAGGCGCTCAGGGTGCGCGTACTCGGCGAACTTCGGATCGGTATCGAACTCGATGCTCAACGTAATGCTCCTCCCAGCCGTGGCAGCCGCCCGTGCGGGCGGCCCTTCTTACCCGATAGCGTAATGACGAGTAGGGTGAAGTGTCTTCGAATCATCGACGCAGGAGCCTTTTGTGACCGCTGGCGGCATCATCCATCTCACCGATCTGGTCCCGAGCATGACCCCCGCGGAGATGGTCGACGCACTGGTCCCGCCGCCGCAGTTCACGACGGCGAGCTTCGACTCCTACATCCCCGACGACGACTATCCGAGCCAGCGCGCAGCGGTCGAGCTGTGCCGCGGCTTCGCCGGGAACGCGACGCCGCGCCGGTCGAGCGGCCGAGGGTTCCTCTCCCGGGTGCTGTTCGCGAAGAAGTCGGGCACGACCAAGCCCGGCATCTACCTCGACGGCGGCTTCGGCGTGGGCAAGACGCACCTCCTCGCGGCGACCTGGCACGCCTATCCCGGGCGCAAGTACTTCGGCACGTTCATCGAGTACACGGCGCTCGTGGGCGCGCTCGGCTATCAGAACGCCGTCAAGGCCTTCACCGGCGCCTCGCTCATCGCGATCGACGAGTTCGAGCTCGACGACCCGGGCGACACCATGGTGATGACGAAGCTCCTCGGCGAGCTCGTCGAGTCGGGAACCTGCGTGATGGCGACGTCGAACACCCCGCCCAACGCGCTCGGCGAGGGCCGCTTCGCCGCGCAGGACTTCCTGCGCGAGATCACGAAGCTCTCGAACGTCTTCGACACGGTGCGCATCGACGGCGTCGACTTCCGCCGCCGCGCGGTGGAGGGCGAGGCGGTGGTCTCCGAGCAGGGCGAGCTCGAGGCGCAGGTGGAGCGCCGATCGGCGGCGGGGGAGACCGTCGCGCACGATCCGTTCCGCGGCCTCGTCGAGCACCTGGCGCGCGTGCATCCCTCGAAGTACGTCAAGCTCGTCGAGGGCGTGGACGCGATCGCGCTCGACGACGTCGAGGTGCTCACGGATCAGGCCGAGGCCCTGCGATTCGTCGCCTTCATCGACAGGGTCTACGACGCGCAGATCCCGGTGATCGCGAGCGGGGAGCCGCTCGACGCGATCTTCGGGGGCGGCATGGTCGACGGCGGCTACCGGAAGAAGTACCTGCGATCGGTGTCGCGCCTCATCGCCTCCACGGGCGCCGCGCGCGAGCAGGAGGCGAAGGCGGCCGCGCCGGCCGAGTAGGTTCGACGCCGTCCAACGCGCTACACTGCTGCGAAGCGAGCCGCGGTCCCGCCGATGCTGCCGGGGCGAGTGCTCGATCGTGCAACACAGGGTGGTGGGGCAAATGGTCAACGTCAGTCAGGGCGGCAGCGGGAGAACGGTTCCGACGCCGCCGATCACGAGGGTGATCATGATCGCCGCAGCGGCGGCGATGGGCGGATTCCTCTTCGGCTTCGACACGGCGGTCATCAACGGCGCCGTCGGCGCGGTCGGGGAGTGGAGCGGGGCCAATCCCGTGCTGCTCGGATTCTCGGTCGCATTCGCGCTCGTCGGCTGCGCGGTCGGCGCCTGGTTCGCCGGGCCCATCTCGGCGAAGTTCGGACGCATCCGCGTGATGCAGGTCGCCGCGCTGCTCTTCTTCATCACCTCGCTCGCCTGCGGCTTCGTCTGGGATATCTGGTCGCTCACGATCTTCCGCTTCATCGGCGGCTTCGCGGTCGGCGCGGCGAGCGTGATCGCCCCGGCGTACATCGCGGAGGTCTCTCCCGCGAACGTGCGCGGACGGCTCGGCTCGCTGCAGCAGCTGGCGATCGTGGTCGGCATCTTCGTCTCGCTGCTGAGCAACTACGCGCTCGCGCAGGCGGCGGGCGGCGCCGGCAACGGGCTGTGGCTCGGGATGGAGGCCTGGCGGTGGATGTTCGTCGCGGAGTGCATCCCGGCCGTGATCTACGGCGTGCTCGCCTCGATGATCCCCGAATCGCCGCGGTTCCTGGTCAGCAAGAACCGCGTCAAGGAGGCCGAGAAGGTGCTCGAGCACTACGTGGGCGGCACGCCCACGGAGAAGATCGAGGAGATCCGCGACTCGCTCTCCTTCGAGCAGACGCAGTCGATCGGCGTCCTCAAGGGCCGGCGCTTCGGCCTCGCGCCGATCGTGTGGGTCGGCATCTTCCTCTCGCTGCTGCAGCAGCTCGTCGGCATCAACGTGATCTTCTACTACTCGACGATGCTGTGGCAGGCGGTGGGCTTCGACGAGTCGGATGCGCTGCTGACGGGGGTGATCACGGCGGTGGTCAACATCGTGACGACCGTGATCGCGATCACGCTGGTCGACCGGATCGGCCGCAAGCCCCTGCTGATCATCGGATCGGTCGGCATGGCGGTCACGCTGGGCACCATGGCCTTCGTCTTCGGCACGGCGCCGACGCAGGTCGTCGCCGGCGAGGTGCAGCCGCTGCTCTCGGACACGGCCGGCATCGTCGCGGTGCTCGCGGCGAATCTCTACGTCGTGTTCTTCGGCGTGAGCTGGGGCCCGGTGGTCTGGGTGCTGCTGGGGGAGATGTTCAACAACCGCATCCGCGCCTACGCGATCTCGGTCGCGGCCGCCGCGCAGTGGCTCGCGAACTTCGCGGTGTCACTCACCTTCCCGACCCTCGCCGATGCGGGGCTCGGCCTCGCCTACGGACTGTACGCGGCCATGGCGGTGCTCTCGCTCTTCTTCGTCTGGAAGTTCGTGAAGGAGACTCGCGGGAAGGAGCTCGAGGACATGGAGTAGGCCGGGGTCCCGCGGGGCGTGGCCATCGGCGGCCGCCCCCGCGGGCATCCCGTCTGCGTTCGAGGCGGGCCTGCCCGTGGGGAGCGCCCGGCGGGGAAACGCGGAGAAGCCCCGGCGAACCGGGGCTTCTCGTCTCGTGGGCAATACTGGGATCGAACCAGTGACCTCTTCCGTGTGAAGGAAGCGCGCTACCACTACGCTAATTGCCCTTGAACGTGGAATATCTTGGCACACACTTCCCGGTTTCGCCAAATCGCGCGGTCGTGGATGCGTGTCGGGATTCCTCGGCAGCCCTCGCATCAGGGGTGACACGCCGGGCGCGGCGCATGAACAGGCCGAAAACCGCAGCCGCGACGATGCCGATTTGGCATCGCAGGCCGATGTGCTCTAATGTATTCCAAGTGCCGGACGCGGCCCCACGGGGAAGCGGAAAGCCACGCGGATGTAGCGCAGTTGGTAGCGCATCACCTTGCCAAGGTGAGGGTCGCGAGTTCGAGTCTCGTCATCCGCTCGAGTGTGACCGAGGTACGCCTTATCGCACGGGAATGGAATCCCACACACGGTGACGTGGCCGAGAGGCGAGGCAGCGGCCTGCAAAGCCGTTTACACGGGTTCGAATCCCGTCGTCACCTCCACAACACCCTTGGGCGATTGGCGCAGCGGGAGCGCGCTTCCCTGACACGGAAGAGGTCACTGGTTCGATCCCAGTATTGCCCACTGGAAAGCCCCCGCG
>NZ_FUIC01000042.1 GCF_900163695.1 Gulosibacter sp. 10
TCTGCTCGAAGCCGGCGGTTTCAGACCTCGACTACACCCTCGTTCGTGAAGAGCCATCAAACTGCGGGAAAGAGTGGGGATTTCCCCCTTAATGCGGTGACGGAGCTCATACTTTCGTACTGCATGCCGACACGGCGAAGGGGCCGGAAGCATTCTTCCGACCCCTTCGCCGCCGCGTCAAGCGCGGGAACGGGATGTTCAGCTCAGCTCGGCGCGACGACGCACGAGGTAGAGTCCGGCGCCTGCGGCCATGAGCACGAGACCCCCGCCGAGGAACACGGGCAGTGCCGGGTCGGCACCGGTCTGCGCGAGTTCGCCGTCCTTCTCGTCACCCGCGCCCGGCTCGCCGGTCTCATCGCCGGCAGGCCCGTCGCCCGTCTCCCCGGGCTCGGAGCCGTCCGTCGGCTCGGGCTCGTCGCCGGTCGGAGTCGGCTCCTCGTCCGTCGGCGCGGGCTCCTCCCCGCCCTCCTCCACCACGGCGAACGCCGCGACGGCCTCGACGATCTCGCCATCCTGCTCCTGCGAGACGCGGATCTCGTAGTCCCCGACGGGGATCGCCGCATCGGCCCCGTTCTCCGAGTAGACCAGCGTGCCGGCCACGCCGCCCTCGGCGTCGGCGAGCTGCTCCTCGCCGTCGACGTTCTCGACGTCCGCCCATTCCTCCTCGCCCGCGGAGCGGATGGAGAGCGCGAAGGGCGCTTCCGGGAAGAATCCTTCGCCCGTGTAGGAGACGCCGTCGATCGTCTCCTCAGGGGTGTAGGACTCCTGCTCGACCCGCAACGACGCGTCGACCGGTGCGGGCGTCTCGGCGCCATCGGTCACGGTGACGTCGATCCGGCGCTCGATGTGCGCGAGCTCGTCCCACGCGAGGACGGAGTAGTCGCCGGGCTCGGTGCCCTGGTCGTAGACCTCGACCGTCACGTCGAACGCGCCGTTCTCGTCGGCCACGAGGGGGTTGGGGATGGAGCGCCCGACCGGCGCGTCGGTGCGCGGATCGTAGTCCGCCGCGAGGAGGTACACGTAGACCTCCGTGCCCGGCGTGAAGCCGGTGCCGCTCACCTGCAGCCCTTCGGCGTCGAGCTCCGCAGCCGTGATCTCCGTGGCCGACGAGATCTCGGGCCCCTCGATGGGCTCATCGCCCTCGACGACCTCGAAGCTCGCGGGCAGCACGCGGTCCTCTTCGCCCTCGCGCGAGACGGTCACCGTGAAGTCGATGACGCCGACCTCGACCGCCGCCGGGTCGCCGGTGCCGTTCACGATGTTGTACTCCACCGCGTCGCCTCGCACCGTGGTGCGCATCTCCGTGAGCGAGTCGACGACCACATCCCCGGCCTCCAGCCCCGTCACCGTCAGCACCACGCCCGGGTTCATGAACTCGACCTGCGTGACGGTCTGCGGCGAGACCGATACCTGCGCTTCGATGGCCTGCGGGCCGGCCTGCGCCTCGGGCGTGCGCACGTCCTCGCGCTCGAAGACCGTCCCGGCGGTCGTGATGCCCGGCAGGTCGGCGGATGCGGGGGCCGGCGGGGCCGATGCGAGTGCGGGCGGCGCGCCCAATGCGAATACCGAGAGCGCCGCGGCGGCGGCGAGCGTCAACGTGCTGTTCAAGTGCGATTCCTTGCTCTGCGAATTTCCTAATTGATTATCGTTATCAATACTAGAACATCTCGACGTCCTCCTCGCATGCCGACAGACGAGAGCGGGGAAAACGACTGACGGGCCGGAAGTCTCCTTCCGGCCCGTCAGTCGTTCGGCTGCGTCGAGCGCAGCTCAGGGATGCTTAGCTCAGCTCCGCACGGCGGCGCACGAAGTAGAGTCCGGCACCTGCGGCCATGAGCACGAGGCCGCCGCCGAGGAACACGGGCAGTGCCGAATCGGCACCGGTCTGCGCGAGCTCGTCGTCGCCCTTGCCCTCGTCATCGGTCTGCGTGGGCTTCGTGTCGTCGGTCTCGGTCGGCGTCGGCTCGTCGGTCTCGGTCGGGACCGGCTCCTCGCCACCCTCTTCCGCGACCGTGAAGGCCGCGACGGCCTCGATGGTCTCGCCGTCGATCTCCTGCGAGACGCGGATCTCGTAGTCGCCCTCGGGGAACTCGGACGCGATCTCGTTGACGTAGTAGTGGAGCGAGCCCGAGGCGATGCCCTCGCCGTCGGTCACCTGCTCGTTGTCGTCGACATTGTCGACGACCTGCCACTCGTCCTCGCCCGCGGCGCGGACCGAGAGGGTGAAGGCGGTCGAGGGCGCGAAGCCCTGGCCGATGTAGTCCACACCGTCGACGGTCTCGGCCGGGGTGTAGGTGTCCTTCTCGACGCCGAGCGTCGCCTCGACGGGCGCCGGGGTCTCGGTGTCGGTGGGCTCGGGGTCTTCCGTCTCGGTCGGCTCCGGGTCCTCGGTCTCCGTGGGCTCGGGGTCTTCCGTCTCGGTCGGCTCCGGGTCCTCGGTCTCGGTGGGCTCGGGGGCCTCTTCGCTGACGACGAAGATCTCGGTCTCGGCGGAAACGGGGTCGCCGTCCTCCGGAGTCTGCGAGATGCGGATCTTGTACTCGCCCTCGGGGAAGGGAGCCTGGACGCCGCCCTCGCGCAGGACTACCGCCCCGGCGACCCCGCCGTTCTCATCGGCGACCTGCGCCTGACCGGTGACCTCCTGCCACGTCTCGCCGCCGTCGGTGCTGATCTCGGCGATGAACGCCACCTCCGCGAGGAAGCCCGTGCCGGTGTAGGGGACGCCGTTCTCGGCGGTCTCGGCCGGCGTGTAGTGGCTCTGCGTGGTGGCGACGCCAGCGGCCTGCGTGCCGACATCGGTGCTCTCGGTGGGCTGGTCCGTCTCGGCCGGCGCGGCGAAGGCCGCCACCGGCGTGAACACGGCGCCGCACACGAGTGCAGCGCCTGCGAAGGCGGCACCGGCGGTGCGCTTACGAAGCTTGATCATGCGTTCGTTGTCTCTTCCTGCAATGCCGCACACAAGGATGGCAGCGGCGTTCAACATTTCCTAAGCGAAAGGTTATCTTTCCGTGACCTTGTAGCGCAATAGCACTTTCGGCTGATACGTCATCCGGGGAAACGCGAATGCGGGCCGGAGCCGAGGCTCCGACCCGCATTCGCGGTGTCGCGGTGGGCGACACCGGTCAAGCAGAGACTACTTGAGGGTCACCGACGCGCCGGCGGCCTCGAGGGCCTCCTTCGCCTTCTCGGCGTCTTCCTTGCTGGCGCCCTCGAGGACGGCCTTGGGCGCACCGTCGACGAGCGCCTTGGCCTCGCCGAGGCCGAGCGAGGTGAGGCCGCGGACCTCCTTGATGACCTGGATCTTCTTGTCGCCGGCCGACTCGAGCACGACGTCGAACTCGGTCTGCTCCTCCTCGGCGGGGGCGGCGTCGCCACCGGCAGCGCCGGCAGCGGCAACGGCGACCGGAGCCGCAGCGGTGACGTCGAAGGTCTCCTCGAAGAGCTTCACGAAGTCGCTGAGCTCGATGAGGGTGAGGTCCTTGAACTGTTCGATGAGCTCTTCAGCGGTGAGCTTTGCCATGAGTTTTCTCCTTGTTGTGATTCTTGCCGCAGCGTCCGGGACGGACTAGTTCGCGGACTCCTGCTTTTCGCGCAGCGCCTCGACGGTGCGAACCGCCTTGGCCGCGGGCGCGGTGAACATGTATGCGGCGCCAAACAGCGAGGCCTTGAACGCGCCGGCAAGCTTGCCGAGCAGCATTTCGCGGGACTCGAGGTTGGCCAGCTTGTCGACATCCTCCGCGGTGAGCACGGCGCCATCGAAGTAGCCGGCCTTGATCACCAGGTTGGGGTTGTCCTTGGCGAAGTCGCGCAGCGCCTTGGCCGCGTCGACTACCTCACCCTTGACGAACGCGATAGCGGTCGGGCCGGTGAAGTCGTCGTCAAGCCCTTCGATCCCGGCGTTGTTGGCCGCGATCTTGGCGAGCGTGTTCTTCGCCACGGCGTAGTTGGCTGACTCACCGATGGAACGACGCAGCTCCTTGAGCTGGGTCACGGTGAGACCGCGGTACTCAGTCAGCACGATGGCCGAAGAGCTCTCGAATTCCTTCGTGAGCTCAGCGACGGTAGCTTCCTTAGTCGCCATGGGTCTCCTCTCTTCTGTATCGCACGCCAAAAGCGGGTGCTTTTCGCGTACCGCTCGTGCTGCTCCGGAAGAGCCGCCCCGCAACAGAAAACGCTCCGGCGCAGATGGCCGGAGCGGAGTCGCGCACCCGCTCAGAACACGGGATGCGCTTGCTACAGTCACCTGCGCTGGCCGTCCTGTCGAGGAACCTTCGTTCGGCTGCCGTGTCGAAACACGCATGCCGAGCACCAGCGGTCTAAGGCTGTTGATCAGTGTAGGGGCAATTCGAGCCCGCGCGCAAGAGGCCCGAGGAAGAACGGCCCGCGCCTCCGCAGCACCGGGCCCGCATCCCGCACGGCCGCCTCAGAAGCTGCGGTGCACCTGCGTGTTGCTCCCGAGCCGCTCGCGCGGGTCGCGGCTGTTGTCGCCGTCGATCCGGCGCTTGCGGGTGCCGACGATCTTGTTGACCTTCTGGTCGTAGCTCTGGAGGTTCGCGACCTCGCTGGCGGACTTGTGCTCGTACTCGTAGCGCTTGTCGTGGTTGCGGTAGCGCCGCATCTTCGCGCCGTAGAAGAGCACGCCGGCGAGCGGCCCGGCGAGGAGCAGGTAGAGGATGTTCTCGCTGTCGCCGGAGGAGTCGGCGAGCGGCACCGACTGCAGGTGCTGCGCGGTGTCGAAGAGGACGGTCAACAGATCGGGGCTCATGGGGGCGTTCCTTCTACGTGAAGAGCACCGCGAACGCGATGGCGGCGCTGGCCGCGGTGCCGAGGATGCTGATCAGCGTCGAGACGCCGATGAGGCGGGCCTTGTGCACGGGCACGCTGCCCATCGTGGCGCCGGTGCGGCCGTTCACGGCGACGTAATGCGTGAACGCCTGCCCGTTCTTGACCTCGAAGTAGCTGTAGAGCCACACCGGCACGTAGAGCGAGACCCAGCGGGATCCGTGCACCACCAGCTCCTCGTTCCGCCACCGCACCCCGCGGTCGTACCGGCGGATGGTCTCCCCCGCCCTGCTGCGGGCGATGGAGAGCACCCGCCCGTTGGCCATCGGCTCGACGGCGGCGACGTCGAGATCGCGCCGCTCGGAGGTGAACCCCCGCAGGTAGTTCGCGTTGTACGACACCGCCTTCTTCGTGTCGAAGGGCTGGATGGCGTTGATCACGTTGTTCGTGTTGAGCTTGACGTCCTGGTTCGCGCGCTCCCCCGAGGACTCGATGAGCACGTCGTCCACGGCGATGTCGAACTTGCGGCCGAGCTCGTACACGTCGGCATCGTAGACCCGGTAGCGGTTCTTGTCCGTGCCCCGCATGTACGAGCGGGTCTGGATCTCGCCCTGGCCGCGCAGGTCGACCGAGGCGTTCGCATCCATCGCCAGGTAGGGCATGTAGACGCCGACGACCTCTTCGGGGGCGAACTCGTGCACGAACTTGGGATTCGCGAAGAACTTCCGCGCGCCGACGAACTCGCGGATGTTCTCGACGGCCTGCTCCTTGGTGATGGAGAAGGGCAGGAGGCCGTCCGGCACCGCGCCGTTCGGCATCTGCCGGTTGATGGAGAGCGTGTTGCGGCACCAGTGGCAGCGCGACTGCGTCGCCTCCGCCGTGTTGACCACCACATCCGCGCCGCACGCCTGGCACTTGAGCGTGACGACGTCCTCCGTCGACTCCTGGATGCGGGTCGCGCCCGACCCCATGTGGATGCCGCGGAGCTGGTTGATCGGGGAGTCGAACCCGAAGGTCTCCTCGATCGTGGCCTCGGCCCACTCGTACCGGCAGAACTGGCAGATGAGCGTGCCGCTCGAGGGCCGCGGGACGACTTCGGTCGAGCCGCACTTCGGGCACTTGTCGAGGCCGTCCCGCTTCTTGGCCGAGGTGTCCGTGACCTTGATGCCGGGACCGCCCGCCGGAGGCGCCGCCTCGCCGGGGCGCTGCTCCCCGCTCCGCTCCCCCGGACCGGGATGCTGGCCCGGCACGCCCTGCGGAGGGTGCTGTCCGGGCATGCCCTGCGGCGCGCCTCCGGGTTGAGTGACAGGCCCCGCCGGAGCCCCCGGCTGCCCGCCCGGCGCGTACTGGCCGGCGGGCGCGGCTTGCGGGAACCCCTGCTGGCCGTTGCCCTGGGCGGGATGGCTCTGCTGCGACCCGGACATGGGCGCTCCTGTCTCCGGGGAACGCGATGGCTGATCGTCGTTCAGCCCGATCGAGTCCTGCACCGACTCCGGGAGATACGACAGCGCAGCGCCGAGCGGGCTGTTCCTCAGCCCCTTTCGCCACGGGAAGTCAACCACCGCGTCCCTTCCATCCTGTATTCGAGTTGCCGACCGGCGATCAGCCCAGGCCGAGCGCGCGGTTCTTCGCCGCGTCGTAGTCTTCCTGCGTGATGAGCCCCTGGTCGAGCATCTGCTTGTACTGCGCGAGCTTGGCGATGCTGTCGTCGCCGTTCTGCTGCGGCTGACCCTGCTGGCCCTGCGGCGCCTGCTGCTGCGGGGCCTGCTGGCCCTGGGCGGGCTGCTGCTGGCCCTGCTGCTGCGGAGGCTGCTGACCGCCCTGCTGCTGTTGCTGCTGGAAGGGGTTCTGATACGGGGCCGGCTGGTTGGGGTTCTGCTGGAAGTTCATGGCGCCGCCGGCGGCGTTCATGCCCATGCCCATCATCGCGATACCCTGACCTCCCGAGTTCTCGCCCGCGCTCTCGAAGCCGCGCGCGACCGACTGCTGCAGGAAGGACTGGCCGCGGGCGCCCGACAGCGCATCCGCCTTCTGCGCGTCTGCGAGCAGCTTCTTCGTGGTCTCGTCGTACTCGATCGCCTGGATGGCGGTCTTGACGATGACGAGGCCGCGGTCGCTCGACCACTGGTAGCCCTCCTCCACGGCGGCCGAGAGCGACTGCGCGAAGCCGAGCGCGTCGCCCTGGATGCGCGACATGCGGTTGCCCTTGTTCGGGTCGTTCGTGTAGTTCGAGAAGGCCGGGGCCAGCGACGAGACGACCTCGTTGAACAGCTGCGCGCCCGCGGGGTTGTCGATGTCGCCGAAGTCGAAGACCTTCGGGCTCGCGCTCGTGTAGGCCTGGGGGACGAAGTTGCGGACGAACAGGATGGGGTCGACGATGCGGAGCGTGTAGGTGCCGCGCGTGATCGCGCCCACCTGTGTGCCGAGGTACGCATCGTCCCAGTAGATCTCCGACTGCGTGCCGAAGCGGTTGTTCGGGATCTCCTTGAGGTTCACGTAGAACGCCATCTGCTGGCTGCCGGGGCGGCCGCCGTGCTTGAAGCGCTCCCACGAGGTGCCGACGGTCGAGGAGAGGAAGCCGCCGCCGGTGAAGACCGACTTGGAGTCCTGGCTCTGCGGCTCGAAGACGAAGCCTCCCGGCTGGGCGATGAAGCCGGTGATGCCGCCGTCCTCCATCGTGATGAGGCCGAAGCCCTCCGGCACCAGGATCTTGCTGCCGCTCGTGATGACGTGCTCCGAGCCCCGAGTGTTGGACCCGCGCCCGGCGTTCTGGCCGTTCGCGACGGCCGGGAAGATCGCGGCCGTCGGCGGAAGATTGCGCGGCGGCTCCAGGAAGTCGATCCACTGGTCGGCGAACATGCCGCCGATCGCACCGCTAAACGCCTGAATGAATCCCATCGGTTCCCCTTCGTCTCGAGTGTGAGCAAGGGTAACGGAGCCCTCCGACATGTCGCTGTGCCGGGGCCTCGGAATGCGCTCGACGTCGCATGCCCCGCGGGAGATATCCGCCTGCCGGATGACGCTGGCCCGAGTGCAACTATCGGCGGCCGTCGGTGGGAGACTGGTCCCATGCGCAATGGATACACCGCCGCCCAGATCCGCGAGGCCGAAGCGCCCTTCCTCGAGCGCGGCGTGCCGCTCATGATCCGCGCGGCCCAGTCGCTGGCCGAGCACGTCACGAGCGTGCTGCCGGAGCCCGGAGCGGCGCGGGTGGTCGTGCTCGCCGGCGCGGGCGACAACGGCGGGGACGCGGTCTACGCCGCCTCCTTCCTGGCCGCCGCCGGGGTGCGCGTGCAGGTCGTCGCCGTGATGGGCCGCCTGCACGGGGCCGCGGAGGCCGCGGCCCGCGAGGCCGGCGTCGAGCTCCTCCCCGATGCCGACGCGGAGCGGATCGCCGAGCTGATCCCCGGCGCCGAAGTCGTCGTCGACGGCGTGCTCGGCATCGGCGCGGGCGGCGCCGCGGCCGGCGGCTCCCCGGCGCTGCGCGAGCCGGTGCGCTCGCTCATGGCCGAGGTCAAGCGCGCGGTCGCCGCGGCTCCCGCGCCCGGGCCGATCGTCGTGGCCGTGGACATGCCCTCGGGCATCGACCCCGACGACGGCGCCGTCGCGGACCCCGATTCGGTGCTGCGGGCGCACCTCACGATCACCTTCATCGGCATCAAGGCGGGCCTGCTGCTCGACCCCGCCGCGTCCTTCGCCGGCAAGGTCTGGCTCGAGCCGCTGGGCGCCTCGCAGGCGCTCCTGCACGTGCGCCCGGCCGTCTCGCTCCCCTGACGCCCCGGAGGCGCGCTACGGGATGCGCTTGAGCACTTCGTCGGCGAGCTCCACGAGCTTCGCGATCTCGGCGTCGTCCCGCTCGATCCAGACGAAGTTCGGCTGCGGGTCCTGCACCACGAAGTTCTCGTGGCGCTCCCACACGAACAGGGTGCGCCGGGCGCCGAGCACGTACTGCTGCCACCACACCTGGCGCAGGTAGTTGCGGGGGATGCGCTTCCAGGTCTTGTTGACCGTCTTGATCTCGGCAAGCACGACCTCGTCGCCCCACTCGGCCAGCCCGTCGGGGGTCGCGAGGTGGCGCTCGTTCTCCGCCGAGCGGAAGAGCAGGCCGCATCCGGCGATCCGGTGCTCGCGCATCACCCAGTCGGCGATGACCGGCTCGCGCCGGCGCCCGAAGTCGGTGTAGACGTTGCCGCCGAAGGAGCTGCCGTGCACCTTGTCCGCCGCCACGGCGCGCACCGAGGTGGGCGTCGCGAGCCGCGCCGCATCCGTCGCGGTGATGCCGCGGCGGCGCGCCTCGAGCCAGTCGTCGCGGTCCTCGGAGGAGCAGACGATACGCTGCGCCACCGGGCCGCGCGGCCGCGGGTTGCGCAGTTCCTCGAGGATGCCCGCCCTCCAGATCGTGCCCTGGACGGACTCGCCGACCGCGGCGCTGGGCCTGGTCTGCTGCGCCACGTAGGTCTCGAACACGCGCACGTCGTCCACGAGCCGGTCCTGCAGGCCCTCGATGCGCGGCTCCGGCTCCGCCGCCGAGAGTTCCGCGAGCGCGAGGGGCGCGAAGTCGCGCGCATCGCGCGACTCGGCCTCCTCGGCGGAAGTCGGACGGAACTGAACCATGACGGCCATTCTGCCAAAGCCCACGGACATCCCGGCACGCACGCGCGGGGCGCGCCGGTTCCGGACGCGCGGCGCTACGCGGAGGGCGTGTCGAAGAACTTGGTGGGCTCGGAGAGCTCCTGCTCGAGGTCCGGCTCGCCGAGGGTCGGCGTCGGCAGGTCGTCGAAGGACTCGATGATCGTGGTCGGCACCGTCACCGCGACGGCGCCGTAGACCACCGCCTTGCCGAGCCCCTTGCGGATGGAGAGCCTGGGCAGCGAGCCGTAGTCGGCCCGGCCGCCGTGCTGGCCGGGGCCGATGATCGAGTGGCCGACGAACCCGGCGAGCGTCGCGTCCCCCGCGCCCGTGGTGTTCACGACGGTATCCACCCTCGCGAGCCCCCAGACCACCTCGTCCTCGGTGATGGCCACGGCGCCGTCCTGCCCCATCGACACGAGCGCGACCTCGAGCCCGGTCTCCGCGATGATCTGCCGCCCGGCCTCGACGACGTCGCCCACCGTGTGGAGGTGGCGCTGCACGAGCGTCGCGAGCTCGTCCGCGTTCGGCTTGATGAGGTTGACGAGCCCCGAGCGCGTCCACTTGTCGAGCGAGGAGCCCGAGGAGTCGAAGGCCACGCGGGTGCCCAGGCGCCGGGCCTCGGCGAAGAGGCGGGCGAGGTCGCACTTCTCGCCGTTCTCGGGATGCTTCGGGATGGACCCCGAGACCACGAGCCAGTCGGCGCGCAGCGACTCGATCTCGCGGATGGTCATGTCGACCACGGCCTCCCAGTCGCGCTCCGGGATCGGCACCGCCTTCTGGTTGACGTTGGTCGTGCGGCCGTTGCGCTCGAGCACCGCGGTGTTCACGCGCATCCGCCCGGGGATCTGGATGATGCGCAGCACCTGCGGGTGCGGCGTGCGGAACAGGAGGTGCTCGTCCTCGCGGCCGATCGGCAGCACCGCCGAGGTGGGCAGCCCCGCCACGTGCAGGGTGCGCGAGACGTTGATGCCCTTGCCGGAGAGGAACTCCTGGATCTCGGTGGCGCGGTTCACCTTGCCCGCGTCGAAGTGCTCGACGAAGTAGGTGCGGTCGATCACCGGAGCCGGACTGAGCGAGACAACTGCGGGCATGGGGGTTCCTTTCGCGAGACCGGCTCAACGCTATCGCGCGCGGATGAACGCTCGTGACGACGGTGCGCATATTTTGCGGATCGCCTGCGAAGCTGGAGGCATGACGGAGATGATGCGCGCGTGCCTGGTACCGGAATTCGGCGACCCCGAGGTGATGACCATCGGCGAGGCGCCGAGGCCGTACATCGCGAACAGCGACACCCTGGTGCGCGTGAAGGCCGCGGGCGTCAACCCCATCGACAGCAAGACGCGCGCGGGGAAGGGCACGGCCCCGTTCATCGACCGCATGCCGTGGATCCCCGGCGGCGAGTTCGCCGGCGTCGTCGAGCAGGCCCCCTACGAGCTCGCGCCGTTCCAGCCGGGCGACGAGGTGTTCGGCATGGTGCTCACCCCGCACTACAGCGGCGCCTACGCGGAGTACGTGTCGACGCCGTTCATGTCGCTGGCGCGCAAGCCGCGATCGCTCGACTGGGCCTCGGCCGGGGCGACCCCGCTCGCCGCGCTCACCGCCTGGGCGGGCGTGGTCGAGGCCGGCCGCGTGTACTCGGGCCAGCGCATCCTCATCCACGCCGGCGCGGGCGGCGTCGGGCACTTCGCGGTGCAGCTCGCGCACTTCTACGGCGCCCACGTGATCGCCACCGCCTCGGAGCGCAACCTCGACTTCCTGCGCGAGCTCGGCGCCGACGAGGTGATCGACTACCGCTCGCAGCGCTTCGAGGACGCGATCTCGGGCCCGGTGGATGTGGTGCTCGACCTGATCGGCAACGTCAAGGACCGCACCGGCACGCGCTCGCTCAAGGCGCTGCGCGACGGCGGCCTCGTGATCAATGTGCCCACCGGCTCCTGGCCGGAGATGCACGAGGAGGCCGCGGCCGAGAACCGCGACCTCCGCGCATCCTCCCTCAAGCTCTCGCCCGAGGGGCGCATCCTCACGACGATCGCGCAGCTGATCGATCAGGGCGATCTCGTGACGCACCTCGACGCGAGCTTCCCGCTGGAGGAGGCCGTCGACGCGCATCTCCTGCTCGACGAGGGGCGCACCAGGGGGAAGCTCGCGCTCGAGCTCTAGTGCGCCGTCTTGACCCCCTCGGGCACGGGGTCGCTGGGCTTCCAGTCGTCCCACTCGCCCGATTCCTCCATGTCGCTGCCGAGGGGGATGCCGTGGCGGTTGCGCAGCAGGATGGAGCCGATGAGGCCGACGGCCGACATGATCATGAGGTAGATCGCCGCGCCGCCCCAGGCGTTCCCGTTCGCCTCGAACGTGGCCTGCACGATGAGCGGGGCGAAGGCGCCGCCGACGATCGCGCCGATCGCGTACGTGATCGAGACGCCCGAGAAGCGCACCGATGCGGGGAAGACCTCGGCGTACCAGGCGCTGAGGGGCCCGTAGCAGAAGCCGAGCGGGATGCCGAGCAGGCAGGTGCCGAGCACGAAGTAGATCGGGTTCTCGCCGCCCATGACCACGAGCGGGAACAGGCCCCCGGCCGCGAAGATCATCAGCACGTAGCCGATGATGAACACGGGCTTCGCGCCGACCTTGTCGGCGATCCAGGCGCCGACGTACGTGAAGATCGCCCAGGAGATCGCGGCCAGGTTGAGGAAGAGGCTCACCTGCCCGCCGTCCATGCCCACCAGACCGCCCTCCTCGAGCGGCGTGGAGGCGTACTTCTGCACGACGCCGCCGACGAGCATGTAGCCGACGGCGTTGTCGCCCGCGAAGACGAGGGCCGCGACGAGCACGATGAGCGGGAAGCGACGCAGCAGCACCGGGATGGGCGCGGATTCCTTCTTGGCCGTCTCGAGGATCTGCAGGAACACCGGCGACTCCTCGATCGCGCGGCGCACGAGGTAGCCGATGATGATGAGCACGATCGAGAAGAGGAAGGCGATGCGCCATCCCCACTCGGTGAAGGCGTCGGGGCCGAGCGCGGTCTGCAGGATCGTGAGCATGCCGGTGGCGAGCAGCATGCCGAACGGCACGCCCAGCTGCGGCCAGGCGCCGGCGCGGTTGCGGCCGCCGACCGGCGCGGTCTCGACCGCCATGAGGGCGGCGCCGCCCCACTCGCCGCCGGCGGAGATGCCCTGGAGCACGCGCAGCAGGAGCAGGATGACCGCGCTCACCGCCGCGGCGTCGCCGGTGGGCAGCACGCCGATGAGCGACGTCGCGACGCCCATGAGGATGAGCGTGGCCACGAGCACGGGCTTGCGCCCGTACTTGTCGCCGAAGTGCCCGGCGAGGAACGCGCCGAACGGCCGGAACAGGAACGAGAGGCCGATGGAGGCGAAGGAGACGAGCGTTGGCCCGGCCTCGCCGAGCGCCTCGCCCATGGGGCCGAAGAACTGCGGGCCGAAGATGAGCGCGGCCGCGAACGCGTAGATGAAGAAGTCGTACCACTCGACGGTGGTGCCGACGATGGTGGCGGCGAGGACTCTTCGTCGTTCGCCTTTGGACGTGGGCCGATCGTGGGTCAGGGGCGCGGTTGCCATTCGTGGACTCCGTTGTCTCTCGGAATGATTCGTAGGTCGGCGCGGTGGCCGGGTCGGCGCGATCGAACGCCGTGAAGTGGACTGCATTGTCCGTCGGGCCCAACCTACTACATACATGACCGATTGGTCAGTAATTCCGGGTATCGATCGGCGCACGGAAACCGAAGCGCCCCGCACCCTCCGAGGAGGGTGCGGGGCGCGGGGACGCCGGCCTTAGAAGGCGGAGACGTCGAGCGGGATCGCCGGGCCGAAGGTCGTCGAGACGTTGGCGCGCTGCACGTAGCGGCCCTTCGAGGACGACGGGCGGAGGCGGATGACCTCTTCCACGGCGGCCTTGAGGTTCTCGACGAGCTGCTCCTCCGAGAAGGAGGCCTTGCCCGCGATGAAGTGGAGGTTCGCGTGCTTGTCGACGCGGAACTCGATCTTGCCGCCCTTGATCTCCTGCACGGCCTTGGCCGCGTTGGGGGTCACGGTGCCGGTCTTCGGGTTCGGCATGAGGCCGCGGGGACCGAGGACCTTGCCGAGACGACCGACCTTGCCCATCATGTCCGGGGTGGCGACGGCCGAGTCGAAGTCGGTCCAGCCGTCGGCGACCTTCGCGATGAGGTCGTCGGCGCCGACCTCGTCGGCGCCCGCCTCGAGCGCCGCCTCAGCGGCCGGGCCCTGGGCGAAGACGATGACGCGGGCGGTCTTGCCGGTGCCGTTGGGCAGGCTCACGGTGCCGCGGACCATCTGGTCGGCCTTGCGGGGGTCGACCGCGAGGCGCATCGCGACCTCGACGGTGCTGTCGAACTTCTGCGAGGAGGTCTCCTTCGCGAGGCTCACGGCCTCGGCGATGCTGTAGGCCTTGCCTTCCTCGATCTTCTCGGCCGCGGCGCGGTACGCCTTGGACTTCTTCGCCATGTTGTGCTCCTAACAAGAGTGTGCGGTGTGCGAGCCTGGCTTGCTCTCCCGCGGAATAATGCAGACGTCGCGATCGGAACCGCATGTTCCGCGCTGCGCGACGCGAGGGGTGGTCAGGGCTATTCGCCCGTGACCTCGATGCCCATCGAACGAGCGGTACCCGCGATGATCTTGGCGCCTGCCTCGATGTCGTTCGCGTTGAGGTCGACCTTCTTGGTCTCCGCGATCTCGCGGCACTGGTCGAGGGTCATCTTGCCGACCTTGTTGGTGTGCGGGACGCCGGAGCCCTTCTTGACGCCGGCGGCCTTCTTGATGAGCTCCGCGGCGGGCGGGGTCTTGAGCGCGAACGTGAACGAGCGGTCCTCGTACACGGTGATCTCGACCGGGACCACGTTGCCGCGCTGCGACTCGGTGGCGGCGTTGTACGCCTTGCAGAACTCCATGATGTTCACGCCGTGCTGACCCAGCGCCGGACCGACCGGCGGTGCGGGGTTCGCGGCGCCGGCCTGGATCTGCAGCTTGATCAGACCCGAGACCTTCTTCTTCGGTGCCATGTTGTTTACCTTCTTTCGTGCGAATGGCGGGTTGCGGCCCGCGCACTCTCCCGGGTGCCCGGCCGTTCCGGGCTCCGGTGGTCTGTCGTCCGCCGTGCGGCGGATGAAGTGGTGTTGGCCATCCGTCTGCACGGATGGGGTGGGTGCATCCGAGGATGCGGGAGGTCCTAGAGCTTGGAGACCTGGTCGAACGTGAGCTCGACCGGCGTCTCGCGGCCGAAGAGCGATACCAGCGCCGTGAGCTTGCCCGCCACGGGGTTGATCTCGCTGATCGATCCGCTGAGGCCCTCGAAGGAGCCCTCCTTGATCGTGATCGTCTCGCCGATCTCGTAGTCGACTTCCGCGACCGGGGCCTTGCCGGCTCCGCTCGAGGCCTTCGCACTCGACTTGCTCGAGGCGTCGGGCACGTCGACGAGACTCTTAAGCATTTCAAAGGCTTCCTTGAAACGCAACGGGGTGGGGTTGTGCGCGTTGCCGACGAAGCCGGTGACGCCCGGGGTGTGGCGCACGACCGACCAGGTGTCCTCGTTGAGCTCCATGCGCACGAGCACGTAGCCGGGGATGCGCACGCGGGTCACCATCTTGCGCTGGCCGTTCTTGATCTCGACCACGTCCTCCATCGGCACCTGGACCTCGTAGATGTAGTCGTCCACGTCCATGGTCTGCGCGCGCTGGTTGAGGTTGTCGCGCACCTTGCGCTCGAAGCCGGCGTAGGTGTGGATGACGTACCACTTGCCCGGCTTGAGGCGCAGCTCGCGCTTGAACTCGGCGTAGGGGTCGACCTCCTCCTCGGCCTCGTCCTCGGTGGCCGCCTCCTGGGCCGCCGCCTCCTCGGCGGTGTCGACGTCGAGGACGTCGTTGACGAGGGCGTCGACCTCGGGATCGCCCGCCTCGCTCGTCGCCTCGGCCTCGTCGCTGGTGTCCGCCGCCTCGGCGTCGGCCTGGTCGGCGATCGCGTCTTCGTCGACGGACTCGACGACGCCGCCCTCCTGGGACTCCTCGACCTCGGAGCTCTGCTCCTCGGCGGTGCCGAAGAGGTCGTTCGGGTCGGAAAGGTTGCGGTCTTCAGTCACAGAGAATCAACTCGCTTCGTTCGTCGGTGGATGCGTCGGTACGGCAGTGGGTCAGGGCGTCGGCGCGACGGGCTGCTCTTCGCCGCCGCCGATCCAGGAGAAGAGGGAGCCCAGTTCGGTGCCGGTGCCGAACACCCACGAGGCCGCGTAGTTGAACAGGAAGTCGAGCAGGGCGACCAGCGCCATCACGATCACGAGGAAGCCGAGCACGACGCCCACGTAGCGCCAGAGCTCCTTGCGCGTGGGGGTGACGACCTTCTTGAGCTCGGCGATGACCTCGCGGAAGAAGCGGGCGAGGCGGTTCTCCGACTTCTGCTTGCGCTTCTTCTTCTCGGCCTCCGCCTCGCGGCGGCTCGCGGTCTTGCCGGACTTCTTCCGATCGTCGGCCTTCGTCCTGGTCTTCGACTTGACGGCTACGGCCTTCTCGGCCTCGCCGCCCTCGTCGTCGCGCTCCGCGCCGTCGTCGGCGGCATCGGCCTCTTCCACATCGGAGGATTCCGTGGACTGCGCCTCGGCGGTCTCGTCAGTCGTCTCGCTGTCGAGTGCATCACCGTTGCTGTTGGTGAGTTCGTCGTCACGCTCATCACCAGACGTGCCAGTCGCCACGCGGATTCCCTTCGAAGTATGTCGGTCGGCGCGCTCTTCCCCGAAACTGCTTTCGGGCACGCCGCATGATGCCGATCGGCAACCTCACCAGGGTACGCCACGGCCCGAGGAGTGTCGAGCGAACGGGGTGGAAACGCCGCCCGGAATGGCGTACGCTAACCTGGTTGTCGCATGGCTCACGCCGTGCGCTCGACGGCAGTGCGATCGGCTTCCGATCCGCACAGGGCGGTAGCTCAATTGGCAGAGCAGCGGTCTCCAAAACCGCAGGTTGCAGGTTCGATTCCTGTCCGCCCTGCTCTTACGCATCCTGCATCGGCGCGGTCGCGCGGAGGCTCACTCACGGGGAGCCTCCACGCGACCGCGTCGCACTGGTTAACGGGAGTTCCTGGGCGGGCTGGGCGCAGGCCCACGGGGCGGCGCTCGTCGATCCGGGCACACCGCCCCCTTCGCCACGCTCGTCAGAACAGGCCCGGAGGGGCCGCCATGCCGACGCCCGCACCCACCGCGGCGAAGATCCCGCCCATGACCAGCGCGTTGATCACGAACGGCTGATGCGGTCCGATGACGTCCTTGTCCGGATTCTTGCCCTCGCCCGCTTCGAACTTGGCCTTGCGCGCTGCGTACCTCTCGCGCTGCTTCGATGATTTCAGAGCCAAGGGCATGACCAGCGCGGCCAGGCCTCCCATGATGACGGCGAAAAAGAGCGATGCCATGCGATTTCCTCGTTTTCCTGATGCTGATGCTGATGCGCGACCATAGTATGTACACCGTACAATTCGAGGCAAGCCGGTACCCTCGATTCCGAGCGGCCGCCTCGACGCCGGTCGCCGGTGAGGAGGTCCTGCCATGCAGCAATCCGGGTCTCGCCGGTCGGCGAAGCGCGGCCCGCGCGGCGACCTCGATCGCACCGTCATCCTCGAAACCGCCGACCGGCTCCTGCGCACGCGCGGAACCATCGACGGCATCTCCCTGCGCGCGATCGCGGCAGAGGTCGGCGTCGCGACGAACGCGCTCTACACGTATTTCCCATCGCTCTCGCGCATCTGGCACGACCTCGGCGACGAGCGCCTCGGCACGCTGCATCCAGAAGACCTCCTCGCCGTGGACTGCCGCAGCTGCGCGCTGGTCTCGCTGGCGCGGCGCGCGCAGGAGATGGCGATGATTCCCGGCACGCTCTCCCTGCTGCGCGCCCAGCCCATCCTGGGGGTGCATTCGTTCCGCCTCAGCGAAACGCTCCTCGCGCTCACCGCCGACGCCCGCGTGGATCCCCGCGATGCGCACGATCTGCTGCTCGCCTGGTCGTACGGCAGCATGGCCCTCGCCGAGGAAGGCTGGACCAGCAGCACCGACGAGATCAGGGCGCAGCGCGCCCTGACCGATTTCCCGCTGGTCGCGACCAGATCGGAGCCGGATCGGGAAGCGCAGTTGCACGCGCTGCTGCGCGGGATCGGGATCCGGCACACCTGCGAGCCCTGACGATCGATGACCGCGACCACCCGAAAGCACCCGGTGCGATGCGAAGGTCGGCGGCCGATCGGGGATCCGAGGCCGATCGGGCCGCGCCCTATGCGTCGAGCGATGGAATCGTGAGCCAGAACAGGGCGGCGAGACCGGCGCTCACCAGCAGGGCGAGGATCGAGACGACGAGCGCGGCGATCTCGAGCCCCGCTCTCGGGCCGCGTCTGGCGAACCCGACCCCTGCGAGCAGGATGCCGACGAGCGCCGGGATCGGGGAGAGCCCCGGCCACGGCACCGCCGCCAGGAAGGCGAACAGCGCGACCCCGATCGCCGCGATGCTCAGACCGGCGCCGCCGGTTCGCCGCCGTTCGACGTCGGGATCCGAGATCGGCGGGCGGGGGTGCGGAGCCGGGACAGGGGCCTCGGCCCAGAAGCGAGCCTTGTCGTCAGGGGCGTTCGAGGGCATGAGTCCTCACCTTTCCGGAGAGTGCGCGGGCGGCCCGAATGCGGCTCAGGTCCGGGCGTCGCTGCGTTCGAGGATGCTGGTGCTGATTCCGACGATCGCCGCGGAGAGCACGACGGCGGCGATCAGGATCGAGACGACCACCGAGGTCTCGATGACTCCCGTGTCGGCGAACGCCGCGGTGCCGAGCTGGGTGACCCGGCTGATCAGCCCGTAGGGGCTGACGAAGATGATGCCGTCGACGCCGATGGTGAGCAGCGCGGATGAGAATCCGGCGCCGAGGAAGGCGACCGCGATCGGCGCGGCGAAGGACCGCATCAGCATCGACAGCCCGGACTGCAGCGCCGCGATGGGGATGCTCGCGAGCGCGATGAGCAGGCTGATGCCGAAATACTCCCCCGGCAGCATGCCGTCGAGTCCGAACACGAGCTTCCCCATCGCGATGACGCACACGAGCATGACCGCCTGCATCGATATCGCGAGGATCGCGACGGATGCGACCTTGCCGGTCACGATCGACAGGGAGCGGGTGGGGCCGCTCATGAGCGCGTTCCAGTTCGAGCCGCGATGCTCGGAGCGCCACACGAGGGAGGCGAGGATGCCGACGCCGATCGCCAGCGGGAAGAGCCCGTAGAACACGACCGATCGCAGCCACAGCGTGTGCCAGCCGTCTTCGAGCGGATTGCCGTCGGCGAGAGTGGTCGCGGAGCCGGTGATGGCGAGCGCGGCCGGCAGGATGAGCACGACCGCCCAGCTCATGGACCGCTTGAGTTTGAGCGCTTCGGCGCGGATGGTCCGCATGTCAGGCCTCCTGTCGATCGAACAGGCCGGTCAGCAGGATGAAGAGCGCGGCGGCGACGGCTCCGAGGATCCCGACGCTCGCGAAGGATGGCGCGATCTCCACCAGTACGCCGTCCCGGTATTCGGCGGGCATGCCCAGGGCGTAGTAGCCCCACGGCACCAGGTGCTGCACCCAGGCGGGCATCTCGACGCTGATCATCGCGAAGATGATGCCGAGCAGGCCGACGCCGATCCCGACCAGCTGGTTCTCGATCTTCGCCGCCAGCAGCAGCTGCACGGCGAGGATCACCAGGCTGACCACGGTCGCGGAGACGGTGACGCCGGCCCAGCGCCCGATCGGGACGGGAGCGCCGGTGCCGAGCATCGCGACGGCGATCCCGAACGCGATGACGGAGGCGAGCACGATCGCCCCGACGATGAGCACTCCGAGCGAGACGAACTTCGCACGGCACAGCCTGCCCGGCGTCGCTCCCGAAGTGGCCGAGAGCAGCCAGCCGTTGCCTTGATGCTCGATGTCGACCTGCCTGCTCGCGAGCACCGCCAGCAGCAGCGGCGAGGCGATCAGCGTGCCGTGGCAGATGCCGTTGAGCAGCAGATTCCAGGCCTCGTCCGAGCCCGGGGCGAAGGACGGATCGGACGTGATCGCGTAGAGGACGATGCCGAGGATGAGCGCGAACAGCACCGGCACGAGCACGCCCACCCGCAGGTGCCGCATCTTCGCGAACTCGTTCGCGACGACCTCGCCCGTCACAGTCCTCCTCCTGCGGTCAGGCTCATGAAGACCTCTTCGAGGGTCTGCTCGTCGCGGCGGACTCCGAACACCCCGATCCCCTCCCCGACCAGCGCGGCGACGACGCCCGCGGCGGCGCGGTCGTCGAGTCCCGGCAGGCGGAGCACGGCGTTGTCGAGGGTCGCGCCGCGCTGTCGTGCGAGGACCTCGTGCGCGCGCCTCGGGTCGGAGCAGTCGATGAGCACGTCCGGCGTCGCGGCGGAGAACAGCTCGTCGCGGGTGCCCTGGAAGATCATGCGCCCGCCGGAGAGGATGCCCAGGTCGGTCGCGGTCCTGTCGATCTCCCCGAGCAGGTGCGAGGACACCATCACCGTGACGCCGCCGTCGGCGAGGCGTCGCAGGAGGTCGCGGATCTCCTCGATCCCGGCGGGATCCAGGCCGTTCGTCGGCTCGTCGAGGATCAGCAGCCTGGGCTGTCGCGCGAGGGCCATCGCGATGCCGAGGCGCTGCTTCATCCCGAGCGAGAACTCGCGGACCTTCTTGTCCATCTGCCGCTCCATACGCACGGTGCGCACGGCGAGGTCGATCTGTCGATCGTCCAGTCCGAGGAGGCGCTGGACGATGCGCATGTTCTCCCGCCCGGTGAGGTGCCCGTAGCCGGGCGGCGACTCGATCAACGACCCGATCCGCCCCAGCAGCTCCCGACGGGTGCCGCGGGTCATCGGCTCGCCGAGCACCTCGGCCCGTCCGCTGGTGGGGCGGATCAGCGACAGCAGCATCTTCATCGTGGTCGACTTGCCCGACCCGTTCGGCCCCAGGAATCCGTACACGGAGCCCTCGGGGATGCGCAGGTCGAGCTCCTGCACGACGGCGCGATCGCCGTATCGCTTGGTCAGCTTCTCCGTGACGACGACATAGCTCATGCCGTCTACGCTCCCAAGAGCCGCGTCGCGGCTCGTCTGCTCGAACGACTAACTTCGCCTAGTCGAACGGCATTACTCGGGCCGGTGCGCGTAGTCGTTCCGCATTACCCGCTCGGCCGCTCGCCGACGCGACGGTCGGCGAGCGCCTACGGGGCGTCGGCGGCGAGGCCCATCCGGTGCGCCAGCACCACGGCCTGCACCCGATCGCGAAGCCCGAGCTTCGCGAGGATCCGTTGACCGTGCACTCGCACCGTGTTCTCCGAGACGAACAGCCGCTCCGCGATCTCGCCGTTCGACAGGCCGCCTCCGATCAGCGCGAACACCTCCCGCTCCCGCGGCGTCAGCTCGCCGAGACGAGCGTCGTCCGCCGCGGGCTCCGGGACACCCGCCGGCGGCGCCGTCGCGGCGAAACGATCGAGCAGTCGCCTGGTCGTGCTCGGGGCGACCACGGCATCGCCGTTATGCACATGATGGATCGCGGCCACGAGCTCCTCGAACGGGGCGTCCTTGAGCAGGAACCCCGAGGCTCCGGCCCGGATGGCGTCGTAGGCGTACTCGTCGAGGTCGAACGTCGTCAGCACCAGCACCCTCGGACCGCCCTCGGCGCGGATGCGACGGGTCGCCTCGACCCCGTCCATGCGGGGCATCCGGACGTCCATCAGCACGACATCGACTTCGGTCTCCCGCAGCATCGCGAGCGCCGTGTCGCCGTCGTCGGCGTCGGCCACGACCTCGAACTCCGGCCGCGTCTCCAGGACGGCGCGGAATCCCATCCGGTACATCTCCTGGTCGTCGACCAGCACGAGCCTGATCGTCATCCGTCACCTCCGGTCGGCAGCACGGCCCGGACCTCGAACCCGCCGTTCTCCGGCGAGCCTGCTGTCAGCGAGCCGCCGTAGGCGGCGACCCGCTCCCGCATCCCGACGAGGCCGTGCCCGCCGGGCTCGCGTGCATCCGGTCCTGCGGGCGCCCCCTCCCCGTCGTCGGCCACGCGCACTTCGACCTCGCCCTCCCGGTAGGCGATCGACAGCCGGACGAGGCCGAGCATCGGCCCGCCGTGCTTGCGGGCATTCGAGAACGCCTCCTGCACGATGCGATAGGCGGCCAGATCCACGCCGACGGGCAGCGCGAACCGTTCGCCGGCGGTCGTCACGTCGACCCTGATCCCGGTGGAGCGCAGCTCGCCGACGAGGCCGTCGAGCCGGTCGAGGCCGGGCTGCGGCGAACGGGACGGCCGGCTGTCGTCGCGGAGCACGTCGAGCATGCGCCGCATGTCCGCCATCGCGGTCCGGCCGGTGTCGCGCACCTGCGCCATCATCGCGCCGGCCTTGCCCGGCTGCGCCTCCGCGGTTCTCGACGCGCCGTCGGCGACCACGACCATCGTCCCCACGCTGTGCGCGACGATGTCGTGGATCTCGCGAGCGATCCGCGCCCGCTCCTCCGCCGCCGCGACCAGCGCCCGGGCATCGCGCTCGCGCGCCAGCTGGCGGGCGAGCTCCTGCAGCCCCGCCACGTGCCGACGTCTCACCCGCGCCGTCGCACCGACGACCGCGGCGAGCACGTCCGCCAGCACGAGCATCCCCGCCTCCCCGATCCGCAGCGCCTCGTCCTGGATGAGGGGCCGAGCCGCGACGACCATCCAGACTCCGACGGCGATCGTCGCGGGCAGCACGATCCTCCACCCGTAGCGTGCGCCCAGGAAGTACAGCAGCAGCGCCAGCACCACCAGCGGCGCGACGGAGTAGCCGAGCCCGAGCAGTACATATCCCCAGGCGAGCAGGAGGAGCACGGCCGCGATCGGCAGCGGCGAACGGCGCCGGACGACGAACAGCACGCAGAGGCCGAGCGAGAGGAGCTCGGCCGCCACGAGGCCGGGCAGCGTCAGCTCTCCGGTGACGACGTACTGCACGAGCAGGTACATCGCGTCGTAGAGCAGGATGCCGAGGGCCGCGACGATCTCGATAAGGAGCTCGTGCCTGCGGAACCAGCGGCCCGCGGCCGTGGACGGAGGCGGAACGGACGCGGAGTCGGGCAGGGCGTCGCGCTGCCTCGTCCCCGCCTCTGAGCCGCTCATGCCCAGGAATGCTATCGCGGGCGCATCCCCGCGTCCCGCACGTCGCGGCCCGCCGCCATCACCGGGCCTCCGGCGGCTGGGCGAGCGCCTCGGCGCAGCGGAGCAGCGCCTCGCCGAGCGCCGCGCGCTGGGCCTCGCTCAGCGACTCGCCCATCCGACGCTCGATGGGATAGACGACGGCGGCCGCGCGTGCCAGCAGTCCGCGCCCTTCATCGGTCAGCTGCGTGGGCAGCACCCGGCCGCTCTCCGCCTGCTCGGGACGGGTGACGAGGCCGCGGTCCTGCAGCGCGCGCAGGAGCCGGCTCGTCGCCTGGCGCGTGACGAACACCTGACGCGCGATCTCCGAGTTCGAGGCGCCGGGGTTCCTGCCGATCACCTCGAGGCAGGAGTACTGCGGCGTCGAGAGGCCCAGCGGCGCCAGCGCCTCGTCCATGCGGGAGCGCAGCGCGCTCTGCGCCTCCTTCAGCCGGTAGCCGATCGTCGCGCGGTAGTCCTGCCCCGGTTGCTCCATGTCAACATTCTGACATACACTCTTGATGTCAACTTGCTGACATGCATATTCGGAAGGAACCCCATGGCAGTCACCGGCCCCGACTTCATCGCCCTCCAGGTGCGCGATCTCGATCGCGCTGCCGACTTCTACGAGACGCGGCTCGGCCTGCGGCGCGCGCCCGTCTCGCCTCCCGGCGCCGCGGTCTTCGCCACGAGCCCGATCCCGTTCGCGGTGCGCGAGCCGCTCCCCGGCGTCGACCTCGACCGGGCAGCCCCGCGGCCCGGGCTCGGCGTCGCCCTCTGGCTGCACTGCGACGACGCGCAGGCGCTCCACGACTCGTTGGCGGCCACCGGCGTGGAGATCGCGAGCGCCCCGCAGCCGGGCCCGTTCGGCCTCGCCTTCACCTTCATCGACTCCGACGGCTACGCGGTGACCGTCCACGACCGGGCATGACCCCGACGATCCGGCTGCCCCGGCCGCCGGGGTTCTCCCTCGAGGCCGGCAGCGCCTTCGTCATGGACTTCGCCGCGAGCCAGGGCGGCGAGGCCGCGCCCGCGCTCAACCTCGCGTTCGCGCTCGACCGCACCTGGCAGCCGGTCGGCGTGCGCGTCTCCGAGCGGGATCGGATGCTCGACGCGGAGATCGTCGCCGACCCGCGCTCCGCGAGCGCCGAGGCCATCCGCGGAGACCTGCTGCGCATCCTCAGCCTGCACCCGGCCGAGGACGACCCGCTCGCCGAGATCGCCGCGCGCGACCCGATCGTCGAGCACCTGCGGCGGCGCTATCCGGGCCTGCGCCCCGTGCAGTTCCCGACGCCGTGGGAGGCCGCGGCCTGGTCGGTCATCGGGCGCCGCATCCGCATCGTCCAGGCCGCGCGGATCAAACAGCGCCTCTCCGAGCGATTCGGGATGCGCACGGAGTTCCCGGGCGGCCAGACCCTCTGCAGCTTCCCCGGCCCCGACGCGGTCCTCGACCTCTCCGCGATGCCCGGGCTCACCGCGCGCAAGTTCGAGACGATCAGGGGGCTGGCGCGCGCCGCGCTCGACGGGGCCCTCGACACCGGACGGCTGCGGGGCCTGCCGCCGGCGGAGGCCGCGGCCGAGCTGCAGCGGCTCTCCGGCATCGGGCCGTTCTCCGCGGAGCTCATCCTGGTGCGCGGCGCCGGCGCTCCCGATCTATTCCCGTCGCACGAGCCGCGGCTCGCGAAGGCCATGGCCGCGCTCTACGGCGCCGAGGACGGGCACGAGCACGAGCGGATCGCCGAGCGGTGGCGGCCGTACCGCAGCTGGGTCGCGCTCCTCATCCGCCGCTGGCTCGAGGACGAGACCGGGGAGATCGCCCGCAGCGTGCCGGTCGACGCGGTCCCGAGGCCCGATTTCGCGAGGCGGCCCCCGGGCCGGCGGACGGACGCGGGCCAGGCGTCCGGCATCACGCCAGCTTGATCGCCCGCTCCGAGCCGGAGGATTCGCACACCTCCGTTCGAGGCAGGACCGGCGAGTACTCAGCGAAGGCCGGTCGCGCTGGTCAAACCCGGGATCGGACAAGAAGCGATGGCCGCATCGAGCGTGGAGGTGCCGGCGACGTAGGCGCACGCGTCCGGGTCGATCAGTTCGAACAGTTCCTGCACCTCGGTGAGGCGATCCTCCAGCCCGGTGCGCGTGGAGAACACCGGCTCATTATGTGCGAGCCGGTTGCGGAACTTCACCACACGGGCGACCAGATCATGCACCCGCGCCCTCGCCGTGCCCCTGGGGAATGCCCGATGCAGCATCGGATTCCACAGCGTCGGCGTCCGCTCCGCGACCGTCAGATTCGCCCAGAACCCGAACGTCAACGCGGCCACGACCTCGGCGTGCGTCGGCGCCGAGCTCAGCCCGCGTTTCGCGTCCGCGACCCGGGACAGACTCACCTGATTCCGGCGACGCTGCCGAGCACGAGCACGCTGCACGCCCTGCTCCAACCGGAACAACGACGACCGCTCGTCGACCGACCAATCCGGGAAACGCAGCGAAAGTTCGCGGTCGTAGGCGTTGCGGACAGCAATTTCGAGGTGTCCGACATCCACGATCCCGGCAGCGGCGACGCGCGAGTTCCACGAGTACGTCTCCATCGCCAGAGCATGGTCTCCGTTCGCGACAGCGAGGTACCGCCGGTAACGCGGCGCGCTCAACCACCGCTCGGCCTGTACGGCATCGAGAGCGCGGGATGATTCCGACATGCCTGCTATGCTAGGCGTATCGCCCCGCGGGAACCGTCCTCTGTCTGGCCCAGCCAGTTAGGCACCGCGGGGCTTTGTCCTGCCCATGCTCCGCTCAATCTTGCGGCAACCGGGATCACGCCAGCTTGATCGCCCTGATCGCCCGCTCCGAGAGCCAGACGAAGAGCGCCAGGAGCACGAGCGCGGCGCCCAGCAGCGGCGCCGCGCTCGCCGCGCTCAGCCCCGCCGCATCCGTGACGGCTCTGGACCCGAGGTTGAGCATGTTCGTGTTCAGCGCCTGCGGGATGAGGTAGCCGAGCGGCCGCAGCGACCCCTGCAGCACGACGGCGATGCCCGCGACCGGGTGCAGCTCGCGCTGCTCGCCCTGCGCACGGGGACCGCGCCGCTGTAGCCGCCAAGAGCAGGGCATCGCATTTCCCTTAGGTCATCGACCGCTGTATAGTCAGCATATGCTGACTATTGCTTCTCGGGTGGACGCGATGAACCGCCTCGGCCGCGCGATGGCCGACCCGACCCGCTCGCGCATCCTGCTCTCCCTCCTGAACGGGCCGGGGCATCCGGCCCAGCTCGCCCGCGAACTGGAGCTCACGCGCACGAACGTGTCGAACCACCTCGCCTGTCTGCGCGGATGCGGGATCGTGGTCGCCGAGCCCGAGGGCAGGCGCACTCGGTACGAGATCGCCGATCCGCATCTGGCCGCCGCGCTGACGGCGCTGGTGGATGTGACGCTGGCCGTCGACGAGAGCGAGCCCTGCGTCGATCCGGC
Source organism: Gulosibacter sp. 10 (assembly GCF_900163695.1). Classification (GTDB taxonomy): domain Bacteria; phylum Actinomycetota; class Actinomycetes; order Actinomycetales; family Microbacteriaceae; genus Gulosibacter. Next base: position 26,055 of record NZ_FUIC01000042.1, read on the forward strand.
CTGCGGAGTTCCGGGCTGCTGCGGGGCGGAGGCGGGGCGATGACGGCGACGGCGGTTCCCGACCGTACGAGGGTGCTTCGGCGACGGATCCGGATCGTCGTCGCGATCACGATCACCTGGAACGTCATCGAGGCGGTCGTCGCGCTCGCGGCCGGCGGGGCCGCCTCCTCCGCAGCGCTGATCGGCTTCGGGCTCGACTCCGTCGTGGAGGTGCTCTCCGCCGCAGCCGTCGCCTGGCAGTTCGCGTCCCCCTCCCCCGAGCGCCGGGAGAAGGTCGCGCTGAAGGTGATCGCGGTGTCGTTCTTCGGCCTCGCCGCCTACGTCTCGGTCGACGCGATTCTGTCTCTGGCGGGGCTGCGCGAACCCGAGCACTCCCCGGTGGGGATCGTGATCGCGGCGCTGAGCCTCGCGGTGATGCCGTTCCTGTCGTGGTTCGAGCGGCGCACGGGTCGCGAACTTGGCTCCGCCTCCGCGGTCGCGGATTCCAAGCAGACGCTCATCTGCACCTATCTCTCCGCCGCGCTGCTGGTCGGGCTGCTGCTGAACAGCCTGGCGGGGTGGGCATGGGCGGACTCGGTCGCCGCGCTCGTGATCGCCGGATTCGCCGTCCGGGAGGGCGTCGAGGCCTGGCGGGGCGACGCCTGCTGCGCGGCTCCCGTGACCGCGCTCACCGGGGAGCGCGAGCAGTGCGAGGACGACTGCTGCCGGACCGGGATGTGAACGTCACCCACCCCGCACGAGCGGTGAGGAGGCGGCCCCGTGCAGCGCCCGGAACCGCGACAGCGCTCCCCTCACTTGCCGCTGTAGACGGGGAACGCCGAGTGCTCCCCGTAATCCCGCTCGTCCAGATCCCGCAACACCCCCATATCCCCAGCCGAGATCTCGAAATCAACCCGCGAATTGACGCGCATATGCTCCGGATTCGCCGTCTTCGGCAGCGACACGGTGCCGAGCTGCAGCGTGTACCGGATGCACAGCTGCGGCACGCTCACCCCGTACCCCGCCGCGATCGCCCCGACCCGCGGATTATCCAGAATCTTCCCGTGCGCGATCGGCGAGTACGCCTCGACCAGGATCCCCTTACCCCCGCAGTAATCGATCAGCCCCGACGGGGTATTGCCCGCGTGCACGAGGATCTGGTTCACGTGCGGGACCACGGCACCATGCTCGAGGATGTTCTCGAGATCCCGCTCCAGGAAGTTCGACACCCCGATCGCCCGGACCTTGCCCGCCTCAAGCGCCTCCTCCAGCGCCCGCCACGCCGCGAGATTGCCCTCGAAATAATCCCCGCCACGGAAGTCCTCCCACGGCTGCGGCGCATGGATGAGCATCAAATCGATATACCCGATATCGAGCAGCGCCAGCGACTCCTCGATCGCGGCCACCGCCTGGTCGTAGTCCTTGATCTCCGCCGCGAGCTTCGTCGACACGAACAACTCCTCCCGCGGCACGCCGGAGCCGCGCACGCCCTCGCCCACCCCGCGCTCATTGCCATAGGCCTGCGCGGTATCGATATTCCGATACCCGACCCCGATCGCGGCCTTCACCGCACCGGCCGCCTTATCATCATCGATGAACCACGTCCCCAGCCCGAGCCTCGGGATCGTGACGCCGTTCGACAGGGTGTAGGTCTCGTCCAGGACGCTCATGCGTGCTCTCCATTCTTCGGCAGTTCGTCGTACAGCTCGTCACCGACCGGCTCGAGCCATTCATTGCTCACGTTCGCACCCGGAGTGATGAACGCGATGTGCGAGCACCAGGAACCGACCTTCGCACCATGCCAGTGCTTGGTCCCGGCGGGCACTCGGATCGCGGTGCCCGGCTCCATGCTCACCGGCTCCTCGCCCTCGGCCTGGTACCAGCCGCTGCCGGCCGTGCACAGCAGGATCTGGTCGCCGCCGCTGTTCTCGCCGTGGTGGATATGCCAGTTGTTCCGGCAGCCCGGCTCGAAGCTCACGTTGCTGACGGGAACGCTCCCGTCGGCGAGCGGGGCGAGGTAGCTCTGACCGATGAAGTGCTCGGCGTAGGCGTCGTTGGGCTCCCCGAGCGGGAAGATCTGGTCGAATTCGGTGTCGGTCATGCTGACTCCTTCTCGTGGTCGATGCTGTAGCGCAGCCAGACGCTGCCGCCTTCCCGGACTTCGGCGGACTGCAGCGTGAAGCCCCTCGGGCCGTCCGGGGTGCGGCCGCCCGTCTCGAACAGGGCCGGGCTGTCGGACGCGCCGTCGGCGGCGGGGGCGATGACGACGCTGATCTCGTCGCACAGCCCGGCGTGGACGAACGACCAGTTCAGGACTCCGCCGCCGCCCAGCATGAGCGTCTCGATGCCGAACAGCTCCTTGAGCTTGGCCAGGAGCAGGTCCCGGTCGAGCTCCTCCTCGCCGGCGATCACATAGGAGATGCCGAGCTTCCGGAGAAACGCCTTGTAGGCGTTCGAGGCGCGGCCGGTGAGCACTTCGAGGACGTGCGCGTGCGTCGTCCGATAGGTCAGGTCCGGACTCTCCCAGCCGAGCCTCCCGGACGGGTCGATGGAGACGTAGTACTTCTCCGCATCCTGCACTGCCACGAAATCGCCCTCGGGCACCGGTGCGGCGTGCTCGTCGAGGGCGGGATGCCGGTAGCGGGTGAAGTTGTCGTCGGTGGTCACCCGGCCCGACAGCCACCCCTGATGGCGGTAGTGCGGGTTCTCGCCGAACGCGAGGGCGTAGAACACGTCGCCAGCCGTCGACGCTTCCGGGATGCTCATGTAGTTGCCGATGATCTTCCCGTCGAGAGACGTGAGCATGTGGCAGAAGATGAACGGTCGATCCGTCATTGGAGGTCCTCCTTATGCTGTGGGGCAGGCCGATCCCGGCCGTGCGTCTTGCCGGTGGCGGCGAGGCTGCCGAGCATTTTCAGCCGGTCCGCAGTCGGGCTCTCGGGCGGCGCGGTCCAGACCACGAGCTGCTGCTCGGCGTCATGGGCCTCGACGAGGGTGTCCCAGTCGAGGACGAGTTCTCCGACCTCCCCGTGGTCGAGCGTCTTCGTGCCGGTGCTCAGACTCTTCACCGCACGAGCGGCCCACCATTCGGCGAACTGGCGGTCCAGGACGGATAGCTCTCCGACCAGCGCCGTCAGCTGCGGATCATCGGGGTACTTCGCCGCCTCCATCCGCAGTTGCGCGACCGCGGTCTGCGCGACCGACTCCCAGTCGGCGTAGAGGGCGCGCATCACCGGATGCGTGAAGAGGATGCGCACGTAGTTGCGCCGCTTCACCGGGATCTGCCCGAAATCGACCATCATCGCAGAGGCGAGGTCGTTCCAGGCGAGGATGTCCATACGCCGTCCCATGACGATCGCCGGCGTCGTGGTGAGATCCGCCAGCACGCGCTGCAGCTGAGGCTGCACCTTCTGCTTCGTCCGCCGCGGTGCTCGGCTGGGTGGTTTGCCTGCGAGGCTGAAGAGGTAGCGTCGCTGGTCCTCGTCCATCCGCAGCACATCCGCGAGCGTGTTCAGCACGGGTGCGGAGACGGCGATCCTGCCCTGTTCGATGCGGGTGTAGTAGTCGGTGCTGATCGAGGCGAGCCTCGCGACCTCCTCGCGACGCAGCCCGGCGACGCGGCGCGGCCCCGATCCCTCGGGAAGTCCGGCCTCGCGCGGCGTGATCTCGCCGCGGCACGTCTTGAGGAACGAGCCGAGCTCGTTCATCTTCGCGTCTCCGACCATGCCGAAATCCTCCCACCGTCCGCCGCATCTGTGAGGGGGAGGAAAAGCTCCCCGGGGGCACGGCGCCGAGACGAGTCTCCCGGCATATGGCGAGCTCCGCGACCCCGTGCGCTTCCGTCGGCACCCGCACATCATCGGCAGCGGGCCGCATCACTCCGCGAGCTCGATGACAACCGGACGGTCGTCATCCCATCCCCGCAGGATCGAGAGGTCGCCCTCCACCGCTCCGATGCGCATGATGCCGTTGTAGGCGCCCACGTCGGCGTAGTAGAGCACGATCGCGTTCCCCGGGGCGTACCAGCCGATCGTGCCCGCCGGAGCGCTCTCCCCCGAGGGCATCCACTCCGTCGTGAGCGGACGGGGAGGCTCGGCGAGCACTTCCTGCCCGCCGTAGTCGGAGAAGTCGAGCGTGAGCGGTAGCTGGTCGATCAGGTCTCGTGCCGCCGGGTTGTCCCAGAGCCTCGCCTCGAGCACCTGATCGTCGATCCGAATGCGGATGGGGGTCTCGCTCATGGTTCCTCCTTCGGGTTCTCCGTTCGACTCCGTCGGTGCTCCGGGGACGTCCGGAGCCGTCGGGGCGCCGCTGTTCTGGGAGAGACCGGGCGGCGGGGCGTCGGCCGTCCGGCACGCCGCGAGCACGGCGCACAGCAGACCCGCGGCAAGCAGGGCGAGGAGCCGCCCCGGGCGCGCCCTCACGGCGGCGGGCTGCTGAAGACGGAGGCGATCGGACATGTTTCGACGCTAAGGCGGCCGCCCGTCTCGAGGGAGTCCCTGGGAGTACCCCCGATCAGGAGAGCCCCGATGCCGCGAGCGGATCGAAGCCTTCGGCAGCGAGCATCGCCTGCAGTTGACGCCTCCGCACGCCCGTGTTGCTGCCCTCGATGATCGGGTAGGCGAGAGCGTCGTTCAGGTGCCGCACCAGTGGGAAGTTCGAGTCGTAGGCGGTGACGCCCACGACCTTGATCAGGTCGTTCACCACGGCGAGACCGCTCTCGGATCCGAACACCTTCGAGTGCAGCGCCAGCTCTCCCCCGGCCGGATCCTGGGCGATCACCGCGTCGAGCGATCGCCAGCCGAGCAGGCGCATGGCCTCGATGCGCCCCTTCGTGTCGGCGAGGACGTCGGAGACCGACTGGTACTCGATGATCGGCACGGCGCCGCCGCGCTTCTGCGTGGTCGCGAACTCGTAGGCGACCTCCCACGCCCTGCGGGCGGCGGCGGTCGCGAAGGTGCCGATCGAGGCGCCGCTCGCCATGAAGGCGTTCAGGGTGAGCCGCACGCCGTCGCCTTCCTCGCCGATCAGATGGGACTTCGGCACGCGCACGTCGTGCAGCCGCACGCGGGCGGTCATGCACCCAGTGAGGCCGGGCAGATCGTAGTACTCCTCCACCTCGATGCGGCCCGCGAGCTGCTCGCGCTCGGCGACGACGAGCGAGACCCCGCCGGGCGTGCGGCACACGATGGTCATGATGTCCGGTCCGTCGCCGTCCCACCCGGGCAGCAGCGAGGACCAGGCCTTGCGCCCGTTGACGACCCACTCGTCGCCGTCGGGCACCGCCGTCGTCAGCACTCCGTCGGCGGGTGCTTCCGCGCCGAAGTTCGCGCTGCCATCCGGCTCGCTGAACGCCATCGCGGCCACCGGCGCCCCCTCGGATGCGAGGAACGGCGAGACGAAGCGCTCGATCTGTTCGGGCGTGCCCACCTCGTACACCGGCGCGAGCGCGATGAGCGGCCCCGCCATCGTGATGAAGAAGTCCGGCGACTCGACCGCGATCTCCTCGATGAAGAGGGCCGCGTCCACCCCGTTCGTGGCGGCGCCGCCGAAGGGGGCGGGGATCAGGGCGCGCAGCATCCCCGCCTCGACGGCGGCCTCGACCGCCGGCCGCATGAGACCGGCTCGAATCTGCGGATCCCGTTCGGCCCGCACCTGCTCCATCAGTGGTGCGAGCACGCCGCGCGCGAATGCGCGGACATCGGACTTCAGCTGCTGCTGTTCGGGGCTGAGCGCGAAGGAAACGGACATCTTCGCATCTCCTCTCTGAGACGGATGACTGATCGGCGGGCCCGGAGCATCGGGGCTCCGCGCCCGCCCCCAGTCTCACGAGGAGCGATCGAGCGCGCTATGCCATCCGTGCGCGAGAACTCTGCAGTTCGCGCAGTGCCCGGAACTCCCTCGGCGACGCGCCGTGGAACCGCCGGAAGGCACGCCCGAAGGAGCTCGGATCCGGGTACCCGACCGCCTCTCCGACGGCGGTGACCGATCCTCTTCCGTCCGCGAGCAGCTCGGCGGCGCGGCGCATGCGCATGGATCGCAGCGCGGCCGCGAAGGTCTCCCGCTCCCCTTCGAACGCGGAGTGCAGCGTGCGCGGCGAGACCCCGAACACCCGGCTCACGCTGTCGACGGAGAGGGCCGGATCGGAGAGATGGCGGCCGAGATACCGCACGATCAGCGCGCGCATGCCGACGGGCTGGAGCTCGGCGGCATCGAAGCTCCGCTCGGTGAGCGCGGCCGCCACCGCCGAGGAGAAGGAGAGCGCGAGCTCCTCGGACGCCCGGACGGGCACCTCGCCCCCCATCGACCACAGCGCCCGGATCAGAGCGATCGCGGCGGCGGCCGCGCCCGACCGGCCGATCGGCGCGCCGAGCGGGATCCCGACCCCGCGAATGTGCTCGTCGAGATGCTCGTGGGGGACGCGGAACGAGAGCATCCGCCAATCCCGGTCGAAGTCGAGGTAGAAGGGTCGAGTGGTGTCGAGCACCGTGAACTGCCCCGGCTCCACCACCGAATCGGCCGCGCCCTGCTTCGCCCGGCAGCGGCCCTGTAGCTGCAGGTTCACGAAGTAGTAGGGCTCCGCCGTCGCGGAGACCTCGCTGGAGCCGTGATGCGTCGCCTGGATCGGGGAGCCGACGCTCGCCCGGTTGAGCGCGCCGAGCGCACGGGTCTGGATCCGGGAGGCGAACCCCTCGGGGCGGCCGACCGGAATCGGCAGCAGCGGCACGAACGCACGGCAGATGACCTGCTGGTAGTACTCGAACTGATCTGCTTCGGGGAGCGTGCTCGTATCCCAGACGGCCATGGTCGCGCCTCCGTTCCGCGCTCGTCTCCATCATAGGGAGGCGGGCTCCCGAGGCGGCCGACGCTCGATCGACGAAGCCGCGTAACGACCGCCCCCTCCTCCACCTCCGTACCTCCGAATCTTGGCCGCGAATGGTCG